>NZ_CP119409.1:2550000-3150000 GCF_029223885.1 Pararhizobium gei | reverse complement strand
CGACGGTGGCACGGTGGAGACGCTCGACTGTCACACGCAAGACATCAGCGAAGACCGGATCATCAAGGGCATGGTCGGCCGCGACATGGAAGACCGCTACCCGCCGCGCGAACCGAAGATCGGCGAGATGCTGCTCGAGGTGAAGAACTGGAACGTTTTCCACCAGCAGCACCGTGACCGGCAGTTCCTGCACGATATCAATTTCAACGTCCGCGCCGGCGAAGTTGTCGGCATCGCCGGTCTCATGGGCGCCGGGCGTACCGAAACCGCGATGAGCGTCTTCGGCAGATCCTGGGGGCACAAGATCACCGGAGAGGTCAGCATGCACGGCAAGCCCGTGGATGTCAGCACCATCCCGAAGGCCATCGAGGCCGGTCTTGCCTATGTCACCGAAGACCGCAAGCATCTTGGGCTGGTGCTGAACAACAACATCATGCACAACACCACGCTGTCCAACCTGCCGGCGGTGTCCAGTGGCGGGGTCATAGACAATCACAAGGAGCGCCAGGTTGCGACAGACTACCGGTCGAAGCTGCGCATCCGGTCCCATTCGATCTATCAGGAAACCGTCAACCTGTCGGGGGGCAACCAGCAGAAGGTCGTCCTGTCGAAATGGCTGTTCACCAGGCCTGAGGTCCTGATCCTCGACGAGCCGACACGCGGCATCGATGTCGGGGCGAAATATGAAATCTACACCATCATCAACCAGCTTGCCGCAGAAGGCAAAGGCATCCTGATGATCTCATCGGAAATGCCCGAACTTCTGGGAACCTGCGACCGCATCTACGTCATGAACGAAGGTCGCATCGTCGCCGAGCTTTCCAAAGCAGAAGCAAGCCAGGAATCCATCATGCGCGCCATCATGCGCTCCGGGGAGAAACACTAATGGTCGCCGAAAACAGCGCTCCAAAAACCACGCCCTCCATCGGGGAATACCTCAGGAACAATATCCGCGAATACGGCCTTCTCGTCGCACTCGTCGTCATCATGCTGTTCTTCCAGTTCCTGACCGACGGCGTCCTGTTCCGTCCGGTCAACCTGACCAACCTCGTGCTGCAGAACTCGTTCATCGTCATCATGGCGCTTGGCATGCTCCTGATCATCGTCGCGGGTCATATCGACCTGTCGGTCGGATCGATCGTCGCCTTTACCGGCGGACTGTCCGCGATCATGCTGGTGAAATGGGGCATCCATTATTCGATCGTCGTACCTGTGTGTCTTGTGCTTGGCGGGCTTGCGGGCGCCGCTCAGGGCTACTGGGTCGCTTACCAGAAGATACCGTCCTTCATCGTGACGCTTGCCGGCATGCTGGTGTTCCGGGGCCTGACCTACGTCGTGCTCCAGAACCGGCCGATCGGTCCTTTCCCGAAGGACTTCCAAGTGCTGTCCACCGGTTTCATTCCGGACTTCCTGTCCTTCCTCAATCCGGCTCCCGGGGTCATTACCAATCTCTTCGCGCTGGTGGCCGTCCTCGTGCTGGTGGCGCTGGCGATCTATTCCGGCCTCAAGAACCGCCGGACCAACGATCGCCACGGCACCGAGAACGAACCCTTCGCCTTCTTCGTCATGCAGATGGGCATCATCGGCGCCGTCTCGATCTTCCTCGGTTTCCAGCTGTCGACCTACAAGGGCTTCCCGAACGTCCTGATTGTGATGGCTGCGCTGATTGCGCTCTATACCTTCATCACCACGCGCTCCACTGTCGGCCGCCGCATCTATGCCATGGGCGGCAACGAGAAGGCGGCAAAGCTCTCCGGCATCAACACCGAACGGCTGACCTTTTATACCTTCATCAACATGGGCGTCCTGGCGGCACTCGCCGGCATGATAATTGCTGCCCGCCTCAACTCGGCAACGCCGAAAGCCGGCGTCGGTTTCGAGCTTGACGTTATCGCGGCCTGCTTCATCGGTGGCGCATCGGCATCCGGCGGCGTTGGCAAGATTACGGGTGCCGTCATCGGCGCGCTGATCATGGGCGTCATGAACAACGGCATGTCCATCATGGGTCTCGGCATCGACTATCAGCAACTCGTCAAGGGCCTTGTCCTCCTCGCTGCCGTGTTCTTCGACGTCTACAACAAGAACAAGGGCTGATCGGCTTTCGATCCGTCAATCCGGGCCGGAATGTACGGTCTGTACAAATCGGGCCGGAGCAGTACTCGTGCTTCATGGAAGCACCAATGCTCCGGCCCAACCATCGTGACGAGACGGGTGGCTGCGCCATTCGTGAACGGGAGCCGGATCACGTCTCCCAAGGGTTGCCTTGGCCGGACACTTGATACCCGGCAACCGGCCCCGGATTTAAAAGGACGAAGCTGTGCTGATTTCCCAAGTGAAAAACAATGATGGCTCCATTTCTGTCGCCGTTCGCCAATCGGGCGAGACCGCCAGGGTGGTGAACGATGCGGCGAGCGTTTATGCGCTGGCGATGGAAGCCGCCAATTCCGGCCAGAGCCTGAAGGCCGTCGTCGAGGCGCACGGCCTTGGTGCGCAGCTCGATCTTCAGGATGTCTACGCCAAGGGCAACTTCCTGCCGCCGATCACCCATCCCGACGACGCACACCTGCATCTGACGGGAACGGGACTGACCCATCTCGGTTCTGCTTCAACGCGCGATGCAATGCACGCAGCCGTCTCTAAGGTGGAGGAGGGCGCCACCGACACGATGAAAATGTTCAAGATGGGCCTGGAAGGCGGCAAGCCGAAGCCTGGCGAAAAGGGCGTCCAGCCCGAATGGTTCTACAAGGGCAATGGTTCGCAATCGGTTGCGCCAGGCGCTGAACTCGTGTCTCCATCTTTCGCAGAAGACGGCGGCGAAGAGCCGGAAATGGCCGGCATTTACGTTATATCCGACGCAGGCGCGCCGTTCCGCATCGGTTTTGCCGTCGCCAACGAATTTTCCGATCACGTGACGGAACGCGTCAATTATCTCTACCTCGCCCATTCGAAGCTGCGGCCGGCAAGCTTCGGCCCGGAAATCCGCGTTGGCGAGGCACCCGCTGACATTCGCGGGACGTCGCGCATTATCCGCAATGGCGCTGTCCTGTGGGAAAAGCCGTTCCTGTCCGGGGAAGCCAATATGTCCCACACCTTCGCCAATCTCGAATATCATCACTTTAAATACGGGATATTCCGTGCACCGGGCGACGTGCATGTCCATATGTTCGGAACGGCGACGCTGTCTTTCGGCGATGGCATCAAGACCGAGGCTGGCGACATCTTCGAGATTGAGGCAGCCGAATTCGGCCTGCCGCTGCGCAACACGCTGGCGGTCGCCGGCGAAGACGAGATCGTGATCGGCCAGCTCTGATCCGTTCGAAACATTTGACTGCGAGTGCCGATCCCACGGCGCTTGCGCAAACCAAGGAGGCTTTTAGCCCATGACACTCCACCAGAACCTGATTGCCGGCGAATGGGTCGGCACCAACGGCGTCGAAAACATCAACCCATCGAACACAAAGGAAGTCGTCGGCCTGTATGCCTCCGCAAATGCGGATGACACCAAGACGGCAATCGCCGCCGCCAAGGCCGCATTTCCCGCCTGGTCGCGTTCGGGCATTCTCGAACGCCATGCGATCCTGAAAAAGACCTCCGACGAAATCCTGGCGCGCAAGGACGAACTCGGCAAGCTGCTCGCCCGCGAGGAAGGCAAGACGCTTCCCGAGGCGATTGGCGAGACGATCCGTGCCGCCCAGATCTTCGATTTCTTCGCAGGGGAAGCCTTGCGTCTGGCCGGTGAAGTCCTGCCGTCCGTTCGTCCGAACATCGGCGTCGAGATCACCCGCGAGCCGATCGGCGTTATCGGCATCATCACCCCATGGAACTTCCCGATCGCCATCCCGGCCTGGAAGATCGCCCCGGCGCTCTGCTACGGCAACACCGTCGTCTTCAAGCCGGCCGAACTGGTACCCGGCTGCTCCTGGGCCATCGTCGATATCCTCCACCGCGCCGGCCTGCCGAAGGGCGTGCTGAACCTCGTCATGGGCAAGGGATCGGTCGTCGGCCAGGCCATGCTCGACAGCGCCGATCTCGCCGGTATCACCTTCACCGGCTCGACCGGTACGGGCAAGCGGGTCGCTGCGGCCTCCATCGAGCATAACCGCAAGTTCCAGCTGGAAATGGGCGGCAAGAACCCGATGGTCGTGCTTGACGATGCCGATCTCACCGTCGCCGTTGAAGCCGCTGCAAATTCGGGCTTCTTCTCGACCGGCCAGCGCTGCACGGCGTCCTCGCGCCTGATCGTCACCGAAGGCATCCACGACAAGTTCGTTGCGGCCTTGACCGAAAAGCTGAAGACCCTTGTCGTCGATGACGCGCTGAAGGCCGGCACCCATATCGGTCCCGTCGTTGATGAGCGCCAGCTGGCAACCGATACGGACTATATCGCGATCGGCAAGCAGGAGGGCGCCAAGCTTGCCTTCGGCGGCGAAACGATCACCCGTGACAATCCGGGCTTCTTCCTCCAGCCGACCCTGTTCACGGAGGCCACCAACCAGATGCGGATTTCCCGTGAGGAAATCTTCGGCCCGGTCGCCAGCGTCATCCGCGTCAAGGACTACGACGAGGCGCTCAGCGTCGCCAACGACACGCCATTCGGCCTGTCGGCCGGCATCGCCACGACCAGCCTGAAGCATGCGACGCATTTCAAGCGCAATTCGGAAGCCGGCATGGTGATGGTCAACCTGCCGACGGCCGGTGTCGATTTCCACGTGCCCTTCGGCGGCCGCAAGGCCTCCTCCTTCGGCTCGCGAGAGCAGGGCAAATATGCAGCCGAATTCTTCACCGTGGTGAAGACGGCTTACACACTGGCGTAAGGACGTTCCGGCGGATCGGCCAAAAAGGCCGATCCGGTCTCCGGCTTCAAAGGACGAGAATGATGTTTAAGAAAGCGGAATGGCCGCGCAAGCTGCGCTCGCAGGAATGGTACGGCGGCACGAGCCGGGACGTGATCTACCACCGCGGCTGGATGAAGAACCAGGGATATCCGCACGACCTGTTCGACGGCCGTCCTGTGATCGGCATCCTCAACACCTGGTCGGACATGACGCCGTGCAATGGACATTTGCGCGAGCTTGCCGAGAAGGTGAAGGCCGGCATATGGGAAGCCGGCGGCTTCCCGATGGAAGTTCCGGTATTTTCCGCGTCCGAAAATACCTTCCGTCCGACCGCGATGATGTACCGCAACCTTGCAGCTCTTGCCGTCGAGGAAGCCATTCGCGGCCAACCGATGGATGGCTGCGTGCTTCTGGTCGGTTGCGACAAGACCACGCCGTCGCTGATCATGGGCGCCGCCTCCGTCGATCTGCCGTCGATCGTCGTCACCGGCGGACCGATGCTCAACGGTTATTTCCGTGGCGAACGCGTTGGTTCCGGGACACATCTCTGGAAGTTCTCCGAGATGGTGAAGGCCGGCGAGATGACGCAGGAGGAGTTCCTCGAAGCAGAGGCCTCGATGAGCCGTTCCTCGGGCACCTGCAACACGATGGGCACCGCTTCCACCATGGCCTCGATGGCCGAAGCGCTCGGCATGGCTTTGTCGGGCAATGCGGCGATCCCGGGCGTCGACAGCCGCCGCAAGGTCATGGCGCAGCTCACCGGCCGGCGCATCGTCCAGATGGTCAAGGACGACCTGAAGCCATCCGATATCATGACGAAGCAGGCCTTTGAAAATGCCATCCGCACCAATGCTGCGATCGGTGGTTCGACCAACGCCGTTATCCACCTGCTCGCCATGGCCGGCCGCGTCGGCATCGACCTGACGCTGGACGACTGGGACCGTTGCGGCCGCGATGTTCCCACGATCGTCAACCTGATGCCGTCGGGCAAGTACCTCATGGAAGAGTTTTTCTATGCCGGCGGCCTGCCGGTCGTGTTGAAGCGCCTCGGCGAGGCTGGTCTTCTGCACCGGGACGCCCTGACGGTTTCCGGCGAAACCATGTGGGATGAGGTGAAGGATGTCGTCAACTGGAACGAGGACGTGATTCTGCCAGCTGAAAAGGCATTGACGCAATCCGGCGGCATCGTGGTGCTGCGCGGCAATCTCGCACCGAAGGGCGCGGTGCTCAAGCCCTCTGCCGCCTCGCCGCATCTCTTGACGCACCGGGGCAGGGCGGTGGTGTTCGAGGACATCGACGACTACAAGGCGAAGATCAACGACGACAATCTCGACATCGACGAGACCTGCATCATGGTGATGAAGAACTGTGGACCAAAGGGCTATCCCGGCATGGCCGAGGTCGGCAATATGGGGCTTCCCCCAAAAGTGCTGAAGAAGGGCATTACCGACATGGTGCGCATTTCCGACGCCCGGATGTCCGGAACAGCCTATGGCACCGTCGTGCTGCACACTTCGCCGGAAGCGGCTGTTGGCGGACCGCTGGCCGTGGTGAAGAACGGCGACATGATCGAGATCGACGTGCCGAACCGTCGCCTGCATCTGGACATTTCCGAAGAGGAACTGTCGCAGCGCCTCGTCGCCTGGCAGCCGCAGCATGATCTGCCGACATCCGGATATGCGTGGCTTCACCAACAGCATGTTCAAGGGGCCGATACCGGCGCCGATCTCGACTTCCTCAAGGGATGTCGCGGAAGTGCCGTTGGCAAGGACAGTCACTGATCTTCAGGGGCTTTATACAGAAAAGGCAGGGCAAGAGCTCTGCCTTTTTCTTATTCCAGACCACCTTGCCGATTCATCAAAAATGTTTATATCTCCTATACACATGTACAGGAGATATGGTCATGTCTGTAAAGGCAATCGCAGCCGCCGAATTCAAGGCGAAATGCCTTAATCTCATCGATCAAATGCGTGCGGATGGCGAACCGATTACCATCACCAAGCGTGGGAAACCTGTGGCCGTGTTGTCGCCTGTACCCGCTGAGCACCGTCATACCAGCATCATCGGTGCGATGAAGGGCAGTGTCTTAATGTTCGACGACCCGTTTTCTCCGGCCGCCTATGCTGACGAATGGGACGTGAACCGTTGATTCTCATCGACACCCATGTGCTGATCTGGGCCGTGCACGATGATCCAAGACTTGGCTCCCAAGCACGAGCGATCATTGATCAGACGACGCGACAAAGCCTCATCCTGGTTTCGGCGATCACACCCTGGGAAATAGCACTGCTTGCAGAAAAAGGCCGAATTGCACTCGGCGATGATGTCGGTCGCTGGCTCGACCGCACACTTGCCTTGCCGAATGTACAACTCGCCCCTCTAGAGGCCTCGATCGCTGTTGGCAGCGTTCGGCTCCCAGGTAGTTTTCACGCCGATCCAGCCGATCGAATCATCGTCGCTACGGCGCGGTTTCATCAGGTGCCGTTGATGACAGCAGACCAGGCCATTCTTGATTATGGCGCAAAAGGTCATGTAGCCACCCTTGCCGCCTCGTCGTGACTGAGGACTAGCTTACTGACTCTGCGTCTGACTCTGTTCCTGCTGCTCGACAGTCAGGCCCACCTTCAGGGTCTCCTTGGCGGATCCATGGACCAGTCCCGAAATCGGTGCGGCGTCGCGATAGTCCAGGCCGCAGGCAATGCGCACATAGCGATCGTCCGGGCAAACATTGTTGGCAGCGTCGAAGCCGACCCAGCCAAGCCCTTCCAGGTAAATCTCGGCCCAGGCATGGCTTGCCGTCTGCTCCGTTTGATCCTCGATCATAAGATATCCGGAGACATAACGAGCCGGCAGCGCGAGCGTGCGGGCAGCGGCGATCATGATATGCGCGTGATCCTGACACACGCCACTTCGTTGCAGCAAAGCCTCCTCGGCCGTGGTCTCGGTGCCTGTTTCGCCTTGCCTGTAGTCGACGGTTTCATTGATGGTGCCCATCAGGGCGTGCATCTTGGCCAGATCCGTATCGCCTGTCATCGCCTTCGCCAGATTGCGGATCGGTTTTGCGGTTTTCGTCAGCGGCGTTTCCCGCAGATAAAGCCAGAGTGGTGCATAGGCCTGATGCAACCCATAAACGCCGGCCTTGTCCTCGGTTTCAACTTCGCCCGATGCCGTTATACGGATCGATAGCTGATCGCCATTGACGCTGACGAGATTGACCCGATTGCCGAAATGATCGTCATAGCCCAATTCCATCCTGGCGCCCTCGACGGACGTCTCCCAACTGATGATGGTCTGGCCTGGCTGTGTCAGGGGCGTCAGCCGCAGCCGCTGCAGCGAATACTGCACTGGGCCGTCATAGGTATATTCCGTCGTGTGGCTGATCTTCAAGCGCATTGTGTTTCCCTTGACCGGATCTCAGTTGAACCGGTAGCCGTCGGAGATTTCCTGTCCCAGACGGTTGTTGTAGCCGATGAAGTTCTCGATATATTCGTGCAGCCCCTGGTCCATCACGTCCTTAATAGAATGACTGCGCAGGGACGAAAGCGTCTCTGAAGCAGTTGCGTGGGCAGCATGGGTTTCCCCGTATTCACGGGCGAGATATCCGAGGTTGCTGACGATCTTCTCGTAACAATAAGCCAGCGAGCGTGGCATCCGGCCGTTGAGAATAAGGAAGTCGGCGATGTTCGACGGTTTATATTCGGCCTCATAGACCCAGCCATAGGATCGATGCGCAGATACCGAACGCAGGATCGATTCCCACTGCACATTGTCGATCGACGAGCCGACCTGGGAGACAGCAGGGAGAAGAACGTAATATTTCACGTCCAGGATGCGAGCGGTGTTGTCGGCGCGCTCGATGAATGTGCCGATGCGGGAGAAATTGAAGATCTCGTTGCGCAGCATCGTCCCGTGGAAGGCCCCCCGGATCAGACCTGTCCTGCGCTTGATGGCATCGATCACCTCGGGAAGATCGGCCGGCTTTACACGGCGCGACAGCATGGTCTTCAGGTCGAGCCAGCATTCATTGGTCGCTTCCCAGGTTTCGCGCGTGAGCGCCGTGCGCACCATGCGGGCATTGTTTCTGCTCGAATCGATGCAGGACATGACGCTCGACGGGTTCGATTGGTCGCGCAGCAGAAAGTCTATTGCATCGGCGCTGGTCAGGCTTTCGTATTGATCGTCATAGATGTCGCGAACGCCGGAGCTTTGCAGCACCCCGTCCCAATCGTCCTCGGTGGCCTGGCTGCGCGTCAGCGACATGCGCATGCCGGCATCAATCAGCCGGGCCGAGTTTTCGGCGCGCTCGATATAGCGGAACATCCAGTTCAGACCGTTTGCGGTTCTTCCAAGCATTTCGTATCAGTCCTCCAGAACCCAGGTATCCTTGGTGCCACCGCCCTGACTGGAATTCACCACCAGTGAGCCGGCCTTCAAAGCCACGCGGGTTAGCCCGCCTGGAATGATCTGCACCTTATCGGATACGAGGACATAGGGACGAAGGTCCACATGGCGTGGCGCTATGCCCTTGTTGACGAGGATCGGCACCGTAGACAGAGAAAGCGTCGGCTGTGCGATATAGTTGCTGGGACGGGCCTTGAGCTTTTCGGCAAAAAGCGTCCTTTCCTTCTTCGAGGCCGTCGGCCCCACAAGCATGCCATAACCGCCAGAGCCATGAACCTCCTTCACGACGAGGTCGGCAAGGTTCTCAAGCACGTATTTCAAGCTGTCGGCTTCCGAACAGCGCCAGGTCGGCACGTTTTCAAGCAGCGCCTTGCGGCCGGTGTAGAATTCGACGATCTCCGGCATGTAGGAATAGATTGCCTTGTCGTCGCAGATCCCTGTGCCGGGGGCGTTGGCGATGGTAATGTTGCCGGCGCGATAGACGTCCATGATGCCGGGAATGCCGAGCGCCGATTCCGGTCTGAAGGTCAGTGGATCAAGGTAATCGTCGTCTACCCGGCGGTAGAGCACGTCGATCGCCTCGTAGCCGCGCGTTGTGCGCATCTTCACCTTGCCATCGATGACGCGCAGGTCGGAGCCTTCGACCAGCTCGACGCCCATCATGTCGGCAAGGAAGGCGTGTTCGTAATAGGCT
Source organism: Pararhizobium gei (assembly GCF_029223885.1). NCBI lineage: Bacteria > Pseudomonadati > Pseudomonadota > Alphaproteobacteria > Hyphomicrobiales > Rhizobiaceae > Pararhizobium > Pararhizobium gei. The sequence goes on along the minus strand of NZ_CP119409.1, from coordinate 3,140,070 downwards.
GAGTTATAGATACCGGGCGTGAGAACCGCGACCCGCGGCTTGCCCTCGCAGCCCTGCGGTGCCAGCGATGCAAGGCTGTGCCGCAGGAGATAGGGATAATTCTCCACCGGGCGGACCCGGTTCTGATGGAAAAGTTCGGGAAACATCTGCATCATCGTTTCGCGGTTTTCCAGCATGTAGCTGACACCGGACGGCGTGCGGGCATTGTCCTCCAGAACATAGAACTGGTCTTCGCCGGTGCGCACGATATCGGTGCCAACGATGTGCGTGTAGACGCCGCCGGGCGGCCGGAAGCCGATCATCTGCGGCAGGAAAGCGACATTGCGCTCGATCAACTCGCGGGGGACGCGGCCGGCCTTGATGATCTCCTGCTTGTGGTAGATGTCGTCGAGGAAGGCGTTGAGCGCGATGACACGCTGCTCGATGCCCAGAGCCAGCTTGCGCCATTCACGACCCGAAATGATGCGTGGGATCAGATCGAAGGGGATGAGTTTTTCGGCACTGTCGGCATGGCCGTAAACCGCGAAGGTGATGCCCGTCTTTCGAAAAATGTTTTCGGCTTCTCTCGATTTCGCGATCAGGCGGGCCTTGTCCTGGGCTGCATACCAATCATTGTAGGTCGTGTAAGGCTGGCGCGGGCTATTGTCCGCATTCATCATTTCGTCAAATGCCAACGGTGTGGTCCCCTTTTTTTGCCATTTGAGTACAACGCGATAGGCAATGCAAGAAGCATGCTTGATAGAAGGCAAAAGAAATTACCACCCATTTCTGCCTGCGTTTCAGCCGAAGATCTGGATTTTACCCTTAAGTGTGATGTCCGTTTGTGCAATCAGCTCCTCTCTGTTCCGCAGGTGCTTCCAAACCGGCAGTGTAGCCTTGATAAAGCGTCGGCGGTTGCCTGTTATTTGTGCGCTGAAAAATCGAAGCATCGTTGATCCAGACATCAGGAATATTGCGTTGACCATCATCCTGCGTCTCTCTATCGCAGGGACCTACCGCGACATCGCATCAGGAAGTCTCCATGACCCTTGACCGCTTGGCACCGGCCATTTTCGTCCTGCTCTGGTCGACGGGATGGGTGATGGCGAAATATGCCGCCATCTATGCCGATCCGCTGACCTTTCTGGTTCTGCGCTATCTGTTCGCGGCGGTGCTGTTCATCGGCTTTTGTATCCTGACCGGCGCCGTGTGGCCGAAAAACTGGACAATGGCCGGGCATGCGGTGATTTCCGGCGTTTTCCTGCATGGGCTTTATCTCGGTGCCGTATGGTGGGCGATCGGGCAAGGCGTCCCTGCGGCGATTTCCGGCATCATCGCCGGCTTGCAGCCGCTTATGACAGCCGTGGTGGCGCCGGCGCTGATCGGTGAAGATCTGTCGACCCAGCAGAAAATCGGGCTTGGGCTCGGTTTCCTCGGCATAGCGCTCGCCGTTGTGCCGAAGGTCTTGACGATCGACACAGGCGCAACGCCAATCCATATGTTCCCTGTTGTCGTCAATGTTCTCGGCATGGCCGCCGCCGCCTATGGTACGATCTACCAGAAGCAATATCTGCAGGACGGGGACATCCGCTCCATCGCAACGCTTCAATATGTCGGTGCGCTGATCGTCACCATACCGGCGGTCTTGTTGCTGGAGAACATGCGCGTGATCTGGAGCATTCAGCTGTTTGCTGCTCTCGGGTGGGCGGTGCTCGTCCTTTCGATGGGGGCCGTTGCCTTGCTGCTCTATCTGATCCGGCGCGGACAAGTGTCGAAGGCCGCTTCGCTGATCTATCTCGTCCCGCCATTGGCGGCCGTGCAGGCGTGGCTGTTGTTCGATGAGCCCCTGACGCTGCCGATGATCATCGGCACGGTGATAGCGGTTGCGGGGGTTTACCTGACGAACAGGCGAGCCGGTGAATGATTGCCGGTGATGGCTCGCGGGAGACGGCCACTGGTGAAATCAGGCCCTACACGCCGGTCGGCCGGGCCGTCAATTTGGGAAGTGCTCCACATGGGTTTCGGCCGTGCGGCCGAAATACACCACGCGGCGTCCGGGAAACGAGACGATGTAGCCCGCGCAGCCTGCGGCTTTGACCTTCTCGCAGAACGCCTTGTAGCTGTAGTCCGGACCGTTCGTCTGCGCCCACCGCACCAGCGCCGCGACGCCGGGGACATCCAGAATGGCAGCGACCGTGCCCGCCGAGCGCGGCATCTCCAGCATCGCAGTCTCGCCATCGGGGAGGTAGTAGGTCTGCGTGTTCTGGCGGTAGTCGACCATATAGGATTCATAGCCGGCAGCGAGAAGTTTGCCAATGATCTCCGGGAAAGTCAGGCTGCCGTCATAGGCTGCATCCAGGCAGGTGTTGGCAATGGAAATCCGTTCCGCGTCCATCGCGGTTTCCTTTCACTTTTTTGGGGTATGCCGGCGGCTACTCTACCGGGACGGTTTTGAGTTCGCGCCGTTCGACAAGGGCTCTTAGAATAAGGTCCAGCGTTTCATGTTCCTGCTTTGTCAGAACACCGAAACAGGCGACCTCGTTTTCATCGGCAAGAGATGCGAGGATCGGTACCTTGGCTCGACCTGCCGCGGTCAGGGAAAGGCTGTGCGCTCGCTTGTCCTGTCTGTTCTCTGCCCGCTGCAACAAACCCTTGGCCAGCAGCCGGTCCGCGAGTTTGCTGATTGCGCCCTTCGTCATACCCATTTTCTCCGCAAGAGCCGATGGAGGCATGGCGTCCACATCAAAAAGGACCCGCATGAAGCACCATTCCGCAACGGTTACGTCTTCCGCCGCAACCTTACGCGCAAATTCCTGTGAAACGGCGTTGGACACTATCCGCATCCAGTATCCGGTGTGGTCTGTCAAATCTGATGGTATCGTCATAAGACTGCCTATTGTTGACTAAGAAACTACATGTATTTTGTTTACTAGTCAACAAAATTTTTCAGATTTTGCCGGTGCATGGGAGCTAGCGATGAAAGTGTGATTTCACGCCGTCGTCCCATAAGTCCGGCCCGAAATCCCGGAGTCTGGGAATAAAAAAACCGCCCCCAACATTGCTGTTGCGGACGGCTTGATATTGGAGCGGGGCAAACCCGCTCTCGCTGTTGGACTGCTTACGCCTCGTCGCGGCGCGGCCCTGCATTGACACGCTTGCGTTGTCCCTGTGCGCCAGCGCCGGCTTCGCGGCTCTGGCCACCGGCGGCATTGCCGCCGCCGTGATTGCGGTTGCGCCATTCGCCCTGCTTTGCGCCGGGACGTCCGTTGCGGTTGCCGCCGGGACGCTTTGCAACGGCCTGTTCGTGGGCGGCCTGGGCCGCCGGACCCTGGCCCTTGCGGTGCTGCTTCCTGGGCTCGCCGGTCACCAGAAGGTCGTCGCCTGCAAACGGGCTCGGTGCTGCACGCTCGGCGCGGTGAACATTGTCGCTGCCGCCGGCCGGACGCGGCCGCCGTTCCGCATGACCGTTGCCGGCCGGACGCCCGGAATTGCTGCGCGCGCCGGCGCCATTGCCGCCGCGTGCGCCCTTCGGGCGGGCGCGGTCGGCGGGGATTTCGCCGCTGGCAACGGCGATGTCGATGTGCATCAGGCGCTCGATGTCGCGCAGCAGGCGGATTTCGTCCGGAGCGCAGAAGGCGATGGCGATACCATCGCGGCCGGCGCGGGCCGTGCGGCCGATACGATGGACATAGGCGTCCGCCACTTCCGGCAGGTCATAGTTGTAGACGTGCGTCACACCGGGGACGTCGATGCCGCGGGCGGCAACATCGGTGGCGACGAGAACGCGGGTCTGGCCGTCACGGAAATTCTTCAGGGCACGCTCGCGCTGACCCTGGCTCTTGTTGCCGTGGATCGACGCGACGGAGAAGCCGACATGCTCAAGATGCTTCATCAGCTTTTCGGCGCCGTGCTTGGTGCGCGAGAAGACCAGAGCAAGACCATCCGGGTTTTCGGTCAGCGACTTCTTCAGGAGTTCGGTCTTCTGGCTGGCGCCCTGGACGAAGTGCACGTACTGCTCGACCTTGTCTGCAGCCTTGCCTGGAGGCGTGACTTCGACGCGCTTGGGGTTGCTCAGATATTCGCTGGACAGATCGGCGATGGCCTTGGGCATCGTTGCCGAGAACAGCAGCGTCTGGCGGTTCTTCGGAACCAGCTTGGAGATCTTGCGCAGGTCATGGATGAAGCCGAGATCCAGCATCTGGTCGGCTTCGTCGAGAACGAGGTAACGGGCCTGCGTCAGGGTGACGGCACGGCGGGCAACGAGATCAAGAAGACGTCCCGGCGTGGCAACAAGAATATCGACGCCGCGGGCGAGCTGCTCGGACTGCTTGTTGATTGATGCGCCGCCGACGACAAGGCCGATCTTCAGCGGGGTCTTCTTGACGAAGTCCTTCAGGTTCGCCGCAATCTGGTTCACCAGTTCGCGGGTCGGCGCCAGAACGAGGGCGCGGATGTTGCGGGGGTCTGGACGCTTGTCGTCCTTGAGCATCTTTTCGATCATCGGCAGGCCGAACGCGGCCGTCTTGCCGGTGCCGGTCTGGGCGAGACCAATCAGGTCATGGCCCTCCATGACAAGCGGAATGGCTTCGGCCTGGATTGGCGTCGGCGTATCGAACCCGAGGGAGGTGAGGGTCGAAAGCACGTGCTCGGAGAGGCCAAGGTCTTTGAAAGTGGTCAATGTCGTACCTTTTCGGGGCGCAAAACGAGATTCGCCGGAACTGCACCATGCGGTTCCGGTTTCGCTTCGCGTCAAGAACCCCGCGTGATTTGGGAACTTGTGGGTTGATTAAGCTGTCTGCGCTTATGTCCGGCCACGATTGGCAGAACATTTTACGGTGCGCTTCCTTCGTTACGGATTTTTGAAATCCCATAAGGCTCGCTCACGCGGCGACCGGAAGGTGACGCTGGGCCTGATGTCGTTGTTTCGGTGACAAAAGTCAAGAGATAGTTTTTGCACCTGCGAAGCCATGCCTTTGATGCGCCGAGCCGGAACCTTCCCATTCGCGGTAACGTTGCTGCTGTCCGGGCCAGCATTTCGGCAGGCGCGGACATGACGTTCTGCGGATCTGTCTTGATTTATGTGCGTAGCGGACCACAGCAGAACAATGATTGAGGAGTGAATAATGTCTACAACATGGATTCTGGCAGCTGACGGAAATCAAGCGCGCCTTCTCAAAGGCGTGAATTTTTTCAAGGAAGGTTCGCAAAGTCCGGAACAGGAAATCTTCCAGCTCGATACGAAACGCGCACAGGACATCATGACCGACAAGCCGGGGCGCAGCCACTCATCCAAAGGGCAGGGCCGCTCCGCGATGGAATATTCGAGCGATCCGGTACGCGAAGAGCAGCAGAGGTTCACCCTGGACGTTGCCGGCACGCTCGATCGCTACGCGCAGGATGGCGCTTTCGACCGCTTGGTCCTTTGTGCGGCGCCGCAGACCCTCGGCGATCTGCGTTCCATGCTGTCGCCTGCGACGCGGGCGAAAACCATGGTGGAAATCAACAAGGATTACAGCAATCTGCCGACTGACAAGCTGATCTCATCGGTGCGCGCCGCCATGTCGAGCTAACCGCCGTTAAGTCACCCGCCGGAGTGCCGTGTCGGCTTCCGGCGGGTCGCTTGGAAACGGCATGTTCAGGGCGCTTAGGGTTGCGGCCCGAGGGACAACGATTTGGTGCCGCAGAGCATTTCCCGCTTGTTTCCGAAGCCGGACCGTCTTTCGATCGTGAAGCCGGCGGCTTGAAGATTTCTGCGCACGTGACCGGCGGCGGCATAGGTCGCAAAGCTGCCTCCGTCGACAGTCTTGCAGAATATCAGCCGCATCAGCCGGTCGGACCACATATCCGGATTGCGCCGCGGCGCGAAGCCATCCAGAAACCAGGCGTCCATTGCCTGTGCAAAGCGGCCGATCTCATCGAAAGCCGACCCGCAAATCACCGTGAGGCGCACGTTACGGTCAAAACAGCAATCCACCACGCCAGCCGGATCGGCCGGCCAGCTCTTTGTAAGAGTTTGTCGTTCCAAATCGATTTCGGACCATCGCGACAGGGCTCGTCCGATATCCGCCGCCTGCATTGGAAAGCGTTCGAACGAGACGAAGTGAAGATGGGCGCCGCCGGTTTGCGTTTCTTTCCACTGCCGCCATGTCTCGCAGAAATTGAGCCCGGTGCCGAAACCGAGTTCGCCGATGCGAAACGTGCCGGGCCGCTCCCAGCGCCGTGGCAGGCCGTTTCCAGCCAGAAAGACATGGCCGCATTCCAGTCGGCCGTCCTCCCGGCAATAAAAATGGTCGCCAAACTCCTGCGAATAGGGCATATCGCCGTCTCGCCATTCGAGCGTCTGCCGGTCCGGTGCCGGCTCGTTTTCCGGGGTTTCGCGTGTCATGGCGAAGCGATAAGCCGCACGCAGCAGAAGGTCAATCGATGAGCGATGTACTGATCGTCGGCGGTGGAATCATGGGGCTCTGGGCCGCAATCATGGCCGATCGAGCGGGATTGAAAACACGGCTGGTGGAACGCGACGTGCTTGGCGCTGGTGCGAGCGGCGGCGTGCTGGGGGCATTGATGCCCTATATGCCCGACCGCTGGGATGAGAAAAAGCAGTTCCAGTTCGATGCGCTGGTTTCGTTGGAAGCCGAAATTGCAAGCCTGGAGGCAGAGACCGGGTTGCCCGCCGGCTATCGCCGATGCGGCCGCCTGATGCCGCTCGCCAAGCCGCATCTGCGCGAGATCGCGCTGCGCCATGAAAAAGATGCGCTTGTTAACTGGCGGTCCGGCGCTAGCCAATTTCATTGGCATGTTCGCGAAAAGCTGCCGGACGAAGACTGGCTGGCCCCGGCCGCTGCGGCAAGTGGTATCGTCCATGACACGCTCGCCGCAAGGGTTTCGCCGCGGCGATTGATTGCCCTGCTTGCGGCGCGTCTGCGCCAGTCCTCCAATGTCAGGATCGAGCAGGGGCGGGTACTGATCGGGCTCGATCCCGCCACGGGCCGCGCGGAGTTTGCCGACGGACGCTCGGAGACCTTCGACCAGTGTGTTCTTGCAAACGGTGTCCAGGCATTTCGGCTGATCGATCGTTTCGTGACGACGCCGGTTGCGAGCGGAACTGGCGTCAAGGGACAGGCTGCCTTGCTGCGCCTCGACGCCATCGATCCTGCCTTGCCGATCATCTTCACGGACGGTGTCTACGTCGTGCCGCATGAAAACGGTCTGGTGGCGATCGGCAGCACCAGCGAAAACACCTTCGACAAGCCTTTTACCACAGATGAACAGCTCGATATGCTCCTGGCTCGCGCCGCCGATCTGGCTCCGCTCGTCCGCAAAGCGCAAATTGTCGAACGCTGGGCTGGTATCAGGCCCAAAGCTGCGGGCCGCGATCCTATGGTAGGCCGTCATCCGCGCCATGGAAATCTTCATATCCTGGCCGGTGGCTTTAAAACGACCTTCGGCATTGCCCATCGTCTGGCCGCAGCGGTCATCGGGGAAATGGGAGGAAAGGTCGACCAGGCCCTACCGGATTCATTTCGGTGCCAAAGCCATGTGGCGCAACTGGAGACGCCGGTCTGAAGCCAGCATTAAGAAGATGGCGCCTTGGGTTTCATCCAGGCCGCGCCAACGCGTATCGCCGCGCGGGCCCTTCGTCATTCTGTCACGCAAATCGCTTAACCCCGGATCCAAGTCGTTTTGCAATAGGCCCGGTTCCATGCGGTATGCCATCTACTACACGCCATCGATGTACCATCCGTTGGCCGTGGCAGCCGCCAGCTGGCTCGGGCGAAATGTCTATTCCGACGATACGCCGGAGCCGCCCTCTGTATCTGGATTTAGCCGGCAGGAGCTTGCCTTCCACACCGCGGTGCCGCGCCGTTACGGTTTTCACGCGACGATCAGGGCACCTTTCGAACTACGAGCAGAAACCAACGAAGCCAGTCTTTTGAATGCACTGATGCATTTCGCCAGCACCGCGTCGCCTTTCGCTATTCCGAAAATCGAGATTGCCAGACTTGGCGGCTTTTTCGGCCTTGCGCCTTCCGTTCCGAGCGACGAGATGAACCATCTGGCTGCATCCGTGGTGCAGGCTTTCGATGCTTTCCGCGCGCCGTTGAGCGATGCGGAAATCGAGCGCCGTGATCCGGACAGGCTGACGGCGCCGCAATTCTCAAATCTGCATCGCTGGGGGTATCCCTATGTGATGGACGAGTTCCGCTTTCATATGATGCTGACCGGACCGGTTCACCCGAAGCTCAACGGACGGATCGAAGCCGCCTTGCGCGAGATTTTTGGCCCTTTGCTCGAAGAACCTTTGCAAATATCGAGCATTGCTCTCTTCATCGAGCCGGAGCCCGGTGCTCCCTTGCGGGTTCATTCGCAGCACCCGCTTGGAAAACTTTCGTCCCACCGGCCGCTCGTGACGGGACAAGCTCAACTGTCATCCGGCACGTCAGTGCTTGCAGGCTCGAAGGCTGCCATCGCGGCGCGGTTTCTGCAGTCCAACTGCTGAATTCAGGCGGCGTAGGCACCCCCGGCGGTTTCTCTGGAAAGCCTGTGATTTCGTACCTTTTCCAGCTTCGAATTCTGTGCTTCGAATGGTACCGTTCCGGCGCATTCGAAGGATCATGTCATGAGCGAACCGAGCTATCCGCGCAATTTTGTCGGTTATGGACGCAACCCGCCGCAAGTCCGGTGGCCCGGCGACGCTCATGTGGCGGTTCAATTCGTCGTCAACTACGAAGAGGGTGGAGAAAGCTCCATTCTGGACGGAGAAAAGGCTTCCGAATCGCTGTTGTCCGAAATCGTCGGCGCGCAGCCCTGGCCCGGCCAGCGAAACCTGAATATGGAATCGATCTACGAATATGGTTCGCGCGCCGGTTTCTGGCGGCTGTGGCGGATGTTTACCAGCCGCAAGATCGATGTCACCGTCTATGGCGTGACGCTCGCCATGGCCCGCAATCCAGACGCGGTCGCGGCGATGAAGGAGGCGGGTTGGGAAATCGCCAGCCACGGCTATCGCTGGCTGGAGTACAAGGATTTTTCGGAGGAAGAGGAGCGCAAGCATATTTTGGAGGCGGTGCGTTTGCACACGGAACTGATGGGGTCGCATCCGCTTGGGCTCTATCAGGGCAAGCCGTCGGATAAGACGTTGAAGATCCTTCTGGAAGAGGGAGGCTTCGTCTATTCCTCGGACAGCTACGCGGACGAACTGCCCTACTGGGTCGCGGGATTGACGCCGGACAAGCCGCATCTCATCATTCCCTACACGCTCGACACCAACGACATGCGCTTTGCAACCCCCCAGGGCTTCAACGCGGGCGACCAGTTCTTCACCTACCTCAAAGACAGTTTCGACGTTCTTTACGCCGAGGGTAGGGAGGGCAGCCCGAAGATGATGAATGTCGGCCTTCACTGCCGCCTCGTCGGGCGGCCGGGCCGGGCCGCTGCGCTGGGGCGGTTCCTCGACTATGTCCTCAGCCATGAGAAGGTCTGGATACCGAAACGCATCGACATTGCCCGGCACTGGTACGAGCACCATAAGCCGGAGGGTGCGTTGTGATGGCGATCGAAGAAAAGCAGGATTTCGTTTCTCGATATGGCGGCATTTTCGAGCATTCTCCTTGGGTGGCGGAGCGGGCATTCGAGGCAGATCCCTCGATTGCCCCAACGGCCGGCGCTGTGCATGCCGCTCTGGTGCAGGCATTTCGGGCGGCGTCGCAGGAGGAACGGCTGACTGTGCTGCGGGCTCATCCGGATCTTGCCGGCAAGCTGGCCATCGCCGGCGTGCTGACGGAGGATTCCAAATCGGAACAGGCTTCCGCCGGGCTCGATCGCCTCAGCCCTGAAGAGCACGCGCGTTTCACGGAATTGAACGCCGACTATACCGGAAAATTTGGCTTTCCTTTCATCATCGCCGTCAAGGGGCTGGGGAAAGACGACATTCTCTCGGCTTTCGAAAGACGCATTCAGAACGACGGGGCGCAGGAATTCGAAACGGCGACGGCGCAGGTTGAGAAAATTGCATTCCTGCGCCTGAAGTCGCTGCTGCCGGAAGCGGCCGAGTGATGACGCATGTCCTGAAAATCGAGCCCCTGACGCAATCCGCCTTCCTGCCCTTCGGAAGCGTCATCGAGGCGGATCCGGTATCGATGCGGCTGATCAATGGCGGATCGACCGAACGTTTCCACGCTCTTGCTCATGTCGAGATTTTGGGGGACGGCGCCCGGACCGTCATCAACCTGTTTCGCGGCCAACCGCGCAGCTTTCCATATCTGCTGACCATGATGGAGCGCCATCCGTTAGGCTCGCAGAGCTTTTCGCCGCTCCGTGATGGCCCATGGCTGGCTGTGGTTGCCGAGGATGAGGATGGCAAGCCGGGCGCGCCGCGCGTTTTTCTCGCAGACGCGGGGCAGGGCGTGAATTACGGCCGCAATGTCTGGCATCATCCGCTGATGGCGGTTGGTCCGGTCAGCGATTTTCTCGTGGTTGATCGCGACGGTCCCGGTAACAATCTCGAAGAGTTCTTCTATGACGAACCATACGTCATTCCCGATCCCCTGACGCGAGCAAAACGATGAGCAATACCGGCCGCCTGACAACGCATGTCCTCGACACCGCTCTCGGCAAGCCGGCGCAGGGGATGAGGATTGATCTTTTCACGATTGACGGCGAAACGCGCCGCCTGTTGCGCAGTGTCGAAACCAATAGCGACGGCCGGGTTGATGGTCCGATGCTGGAGGGGGAGGCCTTCGATACTGGTTTCTACGAACTGCTGTTCCATGCCGGCGCCTATCTGCGGGCAACGGATGCTAAACTGCCGGACCCGGCCTTCCTTGATCTCATCCCGTTGCGCTTCGGCATCGCCGATCGATCGGCGCATTATCATGTGCCGCTCTTGCTCTCGCCATTCAGCTATTCGACCTACCGCGGCAGCTGAAACTCTGTTGGAGTTGTCCGCTAAATTGTACAAGTCAAAGCCGGAGATTGCGATGCGCGCGATCATGTTTTCGAAAGCCAGGGAAGAGCTTGCCGGGCTGCTCGATGAAGTGAGCCAGGATCGCGTCGCTGTCGAAATCGTCCGGCGCCACAAACCATCCGCTGTCCTGATCGACAAGGATGAATATGAGGGGATGCTGGAGACCTTCATTTTATGTCGTCGCCGGCCAATGCCAGGCGGTTGATGGACGCCGTCGAAAATGTTGATGCGGGTCGTTATGAATCGCACGATCTGATCGATCCTGAGGACTACCGGAGCGGCAAACTGAAAGGCGCCGCCGGGTGAGTTCTGCCATTGCGCTGATGTGGGAGCCGGGCGGCTGGCGGGAATACATTCACTGGCAGGAAACAGATCCGAAGATCGTCTTGCGTATCAACGAGTTTGATCAAGCATGCGCTACGCCATCCATTCGAAGGAATTGGCAAGCCAAAACCCTTGCGAAATCAGCTCAAAGGCTATTGGTCACGGCACATCACGCAGGAACATCGACTGGTTTACAAAGTCGAAAGCACCAAAGAGAAAAAATTCTCACTATTGTTCAGTGCTTTCCCGCTCCTAATCCGCCAGAACATCCCTGTTCACGTCGCGGATATCCCGCTTGCCGCAGAGCGCCATGGTGATGTCGAGTTCCTTGCGGATAATGTCGAGGGCGAGTTTGACGCCCGTCTTGCCGCCTGCCCCGAGGCCATAAAGGAAGGGGCGGCCGATATAGGTGCCCTTGGCGCCGAGCGCGATCGCCTTCATTACGTCCTGGCCTGAGCGTATGCCGCCATCGATATGCACTTCGATTTTGTCGCCGACCGCATCGACAATCCGAGGCAACATGCTGATCGATGACGGGGCGCCGTCGAGCTGGCGGCCGCCATGATTGGAGACGATGATCGCGTCGGCACCGGTGTTGGCGGCCATCCTTGCGTCCTCGACGTCGAGAATACCTTTCAGGATCAGCGGCCCGCCCCACATTTTCCGGATCTCTTCGACATTCTCCCAGGAAAGTCGCGGGTCGAACTGTTCGGCCGTCCAGGCCGAGAGCGAGGAAATATCGGCCACGTTCTTTGCATGGCCGACAATATTGCCGAAGGTCCGGCGCGGGGTCTTCAGCATCTGCATGCACCAGAGCGGCCGCGTCGCCATCTGCCAGACATGCTTCGGCGTAAATTTCGGCGGCGCCGAAAGGCCGTTGCGCAGATCCTTGTGGCGTTGGCCGAGAATCTGCAGGTCGAGCGTCAGGACCAGCGCCGAGCAGTTCGCCGCCTTGGCACGTTCGATCAGGTTTCTGACGAAATCCCGATCGCGCATCACGTAGAGCTGAAACCAGAAAGGCTTCTTCGTGACCGAGGCGACATCCTCGATCGAGCAGATACTCATGGTCGACAGGGTGAAAGGCACGCCGAATTCTTCAGCCGCCTGGGCTGCCAGCATTTCTCCGTCCGCATGCTGCATGCCGGTGAGACCGGTCGGCGCCAGCGCCACCGGCATCGACACCGGCTGGCCGATCATGGTGCTTGCCAGGGAGCGGTTGGTCATGTCGACCAGAACCCGCTGCCGCAGCTTGATCTTCTGGTAGTCCTCCTCGTTCGCCCGGTAGGTGCCCTCCGTCCAGGCGCCGCTGTCGGCATAGTCGAAGAACATCTTCGGCACCCGGCGCCTGGCCATGGCTTTGAGATCGGCAATGTCAAGGTGAAGGGGCATGACGGCTCTTTCGGCTGGATATAAGATTGCCAATATCACGCTTCCGAAGGGCTTGTTAAGGGCGAGACGGTGAAAGAGGTAAAAAAATATTACCTCTTTCACCGTCTTCAGACGCCAGCCTTCCGATCGTTGTTTTCGCCGCCTGTCCCGCCACATAGGTCTCCACGACGGCCCTGTCGTCGCCCATGGTCTGAAGCAGGAACAATTCATCCGCAAGCGACCTGACGACTTCCGCCTTGAGCGCCATGGCCGATGTCGCCGCCATGCTCAGCACGATGAAATCGGCGTCGGTGCCGACCTCCAGCGTGCCGATCCGGTCTTCGAGCGACAGCGCCCGCGCATTGCCGAGAGTCATGAAATAAAAGCTTTCGAAGGGGTTGAGCCTTTCGCCCTGCAATTGCTGGATCTTGTAGGCCTCGTCGAGAGTGCGCAGCATGGAATAGCTGGTGCCGCCGCCGATATCGGTGGCGAGGGATACGCGGACCGGTTTCTCGCGGTTCATCAGTTTGCGCAAGGGGAAGAGGCCGGAGCCGAGGAAAAGATTGGACGTCGGGCAGTGCACCGCGACGGATCCCGTTTCGCTCATCGCATCCATTTCGCGTTCTGAGAGATGGATGCAGTGGCCGAGCAGCGTTTTTTTTCCCATAAGACCGTAGCGGGCGTAGATGTCGGTATAATCGGTGGCTTCAGGATAGAGCGAGCAGGTGAAATCGATCTCGTCGCGGTTTTCCGAAAGATGTGTCTGGATGTGCAGGTCGGGGAACTCAAGCGCAAGCGCCTGCGCCGCAGACATCTGTTCCGGCGTTGAGGTGATGGCGAAACGCGGCGTGATGGCGACATGATTGCGGCCTTTGCCGTGCCATTCCCGGATGACCGCCCGGGTCTCGTCATATCCCATCTCCGGCGTATCGAGCAGACCCTGGGGCGCATTGCGGTCCATCATCACCTTGCCGGCAACCATGCGCATGTTGCGGCGGAGGGCTTCGGTGAAAAACGCATCGGCGGAGGCCTTGTGCACCGAGCAATAGGCGACGGCCGTCGTCGTGCCGTGGCGCACCATCTCGTCGAAGAAATGTCCGGCGATGCGGTCGGCATGGGCCCGCTCGACGAACCGGCATTCCTCCGGAAAGGTGTAGGTGTTCAGCCATTCGAGCAAGTTGGCGGCGTAAGAGCCGATGACCTGCATCTGCGGGAAATGCAGGTGCGTATCGATCAGGCCGGGCAGGATCAGATGCGGACGGTGATCGATTTCCACCACGTCATCCGTCACTTCGGCCCTGATGGCATCATAGCCGCCGCTTGCCACAATCAGTCCGTTTTCAACGAGAAGCGCGCCGTCCTCCTCGTAGACATAGGCGCCGTTGTCCCCAATATCGGTGGGCGGGCGTGTGAAGCTCAGAATGCGTCCGCGGATCAATGTGCTCGTCATTGTGCCTTGCTTTCCAAGACCGCGCTTTCGAACCAGGCGGCCAGCAGCTTGCGTTCGTCATCCGTCATGTCGGTGATGTTGCCCGGCGGCATTGCATGGCTGCGGCCGGCCTGGATATAGATGTCGCGGGCATGGGCTGCGATCTCCGCATCGTTTTCCAGCGTCACGCCCTTCGGTGGCCGCAGGATGCCTTCGTAAACGGGCTCCGCCTGATGGCACATGGAGCAGCGGGTGGAGATCGTGTCCTTGACAGCCGGGAAGTGCGCATTGGACGCGAACTGTTGAAATGCCGGAGCGACCTCTGCCCTGGTCTCGCCGGTCAAAACCTTCGGTACGGTCGAGAGCCACATGATCAGGATGAAGAGGATCAACGTGACGATCCAGGTCCATGTCGGCCGACCCTTGCGTGCATGAGTGGTGTTGAACCAGTGGCGGATTGTGACACCCATCAGGAAGACCAGCGCCGCAATGACCCAATTGTAAGCCGTGGCAAAGGCCAGCGGATAGTGGTTCGACAGCATGAAGAAGATAACGGGCAGTGTCAGGTAGTTGTTGTGCAGCGAGCGTTGCTTGGCGATGACGCCGTATTTCGGATCGGGCGTGCGCCCGGCGATCAGGTCGGCGACGACAATGCGTTGGTTCGGCATGATGATGAAGAACACGTTCGCCGACATGATCGTTGCCGTGAACGCGCCAAGATGCAGGAAGGCGGCGCGGCCGGTGAAAACCTGCGTATAGCCCCAGGCCATCACCACCAGAGCGACGTAAAGGATGCCCATCAGCGTCCAGGTGTTTTTCCCGAGCGGCGATTTGCAGAGAAGGTCGTAAAAGATCCAGCCGATTGCAAGCGAGGCGATCGAGATCAGGATTGCCGTGGTCGAGGAGATGTCGAGCACATGCCGGTCGATCAGGAAGAGATCGGCGCCGCCGTAATAGACCAGACAGAGCATGGCGAAACCGGATAGCCATGTCGCGTAGCTCTCCCATTTGAACCAGGTGAGGTGCTCCGGCATGGTTGCGGGCGCAACCAGATATTTCTGGACGTGATAGAAGCCGCCACCATGAACCTGCCATTCTTCGCCATAGGCGCCGACGGGCAGGTGATCCCGTTTCACCAGTCCGAGATCGAGCGCGATGAAATAGAAGGAAGAGCCGATCCAGGCGATGGCGGTGATCACATGCAGCCAGCGGACGGCGAAGGCGAGCCATTCCCAGGCGATGGCGAATTCGTACATTCAGGTCCCCTTGTCTTCCCCCGCAGTGTCACATTGCGAAAATTTTGAACGGGAGGGAAGGGTGAAAAACATCTGTCATCGGTTGATTGTGTCGGTACGCCTCTTCTGCCCGAGGCACTCGGGATGTCACTCGTAGAAGGGGGCGAGTTCCTCCAGCAGCCAGTTCCGAAAATCGCGGATTTTTGGAATGTTGCGCCTGCCTTCCGGGTAGACCAGCCAGTAGTCGCGTCCATCATTGCAGGTCAGAGAAAACGGCTGGTATAGCCTGCCGCTTTCGATCTCGTCCGGGAAGTGCTTCGGGTTGACGATGGCAACCCCCTGGCCGGCAATCGCCATGCCTGCGTCGAAGGATTGTGTTCCAAGCTCGTTGGCTGGAAAACGGCCAAGGCCGGGATCATCAATGCCGGCTTCTGTGAACCATTGTTTCCACCATTCATCAGCTGCGCTGATGATCGGCAGCTTCAGAAGGTCGGTCGGGTTATGGATGCCGCCGATCGACGCGGCGAGCGTCGGGCTCAGCATCGGCGTGAAATCCATCCGCATGATGCGATGCGCTTTCAAACCCGGCCAGTCACCTTTGCCCCATCGAACGGCGACGTCTGCCCGGGTGCTGGCGAAATCGATAATCACGGGCGAGGTGGTGAGTCGCACCGCAATGTTTGGATGCTTGAGCTGGAAGCGGCCTAGGGTGCGGGTCAGCCATTGTTGGGCAAACGTTGCCGTGGAGTCGATGTGCAGCAGTTGACCGGCATCGGAGCGCAGCGCGGCAAGCGCTTCTTCGAAAACAGAGAGTCCCTGAGCGATCTTCGGCGCCAGCCTTTCGCCGGCGTCCGTGAGAGCAATATGGCGCGTGCGCCGGAGGAACAACGGCTCACCGACATGATCCTCAAGCAGCTTGATCTGGTAGCTGACGGCGGTTTGGGTCATGCCGAGTTCGTCGCCGGCCTTGGTGAAACTCAACAGCCGTGCCGCCGCCTCGAACACGCGGAGCGCATTGAGCGGCATCTGTCGCGACATTTTCATCGATAAGTTCTCTTGATGCGTCAGAATTGTGGTTCGATTGGAATTCCAGCATTTTTCTTGGCATCCTGCAATCCTGATCATCAAACCATTAAGGTGCAATCATGACCTGCCAGGCTGTTCATCGTCGTCGCTTCCCGACCATCTCCCGTTTCGGGCAACGATTGTATGATCTGGCGCGAACCAGGTTTCCGCTGGCCGCGCGGTGGTCAGCAAAACTCGATCTGGAGGTGATGTCAGACTTCATGAAGCGGGATCTGGGGTTTCTTGACGGCCGCGATCCGCGTCAGGATTCCGATTTGCGCGAATAAGCGGCAAGCGCCGTCAGGATCTCGGCAGCGGTCATGGCGGCGATGACGGCCGGTCGTTTGTCGTTGACGGCCCTGCCGCCGATGGGCAGGACAAGCCGTCCGATCGCCTCCTCGCCCAGACCCTCGTCTTTGGCCCAGCGTGCGAAGGTCGCCCGCTTGGTCTTCGAGCCGATCATGCCGACATAGGCAAGGTCGGTGCGGGCAAGCGCTTCCCTGGCGATCAGGAAATCCAGCGCATGGTCATGTGTCAGGATGACGATGGCGCTCCCTGGAGCAATATCCTTGACGGTTGCCTCCGGCATTGCCACCAGACGATGGCTGGCACCTGCTGACATCAAATCGAGTTCGCTCCTGCGTGTTTCCACGGCATAGGTTTTCAGCGGCAGCAAGAGCAGAGCGTCGGCCAGGGCGCGGCCGACATGGCCGGCGCCGAACAGCCAGACTTCTGGCCAGGCGTCCTGCCTCTGCCGCAGCTTGTCCGTAAGTTCTGCGCGCTCGGCAGCGCCGCCGATCCGGAAGGAAATGACGACGCGGCCGCCGCAGCATTGGCCAATATCCGGTCCGAGCGGAATATCCATCTCGAACCGGTCACTGACGCCGGCCAGGAGCGCGCGCGCATTGTCTATCGCCAGATGTTCCATCTGACCGCCGCCGATCGTGCCATGGGTATCGCTTGGCGAGACAAGCATGAAGGCACCGGTCTCGCGCGGCGTCGAGCCCAGGGCCTGCCTGATCTCGACGATGACGAGCCTGTATTCGCGTTCGAGGAAGGCATCGAGGCTGTCAACCGCAAAGTTCATTGCTTCACACGCGTCAAACCTTCTGTGCCCGCAACCGCTCGACGGCCATCAGGACCCGTTCCGGCGTCGCAGGCGTATCGAGGCGAGGGCACTCACGGTAGTCCGCCACGCTCGCGACAGCCATCGAAATTGCCTCCAGCACCGAAATCGGCAGCATGAAGGGCGGCTCGCCCACGGCTTTCGACCGACCGATGGTCATTTCCGCGTTTTCCGCCCATTCCGCAAGCTTGACGTTGAAGATCTTCGGCCGGTCGGAGGCGAGCGGGATCTTGTAGGTCGAGGGCGCATGGGTGCGCAGCCGGCCCTTGGAGTCCCACCACAATTCCTCCGTCGTCAGCCAGCCCATGCCCTGCACGAAGGCGCCCTCGACCTGGCCGATATCGATGGCCGGATTGAGCGACTTGCCGACATCGTGCAGCACGTCGACCCGGTCGACCATGTATTCGCCCGTCAGCGTATCGATAGAGACTTCGGAGACGGAGGCGCCATAGGCGAAATAGTAGAAGGGCATGCCGCGGCCGGTGTTGCGATCCCAGTGGATGCGCGGCGTCTTGTAGAAGCCTGCCGCTGAAAGCTGCACGCGGGCGAAATAGGCGAGCTTGATGAATTCCGGGAACGCCACCTGCTCGTCGCCGATCTTCACATGATGCGGCACAAAGGAGACGTTTTCCGGATCCGTCTGCCAGCGCTCGGCGGCAAAGGCGACGAGCCGTTCCTTGATCTGGCGGGCGGCATCATGGGCGGCCATTCCGTTGAGGTCGGACCCCGAGGAGGCCGCGGTCGCCGATGTGTTCGGCACCTTGCCTGTTGTCGTCGCGGTAATCTTTACCGTGTCGATATCGACCTGGAGACTGTCAGCGAGGACCTGGGCCACCTTTGTATAAAGCCCCTGGCCCATTTCCGTGCCGCCATGATTGAGGTGGATCGAGCCGTCCTGATAGATGTGCACAAGAGCGCCCGCCTGGTTGAAGGCGGTCATGGTGAAGGAAATGCCGAACTTCACCGGCGTCAGCGCGATGCCCTTGCGGATCACCCGGCTTGTCCGGTTGAAGTCGAGGATCGCCCTGCGGCGCGCCTGATAGTCCGAACTCTCCTCCAGTTCGGAGACGATCCGCTGGATGATGTTGTCTTCCAGCTGCTGGTGATAGGGGGTGATGTCGCGGCCGGAACCCTTGTCGCCGTAGAAATTCAGTTTGCGGATATCGAGCGGATCCTTGCCGACCGCATAGGCGATTTCCTCGATGATGCGCTCGCCGCCAACCATGCCCTGCGGCCCGCCGAAACCGCGATAGGCGGTGTTGGAGACGGTATTGGTTTTCAGGGGCTGCGACGTCAGCGTCACATGGGGGTAGAAGTAAGAGCTGTCGGCGTGAAACAGCGCTCGGTCGGTCACTGGGCCCGAGAGGTCGGATGAGAAGCCGCAGCGGGCCGCATAATTGGCCTTCACTGCATGGATGCGGCCCACCTCGTCAAAACCGACGTCGTAATCGACGAGGAAGTCATGGCGCTTGCCAGTCGCTGTCATATCCTCGTCGCGGTCCGGCCGGAACTTGACGGGCCGGTTTAGCTTCTTGGCGGCGACGGCGGCCAGCACGGCGAACTGGTTGCTCTGCGTTTCCTTGCCGCCGAAACCGCCGCCCATGCGCCTGACATTGACGGTCACCGCGTTCGAGGGAACACCGAGAACATGGCCGACCATGTGCTGCACCTCGCTTGGATGCTGCGTCGATGACCACACCGTGACGTCATCATCCTCGCCGGGGATGGCAAAGGCGATGTGGCTTTCGAGGTAGAAATGCTCCTGACCGCCGATCCGCATCTGCCCCGTCAGCCGCCTGGGCGAAAGTTCCAGTTCCGCTTCTGCATCACCCCGCTGCAATGTCAGCGGCTTCGTCACGAGTTCGCCACCGCTTGCCACGGCCTCGGTGATGTCAGTGATGTGCGGGAGATCGCGATAGCTGATCTTCGCCCTGGTCGCGGCGCGGCGGGCGATGTCGCGCGTTTGCGCGATGACGGCGAAGGCCGGTTGGCCGTGAAACTGCACAAGGCCGTCGGCCAGCACCGGTTCGTCGTCGAGATGGCTGGGACTGATATCGTTGGAATGCGGCATGTCACGCGCCGTCAGAACGCAGACGACGCCGGGCATCGCCGTCACCTCGGAGAGGTCCATCGCAAGGATTTCCGCATGGGCACGGTCGGTCATGCCAAGCGCGCCATGCAGCGTGCCGGATGGTTCGGGGATGTCGTCGATATAATCCGCGGAGCCTGAGACATGTTTGTGGGCGCTGTCGTGGCGCAGCGAGCTGTGCATCGGCCCGGTGATGGTCTTGCGCTGTTCGAAGGTGGATTTGTCCATGATCAGATCTCTTCAACTGGCGTGTTTGGATGGAAGGTCTTTCTCATCAGAAACAATTCCGTCACGCTACGCCCTCGAATCGTACCAACTGCGCCGGTTCTCCAGTGGTTTCCAGAAAGAACCGCAACAACAGGTTCTTCGCCGTCAGCATGCGGTATTCAGCCGTCGCGCGCCAATCCGTAAGCGGCTTAAAATCCGCCTCGAATACCGCCTGTGCGTTCAGCACCGTCTCCTCGCTCCAGGGTTTTCCCATCAGCGCCGCCTCGACAGCCGCGGCGCGCTTCGGCGTGCCGGCCATGCCGCCGAAGACAAGGCGGGCAAAGGTTACCCGATTGTCTGCGTCGAGCCTGATACGGAAAGCGCCGCAGAGCGCCGAAATGTCCTCGTCCCGGCGTTTTGAGATCTTGTGGACGGCAAAGAGATCGGTGGTCGGCAGATGCGGCACGAAAATGCTCTCAACGAATTCGCCAGCCTTGCGATCCTGGCGGCCGTATTCGATGAAATAATCCTCTAGGGCGACCGAGCGCGAACCGTCTTTCGAGCGCAGGGTCACACTTGCACCAAGTGCAATCAACGGCGGCGGCGTGTCGCCGATCGGCGAGCCGTTGGCGACATTGCCGCCGATCGTGCCCATGTTGCGCACCTGGTCGCCGCCCAGCCTGTCGAGCAGGCGCCCGAAGGCGGGGTAGCGCTCGCACAGCATGTCGAAGGCCACCGAATAGGTGACGCCGGCGCCGATGATGATGCCGTCTTCCGTTTCGCGGATCGACTGGAGATCGGCGATGCCGTTGATGAAGACGACGGGGTTGAGGGCGCGCATTTGCTTCGTCACCCAGAGCCCGACATCCGTGGAGCCCGCCACCACGGTTGCCTGCGGATAGCTGTAGAGGACATCTGCAAGATCGGCTGATGAGGCGGGGATGATCAGCTTTGCCGCGTCGTCGCCGAGAACGATCGTCTGTTCGCTGGCCATCGCTTTCAAGCGGGCCTTTATGGCGTCGCGTTCCTTCAATAGCGGATCGAACAAAGCATCCGGCCGCGCCGCACCCACCGCTTCCGCAGCCCTGACAATCGGTTCATAGCCGGTGCATCGACAGAGATTGCCCTGCAGTGCCTTCTCGATATCGGCGCGGCCGGGATTGTCCTTCGACAGCCAGAGGCCGTAGAGCGACATGACGAAACCCGGCGTGCAGAAGCCGCATTGCGAACCATGGTAGTCGACCATCGCCTGCTGCACCGGGTGCAGCGTGCCGTCTTTCGCCGCGAGATGTTCGACCGTGACGACGTGGGTCGCGTTGAGCGAGCCTGTAAACCGGATGCAGGCGTTGACGCCTTCGTAGACGAGGCGGTCGCCGAGCAGACGCCCCACCAGCACGGTGCAGGCGCCGCAGTCGCCTTCCGCACAGCCCTCCTTGGTGCCGGTCAGCCGGCGTTCCAGCCGCAGAAAATCGAGCAACGTTCCCGTCGGCGACGCCGATGTCAGCGAAATTTCCCTGTCATTCAGGACGAAGCGGATGCGGTCGGTCATGCGTTCCCGTCTTTTCATTGCGACTCTTCAAACTATGCCCAAAAGCGGCGGCGTGACAATTGTGTTTTTCCTTCGTCGCGTCTCTCCTGTCCGAGCGGTGGCCTTGGCGTATTTGCGTTTTGTTTTCGTTTGACATTCGTTTTTCTGTTGTATTCAAGTTTTTGAAACAGTCCGCGGAGGAGAAGCCGCGAGGCTGAGATAGGCCGGGAGGGGCACAATGAGCGGATATGTTCTTGCAATCGATCAAGGCACGACCTCGAGCCGCGCGATCGTCTTCGACGCGAACCAAAAGGTCGTTGGCACCGGGCAAAAGGAATTCACGCAGTATTTTCCGAAATCCGGCTGGGTCGAGCATGATTCCGAGGAAATCTGGGACACTGTTGTCTGGACCATCGGGCAGGCCATCGCCAAGGCTGGCATCGAGGCAACCGATCTTTCGGCAATCGGCATTACCAACCAGCGCGAAACCGTCGTCGTCTGGGAGCGCGACAGCGGCAAACCGATCCACAATGCCATTGTCTGGCAGGATCGCCGCACGGCATCCTATTGCGACAAGCTGAAGCGGCAGGGGCTGGAAAAGACCTTTACCAAGAAGACCGGCCTGCTGCTCGACCCCTATTTCTCCGGCACGAAGCTGTCCTGGCTCCTGTCGAATGTGAAGGGCGCGCGGGCCCGGGCGTCGAAGGGCGACTTGTGCTTCGGCACGATCGACAGTTTTCTGATCTGGCGGCTGACCGGCGGTAAATCCTTCGTGACGGATGCGACCAACGCATCGCGCACGCTGATGTACAATATTGCCACCAATGACTGGGATCGCGATCTGCTTGAAATCCTGCGCGTCCCGCCGGCCATGTTGCCTGAGGTGTTGGACTGCGCCGCCGATTTCGGTGTGGCGGATGCCGCGATCTTCGGCGCCGAGGTGCCGATCCTCGGCGTCGCCGGAGACCAGCAGGCGGCGACCATCGGGCAGGCCTGTTTTCAGCCCGGCATGATGAAATCGACCTATGGGACCGGCTGTTTCGCGCTGCTCAACACCGGGCAGGACATGGTCCGCTCCAAAAACCGGCTTTTGACGACGATCGCCTATCGTCTCGACGGCGAAACCACCTATGCTCTCGAGGGCTCGATCTTCGTTGCCGGCGCCGCCGTGCAGTGGCTGCGCGACGGACTGAAGGTGATCAAGGCTGCGCCGGATGCCGGCACGCTTGCGGAAAGCGCCGATCCCTCGCAGGAGGTCTATCTGGTGCCGGCTTTCACCGGGCTCGGAGCACCCCATTGGGATCCGGACGCCCGCGGCGCGATCTTCGGCATGACCCGCAACACCGGACCGGCGGAATTTGCCCGCGCGGCGCTGGAGGCGGTCTGCTACCAGACACGAGACCTGCTTGACGCCATGCATAAGGACTGGAAGACCACCGGCAAGGAGACCGTTCTTCGCGTCGATGGCGGCATGGTCGCTTCCGACTGGACCATGCAGCGGCTGTCCGATCTGCTCGACGCGCCGGTGGACCGACCGGCCATCCTGGAAACCACGGCGCTCGGCGTCGCCTGGCTTGCCGGCGCCCGGGCAGGGGTCTGGCCGGACCAGAAGGCGTTTGCGAAATCCTGGGCACGGGATCGCCGGTTCGAGCCGGGAATGGACGAAAAAACGCGGGCCGGGAAGTTGAAGGGCTGGCAGAACGCCGTGAAGCGGACGTTGAGCGATCTATAATTTGATGTCCGAGGTCGAATGTAGTAACGTTGCTACAACGATGGAGGCGCTGATGAGCACCACATTTTCCAGCCGGGAATTCAACCAGGATACAGGCCGTGCCAAGAGGGCTGCGGAGGATGGCCCCGTGTTTATTACGGATCGAGGCCGGCCGGCGCATGTGCTTTTGTCGATCGATGAATATCGGAAGCTGACGGAGACAACCGGAGATCAGGTTGCGACGCCGCAGATCCTGCCTGAAGAGCCAAAAAAGAGCATTCTGGAATTTCTTGCCATGCCGGGCTTGGAAGATATCGACGATGATTTCGAGTTACCCATTCGTCGCACGATTAGCGTGAGGCCAGCGGAGTTAGATGACTGATGTATCTTCTCGATACAAATGTCGTTTTCGAATTTCGAAAGGCCGCTGCCGGCCGTGGTGATATAAACGTAGCGGCTTGGGCAAGGGTCGCCCCACGCGATCAACTTTATATTTCCATTATAACGATACTGGAGCTCGATATTGGTGTTTTGCGCAAGCAACGGCGGGATCCGATACAGGCGTCCATCTACCGTGAATGGTTGATATCGCACGTATTTCCGATATTTCAGGATCGTATCCTAATGATCGATCTGGCTGTCGTGCAGGCTGCCGCTCCCCTGCACGTTCCGGATCCTCGCCCGGACAGGGACGCCTTCATCGCCGCGACCGCGATCGTCCATAATCTCACTGTCGTGACACGCAACATCCGCTATTTCAAAAACACTGGCGTCCGGCTTCTCAACCCTTGGGAAACATAGCTCTTTCTGGAAACGCACTGTTTCAACCCACGCGCTGTGAGGCGCAGGCAATGTCGATTATCTCAGATTATCGAGCTACCACCACGCCCTCGGGCCAATCAAACAGGCAAGCCATCATGGAACTTGGTCTCTACACATTTGGTGACGTTCATCCCGCAGCGCCCGAGGGGCGGGGCAGGGAGGGTGAGGAGCGGGTGCGCCATCTGATCGAGGAAATCGAGCTCGCCGATCAGGTCGGCCTCGATGTCTTCGGGCTTGGCGAACATCACCGCCCGGATTATGTGGCCTCTGCGCCCGCGATGATCCTTGCCGCTGCGGCGGCGCGCACGAAAAACATCAAGTTGACCAGTGCGGTGACGGTGCTGAGTTCTGAGGATCCGGTGCGTGTGTTCCAGCAGTTTGCGACGCTGGATCTGATTTCCAACGGCCGGGCCGAAATCATGGCGGGCCGCGGCTCCTTCATCGAATCCTTTCCGCTGTTCGGTTACGATCTGGAGGATTACGACCAGCTGTTTTCCGAAAAGCTGGATCTGCTGCTGGCCATCCGCGACTCCGAAAAGGTCACATGGACGGGTGAGAAGCGGGCGCCGATCAATGGCCGCGGCGTCTATCCACGGCCGGTCAACGATCCGTTGCCGGTCTGGATCGCGGTTGGCGGCACGCCGCAATCTGTGGCGCGAGCCGGGGCGCTCGGCCTGCCGGTTGCGCTTGCCATCATCGGCGGAGAGCCGGCGCGCTATGCGCCGCTGTTCGACCTTTACCGCGAGGCTGCCCGCCGCGCCGGGCAGGATGCGGCAAAACTGAAGACCAGCATCAACGTCCATGGCTTTATCGCCGACACGACCGAGAAGGCGGCCGATCAGTTCTACGGGCCGCAGGCGGAAGTGATGAACCGCATCGGCCGCGAGCGCGGTTGGGGCCCGACCAGCCGGGCGCATTTCGACCAGTCGATCGGACCGGACGGCAATCTCTTCCTCGGCGACCCGGACACGGTTGCTGAGAAGATCGTTCGTCATCAGAAGATATTTGGAAACGACCGCTTCCTACTGCAGATGGCGATTGGCCTGATGCCGCACGACCAGATCATGCGTGGCATTGAACTGTATGGGACCAGGGTTGCCCCCCTCGTCCGGGCGGCCCTGGAGCAAGAAAAAGCGAAATCTGGAACGATTTGATTGCTACATTTTCCCTCAACGGTCTCTGGATCGCGTGCTTTCGGCACGTTACATAGACGGCCGAAAGTGAGAGATCATGACCCTCTACAGTGACGAAGACCTCGAGCGGTTGAAAGACATCGGCCGCATCTGCGCCAATGCCGTCCAGATCATGGGTGCGGCGCTGGAGCCGGGCATGACGACGGCGGAGCTTGATGCGATCGGTCGCAAGGTTCTGGAGGATGCGGGCGCGCGTTCGGCACCCGAACTCGCCTATAATTTTCCCGGCGCGACTTGCATCAGCGTCAACGAGGAAATCGCCCACGGCATTCCCGGACCGCGCGTCATCAAGGCCGGCGATCTCGTCAATATCGACGTATCGGCCGAGAAAAACGGGTTGTTCGCCGACACCGGCTCGTCCTTCGCGGTGCCGCCGGTCAAGCCGCCGATCGAGCGGCTGTGCCGCGACGGCAAGCGTGCCATGTGGGTAGGACTGAACGAGGTCAAGGCTGGCAAACCGCTGGCCGCGATCGGCAATGCCATCGGCAGTTTTGCCCGGAAGAACCGCTACACGCTGGTCACAAACCTCGCAAGCCACGGCGTTGGCCGTTCCCTGCACGAGGAACCGAGCGAGATTGCGACCTGGCCCGACAAGCATGAAAAACGCCGGATGACGGACGGAATGGTGTTTACCGTCGAACCCTTCCTGTCGCTTGGCGCGCAATGGGCCGAGGGCGGCGACGACGCATGGACGCTCTACAGCGAGCCGCGGGCGCCGACCGTCCAATACGAGCATACGGTGATCGTGACGCGCAACGGGCCGCTGGTGGTGACCCTGCCGGGCTGATACGGGACGCATTCGCCAGGAGAAAGACCGGATCTAGGGCGCGATTAAATAACGGTAACATTGGCTTGACGTGATTGGCAGGGCAGGGCTTTTACCATAGGGTCCGGCGCACAAGCCTTCCGAACCTTCGTCAAACGAAAGCGTCCGACGTGTTCATATCCTTCTTCCCCAATCCACGCCTCTTCTTTCCGTCCGCCATCCTGTGGTCGCTGATTGCGATGGTTGTCTGGTACTCTGGCGGCGAGCAATTCGGCGCGCTGGTCGGCCTTCCGCCACTGCAGCCGGGACAGGAAGCGATCATCGGCGTTTCCGTCTTCTGGTCTCCGCCTTTCCTGTGGTTCTACCTCTACTACGCGTTGATGACGGGTTTGTTTGCTGCATTCTGGTTCACGTTCAGTCCGCATCCCTGGCAGGGATGGTCGGTGCTCGGTTCGGCATTTATCATCTTCAACACCTATTTCTCGGTTCAGGTCAGCGTTGCCATCAATGCCTGGTACGGCCCCTTCTACGACATGATCCAGCGGGGCCTTGCACGCACGGAGCCGATTCCAACCCAGATGGAAATCTACACCGGCATGATCGGCTTTGCCGGGATAGCCTTTGTCGCTATCACCATCGGCACGCTGAACCTCTTTTTCGTCAGCCACTATGTTTTCCGCTGGCGAACGGCGATGAACAATTTTTACATGTCCCACTGGGATAAGCTGCGGCATATCGAAGGTGCGTCACAGCGTGTGCAGGACGATACGATGCGCTTTTCGCGCACAATGGAAGGACTTGGCGTCAGCTTTGTCAGTTCGATCATGACGCTCGTTGCCTTTCTCCCCGTACTGTTCAAGTTTTCCAGCACCGTGACGGAACTCCCCTTCATTGGTGAAATCCCCCATGCTCTGGTCTGGGCCGCGGTCTGCTGGTCGCTGTTCGGCACGATATTTCTCGCTGCTGTCGGTATAAAGCTGCCGGGGCTGGAATTCCGAAACCAGCGAGTGGAGGCAGCCTATCGTAAGGAACTGGTATACGGGGAAGATCATGCCGACCGTGCGCAGCCGCCGACCGTCGCGCAGCTTTTTGCCAATGTAAGGAAGAACTATTTCCGTCTTTATTTTCATTACATGTATTTCAATGTTGCCCGAATTTTCTATTTGCAGGCCGACAATCTTTTCGGGACCTTCGTTCTGGTGCCTTCGATCGTCGCTGGAAAACTGACGCTCGGCGTGATGAGCCAGATCCAGAACGTCTTCGGGCAGGTGAGGGAATCGTTCCAGTATCTCGTCAATTCATGGACGACGATCGTCGAGTTGCTCTCGATCTACAAGCGTCTGAAGGCTTTCGAGGCGGCGATCTATGACGAGCCACTCCCCGAGATCGACCAGCGTTATCTGCAACGCGAGGAAACGGACGGCGAACTCGCTGCCGACAAACCTTAAAGCGATGTCCACCATCAAAAGGCGGAGCGATCCGCCTTCTTTTCGGTCCCGATCATCAGCAGCGCCTGAGCATAGCTGACGCAGGCGACATCCTGTTTGCCGCAGGTCTCGGTCAGAAACCGGTCGAGCGCCCGCCAGTATGCGCCGCCGTTCATTTCGACGAAATGGAAGCCGAATTGCAGCGGGATGCGGTCGCCGTGATACTGGGCCTCGAACGCTTCGCGGTAGGCGGCGAGGCTGCGCTCTTCGAAGCGCGCGCTGTCCTTGCGGTTTTCGACGCCCATGGAGTGACGGATGAAGAGATTGTAGTCCATGCCGATGACACGGCGTTGCTGCGGTCCTTCGGGAATAAGCGGCAGGCCGAACCGCGGCAGGCTGTCCCCGGTGGGAAAGCCCGGTCCTTTGGTGACCAGGCTCGCATCATAGCTGAAGCCGGCTTTCTTCAAGGCCGGCACCAAGCTGGCACTGGAGGACAGGTAAGGCGCGCGAAATCCCTTGATGTCGCGGGCCGCGAAAGGCGCCCATCCCGCTGGCTCCTCGCTGCCGATCCCGGCCACTTTCCAGGCATCCGTCAGCGTGGCCGTGAAGGTTGCAAACTCCCGCGTCCAGTCTGTCTCGGTCCAGTCCTTGCCGTCGAAATGGCCGCAGGCATGGCTGCCGATCTCGTGGCCGGCCTGATGCGCCTGCCAGATATGGCGCAGGCGGGCCTGTATCTCCTCCCTGCTCTGGGCGAAGCCGACATTGGAACGGCCGGCCTTGTGACCGGGTGCCCGGTAGGATCTGCCGCCCTCCGCTTTTGTCATCAGGAAAGTGCAGGACAGAAAATAGGTGAAATGCGCACCGGTACGCTTTCCCATTTCAAGGCTCTTTTCCCAGAGCCGGTTGTCATGCGCGCCATCGAAGGAGATGATGACGAGCTGTTTCTTCGGATACGTCAGCGCCAGTGGCGGTGCCGCCTGGGCGAGGGTGGGAAACAGCGACAGGAGAAAGGCGGCGCCGAATGCGGCGGAACGTCTGGGCATGCGAAAACCTTGGGCGGCAGATGCGGGAACGGCGATCCCTGGATGACGATTGCGGCATTCCTTTGATCCCCGGCATCTTTGGCGATGTTCACCCTCGAACGCGCTGGAATCTGCGCGCCGATACGGCTAAGCCGGTGGACAGACATTTTTCAAGCGGCGGATCATTTTCATGACACTTCTCGTTCTGGGCATACTTCTTTTTCTCGGCATTCATCTTGCCCGCGTCCTTGCGCCCGGCCTGCGCGTCTCGGTCATCGAACGGTTTGGCAAGGGCGCCTGGATGGGGCTTTATTCCATTGCCAGCCTTCTTGGGCTCTGTCTGATCATTTATGGCTTCGGTGAGGCGAGGGCCGTCACCGGCATGCTCTACAATCCGCCGGTCTTCCTCAGGCACATCGCTCTTTTCCTGATGCTCGTCGCGTTTATCTGTCTTGCTGCCGGCTTTCTGCCGGCCGGGCATATTGCCGTTGCGCTGAAGCATCCGCAGGTTCTGTCGATCAAGATCTGGGCGCTGGCGCATCTGCTTGCCAATGGCGAAACCTCATCCGTTCTGCTGTTCGGCTCGTTCCTTGCCTGGGCCGTCATCATGCGCATCTCTCTGAAGCGCCGGGAGCGGGCCGGTGAAAAGGTGCTGCCGGTGTTCCGCTCGGCACGTTTTGACGTTATCGCGGTAGCCGTCGGTTGCGGCGCCTATCTGCTCTTCCTGCTGAAACTGCACGAATGGCTGATCGGCGTTGCGCCGATTGTCATGGGCTAAATTTTTGAAACCCCTTACAACGGCGTCAAAATAGGCTAGAAGCGCCCGATCTTACTTCATCTTTGCAGAAGGCCGGGCAACCGGAACAGGAATGGCGAACCAGAACGACAGCTTCATCCGCGAGGTCAACGAGGAACTGCGCTCCGACCAGGTCAAGGTTGTCTGGACGCGATTCGGTGGCGTCATCATCGCGATCGCCGTGCTCGTCGTTCTCGGCACGATCGGCAAGGTTGGCTACGACTATTGGCACGAAACCTCGGCTTCGCAATCGGGCGACCAGTTTCTCGCTGCCTTGACCCTGTCGAAGGACAACAAGCCGGACGAAGCGCTGGCGGCTCTCGACACGCTGGAAAAGGACGGCTACGGCGCCTATCCGGTGCTGGCGAAAATGCGGGCCGCGACGCTGCAGGCGCAGAAGGGCGATGTGACTGCGGCCATCCAGGCGTTTTCCGACATCGCCAAGGATGGCGCGCTACCCCAGCCGGTGCGTGACGCGTCGCGGCTGCGCGCGGCCTATCTTCTGGTTGACACCGGCACTTACGAGCAGGTTTCGGCGGAGGCCGAGCAACTGGCCGTGCCGGCAAACGGTATGCGGCATTCGGCCCGGGAGGCGCTTGGGCTTTCGGCCTATAAGGCCGGGGACATGGCCAAGGCCAAGACCTGGTTCAGGCAGATTGCCGACGACGCCGAAACGCCGCGCAATGTTGCGAACCGGGCGCAGATGCTGCTCGACTTGATCGCGGCCAGCGGCAAGGCTCCCTGAACGGGCATGTGAGACAACCCCGGGGTATCTCCCCGAAGACAGGATGATTTGATGAACTTTACCGTCGCCATCGTCGGGCGCCCCAATGTCGGCAAGTCGACGCTGTTCAACCGCCTGGTTGGCAAGAAGCTGGCGCTCGTGGACGACACGCCGGGCGTGACCCGTGACCGGCGGCCCGGCGATGCCAAGCTCGTCGATCTGCGCTTCACGATCATCGATACGGCTGGCCTCGAACAGTCAGGCCCTGAAACGCTGCAGGGCCGCATGTGGGCGCAGACCGAAGCGGCAATCGACGAGGCGGACCTGACGCTGTTCGTAGTCGATGCCAAATATGGCCTGACGCCCGCCGACGAGACGCTCGGCGAAATGCTGCGCCGTCGCGGGAAACCCGTGGTGCTGGTCGCCAATAAGTCCGAAGCCAAGGGCTCGGATGGTGGTTACTACGATGCTTTCACGCTTGGGCTCGGCGAACCGGTCGCCATCTCGGCCGAGCATGGCCAGGGTATGGTCGATCTGCGGGACGCCATCGTGGCCGCAGTCGGCGAGGACCGCGCCTTTCCGCCCGAGATCGACGAGCCAGAGACCAATGTCGATCTGCGCGGCGATATCGATGAAGAGGAAGACGAAAATTTCGAGCCGGCTTATGATGACACCAAGCCGCTGCGCGTCGCGATCATCGGCCGTCCGAACGCTGGCAAGTCTACCCTGATCAACCGCTTTCTCGGTGAAGACCGCCTTCTGACCGGCCCGGAGGCCGGCATCACCCGCGACAGCATTTCCGTCGAATGGGACTGGCGTGGCCGCACCATCAAGATGTTCGACACGGCCGGCATGCGCAAGAAGGCGCGGGTGCAGGAAAAGCTTGAAAAGCTGTCCGTTGCCGACAGCCTGCGCTCGATCCGCTTCGCCGAAGCGGTCGTCATCGTCTTCGACGCAACCATTCCGTTCGAGAAGCAGGATCTGCAACTCGTTGATCTCGTCGCGCGCGAGGGCCGTGCCGCCATCCTCGCCTTCAACAAGTGGGATCTGGTAGAAGACACACAGGCGCTGCTTGCCGATCTGCGTGAGAAGACCGAGCGGCTGCTGCCCCAGGTGCGCGGCATCCGGGCCGTGCCGATTGCCGGCCAGACCGGCTATGGGCTGGACAAGCTGATGCAGTCGATCATCGATACCGACAAGACCTGGAATCGTCGCATATCGACCGCCAAGCTCAATCGCTGGCTGGAGCATCAGCAGGTGCAGCATCCGCCGCCGGCCGTCTCCGGCCGTCGGCTGAAGTTGAAATACATGACGCAGGTGAAGGCCCGCCCGCCGGGTTTCATGATTTCCTGCACGCGGCCGGAAGCCGTTCCGGAAAGCTACATCCGTTATCTGACGAACGGGCTGCGCGCCGATTTCGAGATGCCCGGCGTCCCGATCCGAATCCATCTGAAAGCGTCGGAAAACCCGTTCGAGAACAAGAAGAAGCGTCGCTGAAGACGATGATGGCGCAAGCTCATATGCCTCCGCCGTTTCAACGTCCGATCAGTATTTCATGATTTGCCCTGCGTCGGAGAGGGTTTTTCTCAGCTTGGAAATATTGACGCCTGATACGTCGCCATTGGTGGCGAGCGCCGCTGCCGCGCCAGCAGCCTGACCGAGAACCATGTAGGTTGGCTCGACGCGAATGGAGGTGTAAGCGACATGGCTCGCTGAGATCGCCACGGGCACAATGAGGTTGGAAACATCCACCTTTTTCGGCAGCATGGCACGGTAGGGGATCTGATACGGTCCTGTTCCGATGCTCTTGCGGCTTTCATCGGCGATATAGCCGTCCTTAACGGTCCGGATCATGCCGTGTTCATCCATCGGGTAATAACCGAGGCCGATGGCATCGGGATAAGTCGTCTTCCTTTCCAAGTTCCTCTGGGTCAACACGAATTGTCCGACCAATCGCCGCGCTTGCCGCACATACATCTGCCGCGGAAAGTTGCCGTTATCTTTGAACTCGTCAGCGCAGAGACCGAAGCTTGCCGTATGCGCACGGACATTGGCCGGTACACGGGGGTCTGTTTTTCCGAACCACATCAAACCGAGAATATGATTTCGCACGATTGCGCGGATTTCATCGCGCTTCGCCTCCGTGCCGCTCACATAGCTGTAGCCGAGGTGCCAGACATTCGTGGAAAAATATCTTGATGAGTTCACGTCGTATTTGCCTGCGACCATCAGATCGCTGCCCGTGAAATAGGCAGGGGAGACGCCAAACCCCTGTTTCTTCGAAGCGGCGAAGAAGCGTGCCGTTGTTTCATATCGAACAGGATCATAGGTCGCAGGTTTGGTGAAAGGCACCTTCGGACCGTTTTGGGTAATGCAGAAGCGATAGTTGTAGGCCATCAAGCTCGTATCGGCAGAACCAAGCGGCTTCTGTCCGACATCGATGACGCCCGGAAGCAAGCCGCTTTTTGGATCGCCGGGCTTAACATAGGGGTCGACCTTGATCTCGACCTCTTTGCCGTCGTTGGTCAAAACCGGGGCGCGAATGCGGTTAACGCCGGCAGCACTTTCGCCGTATTGACTTTTGCTTTCCCGCCCGAGAATTGTTTTAGCAAAAGATTTGAACATGAGGTCGCCCTCATAACTCGCGTCGATGAAAACGTCCGCGCAATAATCATTGCCGTTTTTCAAGATGGCGCGCTTTATCTTCGTGCCAGACCTTTCCACTTTCAGGATACGGTTCCCGTAGTAAACCGTAACCCCAACTTTGGAGAGGTTCGTCTTGAAGGTCGCTTCTGCCCAGCTTGATTCGAAATAGATGCGGATCGGGTCCGGCGTCTTGTAGTGGTCGCGAGCCTGTTTCAGGAATGCTGCGGCCAGCCCACCGTAAACATTTTTTCTTGGGGAAGCATCCGTTCGCGTCAGACCGTTCGACATCATGCCGCCAATATGGCCGGTTGGTTCGAGCAAAATGACCTTTTTCTTCATTTTTGCTGCCTGGATTGCGGCCATTATGCCTCCTGGAGTGCCGCCATAGACCACGATGTCAGATGTCTTGCAGATGGCGTGGGCCTGGCTTGCGCCGAGACATAAAACCGCGCCAACCAAGAGTATTCCGCGTGCCGAAGAGGCAATGCCCGCAAAACCGTTCTTCATGTGAAATCCTAAAAATAACAGAGATTATGTAAGCAGCTAACGGGTGCACGAGCTGAACCACCCTTATTAAGGGTAACTCGTATCTTCGCAAGGGGATATTCTAACTAGCTATTGAGATTTTCCACCGGCACGAGCGCGCCATGGTGCCCGATAACTGCCGCAGCTATCCTGGCAGCGAAGGCGGCGGCGGCCTTGCCGTTTCCGTCCTGCACGTATCGGGCAAGGAATGCCCCGTTGAAACTGTCCCCGGCGCTGGTGGTGTCGATGATGGTGTCGACAGGGACCGAGGCTATGAAGGCGTCGGGGCCTTCGCCAAAGCGCAGGGTTACGCCCTTTGCCCCATCCTTGACGATGATGTTTTCAACGCCAAGCTCACGATAGCGACCGATAGTGGCGGCGATATCGGTGTCGCCGAAATGCGTGGTTTCGTCATCGAAGCTCGGCATCACCATGCTGGAGGCGCGGGCGCCTGCTGAAATCGTGGTGCGCATATAGGTTTTATCGTCCCACAGGCGCGGGCGGATGTTCGGGTCGAAAACCACCAGCTTGCCCACAGCCTTGGCGCGGCGTAGCTCGCTGAGCAGCGTTTCGACCGAGGATGGTGCAAGGATGGCCAACGTAATACCGGAGAAAATGATCACGTCGCTTGCCTCGACGGCACTGCGCAAATGGCCGGCGTCGTCTGCCAGAAGCTTGGCGGCGGATTGCGAGCGCCAGTAGGAGAAGCTGCGCTCGCCGTCTTTCAGGTGGATCATGTAGAGGCCGGGCGAGCGATTTTCGATGCGGCGGATATAATCCGTGCCGACGCCTGTTTTGGCGATGAAGTCCAGCATCTCTTCCGATACCGTGTCGGTGCCGACCGCGCTGAAATAGTCGACGGACCAGTCCGGCGGCAGAAACATTCTTGCATAATAGGCGGTGTTGAAGCTGTCGCCTGCAAAGCTCTTGCGCAGCAGGTCGCCCTCTGCCTGCATCAGTTCCACCATGCATTCGCCGATCGAAAGCAATTTGCCTGCCATGATTCCCCCTCGCTCCTTGCATCCCTTGCCGGGATACGGTCTGCCACCGGCGAATGCAAGCTGCGAACACCAATCCGTCCGTCGATTGCCTTTATGCCTGGAAATGCCGTTTACGCGCCTTACCTCCGGCGATACACCTTGTTGATCTGTTACCTTGAAGCCGGAGTTTTTCGATGCTGCCAACCTTGACGTCGAGTGCCGATTGGTGGCGCGGTGCCGTGATCTATCAGGTCTATCCGCGTTCCTTCCAGGACAGCACCGGCAATGGCGCCGGCGACCTGAACGGCGTGACGGAGCGGCTGCCCTATATTGCCAGTCTTGGCGTCGATGCCATCTGGCTGTCGCCGTTCTTCACCTCGCCGATGGCAGATATGGGCTATGACGTTTCGGATTATTGCGATGTCGATCCGATGTTCGGAACGCTCGCCGATTTCGATGCGATGATGAAAACGGCGCACGACCTTGGCATCAAGGTCATCATCGATCAGGTCATTTCGCACACTTCGGACCAGCATCCCTGGTTCAAGGAGAGCCGCGCGAGCCGCAGCAATCCAAAGGCGGACTGGTATGTCTGGGCCGACCCGAAGCCGGACGGCACCGCGCCGAACAACTGGCTCTCCATCTTCGGCGGCCCCGGATGGGAGTGGGACGGCGTCCGCAAGCAATATTACATGCACAATTTTCTGGGCTCGCAGCCGGATCTCAACTTTCACAATCCGGAGGTTCAGGCTGCCGTGCTGGAGACGGTGCGCTTCTGGCTCGAGCGCGGCGTCGATGGCTTCCGGCTGGATACGGTGAATTTCTACTTCCACGACAAGGAGTTGCGGGACAATCCGCCGCTTGCCCATGACCCGGATGCCATCGGTCTGGATGCGCCCGACGTCAATCCCTACGGCATGCAGAACCATCTCTACGACAAGACGCAGCCCGAAAATATCGGCTTCCTGCAGCGATTTCGCGCGCTGCTCGACGAATATGGCGGACGTGCTTCCGTCGGCGAGGTGGGCGACGGTGCGCGCTCGCTGAAGACGGTGGCGGCCTATACGGGCGGTGGCGACAAGCTGCATATGTGTTACACGTTCGATCTTCTCGGGCCGGACTTTACCGCAACCCACATCCGCCGTTGCGTCGCCGCCTTTCAGGATGCGGTCACCGACGGCTGGGTCTGCTGGGCCTTTTCCAACCACGACGTGACGCGTCATGTCAGCCGTTTTACACAGACCGAGGGAGAGCGCGAGCGGGTGGCCAGGTTGGCCGTCTCCGTGCTTGCGGCGCTGCGCGGGTCGATCTGCCTCTATCAGGGCGAGGAACTGGGCCTGCCGGAGGCTGAGCTGGAACTGGCCGATCTGCGCGATCCCTACGGTATCCGCTTCTGGCCCGCCTTCAAGGGCCGCGACGGGTGCCGCACGCCGATGGTCTGGGAAAAGGACGCCGTCTATGCCGGTTTTTCAAGCGGCAAGCCCTGGCTTCCCGTTCCAGAGGTTCACCGGCCGCTGGCCGTCGACCAACAGAAGGCTTCCTCGTCCGTGCTTGCCCATTATCGCCAGACCCTGGCTTTCCGGAAAAGTCACGCCTGCCTGATCGACGGCAGCATGACCTTCATCGAGACCAACCAGGACATGCTGGCCTTTACTAGGGAGAAGGACGGCGAAAAGCTGCTCTTCGTCTTCAACCTGCGCCGCGGCCCGCAGACCGTGCCTTTGCCAAAGGACATCAGGGTTTCCGAAGTGCTCCCCATGCCCGGATTTTCGCCCGTCTTGGAGGATGGCGAGATCGTGCTGGATGCGATGGATGTGTTTTGCGGGCGGCTCGATTGAAATTGGTGCAAGGTGATTATATCATTTTATGATATATAACCTGTGAGGAGAGAGGCATGGCCTCCAGCTACACTTTGGGCGCCCATTATGAGGGATTTGTCCGGCAGCTTCTCGCCAGCGGACGGTATTCCAGCGCGAGTGAAATAATGCGCGATGGTTTGCGCGCATTGGAGGAGCGCGAGCAGCTTCGCGCGGTCAAGCTCAAGGAATTGAAGGCCGCGATCGATGAAGGTTTTGCAAGCGGTGAAGGTGAAGCACTCGACATGGACGCGATAAAGTCCGAAGCGCGCTCGTCCCTGTCAAAGTCCGCCAATGGCGCTTGATATCTGCCGTCGACCGAAAGCAAAGGTCGATTTGATCGATATCTGGCGATACATTGCAAAGGACGACGATGCAGCCGCGGATCGGCTATTGGATAGAATTCAGGCCTGTCTTCGAATGCTTGCCGATCAACCCGAGGCTGGCCGTGAACGACCGGAACTCCGTGGAAAACTGCGTAGTTTTCCGGTCGGAAATTACATCATCTACTACGAGTGCAGTTCGCATTACCTCGACGTGGTGCGTGTCCTGAGCGCATTCCGCGATATCTCGGATGAGATGGTGAGGTAGCTGCTACGCGGCAAAAAATCACCCGATCAGCGCAAATTTATCCACGTCCACCAGCCCCATGTCCGAAATCTTCAGGTGCGGAATAACTGGGAGCGGCAGGAAGGCGAGTTGCAGGAAGGGTTCCTGCAATGTCGCACCCAGGGCGAAGGCCGCCTGACGCAGGTGGTGCAGCGTGTCGCGGACGCTCTCGTAGGGTTCCAGGCTCATCAGGCCGGCAACGGGTAGGGCGATCTCGCCGGTGACCTTGCCGTCCTCGACGACGACAAAGCCGCCCTTGATTTCTCCCAGCCGGTTCGCGGCAAGCGCCATGTCGTCCTCGCTGACGCCGACGACGCAGATATTGTGGCTGTCATGGCCGACGGTGGAAGCGATCGCACCTTTCTTGAGGCCAAAACCCTGGACGAAACCGTTGGCATGGTTGCCGTTGATGCCGTGGCGCTCGATCACGGCGACCTTGATGATATCGCGTCCGAGATCGACCCCCGTCTGGTTGCCCGATGCCGGAAGCTTGAAGCGGCGATGCTCGGTGATGATCTTGCCCGGGAGCACACCAATCACCGAGGTTTCATTGTCGGCATAGGGGACGCCGAAATCGGCGGCATTGACATGGCCCGCCTTGACGCTGTCGAGCCCGACGGGTGCCACAAGCTTGCGGGTGGCGAACAGCGCGTCGTCGACCCGGCGGCCGGCTGAAAACACCATCTGCGCCTTGCAGCTTTCGAGACTGTCGATGATGACGAGATCGGCACGCCAGCCGGGTGCTACGAGGCCCCGGTCGCGCAGGCCAAAGGCGCGGGCGGCGGAAATCGAGGCAGCGCGGTAGACGGCCAGCGGCGCGACGCCTTGGGCAATCGCCTCACGGATCATGTAGTCGAGATGGCCCTGTTCGGCGATGTCGAGCGGGTTGCGATCATCCGTGCAGAGTGCGAGGAACGGCGAGAGGCGCTCGGTAAGGATCGGCATGAGCGCATGCAGGTCCTTCGACACGGAGCCCTCGCGCACCAGAATGTGCATGCCCTTGCGGATTTTCTCCAACGCTTCTTCGGCGGTGGTACATTCGTGATCGGTGCGGATGCCGGCCGACAGGTAGCCATTGAGGTCAAGACCGCGCAGCAGCGGCGCATGACCGTCTATATGGCCGTCCTGAAAGGCGTCGAGCTTCGCAAGGCAGATCGGGTCCTTGTGGATGACGCCGGGAAAATTCATGAATTCAGCAAGACCGATGACCTTCTCGTGGGACCGGAAAGGCAGGAGTTTTTCGATCGGCAGCGAGGCGCCGGAGGTTTCCAGATGCGTCGCCGGCACGCAACTCGACAGCTGGACGCGGATGTCCATGACGGTCTCGAGCGCGCAATCGAGGAAGTAGCGGATGCCTTCGGTGCCCAGCACATTGGCGATCTCGTGCGGATCGCAGATCACTGTGGTCACGCCGTAAGGCAGCACGCAGCGGTCGAACTCGTGCGGGGTGACCAGCGAGGATTCGATGTGCAGGTGGGTGTCGATGAAGCCCGGAACGACGATATGCCCGGAAATGTCGATCTCGGTTTTTCCGTCATACGTCTCGCATGTCCCGACGATCCTGTCACCGCAGATGGCAATGTCGCTCTCAACCAGTTCGCCGGTGACGAGATCGAAGAAACGCCCGCCCTTGAGAACGATATCGGCCGGCTCGCGGCCGGTGCCCTGATCGATGAGGCTGGGAAGAGATGGGGACATGGGAACTCCGTCTGAATGCAGAGCACCTTAGCCGTGCGCGTCCGATTCTCAAACTCCCGAGTGTCCACATGCTCCGACCGCCGCGGGCCTCGGGGCGGTCAAATATACAGAGTGGCCATTTCGCGCCAGGCGCTGGCCCGGTGGGCGCGTCCGTCCCAGAGGTGAAGCTGGTGGCCGATACCCTTTTCGCTGAGGTTTCGGCTGAGGGCGAGGTTGTTTTCGAGAAACGGATCCTCTCTGCCTATGGTCAGGATGATATCGGTTTCGCGAAGCCGATCGATCTGCCATTGAGCATTCAGGCCCGGCAGGAAATGCGACGGGGTGCTGAAGAAGATCTCGTCGTCGTAGTAGCCATCGAAGAGATTGCCAAAACTCTCGATCTGCATCGTCAGGTCGTAGCGGCCCGAAAACGCCACCAGCTTGTCGAACAGATGCGGGTGGCGGAACACGAGGCTGGCCGCCTGGAATGCGCCGAGGCTGCAGCCGTGCACGATGGTGCTGCCATGCGGGTTCTTCTGTGCCATCAGCGGCAGCACTTCGTTGAGAATATAGGCCTCGAAAGCGGCGTGCCGGCGGATTCGGTCGGCCGGGTGGCGGCGCCCGTCATAGAAGGTTTCTTGCGCCAGCCCCTCGATACAATAGAGCTGGAGATGGCCGGCATTCACTTTTTCTTCGAGGCTCGCGACGATTCCGCGGTGTTCATATTCCCAGAAGCGCCCGTCGCGGGTGGGAAACATCAGCACCTTCGCGCCGGAATGGCCGAATATTAGCAACTCCATGTCACGATGGAGTCTTGGACTGTACCAACGGTGATATTCGCGGTTCATGGCGTCCTGAAAAAATGTCCGACCTTGGTTTGCAACGCAGCGTGCTGCGCCTCAGAGTGAAGATAATCGAAATGACCGGCGTCAAGGATGAAGATTTCGTTACAGGGCGATTTCGGCAGAGCATTGGCGACGGAGAACTGGCAAGGGGGTGCGACCGCCGGGTCGAAAAGGGCCACGGCAACCAGCATCGGCACGCTGATCCGGGCGGCTGCCGTGGCCGCATCGAAGAGGCGAAGGGTTTCGCCCACCCCAGGATGCGTCCTGCTGTAGGACTGTACGGAGGCCGCACTGCCGATGGTCGGGAGTGTCAGCCACAATGGCCGGTTGCCAAAGGTTGGCACGACGAGATGGCCGCGGTCGATGCGGTGGTCGTAGGGAAGTGCGAGCGCGCCGATGCCGCCGCCGAAGCTGATGCCGCTATAGCCGATCCGCGTTTCGATCTGCGGAAAGCACATCGAAAGAACCGACACCGCCACCCAGAGGTCTTCGACGCAGCCGCCGATCACATAGTGTTCCGGCTTGTCAATGCGATCAAGCACATGCCCGCCGGCATCCGGCGGGATCGATGGAGCGGCACTTCGCGACAAACCGCGAAAGCAGGGAAACAGGATGGCCGTCCCTTCGACCGGAACGTCAAAATCCGGTGCGTCCCGTCCGCCATAACCGTGGCCGACGACAAGCCCGCGCCGCACCACGCCATCGCGCGGCACGAGCAGCCAACCGCCGATCGGAAACCCGCCGGTCGAGAAATAGGTGATGTCATGGACCTGCCATTTGGGATGGCTGGTCCTGCTTTCCCTGATCGCCGGTTTCGGATCGACCGTCAGCGCCTGGGCGTAACGATCGGCCCAGAAGGCGTCAAAACCTGCGGGAGCCTTGGGCGGAACGATCGCCAGAAGCGCGTCAAGCTGCATGCCGTAGGTCGGGTCGAACGTGAAGAGATGGGTTGTCGGTATGCTCACGGGACACGCATCTCGCGCCACACATCCGGCTGCGGACAATTCGTGCGGCAGCCGGCTTTCGAGTCTACAGAAACCCGCATCAGATATTGCTCTGCAGCACCTTCCTCATCCCATCCACCAGTTCGTCAATCTGTTCAGTCGTAATGATCAGCGGCGGCGACAGCGCGATGATATCGCCGGTGGTGCGGATCAGGAAGCCGCTTTCATAGGCCTTGAGAAATGCCGAGAAGGCGCGCTTGGTCGGCTCGCCGGCGATAGGCGACAGTTCAATGGCACCGATCAGGCCGATATTGCGGATATCGATGACATGCGGGCAATCGGCGAGCGAATGCAGCGCCTTTTCCCAATAGGGGGCCAGTTCCGCCGCGCGGGTGAGCAGGCCCTCGTCGCGATAAGTGTCGAGCGTGGCGATGGCCGCTGCCGAGGCGATCGGGTTACCGGAATAGGTGTAGCCGTGGAAGAATTCGATCATGTGTTCCGGGCCGCTCATGAAGGCGTCGTGGATGGCCGAGGTGACGAAAACCGCTCCCATGGGGATGACACCGTTGGTGAGACCCTTGGCGGTCACGATGATGTCGGGCATCACGTCGAAATACTGGGCGGCAAACGGCGTGCCGAGACGGCCGTAGCCCGTGATGACCTCATCGAAGATCAACAGGATACCGTGCTTCGTGCAGATCTCGCGCAACTTTTGAAGATAGCCCTTCGGCGGGATCAGGACGCCGGTGGAGCCGGCGACCGGCTCGACGATCACAGCCGCGATAGTCGAGGCGTCGTGCAGCGTGACGATGCGCTCCAGCTCAGTGGCGATATCGCCGCCGTGCTCGGGTTCGCCCTTGGTGAAGGCATTCTTGTCGGGCTGATGGGTATGCGGCATGTGATCGACGCCGGTCAAAAGCGTGCCGAACATCTTGCGGTTGGAAACGATGCCGCCAACGGAAATACCGCCGAAATTGACGCCGTGATAGCCGCGTTCGCGGCCGATCAGCCGTGTGCGGGATCCGTCGCCCTTCACGCGATGATAAGCGAGCGCCACCTTGAGGGCGGTATCCACGGATTCCGAACCCGAATTGGTGTAGAGCACGTGGTTCATGCCGTCCGGGGCGATATCAATCAGCCGGTTTGCCAGTTCGAAGGCCTTCGGATGGCCGAGCTGGAAGGCGGGCGCGTAGTCGAGTTCGCCCGCCTGTTCGGCAATCGCCTCGGTGATCAGCGGGCGGCAATGACCGGCGTTGACGCACCATAAACCTGCGGTGCCGTCGAGCACCGTGCGACCGTCATGGGTCGTGTAGTGCATGTCCTTCGCCTTCACGAACATGCGCGGCTCTTTCTTGAACTGCCGGTTGGCCGTGAACGGCATCCAGAAGGCGCGCAAGTCATTGGGCGTGGCGTTCAGTCGGTTCGACATTGTAGTCTCCAATGGCATCTTGTGTCCGGCGGCCAAACCCGGAAATGAGGTGGAATCTTTACCTGATGGTCAAACACTATCAGGGCACCTTACAGCGTCAAGCCTTGACCCGTTACCACCGAATGGCTTTCGGCGGGCAGTAATTTTTCATGGCCACTGCTTAAACCTTGCTGCAACGTCTTTTCCGAAGTTTAACCTGTTTCCCGGACAGTGCGCCCATCGCGAAACAGGTTGAGTGTGCAAGCCTTGCCGAAACTTCAGATCATCCTGGCGCTTGGTTTTCTTTCCTTTTTCACAGTGAACAGCGAACCTGTCGAGATGATTGCCGATGGCAGCTTTGACA
This sequence comes from Pararhizobium gei, assembly GCF_029223885.1. Lineage (NCBI taxonomy): Bacteria > Pseudomonadati > Pseudomonadota > Alphaproteobacteria > Hyphomicrobiales > Rhizobiaceae > Pararhizobium > Pararhizobium gei. The sequence goes on along the minus strand of NZ_CP119409.1, from coordinate 3,098,439 downwards.
ATTCGGCAGACGGGTTCTGGGCCAGCGGCGGCGTCGTGCTTGTCCGCGAGCGCGGAAAGCTGTGTGCCGCCATTCAGTCCGGCGGCGAGCCCTGGCAACGCCTTCTCGGCGTCAACGATCTTTTGTTGCAACCGGGAAAATTCTACCGGTTGAGCATGAGCCTGGAGGACGAGGGACGTCATGTCTTTCCCGTACTGGTTCAGCGAAATGCCGAGCCGTGGACGGCTCACGCCACGTTCGGCGGCGAGACGCAGCCGGGGAAACGGGGCTTTGCCGAGGTGTTCAAGGCGCAGGAAGCAGAGCCCGCGCAGATCATCTTCCATCTTGGCGGTGCATCGAAGCCCTGGCAGCTATGCCTCGATGACGTTTCGCTCGTCGAGGCCGCGCCGGAAGCCCTGGATGAGTCCGTTCCGGTCGCCGCCGAGACGGGGGCACGGGAGATGCCGCCCGTCGTCAACCAGGGGGGCTATTTTCTCGACGGTCCGAAGCGTGGGACGATCATGTCCGGCAGCGACGCGCCTCTGATGTTCAAAATCGAGGATGCCCAGGGTGCAATGGTCGGCGAGGGCATGACGGTTCCTGCAGGCTTCGATGAAACCGCCGGTAGCCGGGTACATGTCGCCGACTTCTCGGCTTTCTCGACGCCGGGACATGGCTACCGCCTCGTTGCCGGCGCTCTCAAGAGCCAGCCTTTCTCCGTCGGCGAGGACATCTATGGCCGACTGCGGATCGACGCTTTGTCATGGTTTTATCCGCAGCGCAGCGGCATGGAGATCAAGGGTGAAATTGCCGGCGAAGCCTATGCGCGTCCGGCCGGCCATCTACAGGAAAGCCCCAACCAGGGCGATACGAAGGTTTCCTGTCTCGCCGGTGAAGTCGCAAAAGAGCTCTACGGCAAGGACTGGAGGTGCGATTATCGGCTGGATGTCTCCGGTGGCTGGTACGACGCTGGCGATCACGGGAAATATGTCGTCAACGGCGGCATAGCCGTGGCGCAGCTTCTCGGCACGTTCGAGCGCGGGCTGGTCTACGAAAAAGGCGGGTCGCCCGTGCTGAGCGACAGCCTTTCGCGCATTCCGGAAAATGGAAACGGCATTCCCGACCTTCTTGACGAGGCGCGGTGGGAACTGGAGTTCCTGATGAAAATGACGGTGCCGGACGGTGAGCCGTTGGCCGGCATGGTGCATCACAAGGTGCATGACACGCAATGGACGGGTTTGCCGATGCTGCCGCATCTCGATCCTGAACTGCGCGCGCTGCACCGTCCCTCGACCGCCGCGACGCTCAACCTCGCGGCCGCGGCGGCGCAAGGGGCGCGGCTGTTTGCGCCTTATGATCCCGAATTTTCCGCGAGATTGCTGAACGCCGGGAAAAATGCCTGGCGGGCTGCTGCTACCAGTCCGGTGCTCTATGCGCCGTCCTCGGACGGGCGTCAGGGCGGCGGGGACTATGACGACACTGACGTCACCGACGAGACCTACTGGGCCGCAGCGGAGCTGTACCTGACGACGGGTTCGGCCCGCTATCTTTCGGCGCTGCGGAAATCGCCCTTCTGGTCCAGTTCTGTTTTTCCGGCATCGGGAGTTTTCGACTGGCGCGGCGTTGCCGGGCTCGGTCGCCTCAATCTTGCGCTGTACGGAGACCGTCTGCCGGAAAAGGACAGGAGGATGGTTCGCGCTTCCGTCATAGACGCCGCCACTGCGTTTCTTGCACTTCAGACGACACAAGCTTTCGGCCAGATCTACAAACCTGCGGAAAATCGCTACGACTGGGGCTCCAACCATCTCATTCTGCAGAATATGAGCGTGGTCGCGGCGGCCTATGATCTCACTGGTGACAACAAATTTCTCGCCGGCGTCCGGGAGAGCATGGACTATCTGCTCGGACGCAACGCGATGAACCTCTCTTACATCACCGGCTACGGCAGTTCCTTTGCCCGGAACCAGCACAGTCGCTGGTATGCACATCAGCTGGATAGCCGCCTGCCACATCCGCCCAACGGAACACTGGCGGGCGGACCGAATTCCACATTGGTCGATGAAATTGCAAAGGAAAAGCTTGGAGGGTGCGCGCCGCAGACCTGCTATATCGACGACATTATGTCCTGGGGGACAAACGAGATGACGATCAACTGGAACGCGCCGCTGGTTTATATCGCTTCGTTTCTTGCCGACACCCGACCATGATATAGCGATTTTTCAAGCTGCGGCGTAAGCTCGACACAATCTTGTCGTGCGAAGCATAAGGTTGCTTCGATAAAAACGGCAGGACAAGGGCAAATTGCCGGCCGTTCGTCAGCAGCAACATGGATACTGCCTGCCGCGTGTGGATATACCCGTCCGTCGCGGCAGGTCGATCTGTGTCTGCAAGGTGATGGATCCGGAATAGGGCAAGCCTTGGGCGGAATGCCGGAGGAGGGGGCCGGATGCCGGCCCCGGTCCAGATCAGGCGGTACGGCGTTGAGCGATTTTTTCTATCGTGGGAGTCTCGTCGCCATAAATCTCCGTCAGGGTGTTCAACATCTTGAGAACAGCATCCGAAGACGTTGAATAATAGATGGTCTGCGCGTCCCTGCGTGTTGTCACGAGATTCTGGGCGCGAAGTTTCGAGAGATGCTGCGACAGGGCGGACTGGCTTAGGCCCACCTGGTTCGCCAAGGCACCAACGGCCATCTCCTGGTTCACCAAAGAACTCAAAATCAGGAGTCGTTTGGGATTGGCCATGGCCGAGAGAAATTCGGCTGCCACTTCGGCATTGCCGTGCTTCTGGGGAGAGATCGTTTGCATTCCATACTCCAGCAAAGTTCACATCATGCTTCGTTATGAATGTGAAGCTAGGATAATTAGGCGTGATGCATAAAAGAACAACCGCACACTATCAGAATTCGGGGTAGCAAAGCTGACTTTAACTGTAAAGTTTTATCAAGGCGGGCCGTAAATCGTCCGGAGATTGCAGCGGCGCGTCATATTCCACGCGCTTCAGCAAATCTCCGGATGCCAGATCAACGCCCGCGGCATCGAGACCGGCGATTCGCCAGCCATTTCCCTTCGCCCCGCAATGCCGTTGCGCGTAAAGGCTTGCCGCATCGGCATGATCCCTTTTCATATGGTCGATCGCCTGTTCTTCCTTTGCCGCGATCTCATCGATTGCCGGCGAGCGGATGATGAGGTCCTCGCCGTCCAGGGCGTAGGCCCTTCCGAAACCGCCGTTGAGACTGGCTCTCAAGGGGTGAAGCCGGAAGAAAACGAAGTCCGGAAAATCGATATAGAGGCCTGACTTCGGATGGCGGCGAATAAAACGGCGGCGCAGGCGCGGATGCGCGTCTTCTTCGCGCCCGACCCGTTCGGCCTCGCACTGTACCGTCAGGCGCGGGTGGGCAAGAGGATCGCCCTTGCCTGTTTCGCCTGTCAACAAAGAGCATCTTTCGTCGATCACCAATGCCTGTGTATGGGTGGACAGGCCGGATACGAGAATGACCGGCGTGCCGTCCGTATCGATGCCGAGCAGCACGCGGCTGACAAAAGGAAAGCCGTCTTTTTGTGGTTCGATCACCGCGATAGAGGCGCTGCGCGCCGAGCGCAACACAGTGCGCGCCAGTCTGCGGGCGTCCTCGTCGGTTTCACGCAGCACGGAAGGTTTGTCGTTCATCAACGGTCTCCTAGAAAAGCCGAATGCCCGGACCGTTTCCGGTCCAGGCATTTATAACTGTTGCGGCGCTTGTCCGGTCAACTCTTGTTGCGATGGCGCGTCAGGCCTTCAACGATGTTCTGGGCGTTGATCGTGCCGATGACCGCACCGTTCTCGACAATGCCGATGCTTCCGGGCTGACGCGACATTGCATCGAGAATGTCGATAAGCGGCGTGGTCGGCTTGGCAGTCGCGGTTACGCCGGCGCCGGCATCGGTGCGGTTGACCCCCTTGCTCATCACGTCCATCGCCGTCAGCATGCTGATCGGATTCATGTTCTGGACGAAATCCGCGACATACTGATTGGCCGGGTTTCGGACGATGTCCTGGGGCGTGCCGCACTGGATGATCCGGCCGCCTTCCATGATGGCGATGCGATTGCCGATGCGGAAGGCCTCATCCAGATCGTGGCTGACGAAGAGGATGGTCTTTTTCAGGCGGCGCTGGAATTCCAGCAGTTCGTCCTGCAGACGCGTGCGGATCAGCGGATCGAGCGCCGAAAACGGTTCGTCCATCAAAAGGATCGGCGCACCCGTGGCAAAGGCGCGGGCGAGACCGACACGCTGCTGCATGCCGCCCGACAGTTCCTGCACCTTGCGGCTGCCCCATTTTGTCAGGTTGACCAGTTCCAGTTGCTCGGCAACACGCGTCTTGCGCTCGGTCTCCGACACGCCGGCAAGTTCCAGCCCGAAGCCGACATTGTCCTCCACCGTTCGCCACGGCAAAAGCGCGAATTGCTGGAACACCATCGCAACATCGTGCATGCGGAAGTCGCGCAGCGACTTTGCCGATGTCTTGTAGGGATTAAGCGGACCGGTCCCGGTCTTGACCTGCACTTCGCCGCGCACCACGGGCGCGAGACCGTTGACAGCCCGCAGCAGGGTTGATTTTCCCGAGCCGGAAAGACCCATCAGAACAAGGATTTCGCCTTCCATGATGGTCAGCGACGCGTCGGCAACGCCGAGCACCAGTCCGGTCGCCGCACCGATCTCGTCGCGAGTCTTGCCCTGGTCGACCATTGCAAGCGCCTGTTCCGGCTTTTTGCCGAAGACGATATCGACATTCTTGAAAACCACGGCTTCGCTCATGTGCGCTCTCCCTCGTCCGAGGTGCGGAAAAGGCGATCGAGGACGATGGCGAGGATGACGATGCACAGGCCGGCTTCAAAACCTTGCGCGATATTGACCGTATTCAGCGCCCGAACCACCGGCTTGCCCAGACCGTCGGCACCGACCAAGGCGGCAATGACGACCATCGACAGGGAGAGCATGATCGTCTGGGTCAGGCCGGCCATGATCTGCGGCGTGGCATAGGGCAGTTCCACCTTGCGTAGCACCTGCGCCGGTGTCGCGCCGAAGGCAACCGCGGCTTCGGTCAGCGAGGGTGGCGTCGAAATGATGCCGAGGCGCGTCAGCCGGATCGGGGCGGGAATGGCGAAGATCACTGTTGCGATGAGGCCGGGCACCATGCCGAGACCGAAAAGGATGAGTGCCGGGATCAGGTAGACGAAGGTCGGGATTGTCTGCATCAGATCGAGGATCGGCCGCAGGAATTCATTGAACCAGGGTCGGCGGGCGGCAGCAATGCCGAGCGGCAGGCCGACGGCCATGCTGACTGCGGTTGCCGCCAGAACCAGCGCCAGCGTTTCCGTCGTTTCCTCCCAGTAGCCTTGATTGACGATCAGGAGAAGGCCGAGACAGGTGAAGATCGCCAGGCCGATGGAGCGGCGAAAATACCAGGAGAGTGCGGTCACCAGGGCGATGATAACGAGCGGATGTGGCCATCCGAGAATGAACAGCAGCCCGTCGATAACAGCCGAGAGAAAGGCCGACAATCCATCGAAGAACCAGCCGCCGCTGTTCGTCAGCCAGTCGACAAAAATTTTGGCCCATCGGCCCGTGGGTATTTTCTGGTCAGTGAGCCATTCCACCGGGGTTCATCCGCTGCATGAGAAATCGGGATGGTGATGGAAGGGCGGCAGGTCGCCACCCCTCATAGGCTGGAAAACGAAGGCAGGCGAACAAGGACTGGCAAGCCCGTCCTCATCCGGCGGAACCGGTCGCGATGCGTCGCCTCTTAGCCAGGCTCCGGGCGAACCGGAGCCGCAGATCGACCTAGAGGCCGAGTTCCGACTTCACAGCGGCGAGACCGTCTTCGCCCGACAGGGTCGTGACACCGGCGAGCCAAGGCTCGATCGCAGCCGGATTGGCCTTGATCCAATCCGTGGCAGCCTTTTCCGGGTCTTCACCGTCGTTGAGAATCTTGCCCATGATCTCATTTTCCATCTCGAGCGTGAACTTGAGATTGGTGATGAGCTTGCCGATATTCGGGCATTCCTCGACGAAGCCGGCGCGGGTATTGGTATGGACCGTCGCGCCACCGAAATTCGGGCCGAAGGTCGAATCGCCGCCGGTGAGGTAGGTCATCTTGAAGACCGAGTTCATTGGATGGGGCGCCCAGCCGAGAAAGACCACCGGCTTGCCGTCCTTTTCGGCACGGGCAACCTGCGCCAGCATGCCCTGCTCGGAGGATTCGACGACTTCGAGGCCGCCCATGCCCATCTCGTTCTTTTCGATGAGGGTCATGACGAGGCGGTTGCCGTCATTGCCGGGCTCGATCCCATAGATCTTGCCGTCCAGCGCATCCTTGTTCTTGCCGATATCGGAAAAGTCCTTGATGCCGAGTTCCGCGCCCTTGGCATTGGTCGCCAGCGTGTATTTCGCGCCTTCCAGGTTTGCGCCGATCGAGACGACGCTCTTGTCATCGAGGTAGGGCTGCACGTCCTTCTGCTGGGCCGGCATCCAGTTTCCGAGGAAGACGTCAATGTCCTTGTTCTTCAAAGACTGGTAGGTCACCGGCACCGAGAGAACCTTGACGTCCGCCTCGTAGCCGAGGCTGTCGACGATGGCTGCAACTGTTGCCGTTGTCGCTGTGATGTCGGTCCAGCCGACATCGGAGAAGCGCACGGTTGCACAGCTTTCCGGGTCTGCTGCCATTGCGGGCGCCGAAAGTGCCGTCAAGGCGACTGCGGCGGTGAGAACGGATTTGAACGAAGTGGATCTGGTCATGATATTCCCCTGCTTTTATTGTTTTAGCCAATCACCAAATGTCCGCCAGTTCAAGCGCCTTGGTGTTGGCTTCGAGTGTATTAGGCCTTTGGATTGATAGCCTGCCTAAAACGACGCGGCATGTCGCATTGGCTCGGTTCTCGCGCAAACCGACGTTTTTCTGTGACTTTCGTTTCTGCGCTATGGCTTCCCACGTTGTCCCGTGTTCTTCACCAGCAATGAACATACAGAAGAGGATGCCATGGCAAAACTGTATTTCAGCTACGCGACGATGAATGCCGGAAAATCCACCTTGCTTCTGCAGGCGGCCTACAACTACCGCGAACGGGGCATGCGCACCGTGATCCTTATTGCGGCCTTCGACGACCGGGCCGGTAAGGGGCGCGTGTCCTCCCGCATCGGTCTCAGCGACGATGCGATCGCCTTTTCCCATGCGGATGATCTTTTTGCGATGATCGGGCGCATGCACGCGGAAGAGACCATCGCCTGCGTCTTCGTCGATGAGGCGCAGTTTCTCGGTGAAGATCAGGTCTGGCAGCTGGCGCGCATCGCCGACCGCATAGGCATACCCGTCATGGCCTATGGTTTGCGGACCGACTTCCAGGGCAAGCTGTTTCCGGGTTCCATGGCACTGCTTGCCATTGCCGACGAGATGCGCGAGGTCCGCACCATTTGCCACTGCGGCCGCAAGGCGACCATGGTCGTGCGTCTGGACGGCGGCGGCAAAGTCGTGCGGGAAGGCGCGCAGGTCGAAGTCGGCGGCAACGAGAAATATGCCGTCTATTGCCGGCGGCATTGGGACGATATGATGAGCGGCAGCTGAAAGGCTCGGCTGCTGTAGGGAGGTGTGAATGTGTCCTCGTCTTTTGTTTGCCGCCTTTTTTCTCTGTCTTGCCCCGGCCGCTCTTGCGGCAGCCGACGCGGAGGCGGGGGCGCAGGTCTTCCGGAAATGCGGTGCCTGCCATACGGCGACCGAGCCCGTAAACCGCGTCGGTCCCAGTCTTCTCGGCATCCTCGGGCGACCGGTGGCCACATTCGACGGATACAGCTATTCCGATGCAATGCAGGCATTCGGCGATGGAAAAATCTGGGATGACGCCCTGCTTTCCGAATACCTCCTCAGCCCGAAGGCTATGGTCCCCGGAACCAAAATGAGTTTTCCCGGTTTGAAAAAGCCGGGCGACATCGCCGATCTCATCGCCTATCTGAAAAGAGCGGCAAAACCCTGAGCGACGATCGCCGGTCGCGGGCAATAGATCCTGAAAATCGGCAGGTTCGCCCTTGTGCTTCGGGCCTTGTGTTCCATTATATAAACGAATGCGGCGACTGAATAATTGCGCTGCCCGGCACGTCTGCACGGCAGCAACAAGGGGGAAACCATGGCGACACTTCAGAATTTTGAGAGCGAAATCGAGAAAACGCGTGGCATCGTCGACCAGATGCGCGGCAAGCTGGAGAAGTCCGGCATCGTGCTGGAGCAGTTCGCCAAGTCCGACACCAAGCTTGGCGATGCCAATTTCGACATCGAGAATGCCCGTATTCAGGATGTCATCAACCAGCAGAAGGTGATGGAGGGTAATATTGCCGATCTCATCATCGGGCTAGAGGACGCGACCAACGTGTTCGGCGCCGAATTCGAAAACATGAAGACCTATACCGGCTACGAGAAGTTCATTGGCATCTTCTCCAAGCAGAGCGCCCAGCGCATGCGCACCGACCGCGTCCGCAATATGTCGCTCGCCGGCAATCTGCAGGAATTGCTGTCCAAGTCCGATACCATCGTCGGCATTCTGAAAGAGCAGAAGAACGTGCTCGACCAGCGGTACAAGACCTCCGAGGCAAGCCTTGTGCAGGTGATCGAGCGCCGCAAGACCACGATGGCCAATCTTCAGGCGACGCAGAAACGCATCGAAGAACTCAATCCTCTCCTGATGGATATCGAAAACAAGATCGCCGCTTCGACAGACCAGATCTCCCGCACGCAGCTCGAAGGCGAACGCTCCGTGCTGGCGACCGAGTACAACCAGTCCCAGGCCAAGGAGCAGGAGCTTCTGGCCGAGAGCCAGACGCTGGAACGCTACACCTCCATGTTCCAGACCTTCGTCGATTCGCTTAACAACCAGATCGCTGCGCAAAATACGCTGATCAACAAGCTTACCATCGATACCGAACAGCGCATCGTTCTTTACAAGGCGCTCGAAGATTCCTTGAAGACGGCGGCGCAGCAGGAAGTGGCTCATAAGATCAACACGCTGGGCAGCCAGGTGGATATCGCGGCGGAAGAGACCATGGCCGGCATCGGTTCTGCAGCGCAGCGCCATATCGGCGACCTCCTTGAGATGCACGAGAAGAACATGCTCTCTACCCAGGACATCCAGCGCCGCAAGAAACTGGCCGATGATGCGTTTGCCAGGCGTTTCCAGTCGGTGATGGACAAGCATAATTCGGCAAATTACGTGAAGCAGTGATGGTTTTATCTGGTTTTTGCCGAGGCTTCCCCCCCTCTGTCCCTCCGGGACATCTCCCCCTCAAGGGGGGAGATCAATCGCCGGCTTTGTTGGCCGTATCACGCAAGCCGACGGGCAAAAGAATGATCTCCCCCCTTGAGGGGGAGATGTCGGCATCGCCGACAGAGGGGGGGAACCCTCCCCACACTCCGAGTAAGCCATCATGAACGCTGCCACCGAGGGCCCCGTGGGCCAATATTTCGCTTCCATCCGCGCAGCGCTCGGCGGGCTTGAAATCTTCCTTGGCGACCGCAATTCGCCGCTCTATCGGAATTCGGTCGTGGGCGAGATCGTCGTGCCCTATCTCGCACGACTGAAGTCTTCCTTCTCCTGTTGGGAAAATCGTATCGGCTTCGTCGAACAGTTTCGCATATCCCGCGCGGAAAGCGGCTTCCCGGTGTTCCAGAACGTGCTGGAACTGGAGAACGACCGCCAGACGGCGGACAAGCGGCTTGCGGAGATCCCTCAGGCCGACGCCTTGCGGGGCGAAATGGCCGATTTCATTCTGCGGCGCAAGGCTTTTCCTGAGGCATTGCAGGCGCGCATGGCAGAGCGGCTCTATCTCGAGCAGATCGGCAAGGGCGATATATTTTCGCCCTTCATCATGCCGGAAACCATACGCGTTGCGGTCAACCCCAAGACACTGAGACCCTATTATGTCATGTCCTGGGGCGCCTTTGACGGAACGAGCACGCTGCCGATGGTTTACATGGCGACGATCGAGGATTCGTCTGAGAAGATCGTCGAAATGCTGGTCACACCGGACGGCAAACTCAATCCCGCCGTCGATATTCCGTTGCCGGTGGGTGGGCTGCTGAACCCCGATCTTGCCAGCCGTTTCGATGATTTCGCCTTGAAAAACAGCGCCTATTCGCTGACGCCGGTGACGATCGCCACCAATCTCGACAAGGATTTTCCCGAGCTTCACCCCAAGCAGCTGCGGCGTATCGTGCTCGGCCCGTTCTATTCCGCCGGGATTACAGAGAACAACGCCAAGATCAACGAGATCCTGTCGAAGGTGCGCAAACCCGAAAATGCCTGGCTTCTGACCTGGACTGTGCAGGAGGTCTTCTCAAAAGCCGAGCGCCCGGCCGCGCGCGGCTTCTGGTCGAGCACGCCGGGCAGCGAGGAATTTCATATCGATACGGACAATCTGGAGGCGACTCGCATGGGCGTGAGTTCCTACGAAAAACATGCGCTGGTGCCGCACGACGCCTACCAGGCGCTCTATGCCGCCGGCGAAGCAGCTGCAATTTTTGGTGACTACAAGGTGCATGTGATTTCCGGCAATCAGGTCATCAGCGAGGTGTAGCCATGTCATTGAATGCAGGTCTGACAACATTGCACGAGGATGACATCGCCAGGCATCAGGCGCTGGCGCAGGGCATGGTAACGCGGCTGATCCTGCTGGAGGCCGACGACCCCTCATCGGGAACGGCGCTGGCCGGGACCGGCCGCCGCTTCGTGTCGACGGTTTCGACGGGCGGGCAGAGACGGACGCGCGAGGTCGAACTGGTCAAGACGGTGCAGTCGGTTCGGCCCGGCGATCCCATGATGTCCTTAGCCCAGCACGCGCTTGTCTACCGCGCCCGGCGGGGCCTGCAGGTCGCGCTTGCCGTCGCCGAGGTTTTCGCCCGGCAGACCGATCTGGAAAGCCTGCAGGCGCGCAATGCCTCGTCTCCGCTCGGGGGCGAGGAGGCGTCGCAGTTCAAGGCGCTGCTGTCGGCATCTGCCTATATCGCCGCCTTCACCTTCGCGGCCTATCTGGGGTCGACGCTGCCGGGAGACGGAGAGCCGGTGGAAGACGGCGCAGAGCCGGACTTTCTGTTCGACACGCCGCAGGATGCGCTGAAAGGCATGATCTCGGCTTTGGACAAAACGATTGGCGGGAGCCCGGACGACGCGGCGCTGACCAGCCGGGCACGCGCCTTCGCACGGGTGGCGATCGAAGGGCTGATCGGCAGGAAGGCGCGCTTCACCGGTCTTGCCAGCTTTGAAAACGTACATATCCGGCTCGATCAGGACGATTTCACCCTGAACGGCTTCGACGTCGCCCCCGGCGCCAAGCGCAAGCCGCTGTCCATGACCTTCAAGAAGCCGGAAGAGATCATTGGCAACCATATCGCCAAATATCAGGCGCTGAAGCTCGCCAAGATGCTGATGGCCTATGATTTCGACCGGCAGATGAACCCCTTCGTCGAACTCGGCGGTTTTCTCTTCACCTTCATCGGCGACGGCATGCCCGGCACCGGCAAGACCATCCTCATCCAGATGCTGGCCGGCATGCTCAACGACTACTGCCAGATTGCCGGCTATGCCTTCCACTACGAGAATTTCGGCGTTGACCAGATCTCCTCCTATCAGGGCAAGTCCGGCCAGAACTGCAAGGAATTCGTCAACAATGTCGTCAACCCGCGCGCCATCGGCTTCGGAACGATCGACGATGTCGATCAGGTCGCCGCCAAGCGCTCCGACGACCGTGCTTCGGCCGGCCAGCACGAGGTGACGGCGGTGCTGATGGAAAGCTTTGCCGGCGCATCCACCGTGATCCGTGGAAACTGCACCTTCGGCATGTTCTCGAACTATCCCGAGAACGTCGATGATGCTTTGCGCCAGCGCGCCGGTGCCCGCTGGCTGGTGGACGGGCCGCAGTCGGAGAGCGATTACATCGACATCTTCGCTCTTCTCGTCGGAAAGAACCATACGATCCCGCTCGGCGAGCACCAGCTGTTTGCCGGGCAGGAAATCAAAAAGGCTGTGTCCCAGTCCTACGAGGCGCATTCCCGTCCGAAGGAGGAGGGCCTCGCTGCCGTCTGGGAGAAGTACGAAACGGCGCATGGCGGGATCAGGACGCTGGCGGATGTCGGTGCCTACCTGCACATGATCAAGGTGGCCGAGCCGCGCTTCACCGGGCGGGCGATCAAGAACATCACCGACGCGATCAAGATGCGGGCCATGGATGTCGATCTGCCAGACGAATGGTTCGCGACGCCGGACGCCTTCATGCACAAGGGCTATGATGAGAAAAAGGCCATGATCGAAGACCTGCGCGGGCCTGTTACGATGGACATGGTGATGCAGGAGATCAACCGCTACGCCGACTCGGAATTCCGCTACACCGACAAGTCCGACGATGCCGCGGTGACCGACATCATACGCCGCGAAAGGCAGCGCGAGAAGGCGCTTCGAGAGATGGAGGCGATGAAACGGGATGGCCGGTGGTAGGGGTAATTCGCTGTCGGCGAATTTTCTTGCCTGAACTGGTTCTATCGGATTAGGATGGTTATGCGCGTTGTATATGAAAAGGAGGCCATCAAGGCCCTGACGCGCATGCCTGCGACCGACGCGAGGCGAATACGGCAGAAGGTACAGCAATATGCCGACGACCCCGCAACGCTCGCCAACAATGTCAAGAAGCTACAAGGTGTCGAATATTATCGACTTCGGGTCGGCGACTGGCGTGTGATTTTCAACGAGGACGGGTTGGTCATCGATGTCATCAAGATCGCCGGCCGCGGAGAGGTTTATAAAGGATTGGAGCCATGAATACGCCCGTTTCTTTCACGACGCCCAATGGCGAGGAGATGGTCCTCCTGAGCCGCAGCGATTATAACATGCTCATCAAGCAGTCGGAGCTGGTCGAGGATCTGGAGGACTTGCTGGCGGTCAAGGCCTATGAGTCTCGCGTGGCAGCAGGTGAAGAAGAGCGCGTGCCTGCCGAATTTGTCGATCGGCTTATCAACGGGGAACACCCGGTACGGGTATGGCGCGAGTTTCGCGGGCTCTCCGCCAAGGACCTCGCAGCTGCCGCCGGTATTAGCACAGCCTACATTTCCGAGATCGAGACAGGAAAGAAGGAAGGCAGCATCTCCGTGCTGAAAGCGATTGCAAGGGTGCTTCGCCTGGATCTCGACGATGTCGTGCCAACACGCGACGAAGCGCCGGCTAAAGATGATTGATCAACGCAAAGCCGCAGCAAACGCATGAAACGTCTCCTCGAAGCCGAACTGATCTATGGCCGACTGCTCGAAATTTCCGAGCCGCATCTGATTGCGCGCTACAACAAGGCGCTGCAGGGGTTTGGCCTGCGCCCCACCGCGCTCTCGACCTTTAGCATTGACATGACCGGGTTTTCGCCCGAAATCGCCGACGAGATCGGCGACCGCGATTACCTCGATCCGAACCGGGTCAACCGGCGCTTTATCATTCTCACACCTGCTCAGCAGGAACTTCCTGTTGTCCATACGAGCTTTTCCAACACTGCGGCTTTGATGCATGAGTTCTTCGCGGCCAATGCGCGTGCTATCAATGCTGTGACGATCAAGGATGCGCTGTTCGGCGAGATCGAGGACTCGGTCTCCGTCGTCAACGACATCGACGACCTGCTGTCGATCAACGAAGTGCGCTTTCGCGTGATGTCGGCCGAGGACATGCTGGGGAAAGCCGCGGAGTTGCGCGCGCTCGTCGACCGGCTGAAGACGCAGCCGACAGCCTGGGCGGACGATGCGCTCCTGAACCGCATGGTCGAGCTTGCCAAAGTCACCGGCGATATCCGGGAAAATGCTCTGGTGCCCGATCAACTGGTCTTCCGGCACGAGGCCTATTGGGCCAATCATTTCGGCGGAGTTTATGTGTTCCTTGACGAGAAGACCACCACGGTGATCTGCGATCCCTCGGTGCCGGGCTTCCGCCGTTCCCGGCCCTGGCAGGTCAGCTATATCGGTTTGACCGACCATCAGCGCATCTACGAATTCCTGGCCTCGACGAAAAGACTGCAATTGCCCCAGGCGTCATGGGTGGAAAGCTCCGGCCTCTACCGGCATCGCGCCGACATGGTTTTGCGCGGGCTGGTCAATCAGGCCGATCCCGCAATGGACATCGCCGCCATCGATTCGATCTGGCTCCAGACCTGGATGCACCGCAACTCGGCGCTGGTATCGGCTGATGGCGCCTATCCGCTCCTGCAGTCGATGATCCGCACGATCGCGACATCCGGCACGATCAAAATGCAGGAGGTTGCCCCGCAGAACCGGTTTCTTCTGGTGCGCGCTGCGCCTGATCACCCCGACCAGTGGCTGACCAACCGGCTGATTTCGCAGCTCGTGCCGCGGGATTTCGTCTCCCGCTTCGTTTTCGACAAGCAGGGGTTTTACGCGACCTATGATCATTACAATGAAAAGTTCAGGGAATATGTTGTGGCGACGCTGACCGGCACATATCTCAGGGACAAGGTGGCGTTCCGTAAACGTCTTTACGGGCTCATGGAGGATACCAATGCTTGATCCGATCGTCGCGTTTTTCCAGCGCGTGTTTTCTGCCATCGGCCGCGGCATCGGGCTGGCGATTGCCTTTGTCCTCTCGCCCTTCGTCGCGATAGGTGCCTGGTTCAGCGGACGAAGCTGGATCATAAAGGGTCCGTTCGGCCTTCTCCTTATCGCTCTCGTCGCCCTGTATGGCTATTTCTTCTGGCAGACGCAGCTCTGGACGAATTTTGATCCCGACTATGTCAACCGCTACAATCTCGCCGAGCGCAAGAATGATGCTGGGCTGCCGGTCAAGGTGCCAGAAGGGCAGACGGCACCCGCCAATAGCTGCGAGCGTTCTGCGATCGTCGATGTAACGGCGGATCTGATCGATTTCAACGTCGATCAGAATGCCTGGATTTCTTCGATGGTGTTGTACAAGGCCGGGCTCTTCGGGCTCGACTGGGATGAGACGCCGTGGCTCGACAACAAGGCTTCGTTCCAGCGTGGCGTCAACGAAGCGGTGCGCCGCACGACGGTCGAGCTTGTGGATTCGCTGGTGCGCATGCGCGGCACCTCGGGCATCAATGCGCAGCTGCAGAGCGCCCGCAGCAAGATGCAGTATGACGAAACCAACTGGTATTTCGGCCTCTCGCCCTTTGGGTTCCTGACGCCGACGCCGACGCAGTATCGCGCCGCGGCGGATGATCTTCGGACCTTCAACACGGCGCTTTCCACCTGTGCAGCTGTCTTCGATGCACGCGCAGACAATTTTCTGGAATTCATGGATCGGATCGCCAGTTCGATCGGCGGCACATCTGCCATTCTGCGGGAACGCTCGGAAAACTATAATGGCGGTCTTTTCGACGTGAGGGCCGACGACCGCTTCTGGTTTGCCTATGGCCAGCTCTACGGCTATTACGGCATTCTCTCGGCGACGGGTGCCGACTTCGACAGCATCATAGCCGAGCGCAACCTGACCCCGATCTGGTCAGAAAGCCTCAGGCAGCTGCGCAAGAGCCTGTCCATCCAGCCGATGCTGATTTCAAATGCGCGCGAAGACGGATTGTTCGCCACACATCTCGCCACGATGGGCTTCTACATTCTGCGCGTGCGGTCGAACCTCGTCGAGATGCGCGATATTCTGGCGCGGTAACACTGCCGGAGGGGAACCGGTGCATTGTCCCTCCAGGGGGCATTGCTGGGATGTGCTTGATCAAATTGCGACTTGGGGAAAGCGCGGAGATGACGAAGGTAAAGTCCGATATCGAGATTGCCCGCGCGGCCTCGAAAAAGCCGATCATGGAGATCGGGGGCAAGCTTGGTATTCCGGCGGAAGACCTGATCCCCTATGGTCATGACAAGGCCAAGATCACGGCGGATTTCATCGCCCGGCAGCAGGGGCGCAAGGACGGGCGGCTGATCCTCGTCACGGCGATCAATCCGACGCCTGCGGGCGAGGGCAAGACGACGACGACGGTGGGCCTCGGCGACGGGCTGAACCGGATTGGCAAGAAGGCCATCATCTGCATCCGCGAAGCGTCGCTCGGGCCATGTTTTGGCGTCAAGGGCGGCGCGGCCGGCGGCGGCTATGCGCAGGTGGTGCCGATGGAGGACATGAACCTCCATTTCACCGGCGATTTTCACGCCATCACCTCGGCGCACAATCTGCTCGCGGCATTGATCGACAATCATATCTACTGGGGCAACGAACAGAATATCGACATCCGCCGGATTTCCTGGCGGCGGGTGATGGACATGAACGACCGGGCGCTGCGCCAGATCGTCGGCTCGCTGGGCGGTGTTTCCAACGGCTTTCCGCGCGAAACGGGCTTCGACATCACGGTCGCCTCGGAAGTCATGGCGATCCTCTGTCTGGCACGGGATCTGAAGGATCTCGAACAGCGTCTCGGCAAGATCATCATCGCCTATCGTCGCGACAAGACTCCGGTTTTTGCCCGCGACATCAAGGCCGACGGCGCCATGGCGGTGCTGCTCAAGGATGCGATGCAGCCCAATCTGGTGCAGACGCTCGAAAACAATCCGGCCTTCGTCCATGGCGGTCCCTTTGCCAATATCGCGCATGGTTGCAACTCGGTCGTGGCGACGACGACGGCGCTGAAGCTTGCCGACTACGTTGTCACCGAAGCCGGTTTCGGCGCGGATCTCGGGGCTGAAAAATTCTTCGACATCAAATGTCGCAAGGCCGGGCTGAAGCCCGATGCCGCCGTCATCGTCGTAACCGCCCGGGCGCTCAAGATGAATGGCGGCGTTGCCAAGGAAAACCTGGGCAGCGAGGATGTCGACGCCGTTCGCAAGGGCTGCGCCAACCTCGGGCGCCACATTCAAAACGTCAAGAAATTCGGCGTGCCCGTGGTCGTCGCGATCAACCATTTTACCCTCGATACGCCAGCGGAGATCGAAGCGATCAAGACCTATGTGGCGACGCTCGGGGCGGAAGCGGTGCTCTGCAAACACTGGGCCGAAGGGTCAGCCGGTATCGAGGATCTGGCGCGTAAAGTCGTCGAAATTACCGATAGTGGACACTCGCAGTTTTCGCCGCTCTATCCCGATGAGATGCCGCTTCTGGAGAAAATCGAGACCATCGCCAAGGACATCTATCATGCTGGCGAGGTCGTGGCCTCCGATGCCGTGCGCGAGCAACTGAGAAGCTGGGAGGAACAGGGCTACGGCCATCTTCCGGTCTGCATGGCCAAGACGCAATATTCGTTTTCGACCGATCCGAACCTGAGGGGTGCGCCGTCCGGCCACACTGTCACCATCCGCGAGGTGAGGCTTTCGGCCGGCGCTGGCTTCGTGGTGGTCATCACCGGTGAGATCATGACGATGCCCGGCCTGCCGAGATCGCCATCATCCGAGAGGATTTTCCTCAACGACGACGGATTTATCGAAGGGCTGTTCTAACCGCGAAGTTGGCTGGACGCGTCTTTTGCGCCCAGGCCGGTTGCATTGTCAGATCGACGCTCCGAGATAGTCCAGTTTGCCGATGCCGACGCCTTGATTGCGCAGGATGTCGTGGGTAGTCGCGACGTGGAAGAAGAAGTTGGGCAGTGCAAATTTCAGCACGTAGTCGTCGCCGGCAAAGGTGAATTTCATTTTCGGGAACGTCAGCGTTACCTCACGGGTTTCACTCCCGTCGAGATCGGACGGCTTGACGGTTTCCAGAAAGGCAATCGTTTTGGCGATGCGTTCCCGCAGTTCTGCAAATGACGTTTCTACGTCGGGGAAAGACGGCGCTGCGACATCGGTCAGCCGAGCGATGGCGTTCTTTGCGGTGTCGCTGACGCGCTGGATCTGGCCCGAGAGCGGGAGCATGTCCGGCGCGAGCCGGGCGTTGACCAAGTCCTCCAGCGGCATTTTCTTTTCCGCAGCATGGGCTTCCGCCTTGTCGAGCAAGCCTGCGAGAACGCGCAGCCCGCGGATGAAGACGGGAACTGAGAGTTTATACATCGAAACGGTCATCTGAGGGTCCTTCAAGCCGGCTTCCAGCGTCACAGATGGTGTGCTTGCGAGCAGCAGGCAAGACGGGCGCGATCACAAGTGTCGCTCTTTTCCCTCTCGCGCCGTTCATTAAAACCTACCGGCAATAGCGGTAGCCGTTCTTCCGCTCCATAACGTCGAAATGCAGGTGGGTTTCATGCGCTTCGTCACTGCCGGGATCGAGAACGGTTTTGAAATAGAGGCAGCCCGTGGCCGTCACGGCACGCTGGAAGGCACCCGCGAGGGTCGCATCCTCGTCTCTCGGCTGTATTTCTACCGCCTTGCCGCTCTTGAAGGTGAAAGAGGCGATATCGATGGCATTGCCACGGGCATGTTCGGAGATTTTGCCCGTGGCCGCGTTGTTGCGCAACCTGCAGATATAGCTCGATGCCTGGTTGATGGCGGTCAGCGGGCCTTCGCTGTCGAGTGCCGCTTTGGCAGCCGGGAGGACCGCGTCCTTTGTCCAGCGCGCCAGTTCCAGGGCGGTTTCGCAGCGCATGATCCCTTCCGGCTTGAGCGCGACACCGGGCAGGACAGTCTGAAGCGTCAGCGGCTTGTCGATGCCGCAGCCTTTGCCGTCATCGATTCGGTTTATCTCCTTGAATTCGGCGCCGATCTCTTTCAGCGCGATAAGACAAATTGCGTATTGGTCCGTGTTTTCCGGTTCGATTTTCAGCTCGGGCAGGGGATCTTCCGCTTTTGCGGGCGCCATGGCGTCTTTCGAGGGGGACATCTCGCTGGCGCCGGCTTCGGGTTGCGCCTGTTTTTCATCCTTCGGCTTTTCATCCCTTGGCTTTTCCACGTTCGTCGGCGTCTTTTCCTCCGCGGCTACGGGTTTTTGTTCAGGCACCGGACCTTTCTCCGGAAGGCCGGCGCCGGAGAGGATGGCGATAGAGACAAAGGAAGCAAGGATTCGGCTGTGCATATGAAACTCCGCCCTGCCCGGGATGGCAGGGGTCGCATGACAACGCATTCGCAGGGCGCAGGGTTGCATTTCCCGGCGAAAACGATCCACCGTTGCCTATCCGGCACGCCAGCAAGCCCTTGGCGAAAGTTTGTCTGGATCGTGGCATTTATTTGTTGACAATAATAATCATGTTTTCTAACCGGTAGAGGAAGAAAACGCTCTGCAAATCGTTCAGCGCTTTCCAGCCCATGCCCAGCCAGCCCTTTGAGCTCCCCTGTCTCAGCAGCCAGCCCGGTGTTTTTATTAAAGGATCGGTCCATGATTACCCGGCATCACTGCGCGGCCCTGATGGCGTGCGCGGCGTTCTTATCCGTCAATTTTCTCCCCCAGATGTCGCTTGCGCAGGAGGTAAAACCCGTTGCCTCTCCGGACGGCAATGTGACGGTGCTGAAGAAGCTTACCGTTACGGACGAGCGTGCAAAGGGTGTCGCCGACACGCCCCTGGCGACCGAGACGACCGCCGAGCAGATCCAGGACAATCAGGTCTCGTCCTTTGAGGATCTGGGCCGCTCGCTGCAGCCAGGCGTCGGCTTCAACCGGGTCAATGGCAGCGTCAATGTTCGCGGTCTTGACGGAGCGCGCGTCCAGACGACCATCGACGGCATCGCCATTCCCTATCTGGACGATGGCGCGCGCGATGCGGACGGCGGCATCGACAGCTTCGATTTCGACGCACTGTCGGCGGCAGATGTGGTTCGCGGCGCCGATTCCAGCCGGGCCGGCGACGGCGCGCTTGGCGGCGCCGTCGTTCTGCGCACGCTGCAGCCGGAAGATCTGATCGGCGAAGGCAAGACCTGGGGCGGCATCTTCAAGTTTGCCTATGACAGCGAGGACGAGAGCTGGGCAACATCCGCCGCAGCGGCGGCGCGGTACGGCAACACCGCCGTCCTGTTCCAGGGCGGCTACAAGAAGGGCCACGAGACGGACAATAGCGGCAGCGACGACTTTTACGGCCCGGGCCGCACGGCGCAGAACCCGGCTGATTTTGACCAGAAGAACGTGCTGGTCAAGGTCAAGCAATATACGGACACAGGCCATACCTTCACCCTGACCGGCGAACGCTTCGACCGCGACAAGGATATCGACCTGCGCACGGAGCAATCCGTCGGCGGAAACTACCAGCCGGGCGGTTGGGATGGCAATGAAGCCATCAAGCGCGACCGCGTTTCGCTGAACTACGAGTTCGAGGCGGTCGATGAGGGCGCGCTGATCGATGCGGCCAATGCCGTGTTCTATTGGCAGGATCTCACCCGTGACAGCGGCAAGTCCGGTTATCGGCATACATCGGTCATCGGCGACTACACCCGCAACAGCGAAGTCGAAAACCGATCCTTCGGCGGTGCGGGTTATCTCGAAAAGAACTTTGACACCGGCAGGCTTGGCCACACGGTCCGGCTGGGCGGCGATTTTTCGGTTGGCACGACGACGCAGTATTCGCGCGGCGAAGACAGCTGCGATGAGATCCCGACGCCTTCCTGCAACTTCCTGCACACAAACCAGGCGGATATGCCGGATGTCGATACGAAAAAATTCGGCATTTATCTTGAAGACGAAATCGCCTTCGGCGCGAGCGGCTTTTCGCTGACACCCGGCCTGCGCTACGATTGGTACGACCAGTCGCCGCAGGACACGGCGGCCTATACGGGCAATCCGAATTTCGACGGCATGCCGCCCGGTCAGAACGGTGACCAGTTTTCGCCGAAACTCCTGGCAAAATACGAAGCAGCCGAGAATGTCGAACTCTTTGCGCAATGGGCAATGGGCTTCCGCTCCCCGACCGCGACCGAACTCTATCTCGACTATGGTGCGCCGGGAACCTATCTCAGGCTTGGAAATCCCGATCTGAAGCCGGAGACCAGCAATGGCTTCGAGATTGGCGCCAATCTGGGTGACGCGGATTTCGGCGGCCGCATCACCGGCTTCTATAACAAGTATCGCAATTTCATCGACACCAGCAGCGACGTGCCGCAGGAGCCGGGCTATCCGTTCGGCACGACGCAGTATGTCAACCGCGATCGCGTGCGGATTTATGGTTTAGAGCTTTCGGCGCATAAATCCTTCGCCTCCGGTTTCCATATCAACGGTTCGTTGACCTATGCCGACGGCGAAGACCGGGAGACCGGCGTCAAGCTCGCGTCCGTAGCGCCACTGAAGGGTGTGCTCGGCGCCGGCTATGCCACGGAGACCTGGGGGGCGGACCTGACGTTCATCGCGGTCAAGGCGCAATCAAGGGAAACGGATTCGACATTCCCGCGCGTTCCCGGCTACGGCCTGGTCGATCTCACGAGCTGGTGGAAGCCCGAACAGGTCGAGGGACTGACCGTCAGGGCAGGGGTCTACAACCTGTTCGACAAGGAATATTACGACGCCATCAGCGTGCGCGACGTAACATTGTCCCCGACATCGCCGGGCAAGGCTTACTATTCCGAGCCGGGCCGGACCTTCAAGATTTCGCTGACACAGCGCTTTTGAACTCTGCCCACGTCAATCGACAAGGGAGCGGTCAGTGAAGGCCGCTCCCTTTTGTGTTTCAATTTTCTCTTGACAAAGTGCATATGCACATACATATTTTGAACATGAAAGCAACGTCGTTGATCTCAACCTGTAACTGTTTTGCCATTCGTCAGGCCGCACGTTTCGTATCGCAGCTTTTTGAGCGGCATTACGCCGAGGCGGGGATCACTGCGACGCAGTTTTCTTTGCTGGCCTATATCGCTGATGCGGGAAAGGTCGGCATGGCGGAGATGGCGGAAGCGATGGTCATGGACCGGACCACTCTGGTGCGCGCGCTAAAGCCTCTGGAGCGGGATGGGTACGTCATCAGTAGACCGGACGGTAAGGGTTCGCGAAAACTGCTGTTGTCGCTGACTTCCACGGGTCTGCAAAAGCTTGCCGACAGCGCTGCATGCTGGCACGCCGCACAGGCGGAATATGTCGGGCTGGTGGGTGCCGAGCATGCGGACAGTCTACGCCAGATGCTTCTGGCGATCCCCGTCGGCACTCCTGTCCACACATGAAGGCTCCGAAACGCCGCAAATCCAAAGCTCATATAGTGCATATACACACAAAACGAAAGAAAACTCATGTCCCAGAAAATTGAAAATTCCGTCGCTCTCGTTACCGGTGCCAATCGCGGCATCGGACGCGAGTTTGTCGCCGAGCTCTTGCGTCGTGGTGCAAGCAAGGTCTATCTCGGCGCGCGTGACCTCTCAGCGCTTGCCAGTCTAGTTGCTATCGATCCAGCACGTCTGGTGCCGCTGAAGCTTGACGTGACCAATGCAGCCGACGTCGCCGACGCCTTCGAGGCGGCTACAGACCTTACACTCCTGATCAACAATGCGGGCTTCGCTGGCGAGCAGGGTGTCATCTCCGCCTCCGATCTCTCGGTCGCCCGGCAGGAGATGGAGGTCAATTATTTCGGCGTACTATCGCTGTCCAAAGCCTTCGCGCCGATCCTCGCCAAGGCGCCGCGGAGCAGCATCGTGAATGTGCTGTCCTTCTTGTCGCTGGTGACATTGCCATCGGCTGGAACCTATTCCGCTTCGAAAGCGGCAGCCCTTTCCGCCAGCCGCTCCATCCGAGCGGAACTGCTGGCTCAGGGCACACAGGTGGTAGCGATTATGCCGGTCCAGGTGGATACCGATATGGGGCGCAGCCTGCCGGAACCCCGTCTGAAGCCGTTCGATGTCGTAAGCGAAACGCTCGATGCCGTCGAGGCCGGAACGGAGGAAGTGTTCCCCGGCGAACTGACCCGAAATGTGGCGGCCGCCTTTGCCTCTGATGCGAAGGGCGTTCAGGCTCAGATGTCGTTGCGGTTGCCTGCGTAACGCTGCGAAGACCGGTGGAAAAAGCGATTATACTTTTCCGCCGGCGTCCGCTTGCGCAATTGCGCGTCTCGCGCTAACACTTCCCTCATGACACAGACACGCAACATTGCAATCTGGTGGTGGGCTCGCTAAGGCGGCCTTGACCAGTCATGCGTGATTGAGAGCACAAGCCGCCCGGAGATTTCGAGGCGGCTTTTTTTGTATTCGGGCCGCTGAATGACGGGCCTGAACGGAGCGACAGATGGCGACGATTATTCTTGACGACGGTGCCGAGAGCTATGTGACCAAGGGGGGCATCACCGTTACCCGTCGGCGGCGCGAAGCACCCTATGGCGAAGCGATCTCCGGCTATGTCGATAAGCTGGACGCGTGCCGCGGTGCGGTGTTTTCCTCCAATTATGAATATCCCGGCCGTTATACCCGCTGGGACACGGCAATCGTCGATCCGCCGCTTGGCATCTCTTCCTTTGGCCGTGCTCTGTGGATCGAGGCGTATAACGAGCGTGGCGAAGCCCTTCTGGCGATGATCACGCAGGCGCTGGCTGCTGTCGCCGACATCACGCTTGGCACAGTCACCAGCCGCCGCCTCGATCTGACCATCAACGAGCCAAACCGGGTTTTCACCGAAGAAGAGCGCTCGAAGATGCCGACGGTGTTCACCGTGCTGCGGGCCGTGACGAATATCTTTTATTCGCAGGAGGACTCGAGCCTCGGTCTCTACGGAGCGTTCGGGTATGATCTTGCCTTTCAGTTCGACGCGATCGAGCTCAAGCTCAAGCGTCCGGACGATCAGCGCGACATGGTGCTGTTCCTTCCCGATGAAATTCTCGTCGTGGATCATTACGCGGCAAAGGCGTGGATCGATCGCTACGACTTTGCCAAAGATGGCCTGACAACGCAGGGCAAGGCGGGCGACAGCGCGCCAGATCCTTTCCGCACGGTGGACAGTATCCCGCCGCATGGCGATCATCGTCCGGGGGAATATGCCGAACTCGTCACGAAGGCGAAGGAGAGTTTCCGCTGTGGTGATTTGTTCGAGGTCGTGCCGGGCCAGAAGTTCTACGAGCGTTGCGAGAGCAAACCGTCGGAAATCTCCAAACGTCTGAAGGCGATCAATCCGTCGCCTTATTCGTTCTTCATCAATCTCGGACATCAGGAATATCTGGTCGGCGCCTCGCCGGAAATGTTCGTGCGCGTTTCCGGCCGCCGCATCGAGACATGCCCTATCTCCGGCACGATCAAGCGCGGCGACGATCCGATCGCGGATTCCGAGCAGATTCTGAAACTGCTGAACTCCAAGAAGGACGAATCCGAGCTGACCATGTGCTCGGATGTCGATCGCAACGACAAGTCCCGCGTCTGCGTTCCGGGCTCGGTGAAGGTCATCGGCCGGCGGCAGATCGAAATGTATTCGCGCCTTATCCACACGGTCGATCATATCGAGGGCCGTTTGCGCGACGATATGGATGCTTTCGACGGGTTCCTGTCGCATGCCTGGGCGGTGACCGTAACCGGTGCGCCGAAGCTATGGGCGATGCGTTTTATCGAAAGCCATGAAAAGAGCCCGCGCGCATGGTATGGTGGCGCGATCGGCATGGTCGGCTTCAATGGCGACATGAACACCGGCCTCACCTTGCGCACCATCCGCATCAAGGACGGGATCGCCGAGGTCAGGGCAGGGGCGACATTGCTGAACGACAGCAACCCTGAAGAAGAAGAAGCCGAAACCGAACTGAAGGCCTCTGCCATGATTGCAGCCATCCGCGATGCCAAATCCGCCAATAAAGGCGGCACCGGCCGTGACGTCGCGCCCGTCGGCACCGGCGTCAACATCCTGCTCGTCGATCACGAGGACAGTTTCGTCCATACGCTGGCCAATTATTTCCGTCAGACAGGCGCGATCGTCACCACCGTTCGCTCGCCCGTGGCCGACGAGATTTTCGATCGCGTGAAGCCTGACCTGCTTGTGCTGTCGCCCGGCCCCGGCAGGCCAAAGGATTTCGACTGCAAGGCGACGATCAAGAAAGCCCGCGCCCGCGACCTGCCGATCTTCGGTGTCTGCCTTGGCCTTCAGGCGCTCGCAGAAGCTTATGGCGGCGATCTGCGTCAGCTTGCCGTCCCCATGCATGGCAAGCCCTCGCGCATCCGCGTGCTGGAACCGGGCATTGTCTTTTCCGGCCTCGGAAAGGAAGTGACGGTCGGCCGCTATCACTCGATCTTTGCCGACCCTTCGACGCTGCCACGGGAGTTCATGATCACCGCTGAAAGCGACGATGGCACGATCATGGGGATCGAGCATATGAAGGAGCCGATCGCAGCCGTGCAGTTCCATCCGGAATCAATCATGACGCTCGGCGGCGACGCCGGCATGCGGATGATCGAAAACGTCGTGGCGCATCTGGCCAAGCGCGTCAAGATCAAGGCGGCGTGATGAGCGATTTTGCTGGGCCTGCCCGAAGCCGATCGCAATATTGAGACTGACGCTTTGACAAAGCGCCACGCTTGAACCATATCCATGCCAACCGAAACCGCCGAAGCGCCCACCGCTTCGGCGGTTTCGACGTTCTAACGGCCAGTTTTTGCAACTCGTTCGCATATGCAGGAGACGACAATGGAAACACAGACGGCAGGCACCGCGCAGCGCCTTGCGTTCTGGGGTATTCCGCTTGCCATCGCCGTTCTCGGGCTGAAAATGCTTGCATGGTGGGTCACAGGTTCGGTGGCCCTTCTGTCCGATGGACTGGAATCGATCGTCAACGTCGTCGCAGCCGTCGTTGCCTTCGTTGTCATTGGCTATGCCGCCCGGCCTGCGGATGCAGGTCATCCGTTCGGGCATCATAAGGCGGAGTATATTTCTGCGGTCCTTGAGGGCGTGCTCATCATCGTCGCCGCGCTGCTGATCGTTTTCGAGGCGATACCGGCTCTCCTGGCGCCACGGCTGCCGGATGCGCCAGCGCTGGGTCTTGTGATCAATCTGCTGGCTGGCGTGATCAACGCTGTCTGGGCCGCTGTGCTCATTCGTGCTGGGCGGACGCTGCGCTCGCCGGCGCTCTCCGCCGACGGCCATCACATTTTCTCGGACGTGGTCACCTCAGCCGGGGTTCTCATCGGACTGGTGCTTGCGATTGTCTCCGGCTATGCGATCCTCGATCCGCTGCTGGCCGTTGTTGTCGCCTGCAATATTCTCTATCAGGGCTGGAAAGTCATCGCGCGTTCGATCAACGGTCTGATGGACAAGGCAGTGCCGGCGCACGAGGAAGCGGCCATCAAGACGGCGATTGCCGCAAACGCGACCGGTTCGCTCGGAGTGCATGACTTGAAGACACGCGAGGCCGGCGCGGTGATTTTCGTCGATTTTCACATGGTCGTGCCCTCCGCCATGCCCGTCGGCGATGCGCATGATATTTGCGACCGGCTGGAGGATGCGATCCGCGCGGTCAATCCCGGTGCACAGATTGCCATTCATGTCGAACCGGAGAGCGAGAAGGCTCATGGCAACAGGGTCAAGGTGATAGAAGGAATGACGATATGACGAAGACCGATGTTTCAGGCCTGTCCCAGCTCGGCCAGACAGTGGCGGCGCCGCACAGCCCGGAGGGCGCCGTGCTCGAGCGCGTGCCGGCCAGTCACAATGATATAGACTATGTCGTGCGTTTCACAGCGCCGGAATTCACCTCGCTCTGCCCGATGACCGGCCAGCCGGATTTCGCCCATATCGTGATCGACTATGTGCCGGATGGGTGGCTGGTCGAATCGAAGTCGCTGAAGCTCTACCTTCATGCGTTCCGCAATCACGGTGCCTTTCATGAGGACTGCACGCTCGATATCGCCAAGCGGCTGGTCGACCTGCTGGCTCCGAAATGGCTGAGGATCGGCGCCTACTGGTATCCACGCGGCGGAATTCCGATCGATGTCTTCTGGCAGACCGGCAAGCCGCCGGAAGGCGTCTGGCTGCCGGACCAGGGTGTCCAGCCCTATCGCGGCCGCGGCTGAACATAAAATGGCGGCATTGTTGCCGCCACTTGGTTTGTCCAGCGGGATCTGGTCAGTTGAAGGCCAGCGCCAGTCCGGCAGCAGCCGTCATGCCGCCAATGACGCGGGAGAGCGTCATGCTGGAAGGCATTCTTCCGATGCCGAACCCGAGTGCCATCCCGACACCATGCAGGAGCGCGGTTGAAAGGACAAATCCCGTACCGAAGGGCAAGGCACTGGCGAAGCCCAGTTCGCCGCCGTGGGCATAACCATGGAACATCGCGAAGATGCCGACAATCGCGGCGCAGGTTGCGATGGGGAGACGCGCCGCCATCGCAAGCAGCAGGCCAAGCGCAACGACCGAAGCGAGGATTGCCGGCTCGACCAGGGGCAGATGGCCACCGGCCATGGAGAGCCCGAAGCCGGCCGCCATCATGGCGACAAAGGCGCCGGGCACGGCCCAGAGCGCGCGGCCACCGATCTGCGCCGCCCAAAGGCCGACAGCGACCATGGCAAGGATATGATCGGCACCCGAGAGCGGATGCATGAAGCCGGCCGCCAGGGAACCGTGCTCCGCAGGACCAAGATGGGCAAAGGCAGGTGCGGATGAGGCGGCGAAAGCGGTCGCTGCGATAAGAATGCGTCTTTTCATGATGTTCCCCGTCGAGGGGCGGGAGATGGAAGGCAACCCGCCGATGCTGATCTGGCGTCGTCCATCTTATGGCGCATTGCGCGTCTGTCCATACGGCATTTGCCGGAAAGGGACGCCTTTACCATAGCGACATGCGGTCGCGGATTGGCCCTTTCGTCGGCAACCGGTTTTGTTGCATTGTTTTCGCGGTCGAGTCGCCTTATCTGACAGCGGCAGAACATTTGAATTTATTTCGCGGGAGAGTTCGCATGAACGAAGAAGACGACGACAAGACAAAGGAACTGCCGCTTGGCAAGGAAACGGAGGCGAACCTTTTCAAGTCGCGTTCGATCTTCATCTACGGCTCGATCACGCAGGAATTGGCGCAGAAGGTCAACACGCAGCTTGTTGCGCTGTCCGCGGCCAGCGACGAAGACATCCGCGTCTATGTGAATTCGCCTGGCGGACACGTCGAGTCCGGCGATTCCGTTCACGACATGATCAAGTTCATCAAGCCGAAGGTCTGGATGATCGGAACGGGCTGGGTCGCTTCTGCGGGCGCGCTGATCTACGTGGCGGCTCCGAAGGAACGCCGCATTTGCCTGCCCAACACGCGTTTCCTGTTGCATCAACCCTCGGGCGGCACACGTGGCATGGCGTCGGATATCGAGATCCAGGCACGCGAAATCATCAAGATGAACGAGCGCCTGAACCGGATTTTCGCGGCAGCCACCGGCCAGTCCTATGAAAAGATCGCCAAGGACACGGACCGCGATTACTGGCTGTCCGCCGAGGAAGCCAAGGCCTACGGCCTCGTCTCGCGCATTGTGACCTCGCAGTCAGATATCTGACATTGGTCTTGAACGACGTCTCAGACCCCGCCGGTTTCTTTCCGGCGGGGTTTTTCGTGGTCAGGCGGTCGCGGAAAGCGGATGACCGGCAAGCGCCGTATCGATTGTCACGAGTTTCATGCCTTCGACAGCGCATTGGGCGAGTAGAAGTCTGTCGAACGGATCACGTGTTGGTGGTTCCGGGGTTACGGGTGCGAGCGCGTGATGTTCGTTGATGGAAATCAGCGCGATATTGTAACTTCGCGCTGTTTCGGGAAGCTCTTCAAGCCCTGTTTTCAGCAGAAGTTTGCCCAGACGATGCTTGATCGCGATTTCCCACAAGCTTGCGACGCTCAGGTAAAATCTTCCATTCGGATTTGAGATTTCTTCCCGGATCGATAAAGGAAGTGTGGCAATACGCTCTTCAACAATTGCCAGGAAGATATGTGTGTCCAACAATCTTGCCACTCTTACTTTCCCTGCAGAGGCGGCAAGGGTGTGATAAGGAAATCTTCAGCTAGCGGGTCATCGAAATCAGCTGGAATTTCTCCGAAGAAATTTGTTATCCCACGCTCCTTTTTGTAGGCTTTTCCACCCTCCCAATTGATCCCCCCAGTCTCCTTCGCTGGCACAAGCTCCATTACCGGCTTGCCGTTCCGGGTCACGGTTATGCGCTCGCCTGCTTCGACGCGGCGGGCAAGTTCGGTCAGCTTGTTCTTGGCCTCACGGATCGGGATTTGCGTCATACGGCCAATGTAGCTGCAAGCGGCTACATTTTCAACGACTGCGATCGAGACTTGCCCTTGCTATCATCTGCGGCTATACATCGCCTCATGTTAAAGACGGGCGCAATCATCATCGGACAGGGTTTCCGCGGGCAGACTGCCTTTGCGGACCGTTCGTGCGCCTCGCTTCTTCTTCTCGGCCTTACACGCGGTTGCCGGGTTCTTTAAAGGAGCGCCCGGTGGCCGAAAGCCCACCGGCCCCAGCTCCTTGTCATCCCTGATTTCAGACACGAAAAGAACCCGAGAGTTGGCATTTTGCCGTCGCAATGCGACCGTCGATCGGTTATTGCAGGCACAAATGCGCCTCAGACATGAAGAGAAGCCGCAATGATCATGAAATCCCACACCGTCAAGCAGGGCATGCCCGAAGCCGCGGTCAAATATCAATCCTATCCCCAGATTGACATTCCCGATCGCACCTGGCCGGGCAAAACCATTACCAAGGCGCCGATCTGGTGTTCGGTCGATTTGCGCGACGGCAACCAGTCGCTGGTCGATCCGATGGGCCATGACCGCAAAGCCCGGATGTTTCAATTGCTGCTCGATATGGGCTTCAAGGAGATCGAGATCGGCTTTCCCTCCGCCTCGCAGACGGATTTCGATTTTGCCCGCTGGTGCGTCGAGGAAGGCAATGTGCCTGCGGACGTGTCGCTGCAGGTGCTGGTGCAATGCCGCCCGGAGCTGATCACGCGTACCTTCGAAGCCCTGCAGGGGGCGACGAAGCCGATCATTCACTTCTACAATTCGACAAGCGAGCTGCAGCGACGCGTGGTGTTCGGGAAGGATGTGCGGGGGATCAAGCAGATCGCTACCGACGCTGCCAAGATGATCACCGACATGGCGGCGAAGGCGGGCGGCGATTTCCGCTTCGAATATTCGCCCGAGAGCTTTACCGGCACCGAACTGGAGGTCGCGCTGGAGATCTGCAATGCGGTGACCGAAATCATCCGGCCGACGGCTGACAACAAGCTGATCCTCAATCTGCCCTCGACCGTCGAGATGGCGACGCCGAACATTTATGCCGACCAGATCGAGTGGATGTGCCGCAACCTCGACGACCGCGAGAACCTGATCATTTCGCTGCATCCGCACAATGACCGCGGCACCGGCATTGCGGCGACGGAATTGGGACTGATGGCGGGAGCCGACCGTGTCGAAGGCACCCTGTTCGGCAATGGGGAGCGCACCGGCAATGTCGACGTCGTAACGCTGGCGCTCAACATGTTCACACAAGGGGTCGATCCTGAACTCGATTGTTCGGATATCGAGCGGATCAAGGATGTCTACGAATATTCCAACCAGATGGCGATCTCGGAACGCCACCCCTACGTCGGCGAACTGGTCTACACGGCTTTTTCAGGCTCGCACCAGGATGCGATCAACAAGGGCATGAAAGCGATCAAGGTCGCCAACAAGCCGCAGTGGGAAGTGCCCTATCTGCCGATCGATCCGCAGGATGTCGGACGCTCCTACGAGGCGATCATCCGTATCAATTCGCAGTCGGGCAAGGGCGGCATCGCCTACATCCTGGCAGAGGATTACGGCATCAACCTGCCGCGCAATCTGCAGGTCGAATTCCGCGAGGACATCCAGCGCATCACAGATGAACACGGCAAGGAATTGCCGTCGAAAGCGATCCATGCGCGCTTCCTGGAGCGCTATGTGGAGCAGCCAGGCGCACGCATCCGCTTTGTCGATCATCACACCTACCCGGTCGGCGAGCACAAGGGCGTGCGCATTGTGGCCGCCGAGATTACCGACAAAGGGGAAACGAAGCGGATCGAGGGCCAGGGTACAGGGCCGATCGACGGTTTCATCAATGCCTTGTCGATCTATCTCGGCGTCGACATGTCGGTTGCAGACTATTCCGAGCATTCGTTGCAGCACGGCTCGAATGCAGCGGCCATCGCCTATGTCGAAGTGGAATATCCCGGCGGGAAGCTGTTTGGCGTAGGGATCAACACCAACATTGTCGCAGCGTCCCTCGAAGCCATCGTTTCCGCTGCCAACCGCGTTCTTCAACAACAGTCAGTCTCGCTATAAGCTTAGCGCCAGAAAAATGGCTGCGCCAACAATGCGGCGCAGCCATTTCAGTGTTCAAACCGGCCACGACCGGAACGGCGATTGAGCTTCGTGTGTTTTTGGAACCCAAGCCTCAGATCGTCGTCTCGACGGCGTCGGCAAGTTGCTCGAGATTTGCCTCTGAGGACGGGCCGACGACCACGTAGGATGCGCCGTTCTTCTGCCATGAGATCATGGAGATATCGTCGTTGATGCTTTCGGTCATTTTCGAATCCGGCTGTCCAGGCTTGCCTTTCAGGAAACAGATCGCAAAGACGTCGCCGCTGTCGTTTTTGTAGATCAGCTGGGCGACCGGCTTGCCGGCTGCGACCAGCAGGCGGGCACCTTCGAATGTCAGGCCGCGTTCGCCAAGATCCGGCAGGGAAAAATTGACCCCGACGCTCGATGCCAGCCAGCTCTCCATCCGGCCGTCCGACGAGGGGCGAACTTCCACCAGATGTTCGGCTGTCTGG
Organism: Pararhizobium gei; assembly: GCF_029223885.1. NCBI lineage: Bacteria > Pseudomonadati > Pseudomonadota > Alphaproteobacteria > Hyphomicrobiales > Rhizobiaceae > Pararhizobium > Pararhizobium gei. The sequence goes on along the minus strand of NZ_CP119409.1, from coordinate 3,066,887 downwards.
CGCGAATAAACACGATGATAGTCGGCAATATCGTCCAGCCAGGTCCGGGCCGCCGCGGTTTTCGTCAGTCGTGCATCGTCGTCGCTGGTCTTGCCGATCAGGAAACCCGTGGAACCGCCGACAAGAAGCAATGTCACTGAGGCCGCCAGTGCGCGGGGCCAGATCTTGACCTTCGTCTTGCGCGCCGCCGCAGGGATGACGCGTGCTGCCTTGGGATTGGCCGCGGTGCCTTGTTTGATACCACGCACGAGCGAAAGCGGCACCGGATCGTGGAGAAACTCCTCGAATGCCTTGTTGCCAAAAGCAGTGCCCGACTTCAGGGTCTCCAACAGCCGTCGCGCCTCATCGTCGCGGGCAATCAGCTGCTCCAGTTCCTTGCGATCCTCGTCAGTCACTTCGCCGTCGATAAAGGCGGACAGCCGAACTTCGAGCGCGAGCCCTTTCGTGCTTTGCACTGGTCAGGCCCTCCTTTCTGCCGTCTCGGTGATCATGGCGGCCAGACGCATACGCGCCGTCGAAAGCCTGCTCATCACTGTCCCGATTGGGATCTTCAATATGTCGGCGGCTTCGCGATAGCTGTGGCCCTCGACATTGACCAGAACGAAGACGCTCGCCAGACCCTCCGGCATGGACAGGATCATTTTCTGTAGCTGGTTGGCGTAGACGGCCTTTTCGCCGGAAGCTTCAACCGACAATTCGTCCTGTTCCGATGCGTCGATGGTGCCGCTGCCGGTTCGCACCCTGCGCTTCCTGATTTCATCGATCCAGAGGTTGCGTGTCATTGCGTAAATCCAGCTCTCGAGGCGGCCTTCTCCGTTCCACAAGTGGCTGCGGGTGATCGCCCGCTCGCAGACCTCCTGAACCAGGTCGTCCGCATCCGCCGAATTGCGCGTCAACGTCATCGCAAAACGCCGCAGCTTGGGCAGCACACTGACCAAGTCACGTCTGAATTCGTTCGATTCTGCCGCTGGACGCATTGCTCTTCCAAAGAACGTCCCGGATGGGGTCTTTATTCATCCGGGTCGATATACATGCCGGTTGATATGAAACATTTGACCCGCAGTTCGCAAGCCGCAGGCCGCGCGTCGGTGACTATTTAAACGTTCCCCACACCGTTTTCCAAGAAAGATGCCCGCAGGATAGGCCTCGGGCTCTCTCGTCAGTATTGGCGCACGCCGCCCAGCGTCTCCAGAAGAGCCCGATAAGCCCAGCTGTCTTCGCCGCCGCGATCGCGGATTTCGACCAACTGTACTCTGGCTTCCTCGATCTGACCCTGTTCGACCAGCGCCTGCCCCATGTAGGAGCGGGCGAGAATGTAGTTTTCGTCGGCCTGAAGTGCTTTCCGGTAATAGCTCATGCCGAGTTCCATGCGTCCCGCCTTGCGGTTGGCATAGCCGCGGTAATTGAGAACGCGGGCGCTCGACTGGTCGCCGACGGCATCGAGAACCTTCAGGGCGTTTTCAAACTGGCCGGCATAAGCCAGCTCGCGTGCCGCCTTGAACAGGATATCGTCGGAGAGTCCGCTCTTCTTGGCGTCGACGCATTCCTTTTTTGCCTCGTCCCAGACTTTACCGCTGGTGCATTCAGTCGAGGTCTTGGTCTTTTCCGGCGGATTGGACGTGTCTTCGCCGGCAGCCCATGCGGCCTGTCCGAAACCAACGATGGAGAGACAATAGAGGGCGGTCAGGGCGGTCTTGCTGTGAATCATCGTTCTCTCCTGATTGACGCTGTTGCGGGCAGTGGGCCTTGCCGGTCGTACCGTCAGGCCCAAGCCTGCCATGACGGAGGGCCGAGGCCGGTCATATCAAGCATACCCCGTTTTGTTGTTTTGGCGAGTAGGGATTGACGATCAGAACTGCGTCATTTCCGCAAGCGTCGCCGTCTTTCCATCCCCCATCAGTTCGAACCGCTCGCGAACGAGCTCCCACTGACCGGGATTGCCCGAGATTGAAAACAGGTTGAAGGCTGCCGGTGGTTTCTTTCCCCCCGGACCCTGCGAGGCGGACGCGATGCCGACTACGGGCACCGGTTTGATCTGGCCTTTCAGCGAATACACAGTGTTCAGATGGGTGTGGCCGTGCAGAACGAGCTCGGCGCCGCCCGCCGAGATGGTGGCGCCAAAGCGGCGGATGCCGAGCATGCGCTTGTGCATGGACGCCGCACCACGGATCGGTGGATGGTGGATCATGACGACACGGAACAAACCCGCTTCGCCAGCGGCGCGCAGGAGGTTGACCGTCTCGCGTGCCTGGCGGCTGCCGAAATATCCGCTTGCCGCGAAGGGAGGCGTCGCAACGGCTGTCGAGCAGCCGATGAGCGCCACCGGTCCGCGGATACGCATATATGGGAAGCAGTGAAAATCGTCGTCCCAGTCTGCCGGGCTGCCTTCGCCGCGCATATAGGGGTACCACGCCTTGGTGGTTTTCTCGTAGGCACCCGGAACATAGGCATCGTGATTTCCGGGAACCACGGAAATGTTCTGAGGCTCGCCCGCCTCCTTCAGCCATTCCGTCATGATTTCGATTTCGCGCGACGAGGCGAGATTGACCAGGTCGCCGGTTATCGCGAGATGGTCGGGACCGATGCGCTCGATCTCGTCCATCAGGAGGTTCAGCGTGTCGCCGACCATATGGTTGCGGCGGTTGCGGTGCCAGTTGACGAAGCCAGTGATGCGCTTCGACACGAGTTCGCGAAAGGACAGGTCGGGAAGCGGGCCGAGATGAATGTCGGATATATGGGCAAGTTTGAACATGAGGGGTACCTAGCGCATATTCCGAAAAAGGGGAATCAATCGGAGCAATTTATCCTTGTCAGAGCAAAACGAACGAGGCCGGAGCAATGCGACGGATCGACCACCGGAAATGCGCAGCTGGAAAACGCGTCTCGTCACCCGTTTGATTCATGGCTATTTCAGCTTTGCGAGGGGTATGACGCTCGGAGTTCGCGCTGCCTGTTTCGACAGCGCGGGCCGCATTTTCCTCGTGCGCCATTCCTATGTGCCGGGCTGGCATATGCCGGGTGGCGGCATAGAGCGGAATGAAACCGCCTTCGACGCGCTCGTCAAGGAATTGCGGGAGGAGGGTAATCTGCACTTGACCGAAGCGCCGGCGCTTTTCCATGTCTATTTCAACAAGCGGACGAGCAAACGCGACCATGTGCTGTTCTACCGATGCCAGGAGGTTCGGCAGACAGAGCCGCGGTTGCCAGACCGGGAAATTCTGGAGGCAGGCTTCTTCGCGCTCGATGCGCTTCCGGAAGCGACGACGCCGGCAACACGCCGGCGTCTTGCGGAGCTATCGGGAGGAACTCCACCAGCCGATATCTGGTAGAATCAGGCGGATAGAACTTCGCGCCCGTGCGCTGCGTCGAGCGTCAGCTGCGGGCCCACTGGAACGACGCCCGTCGGATTGATGGTCGTGTGGCTCCGGTAGTAATGCTGTTTGATATGATCGAGATTGACCGTGTCCGAGACGCCAGGCACCTGGTAGAGATCCTGCAGATAGGCCTGCAGGTTCGGGTAGTCGGCGATGCGGCGGATATTGCATTTGAAATGGCCGACATAGACCGGATCGAAACGCACCAGCGTTGTAAACAGCCGCCAATCCGCTTCCGTGATCTGGGGGCCGGTCAGATACCGGCGTGTCGTTAGCCGCTCTTCCAAAGCATCCAGCGTCGCAAAGAGTGGCACGACATTCTCTTCATAGGCATCCTGCGTGGTGGCGAAGCCCGCTTTGTAAACGCCGTTGTTGACCGTGTCATAGATACGCTCGTTCAGACCATCGATCTCGCCGCGCAGGTCCTGTGGATAAAAATCGTCTGTCGAGCCGGTCAGAGCGTCGAAAGCGGAATTGAACATGCGGATGATTTCGGAGGATTCGTTTGAAACCATCCGGTTCTGCACCTTGTCCCAGAGGACCGGCACCGTTACGCGGCCGGAATAAGACGGATCGGCTTTGACATAAACCTGCCAAAGCGCTTCCGAACCGAACAGATGATCGACAGTGCCGCCGTTCTCGTTCTTGAACTCCCATCCCTTGGACAGCATCAGAGGATCGACGATCGATACCGTGATGAGGTCGTCCAGCTTTTTCAGCGTGCGGAAGATCAGCGTCCGATGCGCCCAGGGACAGGCAAGGGACACGTAGAGATGATACCGGCCCGCCTCGGCCTTGAACCCTCCCTCGCCAGAGGGGCCGGCTGTTCCGTCGGCCGTTATCCAGTTGCGGAATTGCGATGCCGCCCGCTTGAAATGGCCCTTGGTTTCCTTCGTGTCGTACCAGACGTCGTGCCAGACGCCGTGAACCAGCATGCCCATCGATTTTCTCCTGAAGCGCCGTGTCGCGATGTATCGTTTTGTAGAATGATAGATAGCGGTAAATGCCGGGGCATACAGGCCGCAAATGCTGAACACTGCGTTTTAGGCTTTGACCGGGCCGCGAATTCTGCTATCGGCCTTCCAGTCTTTTTCACGCGAACGGATTTCGATCTGATGTTTCTGCCAGGAAGCCCACGACGACGCTGATGTTGAAAACGCCCTTTCAGGCGTCGTTCTGTCCCCACGTCCTCGCATGCACGGTTTTCTGATGTTTATGAAAAAGCACGATCTCGTCTACCTCACGGAAGACGCGTCCCATGACGCAGCCATCGAAGTCATCAATGAAGAAGCTTTCGGTCCCGGTCGTTTCGCCCGCGCCGCCGCGCGTATCCGGGAGCAGGGAACGCATGACCTGTCGTTGTCGTTCGTCTGCGCCGATGACGGTGAGACGATCGCTTCCGTCAGGATGACGCCTGTGCTTGCCGGCACGGTCAAGGGACATCTGCTCGGGCCGCTTGCCGTGCGCCCGTCGCACAAGAACCGCGGCATTGGCCGAGAACTGGTTCGGATTGCCGTCGATGCCGCGCGTCGCAGCGGCTCCGAAGCGGTGATCCTCGTCGGCGATCCGCCGTATTACCAGCCGCTCGGCTTCGAAAAAGTTGCCTATGCCGCGTTGAATTTTCCCGGCCCTGTCGATCCCCAGCGAATTCTCGTCGCGCCCATGGCGGCTGACGTCCATGCGCGGTTGATCGGCGATATTGGCTGGCGCGACGTCTCCGATCATCGGGCAAGTCAAGCTATCTTGCCTGTCGCCCGTATAAAGCTTTAGCGTCCCTCGCGGTGCCAGGTTGCCGAGAGAACGAACAGCAGGGCGGCCAGGCCGAGGAAGCCAGCAAAGAGCGGTAGCGAGTTGATGCCCTTCAGCACGGTTTCGTCCGTCAGACGCAGTGACAGGCGCTGATCATCCGCGACGCGGACAGCGCCGCGAACGGGCAGAAGCGCCGGCAAGTCCACGGGTCCCTCGGCCGAGGCGAGCCGTCGCACAAGTCCCTTGGTCTTTTCGGCCCAGGGGTCGAGCGTTTCCGTGGTCGAGATGGTTGCCTTGAACTCCGGTGCGTCAACGCTGCCGATATGGACCAGCGTGTTCAGGTCTCCATTGGCGATGTCAAAAAGACCCGTCTCGGTCGTGCGCAGGCTTGCTTTGTAGAGGCCGGGCTCGCCTTCCGTCAGGGCAACCCTTTCCGTCTTGCCCGAAGGATAAGTCAGCGTCGCTTCTCCAGGATCGCCGGCGATCGTCTGACGGGCGATTTCCAGCGTGCGGCCGCGCGCATGGGCAGTGAGCGCTTCTTCTTCCAGCGCCGGTTCCTGCATCAGCCAGTGGGCTGTGCGGCGGTAGAGCGACACGCTCGGGCCGCCGCCTTCAAAGCCGCGAGCCCAAAGCCAGCCCTGGTCCGAAAGCAGCATGGCGACCCGGCCTTTGCCGACGCGATTGAGCACGAGGAGCGGCTTGCCATCCGCCGCCTGCATGACCGTCTGACCGAGCGGCGGATCGACATCGACCGTCCGGAACCAGCGCCCCCATTGCGGTGGCTCGCTGGTCGCGCCCTGAAGGCCACGGGTCACCGGGTGCTTTTTTCCCTCGTCCGACAGACGGGGATAGAAGGCCTTTTCGGTCATGAAGCCCGTCGGCGTCGCCGGCAAGACGGCGGAAAGCGGCGTGGTCGCGATCGAATCGTCACCAGCATGCTCCGGGCCGGCGGCAATCAGAAGCGCACCGCCGTTTTCGACATATTGGGCGATATTGTCATAGTAGAGGATCGGCAGCACGCCGCGGTGCTGGTAGCGGTCGAAGATGATCAGGTCGAATTCCTGGATCTTCTCGACGAACAGCTCGCGAGTCGGAAAAGCGATCAGCGACAGTTCATTGATCGGCGTTCCATCCTGTTTTTCCGGTGGGCGCAGGATGGTGAAATGCACGAGATCGACGGCGGCGTCGGATTTCAGGAGGTTGCGCCAGGCGCGCTCGCCGGAATGCGGTTCGCCGGAGACCAGGAGGACGCGCAAGTTCTCGCGGATGCCGTCGATAACGTGGACTGCGCGGTTGTTCGCCTGCGTCACTTCGCCGGGCACGGGTGCAACCGCGAATTCGAGGATATTGTTGCCGCCGCGCGGCACCGTGAAGGCAAAGGGAACGTCGGTACCGGGCTCCGCTATCTCGCGGGCGATCTCGTTGCCGTTGAGGCTAATCGAGACTTCTGCCGTTCCGCCCGGCGATGCACCGTCATCGGCAATGCGAAACGAGATTTTCTGCTCTTCGCCGACGATGCCAAAACGCGGGCCGCTGACGATTTCGATGCGCCGGTCGAATTCGTCAGGCTTGCCGGTGATCAGCCCGTGCACGGGCGCATCGAAGCCGAGCGGCTGGTTGACGTCGGGCACGTCGTGAATCTGGCCGTCGGTTATGAAGATCGCGCCGCCGACGCGGGCGGGCGGAACATCCGCGAGCGCCGTTCTCAGCGCCGTAAAGAGCTTGGTCGAGGGTGTTTCGGTATCTTCGTCGTCGGCGGCTTCGACGATCCGGGCTTCAATCTGCGGGAACCTTGCAAGCCGCTCCTTGAGCGTCGCAAGCGCCTGGTCCGTCATCTCGCGGCGACCGGCATTGTCCTGGCTTTGGCTGCGGTCAACGACTACGCCGACGATAGTGGACAGGGGTTCGCGCTCTTCCTGATAGAAAACGGGATTGGCGATCGCCAGCACGAGAGCTGCAAGCGCCGCCGTGCGGAACACGGCGCCGCGAATACCGCACCAGAAGCCGAGTGCCGAGAGAAGAGCGGCAGCAAGCGCAAGCGCTGCGATGGCGGGCCAGGGAAGGAGCGGCGAGAAATCGATTGTCATCCGCTTTTCCTCACTGTCCGAGCCTTTCGAGAAGGGCCGGGATATGCACCTGGTCTGCCTTGTAATTGCCGGTCAGCATATACATCATGATGTTGACACCGGACCGATAGGCATATTCCCGCTGCTGTTCATCTGGCGGTACGGTCGGGAGCAGAGGGGCACCGCCGGTATCGATCGCCCAGGCTCCGGCAAAATCATTGCCGGTGATCATGATCGGGGAAACACCGTCGCCCGAGCGGGCCGGCCTGCCGCTCGGTTGCTCGCTGCTGTCCTGCTGCGCCTCGATCCAGAGCGGACTGCCATTGTAGCGACCAGGGAAATTCGACAAAAGGTAGAACGACTTGGTCAGCACATTGTCGGTCGGCACCGGTTCGAGCGGCGGGATATCGAGGTCAGCAAGGATCGCCTGAAGCCGCGCGGCGTTCGGACTGTCGCTCGAGCCTGCGCCAAGCGCGGAGAACTGGTCGCGCGTATCGAACAACACCGTACCGCCGGCGCGCATATAGGCGTCGATCCGGCTGATTGCCTGAGGCGTCGGCATCGGCGCATTGGCGGAGATAGGCCAGTAGATCAGCGAGTAGAAGGACAGCTCATCTGCGGCGATGTCGAGGCCTACAGGTGCGCCAGGCTCCAGCGTGGTGCGATAGGTGAGAAATTCCGTAAGGCCGGCAAGGCCGCGTTCGGAGATACGATCGACCTCGGTTTCGCCGGTGACGACATAGGCAAGATGAGTCTTGTCCAGATGTTCAAGAATCCGTTCGTCGCCGGATTTGCTATCGTCGGCGAGCGATTGGCCCGGCGAGACAAGCAGCGCTGATGCCGCGATTGCGAGAAGGATGGCGGCGACGGCAGGTCGTCTTAAAAGCGTGAAAGCGCCACCCATGAACAGCACGATAGCGGAATCGATCAGCAAAAGAAGGAGAGCCGCGGTGAACAAGGCCGGGCGCAGGGACCAAGCCTCGGCCCCAATCAGCGCTTCGGTCGTGTAGGGGATGGCAAGGCCGGTCGCATCGATGGCTTTCAAGCTGGTATCGCTGGGCAGGAGGTTCAGTGCGGTAAAGCCTTCTTCGGAGCCGTAAAGACCGGGTGGGTTTTCAGCGCTGGAGACGGGTGTTTTGCCGGGCGCGGCGTCAAGGGGCCTCGCCTTGCCGGTTTCGCTGACGAGCACGCCATCGGCATTCAACAGGCGGTACGGTGCGAGCGCACTGGCTGCAGCGGCCGCATCGCCGCCCACGCCGCCGCTTCGCGACAGTTGTACGCTTCGACGCAGCATCTCGACGAAATCGCCTGATATCGGCAGGTTCGACCAGGTCGCCTCGGCGCTGACGTGAAACAGGATGATGCGTCCGGCGCCTTGTGTCTTTGTCGTGACGAGCGGCGTACCGTCTGCAAGGCTTGCCCAGGTGCGTGACGAAAGGTCTGCCGTCGGCTCGGCCAGAACCTGCCGCTTGACGAGGATGCCTTCAGGCCGGGGCATACCGGCAAAAGGGCTGAGCGCCGGATAGTCTGCGAGCGGCTGCGGTTCGGACCAGGAGAGCGCGCCACCGAGCGCGCGCTCGCCCTGGCGCAGCGTAACCGGCACAAGAGGGTCGTCGGCAGGCGCTGCGGCCAGTCGCGGCCCGGCAAAGCGGATCAACGTGCCGCCGTTTTCGATCCATCTGGTCAGCGGCGCGTAGGTCTCGTCGGGCAGCCGGCCGATATCGGCCATGATCAGCATGGACGGCTTTTGCGCCAGAAGCTCTGGAACGACGACGCCGAGATCCGATTCCGTCGGCTGAACAAGATCCGCATAGGGGGCCAAGGCCCGGTTGATGTAGTAGAGAGGCGACAGAAGGGGTTGCGACTGATCGCGGGCTTCGCCGCTCAAGAGAGCCACGCGGCGGCGGCGGAAGCCGTCGTCGAGCAGGAACGTGCCACCGGCGGTGGATACGCCATCGATCCCGATGCGGGCGAAATCGTTGCGCAACTCGAAGGGAGCAGCGAGGGCCGCCTTGGCGACCCCTTCGCCGGCCGGAAAGGCCAGCGATCCCTCGGCGATCGCCCTGCCGCGCGTGTCATAGGCGGTGATCGGCATTGTCCGGGCATTGGCAGTCGTCAGGCGGCTCGCGGTGACCACCATGGACTCCGCGTCATTGGCCGAACCGGTGATGGCGACAGCCTGCTCGCCATCGCCCTCGATCAGCCGGAAACTGGCCGGGGCGAGAGAAGCAAGCGCGTTCATAACCTCCCGGTCGCCGGTTTCCATGCCGTCCGACAGGAAGGCGAGTGTGCCGGGCGCCGTCCCGTCAAGTGCTGCCCTAAGCGCGTCAACCGCCGCCATGCGATCGGGTTGCAGCGGCTGCGGGGCGGCCGCCGCCAGACGGTTGCGCGCCGCCGCTGCCGATGCCGGAACGGCGTTGTGTTCGGTGTCGGCAGTGAAAACAATGGCGACGGGCAAGTCCTTCGCTTCCGCGTCTGTGATCATGGCCTCCGCGGTCTCGACCCGGCGCTCCCAATCGGTCGCGGTCGCCCAGCTGTTGTCGATGACCAAAGCCAAGGGGCCGTTGCCGGCCAGTGTGTTGGAGCGGGGGTTCACGACCGGTTCGGCGATCGCCAGGATGATGGCGGCGGCCATGAGCATGCGCAGCAGCGTCAGCCACCACGGACTTTTCGATGGCGTTTCCTCTCTTTTCAGCACGCCGGCCAAAATGCGCAACGGCGGAAAGACCTCGACGACCGGCTTGGGCGGCGTCATGCGCAGCAACCACCAGATCGCGGGAAGGGCGACCAGCGCCGCCAGTATCAGGGGATTGGCAAAGATGAAGGGCAGGAAACTCACAATTGCCCTCCATGGGTCGCGCGTCCCGGCATGCCTGACAGGTACATGTGTACCGCGACCAGCGCTTCCGAAGCGAGATGATCCGTGCGGTGGGGCGTGAAGGTCCAGCCGAGATGGCGCAGGTTTTCGCCCAGACTGTCGCGCCGGGCGACATAGGCGCGGCGATAGTCGTCGCGGATGATCTCGGCGCGTCCGGCCGTCAGTTTTTCACCGGTTTCCGGATCCGTGAATTCCGTGCGCCCGGCATAGGGGAAATTCTCCTCCGCCGGGTCGGCGATCTCGACCACATGGCCGCGCATGCCGCGCCGCGCCAAAGGCCCCAGGCGAGCCATGACGGCATCTGCCGGATCGAGAAAATCGCCGATTAGAACAAGGTCGCTCGCCCCGCGGATCATGCGCGTTTCCGGCAATCCGCCAGACAGGGACGTGTGCATCAGTGCCGTTGCCAGCCTCTCGGCAGCGTTGCGTGCCGATACAGGCTCCATGACGCCGGGGCAGCCGATGCGCTCGCCGGACCGGGCGAGGATCTCGGCAAGCGCCAGCATCAGCACTAAAGCCCGGCTTTCCTTCGACACCGAGCCGAAGGTCGATTTGTACATCATCGAGGGCGAGAGATCCGCCCAGAGCCAGATCGTGTGGGCGGCCTCCCATTCGCGGTCTCGCACATAGGTATGGTCGTCACGGGCCGAGCGGCGCCAGTCGATGCGCGACAGGCTTTCGCCATCGCTATATGGGCGGAACTGCCAGAAATTTTCACCCATGCCGCGCTTGCGCCGTCCGTGCCAGCCCGAGATCACCGTGTTCGCGATCCGCTTTGCCTCGACCATGCAGTCCGGGATCAGCCGCGCACGGTTTTGCGCTCGCGAGAGAACATCCCCGGATGGCGTCGGCTCGACGATATGCCCTATGGCGGCCATTCACTATCCCTTGGCTTGACGGACGAGCCCGGCAATAACATCGCGCACCGACATGCCCTCGGCCCGAGCCGCGAATGTCAGCGCCATGCGATGTTGCAGAACGGGTTCGGCGAGAGCCATGATGTCATCGATGGATGGCGCCAGCCTGCCGTCGTAGAGCGCGCGGGCGCGGGCGCAAAGCATGAGGGACTGACCGGCGCGCGGGCCGGGACCCCAGGCGACGTTCTTGTCGGTTGCCGCATTGCCATTGCCGGGGCGGGCCGAGCGGACCAGCGACAGGATGGCATCGACCACCTTCTCGCTGACCGGCATCTGCCGGATCAGCAGCTGGATATCGTGCAACTGCCGGGCGTCGATCACGCCGCGTGCTTCGGCTTCCCGCGTGCCTGTCGTTTCCAGCAGGATCTGCCGTTCGGCGGCAAGTTCCGGATAGCCGACGTCGACCTGCATCAGGAACCTGTCGAGCTGGGCCTCGGGCAGGGGGTAGGTGCCTTCCTGCTCCAGCGGGTTCTGCGTCGCAAGCACATGGAACGGCTGCGGAAGGTCGTTGCGCTGACCGGCGACCGTGACGTGATATTCCTGCATGGCCTGCAGCAGCGCCGACTGGGTGCGGGGGCTGGCCCGGTTGATTTCGTCGGCCATCAGGAGCTGCGTAAAGATAGGACCCGGGACGAAGCGGAAGGAACGGCGACCGGTTTCGTCCTGGTCCATGACTTCGGACCCGAGAATATCCGACGGCATGAGGTCCGGCGTGAACTGGATGCGGCTTGACTGCAGCCCCAGCACCGTGCCGAGCGTCGACACCAGTTTTGTCTTGGCAAGACCGGGCACGCCGACGAGGAGGGCGTGACCACCGGACAGAACCGCCAGCAAGGTCTGTTCGACAACGCTTTCCTGTCCGAAAATCACTTTGCCGACTTCCTTGCGGATCAGGGCGATCTCGCTCAGCGCTTTCTCGGCTGCCGCAATGATCATCTTTTCATCAACAGCGCCGTCTGCGGTCGTCATAACACCCATTGTCTGTCTCCAGTGGCCGGCCGCGGTCCCGAATCGGAAAAAGCGTTCATTCGGCGCATGTTTTTCAATCTAAGCTCCGTCCGCTAGCTGACAAGACGCAAAGGGCGCACTATCTCGTGAAGCCTATGGACAAGACTACGCAAGAATAAGGCCAAACGGGACGGAACGATGGCGGAAGCCCAAATAGCTCCATCTGCCGATGCTGACAGCCTCGCGGCGCTGATTTCACGCGCGGCCGGGCAGACGAACGGCAAGGATACTCCGCTGCCGCCGGTCGAGCACTGGAATCCGCCGTTTTGCGGCGATATCGACATGGAGATTCGCGCCGACGGGACCTGGTTCTACCTCGGCACGCCGATCGGCCGGCAGCCCCTTGTACGGCTCTTCTCCACCGTCCTGCGCAGGGAGGAGGACGGCAAGACCTATCTGGTGACGCCTGTGGAAAAACTGGGCATCCGCGTCGCCGACGCGCCTTTCGTCGCCGTCGAACTGTCGGTGACGGGAAGGGGCGACGGGCAAGTGCTGACGTTCCGAACCAATGTCGGGGATGTGGTCGAAGCGGGGGCGGACCACCGGCTGCACTTTGTCATCCACGGCGACAACAGCGAGTTGAAGCCCTATCTTCACGTGCGGGGTCGTCTGGAGGCCCTGGTGGCCCGGCCAGTCATGTACGAACTGGCAGAGCTTGGAGAAGTGGCAGTGATCGACGGCGTGGAGATGTTTGCGGTGCGCTCCGGCGGCGTTCTCTTCCCGGTCATGCCTGCCGCGGAACTGGCAGCGCTGTCGGCATGACGAGACCTGTTTTTTCTGCCGAAGATTTCCGCCGGCGCGCGTTCCGGCAGTCGCGTCAGTTCACCGAGGAGGCTTGGCGGGAGCACGGCGATTTTCTGCTCAATCCCGATATTATTCCGCAACTCGAAGCCTTGACCCTGAAAGATGCAGCCGTGCTTGTGCCCGTCATCGACGATGGCGACGATGCGCGTGTCATCTTCACCCAGCGCACGGCCACACTTAGAAAGCACTCCGGTCAGATTTCCTTTCCAGGCGGATCGATCGATCCAGACGACGACACGCCCGAGCGGGCCGCCTTGCGCGAAACCGAGGAGGAGATCGGTCTCGACCGGCGCTTTGTCGAGACTGTCGGCCGGCTCCCATACTACATGGCCCTGTCCGGTTTCAGGATTACGCCGGTGCTGGCCGTCGTGCAGCCGGGCTATGATCTGGTGCCCAATCCGACGGAGGTCGATGCCGTGTTCGACGTACCCCTGTCCTTCCTCATGGACCCGCGCAATCACCGTCGGGGAAGAACGAACTGGCAGGGGGCGGAGCGTCATTTCTATCAAATGCCCTATGGCGAGCGGAATATCTGGGGTATCACCGCGAGCATCGTCCGGATGCTCTACGAAAGGCTCTATGCATGACCTCCGTTGCCGCGGAAACCTGGTTTTCGGCACCCGCGCTGACGCGCGTCTTCGATCTTCTCAACGTCGATGGCGGAGAGGCGCGTGTGGTCGGCGGCGCGGTTCGCAACAGCCTGATGGGCCTGCCGGTCGCCGATATCGACATAGCGACGACCCTCTTGCCGCAGGACGTGGTCAAACGGGCCAAGGCTGCGTCGATCAAGGCAGTGCCGACGGGCATCGAGCATGGCACCGTGACGCTGGTCATCGACGGTGCCCCCTTCGAGATAACGACGCTGCGCCGCGACGCGGAGACTGACGGCCGCCATGCGCAGGTCGTTTTCGGTACGGATTGGGCGGAGGATGCCCGGCGGCGCGACCTGACGATCAATGCGCTCTATGCCGATGCAAGCGGCACTGTGATCGATCTCGTCGATGGGCTGCCAGATATCGAGAAACGCACGATTCGCTTCATCGGAAATGCTGCCGAGCGCGTCGCGGAAGATTATCTGCGCGTGCTTCGGTTCTTCCGGTTCTTCGCCCATTACGGATCCGGCAGACCTGATGCCGGTGGTCTTCGCGCCTGTGCGCAGGCACGCTCCAAGCTTTCGGGCTTGTCGGCCGAGCGCGTCTGGTCGGAAATGAAGAAGCTGCTGTCGGCGCCCGATCCGGGCCGCTCCCTGCTCTGGATGCGGCAGGCTGGCGTGCTGACGGAAATTCTTCCGGAGACGGAAAAATGGGGCATCGACGCCATTCCCGGCCTGGTTTCCGCCGAGCGGATATTCGGCTGGAGCCCGCAACCGCTCCTGAGGCTCGCCGCCATGGTGCCGCCGGATGCCGAACGGCTGGAGGCTATGGCAAAACGGTTGCGCCTTTCCAGGACAGAAACGGCGTTTCTCGCCGCCTGGGCAAAGGCGCCCCGTCTGCCGAATGCCATCGCCGATACCGCGTTCGACCGGTTGCTCTATCGGAATGGGACCACGGGCCTCGCGACGGCCTTAAAACTGGCATTAGCCTCGTCCCGGCAAAAATCGGAAAATGACCCGGCGCAATTGCCGGAAACGGCGCGTTTGCAGCGCCTTCTGTCGCGCGCCGAAAATTGGCGGAAACCGGTTTTCCCTCTTGTCGGGGCCGACGTGCTCTCTGCCGGCGTTTCGTCTGGACCGCGCGTCGGAGAATTGCTGGAACAGCTGGAGAAAGGGTGGGTGGACGGAAACTTCAATGCTGACCGGGCAACGCTGGTTGCCCGGCTGATGTCCTTGATATGAGTTCAGGCCGCCTTGGTTTCCTCGACGATGCGCGACTTGATGTGGTCGACCATGGTCTCGCGGATCAACGTTTCGCCATGGGACGCGCGCAGGTGCTCGACTGCGCGCCTGATAACTTCAGCGTCGTCGTCGGCGCGCGTATGCCATGAACACCCGGGCACGAGGGTGCCGCATTCAAATAGTCGCATGATACTCCTCCTTGTGTTTCGGTTCCGCCATGGCGCATTCCGAAGCGGACCACCGCCATCATAACCGGAAATCGCTTGGAATGGTTCCCCATCGCGGGGTTCGATTGTACTTCCCGGCACCCGGAAGAACTGCCTTTCGCCGCTTCCCCGGCCCCGACATGGCCTTTAAGCTTCCTTGGCAGGGTCACATTCTCGCCCGATCCGTCCGTACCCTTGGAGTCGGAGTTGTTTCTCCGGACAGATGGCGACAAGCCGTCTCGAGATTGACTTAGGAAAGGAAAGCCTATGACCATCCGCCACATGCCCGTCGCAGCTTTGACCGCTGCCGCATTGAGCCTGATCGTCGTCAACGCACCGGCATTCGCGCAGGGAGCAGCCGAACCGCAGGCTACGCAACCGATGCAGGGGGCCGCGCCCACCGCAATCAGCGAGCAGAAGATCGATGCTTTTGCCGTCGCCTATCTGCAGGTCGACAAGGTGCGTCAGGACTATGCCGCGAAGATCGGCGTTGAAAAGGACACGGCAGCAAAGCAGAAGCTGCAGAACGAGGCCAACAAGCAGATGATCAGCGCGGTGGAGACATCCCCGGATATGTCGCTCAACGAATACAAGACGATCATCACCGCCGCCCAGACCAACCCCGAGGTCGCCCGCAAGCTGCAGGAAAAGATCAGGGCTTCGACGCCTGCCAAGCAATAAGAGCAAATGCCGGAGCGGGACGGGTAGCCCCGTCCTGCTCCATCCGTCATCCAATGCGCCGCGTGCGGCATAGCTGCACATGAGAAAGGGCTCAGCATTTTTCCGGTTTGGTGCTATGGCTTCGTCTTCTGACAGACGTCCCGAAAAGGCATGCCTCGCACAATGAGCTCTTCTCTGCAGCAGGAACTGATCGCTTCCATCCGCAACATTGCGGACTACCCGAAGCCCGGCATCATGTTTCGCGACATCACCACGCTTCTCGGCAATCCCCGTGCCTTTCGCCGGTCGATCGATGAACTGGTGCATCCCTTCGCCGGCACGAAGATCGATAAGGTCGCCGGCGTCGAGGCCCGCGGATTTATCCTCGGTGGCGCCATGGCGCATCAGATGTCCGCCGGCTTCGTGCCGATCCGCAAGAAGGGCAAGCTGCCGCATGATACGGTCCGCATCGCATACAGTCTCGAATACGGCATCGACGAAATGGAGATGCATCGCGATGCCGTCAAACCGGGCGACAAGGTCATTTTGGTGGATGACCTGATCGCGACGGGCGGCACGGCCGAGGGCGCAACGAAGCTGCTGCAGCAGATGGGCGCCGATATCGTCGCTGCCTGCTTCATCATCGACCTGCCCGAACTCGGCGGTCGCAGGAAGCTCGAAGCACTTGGCGTCAAGGTGTTGACGCTGATCGAATTCGACGGCCACTGAGGATTGTGTCAGGGAAACTCGAGTACGTTGCTCTCGAACCGGATGACCCCGTCACCATTCTGGTTCTCGCCTTCGCACAGGATGGTGTTGATCCGCCATCCCGGCCGCGATGCTAGATCCTTTGCCGAAACGAAGGTCACGAAATAGGTTATTGTATCGTCGGCGAAGACAGGACGCAGCCAGCGCATGTCCCGAAACCCCGGCGAAGGACCGAGTTTCGGGGCGACGATGCCTTCTGAAGCCAGCCGCTTCATCTCGCCCAGCCAGAAGGGCACGAAACACTTCATCCAGCCAGCGCATGTGTGCCAGCCGGACGCGCAGAGGCCGCCGAACAGCGAGCCTGCCGCGGCTGCCGCGTCGAGATGGAAAGGCTGCGGATCGAATTTTTCTGCAAAACGGACAATGTCGTCGGCCGTGAAGGTCACGCTGCCGATACGCACCCTTTCACCCTCCGTGTGGATCTCGGAAAGCCTCATGCGGCGGCTCCTGATGATCTGCAGCGGATCATGTTGGCATAGTCGCAGGTCGCTACGGTTTCGCCTCGCTGGTTGAAGACTTCGGCGCGAAACTGGACGATGCCGATCTCCGGCCGAGACCGCGAGGTTCGAGCCTCCAGAACGGTGCATGTGCCGGACAGGATATCGCCCGACAGGACCGGCTTTCTCCAATCCATGCTCTTCACGCCCGGCGAGCCTTCGGATGCCGTGTCATGGATATAGCTGTCGCAAAGCATCCGCATCATGACGGCGCTGGTATGCCAGCCCGATGCTGCAAGGCCGCCGAGAATGCTCGCCTTGCCGGCTTCTTCCGACAGGTGCATAGGTTGCGGATCGAACTCGGCGGCGAAGTCGACGATATCCTGCGCTTCCATCGGTGTCGGCTGGAATTCGAAACGCGTCCCCGGCAAAAAATCCTCTAAATACAGCATGGCAGGGTTCCCGGCAGAAGCACAAATTTTTACTGGCAGTCACCTCGCTCAGCAGCCCTATTGCTGAAACGGCAGATCCTGGCCGTTGATCTTCACCTTTTTGGTTTCATCGACCGTGATCGTCCACATCTGCCGTCCGTCCGGAGACTGTTTGGCGAAACCCTTGACCATCAGGAGGACGAAGGCGGCCTGGCCGAATTGCGGCACGGCCTGCGCATTGTCCTGCAGATACGAAACCGTCTTGTCGAAGTCCCTGGCATAGATGGTCACCTCGGTATCCTGCCGCTCCGGTTGCGCGGGATAAACGGTGGTCGTACCGGACAGGCTGACATCGTAGACGGGTGACCGTGCATAGACGTCGTCATAGCGAATGGTCATGGCGCCGCCCGGCAGAAAGATGCGGCCGGCTTCTGCGGACTGCGCGTCGGTCAGAGGCTTGTCGGCGTTGAAATCCGCGTTGTCGATAAAGTAGCTGATGCCGCTCTTGAGGTTGAGATTGTCGAGCGAGATATTGAAAGCAACCGTTTCCGGAAGCGCGGCTTTAAATGCCTCGGGAACAAGGCCCGGGGGAATACTCGGCTTCTCCACCAGAATGCCGAAACCGGCTTTTGCGCCGTCCTTCAGGCCATTCGATTGAATCGTGTAGCGCAGGTTTTCCGCTCCGAAGGTCCCTGTCGGCGTTGCAACCTTGAGATTGGTCACATCGATGGCCTCGAGCAGGCTGCCGAACATCGGCAGATTGGCGCGTCCCAGTTCCTTCAATCTTGCCTGGTCGGCGGGTGCGAGCTTATCGGCCTTGATCTTGTCCATCACGAACAGAACCATGTCTTGCAACGGCTTGTAGGCAAGGCCGTTCATGCTGACATCGGCCGCGAGGTGATCAGCGGCAATGTCCACCTTGGTCTTCGCAGGATCGACAATTGTTTCCGTAAACGATTCCAACACGGCTTTCGACCGGATGTCGATGGTATTTCCCGCAGCGCGATTGCTGTCGATGACGGATGTCATTTTTCCGAACTGCGCGTCGAGAGATTGTAGCGGCGATTTCGACGCCATGGCGATGGCGCCGGCGGACATATTGGCAGACTTGAAATAGAGGATTTCCGGATCGTAGATGCCGTCCACCTTGAATGCGTCGATCTTATAGGTGAAATCGGTCTTTTCTCCCTGCGCGGTGAACTGTCCCTTCACATCGAGACTGTCCGACTGGGAGACGTTCCAGGTTCCGTCGTCGAGCGGGCGGATCAGCGACAGAAACGGCTTGAGGCCGGAAATGCTGAACTGGCTGGCGTCCACATCTTTCAGAAAGACGGCTGGATCGAGAATGATTTCATAATCAGTCGTGCCCGGGCGGACCTTGACCAGACCTGATTTCGCGTATTTCTCCGGCAGAAAAGAGGTGAACTTTTCCTCGATCTGCTTTGCGCCCTCATAGCTGATCTCGGCGGCCATAACCGGGTGTGCGGCAAGGGC
Organism: Pararhizobium gei; assembly: GCF_029223885.1. Taxonomy (NCBI): domain Bacteria; kingdom Pseudomonadati; phylum Pseudomonadota; class Alphaproteobacteria; order Hyphomicrobiales; family Rhizobiaceae; genus Pararhizobium; species Pararhizobium gei. The sequence goes on along the minus strand of NZ_CP119409.1, from coordinate 3,048,261 downwards.
CGTGGACATGAGCAGAGCGGATAGAAGGCGCATGGGAAACTCCTCTGACGATGGGGTCTCCAACATACCGCCGTCCACGGCAAGGGCAAGCCTGCCATGGGCAGACAGGCTGTCTCGAGCGGTCAGGTGTTGAAGCGGAAGTGGATCACATCGCCGTCCTGGACGACATATTCCTTGCCTTCGTCACGTCCCTTGCCGGCTTCCTTGGCACCGACTTCGCCGTTGTAGGCGATGTAGTCGTCATAGGCGATGGTGAAGGCGCGAATGAAGCCGCGTTCGAAGTCGGTGTGGATGACGCCGGCCGCTGCAGGGGCTTTTGTACCGCGCGGGATGGTCCAGGCGCGCGTTTCCTTGGGGCCGACGGTGAAATAGGTGATGAGATCCAGCAGCTTGTATCCGGCGCGGATCAACTGGTCGAGGCCGGCCTCGTGCAGGCCGAGCGCCTCCAGAAATTCCCTGGCTTCCTCTTCCGGCAACTGCGCGACTTCGGACTCGATCGCAGCCGAAATGACGACTGTTTCAGCAGCTTGCGCCTTGGCCATTGCCTCGACTGCCTTGGTATGGGCATTGCCGGACACGGCATCGCTTTCCGCGACGTTGCAGACATAAAGCACCGGATGGGCTGTGAGCAGATTGAGGCCCTGCAGGATGAGCTTTTCCTCTGCGTCCAGCGTGGCCAGAAGCGTGCGAACCGGCTTTCCCTCCTGCAGAAGCTTCATCGCCGCATCCATGACCGGCAGCAGGGTCAGCGATTCCTTGTCCTTGGAGGCGGCGCGCTTGCGGGTCTGTTCGGTGCGGCGCTCCAGGCTTTCCAGGTCGGCCAGCATGAGTTCGGTTTCGATCGTCTCGGCATCGCCGACCGGATCGATGCGGCCCTCGACATGGGTGATGTCGTCATCCTCGAAGCAGCGCAGCACATGCACGGTCGCATCGACTTCACGGATATTGGCAAGAAATTTGTTGCCGAGGCCTTCGCCCTTGGAGGCGCCGCGCACCAGACCGGCGATATCGACGAAGGAAATCCGCGTCGGAATAATTTCCTTTGATTTCGCGACATCGGCGAGCTTGCGCATGCGCGGATCGGGCACGGCAACTTCGCCGGTGTTCGGCTCGATGGTACAGAACGGGTAGTTCGCCGCCTGCGCCTGTGCCGTTTTCGTCAGCGCATTGAAGAGAGTGGACTTGCCGACATTCGGCAGTCCGACGATACCGCATTTGAAACCCATGGTCTTGAAACCTGTCCAATCGAATTCTGTTGCAGTGCCTTTTGCGGAAACTTGCCGCCAGGTCAAGCCTCGTCGCTATGAACGCGGTCCGCTGCGGTGTCTTCGCCTTGCGGGTAAGGCTGACATGCCTTATTTTAAGGCAATGATCGGAGATGCATTGGCAAAGTTGAAAGTCACGTCGAAAGGGCAGGTCACGTTGAAACTCAGCGAGGCGATCGAATCTTTGGCTGCTTCAGAGAGCATTGTTCTTGATCGCGGCGCGGTTGCAAACGGTTTTGCATTTATGAACGCAGGGGGCGATTTTGCGGATGGGGTGATCGCATTTGAAGGGCGGCGTCTGGGCGGCGAGGTTGTCGCGACGTTCGACAGACGCGCCGCCGCGATCCTGACAAGGATGGATCAGCCTGTTATGTCGCTCGCGGACGATTGAAAGCCCTCTCTTTCGTGATGCCTTTCGCAAGACGAAATAGAAGCCTTGCCCACCCCCCAAACAAGAGCAGGCCGCCGATGGTGGAAGACAAGACAGCGCTCAAGCCGAAAACGAAAGCCAAGCCGAAGCTGGAGAGGCCGAAGCTCTACAAGGTCATCCTGATCAATGACGACTACACGCCGCGCGAATTCGTTATCATGGTGCTGAAGGCGGTCTTTCGCATGAGCGAGGAAACCGGATACCGGATGATGCTGACGGCGCACAAGTTCGGCGTCTGCGTCATCGTCGTCTGCGCGCGGGATATTGCCGAGACCAAGGCCAGGGAGGCGACGGATCTCGCCAAGGCGGCGGGTTTTCCGTTGATGTTCACCACGGAACCGGAGGAGTAGACCGGGGCTGTGGCTGCCCATAGTCCGTCCGTCGGGCCTGACACCCGCTTCTGTTCTGCCGCCAGGCGAAACTAAAGCGACGTCTCCGTTGTCGTTTCCGTTACTCTTGCCTGTTGCCGAACAGCTTTTTCAGCATGTCGGCCATGGGGCCGGTCGTCGGCAGGATTTTCGGCTGGGCGCTGTTGCGCGCTTGCCGGATATGGGATTGTCCAGTGGGCTTTGCCACGGCAGGCTCGGGCTCCTGCTTGCCGCCTGTGGCTAGGGAAAGCTTGTTCAGAAACTGCGAATCCTCTCCTTTGACCAGCATTGCCGCGTTCTCGGCCAGAGCGTCCAGAAGGGGCTCCAGCCAGACCTTGTCGATCTTGGCGAAGTCGCCGAGCACATGACCATTGACTTTTTCCTTGGCGCCGGGATGGCCGATACCAAGGCGCAGGCGCCGGTAGTCCTTTCCGCAATGGGCATCGAGCGACTTGATGCCATTGTGGCCGCCATGGCCACCGCCTGTCTTGATCCGCGCCTTGCCGGGCAAAAGATCGAGTTCATCGTAGATGGCCAGAATGTCCTTCGGCGCGAGCTTGTAGAAGCGCATGGCTTCCCCCACCGCTTCGCCCGAGAGATTCATGAACGTCTGGGGTTTTAGGAGCAGGACGCGTTCACCGCCGATCTCCCCCTCCGACATCAACGCCTTGAACTTTTTCGTCCAAGGGGCAAAGCTGTGGCGTTGCTGGATGGCATCGACGGCCATGAAGCCGATATTGTGGCGATTGCCGGCATATTGAGAACCGGGATTGCCGAGGCCTGCTAAAATCTGCATGGGATGCGTCTCTAAGGGCTACTCGGTCCTCTTGCAGCCTCTCTGCGGGCAATGTCAAGCTCGCGTAGACCAAGTTGGGCGTTGCGAACAGTATGGACCTCAATCGTCGGTGCGCAGGCCGTATTTCGCGAAGATCTTTTGCTGCGTGCCGTCAGCAATCAAAACGTCGAGGCTTTTCTGCATCCGGGCGACAAGATCGTCCGGGGTATCGAGATTGCAGGCCATCCCGTAGACCATGCCTTTCAGCACGAGTGCGGATTCGACCGGCTTTCCCTGGTCACGCATGGTTTCAAACGTTTTTTCCGACGTCATCATGAGATCAACCCTGCCGGCGATCAGTTTCTTTGCCGTCGCCTCGAGATCGGTCGCCAGATCCACTTTGGGGAAGCCGTTCCTTTTCAGGAAGTTCGCAGAAAAATCTTCACGCTGCGTCCCGACGGTAAACTGTCTGGCTTCTTCGATTGTCGTCGGATTGACGCCTGATCCGAGCTTGCGCACCATGATCATCCGGTCCACCAGCAGAGGCTCGACCCATTTAAACCGATTGTCGCGGTCCTCGTCATGCGCTGTCGTAAACAGACAGGTCGAGGGTTGTTTTTCCGTCAGCGCCAGTGCCCGTGCCCAAGGCAGAATGTCAAGAGTGTAGGAAATCCCCAGCGAAGACATGATTCGTTCGGTCTGCTCGACGGACGCGCCGCGCACCACGCCGTTTTCGGCGAAATTGTACGGTGGATATTCTTCCGTCAGCAATTTGATAGTCTCGGCGTGAACGGCGCCTGACATCAGGAAAGTGAAGCAGAAAGCCGAAAATTTCATCGGTTCCCCTATTCAACCCGGTCGCATGCCGGGCTCGTTGCCTTGGCTTCCGAGTTCATCTCCAGCATCGATAGCATATTTTCAATCGGCATGGGCCGGCTAAAAAGGAAGCCCTGGCCGAAATCGAGGCCCAGCTTGCGCAGCAATTGCCACTGTTCCTCGCTTTCGATACCTTCGGCGACGACCGAGCAGCCCATTTGGTGGGAAATGGTCCGGATGCCTTTGATAAGCATCCGGCTCTTGCGCCGGACTTCGGCCGTACCCGTGGTCAGCGACCGCGTGAAGGATTGATCGACCTTGACGATATCGACCGGAAAGCGGTTGAGGTAACTGAGCGAGGAATAGCCCGTGCCGAAATCGTCAAGCGCGATCCGGCAACCAAACTCGCTGAGTTGCTTTAACACGCCATGAACTGCCGGATTGTCCAGCATGAAGACCGCTTCGGTGATCTCGATGACGATACGGACAGGAGAGATGTGATGTCTGAGAAGCAGTGCGGCAAGCTTATGCGGCAAGGTTTCCTCGAATTGAAGCGGCGAGAAATTGATGGCCAGATAGGTTGTTTCTGCACCTTCAAGCTCCGTTAGCCGGGCAAGATGGCTGATTGCCTTCTCCAGAACCCGCTCGCCGATGCGTCCGATCGATCCCGTTTCCTCCGCGATACCGATGATGTTGCCCGGGGGCAGGACACCTTTCTCCGGATGGTTGAGACGCATCAGCGCCTCGAAGCCGACGATGCGGCCATCACTGAGGCCGACGATCGGCTGAAGATAGGCTTCGAACCAGTCTTCCTTCAGGCCTGACTCGATGTACTGCTCGATCTCGAGACGCTGGCGGGCGTTTTCGAGCATGCTGACGTCGAAGACCAGCATACCGTTCTTGCCGTCGCGTTTGCGCGCGTACATGGCCATGTCGGATTTCAGAAGCAGTTCTGCAGCGTTGGCAGCATGGTCGGGATAGAGCGCGATGCCGACGCTGGCGCTGACAGCAAGATCCACGCCATCAACGACGATCCGGTCGAGCAGGCTTGCACAGATCCGCTCGCCGATTTCGGTTGCAAGCGACACGACGGCATCGGCATTAACGAGTATGGCGAATTCGTCGCCGCCCAGGCGGGACATGACGTCAAGCGGCCGCAACGTCGTGCGGACGCGCGATACGACCTGGCGCAGCACGTCGTCGCCTGCCGCATGGCCGAAATTATCGTTGATCCACTTGAAGCGATCGAGGTCGATGAAAATGCAGGCCAACTGCGTCCCGGTCTCGTCGGCATTGCGGATCGCTTTGTCGAGAGCCGCCTCGAAGCCTTGGCGGTTGAGTAGTCCGGTCAGATGATCGGTGATCGCTTGCGCATGGTTGCGGCTTTCCGCTTGCTTCAATTCCGTAACGTCGGTCATGACCGAAAGGGACAGAACGCCGCGTTCGTCATTCGTCGCACTTGTCGTTTCGAGGATCAGCACAGTCATGGTGTGACCATCGGCCTTGACGAATGGAATGGTGACTTCGCAGATATCTGTGTTTGCGGCGCTGCCGTTCTTTCGGCGCGCCCGGTAGGTCTCATGCCAGTGTTCGTCGACGAAGTCCGTGAAGCTGCGGCCAAGAACCTGTTCGCGGCTGTAACCGGTCGCCATCAGCCAATAATCGCTGACAGCCGTAATGTGGTTTCCGGCGTCAAGAGAGAACAGCATCGACGGTGTCAAATTGTAAATGTCCGTCGAGCGGCGGTGCGCGATCTTCAGCTCTTGTTCTTCGCGCTCCAGTTCGCTCTGCATTTCATTGAAATTCTGCGCGAGCGCACCCATTTCATCGTCCGATTGCCAATCCACGTGATGGCGCGAGCCAAGCAGCCGGGTCGCTTCGATGGCAGCCGTAAGGCGTGTCAAGGGTCGCATCACCGTGAACCGGTTGCTGAGCAATGCCGATCCGAAGACGATACCAACGGCGACCACCAGAATGAAGAGAACGACTGTTTCATCGTCGCCAAAACGGGACAGTATTCCGGGGCTGGAAACCCAGAGCTTGACTGTGCCGATCGTCTTGGAGCTTCCCTGGGACGAATACACCACGTTTCGGGAGAGAATTATATGCGGCGATCCGGGGTCCAGCGAAATGTCGGGAATGCTGAATGACAGGGAGCCCAGACTGTCCCAGATCTCCACGCCTGCGATATGATCAGCGGCCGCAAGGGATTTCGCGATCTGCTCGACGCCTTCCCTGTCGAAATCCCACAGGGGTTTTCCAAGAGCCCGGGCGTTGGCGTCCAGAAGAATTTCAGCATTCTTAAGTTCCTGCCTGGCGATCCGTTCGGAAGACAAAGTCAAAAATAGCACGATAAGAGGGGCGACGAAAATCAAGACTGCGCCGCAGACGATCGCAATGAAGCGGTATTCGACGGACCGCATCATCGGATGCTCCCTGTCGTCATGTCAGCATTGCACCCCATTGAATTCCCGGATCTGAAGTCGAATGTTCCCCGGCAACATTCCATCACGGAAACCTTAAATGTTGCTGAACCGGACGGCCAAAACTCTAGCGGGTGCCGGCTGTTCCGGCAGGAGTCCATATAAAAACCCGCCTCACGGAGTGAGACGGGTTCCAAAAACCGGGACTGGCGTCGATTACTCGGACGCTGTCTCTTCTTCTTCCGAAACACCGCCGGCCGGGGTGGCAATGGTGGCGATGGTGAAGTCGCGATCGGTAATGACCGGTGTCGCGCCGTTCGGCAGCTTGATGTTGGAGATGTGAATGCCGTCGCCCAGCTTCAGGCCGGAAAGATCGGCCGTCAGGAACTCCGGAATTGCATCAGCGGAAACAACCAGTTCAACTTCATGGCGAACGATGTTGAGAACGCCGCCGACCTTGAGGCCGGGGGACAGTTCTTCGTTGACGAAGTGAACCGGAACTTCGACGGTCACGGTCGAGTCCTTGGACACGCGCAGGAAGTCGACATGCATGGTGAAGTCACGGACCGGATCCAGCTGGTAGTCCTTCGGCAGGACGCGGATCTTTTCGCCACCAACTTCAATGGTGGCGATCGTGGTCATGAAACCACCGGCGTGAATTCTCCGGGTGACTTCCTTCGTGGAGAGGGCGATGGAAATCGGCTGTTGCTTGTCACCGTAGATGACAGCAGGAATAAGACCGTTGCGGCGAAGTTCACGGGAGGACCCCTTACCAACCCGTTCGCGCGTTTCGGCCTTGAGCTCGTAAGATGCGTGGCTCATGGCAGTACCTTTCTGGTGTTTTTGGAGAGTTCATCTGTCTGTCTTGCCAGATGAACCGAGGCCTTTGACCGCCTCATCCGCGTTTGCCTCCAAGGGTGTCTGCGCGGACGCGGCTCCATAACCGAGAATGCCGCAAAAGGCAAGCAAACCACGACATCGCACGGAAATCCACCGGCAGATGATCAAGATGCTGCATTCACACGCCACGCGGGAGGCGGTTGCCTCCTTGGTAACCATCCTCCGCATGAAAGGAAACGGCGTTAAACTCTGTTAGGCTTCACCATGCATGGTGCGCCATATCGGAACGGGTGCCCCATGCTCAAAATTCTCTCCTGCATTGCAACGGAACATGATTACAGATTGCTCGCTCTCGCCGTGCTTGTCTGCGGTCTTGGCTCGGTGCTGACGATGCGCCTGTTTGCCCGGGTGCGCCGCACGACAGGCTTCCAGAAGATGAACTGGCTGTTCCTGAGCGGGGTCATCGGCGGATCGACGATCTGGACAACCCACTTCATCGCCATGCTGAGTTTCCAGCCTTTTCTGCACCACGCCTATGAGCCAACCCTGACGCTTGCCTCGCTGGGAGTGGCAATGGCGATAACGACGCTTGGCTTCTTTATTACATCCCTGCGGTTTACCGGAGTGACCATCGAACTTGGCGGAGCCGTTGTGGGGGCCGGTATCGCGGTCATGCATTACATGGGCATGATGGCCTATCAGATTTCGGGGTATCTGGAGTGGGACCGCCGTTATCACCTGGCGTCCGTGCTGCTGGGATTGGCTTTCGGCGCAGTGGCGACCAGCCGGATCGCACGACCGGTTACCCGCTTCTGTAAATATGGCGGTGCCCTGGCGCTCGTGCTGGCGATCGTCACTGTCCATTTCGTCGCCATGGGCGCCCTGACCATCGTGCCCGACGCGACGATCCTGCCTTCGGCGGCCCTTATTCCGGACAGCCTCCTTCTTGTCATGGTGCTCACCATGATCGGTCTTATGCTGGGCCTTGGGGCTTCGACCTACATTATCGATTTTCACTCGAACAATCATGCGGCCGAGCGCTATCGGCACCTCGCTCTGCATGACCCGTTGACTGGACTGCCCAACCGCACCTACCTTGCCGAGCGCCTGGAAGCCACGCTCCGACACCAGAGGGATGAGACCGCACGGGTGGCCGTTCTGTCCTTCGATCTCGATCGCTTCAAGGAGGTCAACGATGTGCACGGACATGCGGCCGGTGATGCGGTTCTGAGGATCATTTCCGAACGTATGGCGAAGGTGCTTGGCGAAGGCGAGTTTCTGGCACGCGTCGGCGGCGACGAATTTGTCGCCCTGGCGTCAGATCTGTTCCAGAAGAGCGATTCCCGGAATTTTGCGGCGAAGCTGGTTGCCGAGGTTGTAAAACCCGTGAACTGGGGAGCCCAAACCTTCCTGGTCGGGACAAGCGTCGGCATCTCCATGTTCCCTGCAGACGCCCATAACGCCGAAGAGCTTCTGGCGCAGGCCGACCTTGCCATGTATCGCGCCAAGCTGGCCGGCTCAAACGCCGTTCGCTGCTACGAGCCGTCGATGGATGATGCCGCGCGCAATCGCAGCGTTCTGGCGATGGACATGCGCCAGGGCATTGAACGCAACGAGTTCGAACTCTATTACCAGTACCAGAACAACTCGATGACACGCGACGTGATCGGCCTGGAAGTGCTGTTGCGGTGGCATCACCCTGTCCGCGGTATGGTCCCGCCGATGGAATTCATCCAGATCGCCGAGAAGAACGGGTTTATCCATGAACTCGGCGACTGGGTGCTGCGCACGGCATGCAAGCAGGCAGCATCCTGGCGCAACCCGATAGGGATTGCCGTCAATGTGGCGCCGGCGCAGCTTGCCGACCCGAATTTTCCGGGCCGTGTCGCTGATATTCTGACAGAAACGGGCCTTTGTGCATCCCGCCTCGAGCTGGAAATTACCGAGTCCGGCATTTTTGCCGATCAGCAGCACGCGCTGACCATCATCCGAAGATTGAAGGATCTGGGCGTCAAGATCGCCATGGACGATTACGGCACCGGCTATTCGTCGCTTTCGACGCTGCAGAATTTCCCCTTCGACAAGATCAAGATCGATCGCGCCTTTGTCGATGGCGTCACGAGCAGTCGGCAATCTGCCGCGATCGTACGCTCGACGATCATCCTGGCGCAGAGCCTCGATATCCCTGTTCTTGCGGAGGGTGTCGAGAACGAGGCACATATGGATTTCCTGCGCGGCGAAGGCTGCCTGCAGGTGCAGGGATATCTGTTCGGCAGGCCGATGCCGGTCCGCGACATCGATCACGTGGTCAACGGGACAGGATTTGCTGCTCAACATCCTGCAGCGGTCGTGGGCGCGATTGACCTGCCCGTCCAGGGGGCGCGTGCCGCCGCATGATTACCGGCGACGCGACCGCGTCAACCGGGCGAGCGCCAGCATAAGGCCACCGGCGAGAAGACCCCAGAATGCACCCGAAATACCCGCGAAACCAACGCCGGACGCGGTGACGAGAAAAGTCACGGCCGCTGCCTCGCGGCTGTCCGGCTCCTTGAAGGCGGCCATGGCAGAGCCCGCGAAGGCCCCTATGAGAGCCAGCCCCGCCACCGCCTGTATCAGGATCGGCGGCGCAAGGCTGACGAAAGCGGTCACCGCGGCTGCAAGCAGGCCGAAGACGACATAGCCGGCTCCCGCGACGATTGCTGCCCAGTACCGCCGGGCCGGGTCCGGGTGCGCGTCCTCGCCGGCACACATGGCCGCCGTAATCGCTGCCAGATTGACGGCATGGCCACCGAAAGGGGCGCTCAGGGCGGAAAAGACACCGGTCGTTGCAAACAGGGGACCCGGCTGGGGCTCGTATCCGTTCACTTTCAGCACGGCAATACCTGGAATATTCTGCGATGCCATGGTGACGATGAAGAGGGGGAGGGCGATGCTCACCAGCCCGGCCAGGCTGAAATGCGGGGCGACCCACGCGGCATGCGGCACCAGCGTCGCTGAAATCCGCGCCATGGCGTCAGCCGGCATATCGACACCGAAGGCAAGAACCAGCACGAAGGCGAGCAGGGCCGCCGGGACTGCAAACAACCGGTTGATGCTCCCGACCACGACCCAGGCGAGAACGATCGGCAGACCGAGAAGCGGATCGAAGGCGATGGCCTTGGCCGGCGCGAAACAAAGTCCGATCAGGACACCCGCCAGCATCGCATTGGCCAGCGCCGCCGGTATGGCGGCAACGGCGCGGCCAAGCGGCTTCCAGAGCCCGGCAAGAACGATCAGAAGGCCGCAGATCAGAAAGCCGCCAACGGCCGTGTTGAATCCGCCTTCCACTGCGCCGGAACTGGCAAGAAGGGCGGCTCCGGGTGTCGACCAGGCGATGCTGACGGGCAGGCGGGTAGCGAAGCTGAGAACGATCGCGCAGACTCCCATCGAAATCGACAGCGCCATCAGGCCCGATGCCGCCTGCGGCTCGCTTGCGCCGACGCCGGTCAGGCCGTGCAGAACGACGGCAAAAGAGCTGGCAAAGCCGACGAAGGCGGTGAGCAGGCCCATGAACAGGCTCTGAAGCGAGAAGTCGCGAAGCATGAAGCAAACCGTAAAAAATGGAGACGGGATCGCCATGCCCTATCACATCGACATTCCGGTGCAAGCCTGTGGACCTTAAGGAAAGAATTCGCGACCGTAACCGTCGATTTCTCACGTCCGGGAAAACCTAAGAACAACATTTTGATCGAGGCATTCAGTGGCTGGTTTCGATCGGAGTGCTTGAACCAGCATTGATCCAGCATCCGGTGGTCCAGAAACCTGGGCAGGTCAACGCCGTTGAGCCTCTATTGGCAACCTTGACTTGAGAATTCTATATGCGACACACAGGATAAAAAGGAGCCCCCTTAAATGATCAATATGTTTGTCGGTGATTCTCATTCCAGGCAATTTGTCGGTGCGTCATATGGAATATTTTGCCATTACGTTTTCTCTGGAGCCACCGTTAAAGGTTTAGCAAATAGCGTCTCCAAGACCGGCCACGCAAAGCTAATCAAGGAAGCCGTCGCAACCGAACAGGAAAAAACGGTTTTTCTAATGTTTGGCAGTGTTGATCTGGATTTCTCGCTTCAAAGAGAATTTTGCCTTAAAGAAGAAGTCGACGTTGAAAAATTTCTAACCGACCGGATCGATACTTATCACGCTTTTATTCAAAGCCTACTTGATGCTGGTCGAAAGTCGGGTGTAATCAAAAAGCTGATTGTGATCTGCCCGCAAGTATCTCCGCTCGTATCCGATAATTTTTTTGTTCAGACACCAAAACACATTCGGCTAGATCCTGCACTTCTCAAGAAAGCCGCTCAAAGATTTGATATTTCGGACGAAGCAAGGGCACGTCGCGTAATTCTGTTCAATGATGCCTTGCATGGAAAAGTCTCAGATCTGCGTGAAGTCAGCACGATACGGATTGACCGCCAAATGGTCGACGAAAACTACAGAATACTGGGGAATTTTATTCCCAAGTCTCCAATCGAGCATCATGCGGTTTTATCTCAAACGCAAAAATTATGGGGACCAATTTTAAACGAATATATTACCGATCATATTATTGTTGGTTAAATAGCAATGATCGGAGTGGTGGGATCGGGCTAAAGGGAAGATGACGCCTGCGACAGTGGTCGCAGTGGACCTTTTGAATATTCCGCCTATAGTGGCCACACCGTCAGCCCTCGGGGAGGAGAGCAGATGAACCATTCAGATCATGTGCACGCCGTGGCAGAGCACGCCTCGGCTGCGGCCAGTTCGCCTGTCGCCGCCTCGTGGCGCCGGTGCCTGACGGTCCACGGCCTGTCTCCGGAGGAACACCGCTCACCGCTCAGGCTTTCCGAGCCGGAATTCTTTGCCGCGCGAGAAAAGTCGGCCGATCTCCTGGAGGAAGCGCGGGGCGAACTCGACCGGCTGTTCACGACGGTTGGCAAGGCCGGCTGCTGCCTGTTGCTGACCGATGGCAATGGCGTCGCGCTTGAGCGTCGGGGTGCCGCCGGCGACGACAAAGATTTTCGCGGCCTGGGTCTGTGGTCCGGCACCATCTGGAGCGAGGCGAGTGTCGGCACCAACGGCATCGGCACGGCGATTGCCGACGAACGGGCTGTCATCATTCACCGCGACCAGCATTTTCTCAGCTGCAACACGGGCCTAAGCTGTGCGACGGCGCCGATCCGCGATCATCGCGGTCGCGTTACTGCGGCGATCGACATATCAACATGCCGGGACGATGCCGGCGAAATGGCGATGATGCTCCTGTCCCAGGCGGTCAAGGATGCGGCGTCCCGTATCGAGGCCAATCTGTTCCGGCGTGCCTTCAGCGGCGCCCGCATCCTCCTCGTGCAGGACGGCAAGAGCGGCCCGGCGCTTCTGGCGATCGACAGGGACGATCTGGTCCTCGGAGCCACACGGGCGGCGCGGCTCAGGCTCAATCTGGACGACCGGCGGATCGACGCAGGCGTTCCAGCCGCAGATCTCCTTAATGAGATGCCCGCCGGACAGGGCGAGGATCTGCTCGACGCCGAACGCGCCGCGCTCCGCCGGGTGCTGTCGCGCGCCAACGGCAATGTCTCGCTGGCGGCCGATACGCTGGGGATCAGCCGCGCGACACTTTACCGAAAGATGAAGAAGCTTTCGATTAATTGACCACGGTCAGGAGGTGCTGCCTGTTTTTGCGGCATTGCAGCACGTTTGGTGGCAGTCTTGTGTCGCACATCTGATACACTTGGCCGGTCCGCCACGTCCTTGCCCCTATCGATCGGATCGGTTCTGCCGCACCTTCCTCGGCACAGATTGTTGGAGTCTGTTTCGGAGGAGAAAATCCATGCTGCACCAGAAAATCGTCGAAAACCCGTTCAAGCAGAAATACGGCAACTTCATCGGCGGCGAGTGGCGCGAGCCGCTTGGCGGCCGCTATTTCGACAATACGACACCAGTAACAGGCGGCGTTCTATGCCAGATCGCCCGTTCGCAGGCGGAGGATATCGAAGCGGCCCTCGACGCCGCCCATGCTGCCAAGGACAAGTGGGCCCGCACCTCGTCCACCGAGCGCGCCAATATACTGATGAAGATCGCGCAGCGCATGGAAGACAATATCGAGCTTCTGGCAAAGGCCGAGACCTGGGACAACGGCAAGCCGCTGCGCGAAACCATGGCCGCCGACATGCCGCTCGCCATCGACCATTTCCGCTATTTCGCCTCCTGCGTCCGTGCCCAGGAAGGCTCGATCGGCGAGATCGACCATGACACGGTCGCCTATCATTTCCATGAGCCGCTGGGCGTCGTCGCCCAGATCATTCCGTGGAACTTCCCGATCCTGATGGCAGCCTGGAAGCTTGCACCGGCGCTTGCCGCCGGCAATTGCGTGATCCTGAAGCCGGCCGAACAGACTCCGGCCTCGATCCTCGTCTGGATCGAACTCGTCGGCGATCTTCTGCCGCCGGGTGTTCTCAACATCGTCAACGGTTTCGGCCTCGAAGCCGGCAAGCCGCTCGCCACCAATCCGCGCATCAACAAGGTCGCCTTCACCGGCGAAACCTCGACCGGCCGGCTGATCATGCAATATGCCAGCCAGAACCTCATTCCGGTCACGCTGGAACTTGGCGGCAAGTCGCCGAACATCTTCTTCGAAGACGTCATGCGCGAGGACGACGACTATCTCGACAAGGCGCTCGAAGGCTTTGCCATGTTCGCGCTGAACCAGGGCGAGGTCTGCACATGCCCCAGCCGTGCGTTGATCCACGAAAAGATTTACGATCGCTTCATGGAAAAGGCGATCAAGCGCGTTGCCGCAATCAAGCAGGGCAATCCGCTCGATATGTCGACGATGATCGGTGCGCAGGCCTCCAGCGAGCAGCTGGAAAAGATCATGTCCTACATGGACATTGGCAAACAGGAAGGCGCAGAAGTTCTGATCGGCGGCGAGCGCAACAACCTCGAAGGCGAACTGGCCGGCGGCTTCTACGTCAAGCCGACCGTCTTCAAGGGTCATAACAAGATGCGGGTCTTCCAGGAGGAAATCTTCGGGCCGGTCGTATCCGTGACCGCCTTCAAGACCGACGAGGAAGCGCTCGAAATCGCCAACGACACGCTCTACGGTCTGGGTTCCGGCGTGTGGAGCCGCGATGCCAACCGCTGCTACACGTTCGGCCGGGGCATCCAGGCCGGCCGCGTCTGGACCAATTGCTACCATGCCTATCCGGCAGGGGCGGCGTTTGGCGGCTACAAGCAGTCCGGTATCGGCCGCGAAACCCACAAGATGATGCTCGATCACTATCAGCAGACCAAGAACATGCTGGTCAGCTACAGCCCCAAGGCGCTCGGGTTCTTTTGATCTCATTCTTCCTTCTCCCCGCCTGCGGGGAGAAGGTGCCCATGGGACCTGCCCAGGGCCGGCTCAAGAGAGGCCTACGAGCGGATGAGGGGCCGCTCAATCCGCCCCTCACTCTGACCCTCTGCCGCAAGCCGGGAGAGGGGACAGTTTCGGAGACAATGATGACCGTGCCCATCGCCAGCGAACCCCGCGTGCTCGCCACAAATGCCGCGCTCGACTTTATAAAGGAAATCCAAAAGGATCATCCTGACCTGCTCTTTCATCAGTCCGGCGGTTGCTGCGACGGCTCGTCGCCCATGTGTTATCCGGCGGATGACTATATCGTCGGCGACAACGACATAAAGCTTGGCGAAATCGGCGGTGTGCCTGTCTATATCAGCGCCAGCCAGTTCGAAGTCTGGAAACACACGCAACTGATCATCGACGTCGTGCCGGGGAGGGGTGGCATGTTCTCGCTCGATAACGGTCGCGAACGCCGTTTCCTGACGCGATCGAGGCTGTTCGCCGGCGGCGAGGCCTGCGCAATTCCGCTCGTCAAGCACGGCTGAGCCCGATGCGCGGCGGTACGGGCATCTGAACATATCGGCTGGACGGGCCGGGGCCGGATAGGCACAATGGGTTTTCCCGCTGCAGCCGAAGACGGCGTCGTTGCGTGTCTGTCCATTGACCAGCTTTCACCGAGAATTTTCCCACCCATGTTAGAAAACGGCTATCACGACGTTCCCGCCGGCAAGATCGCTGCCATCGTCACCCATCTTCAAATGCTTGAGCAACCCCTGGCGCGCGTGGAGCCCGAAGGACCGTGGACCCTTCGGCGTCATGAGGCGATCGATCTCGACATCTATCGGACCCTCTACCGCAGGATCGGTGCGGAATGGCTGTGGATTTCCCGTCTTGCCATGACGGACGAAGAACTGGCGGGGCACATTCATTCGTCTGCCGTGGAAATGTATATTCTGGAATCCGACGGCACCGCCGAGGGCATTGCGGAACTGGATTTTCGCAAGGCGGGCGAATGTGAAATGGTT
Organism: Pararhizobium gei; assembly: GCF_029223885.1. Taxonomy (NCBI): domain Bacteria; kingdom Pseudomonadati; phylum Pseudomonadota; class Alphaproteobacteria; order Hyphomicrobiales; family Rhizobiaceae; genus Pararhizobium; species Pararhizobium gei. Next base: position 3,032,959 of record NZ_CP119409.1, on the reverse strand, counting down.
TTCTTCGGTATTTCCGCGACGCAGATCGGCACCGGGGCGGGCCGTTGGCTGATGAACCGCGCCATCGAGAAGGCCTGGAGCCATCCCATCGACCGCTTCTGGCTGCACACCTGTACGCTGGACAGCCCACAGGCCTTGGCCTTCTACGTCCGCTCCGGCTTCACACCGTTTCGGCGGCAGATTGAAGTGCTGGACGATCCGCGGCTTTCGAAACAAAGCCAGAGACATCTTGCGCCGCATGTTCCGATCATCGTCCCCTAACGGGGGCGTTTCAATCGAACAGGCTGGAGACCGATTCTTCCTGGCTGGTGCGATTGATCGCTTCGCCGATCAGGCTGGCCGTCGAGATCACCCGTATATTATGGGCCGACTGAACTGCCGTGGTCGGCTGTATGCTGTCTGTGATCACCAGTTCCTTCAGCTTGGACGATGTGACACGCGCTACCGCGCCGCCGGACAGAACGCCATGGGTGATATAGGCCGTGACGCTGGTCGCCCCGTTTTTGAGAAGCGCTTCGGCCGCGTTGCAGAGCGTGCCGCCGGAATCGACGATATCGTCGATCAAAAGACAGTCCTTGCCGGTGACGTCGCCGATGACGTTCATGACTTCGGACTCGCCCGCCCGTTCGCGGCGCTTGTCGACAATGGCCAACTGGCAGTCGAGGCGCTTGGCAAGCGCGCGGGCGCGCACCACGCCGCCGACATCGGGCGAGACGACCATGACGTTTTCGAGATTGTAGTGTTCCTTCACGTCACGCGACAGGATCGGCACGGCGTAAAGGTTGTCGGTCGGGATATCGAAGAAACCCTGGATCTGGCCGGCATGCAGGTCGAGCGTCAGAACCCGGTCGGCGCCGGCTTCGGTGATCAGATTGGCGACGAGCTTGGCGGAGATCGGCGTTCGCGGGCCAGGTTTGCGATCCTGCCTTGCATAGCCGAAATAGGGGATGACGGCTGTGATGCGCCGGGCAGACGACCGGCGCATGGCATCGATCATGATCAGCAATTCCATCAGATGATCATTGGTCGGGAAGGATGTCGACTGAACGAGGAAAACATCCTCGCCGCGCACGTTTTCCTGGACTTCCACGAAGATTTCCTGGTCTGCAAACCGTCTGACGGTTGCTTTGCCCAGGGGCAGGTTAAGATAATTGCAGATCGCTTCGGCGAGTAGCCGGTTCGAGTTGCCTGCGAAAACCTTCATCGATGGTCCGCCTGTGCTGGCGCGGATACTCTCCACGCGAAATTCCGTAAGGCAGCTGGGTCAGATCGCCCCGAACTGATGCGGGCTTCATAACGCCCTTGACCTCGAATGCAAGGGGAATGCCGCGCCGCACTCTGCTTTATCCTAAAAACTTTTCGCTGCGCGTGGCGCAATGATGACAGGGCGCCATCAGCCTTGTTTTGAGGCCCGCCAGCTGAGGTATTCGCCGATGGTTCTTGCTGCGATGGCGCGCATCGTTTCCGGTGGCACGACCGTCCAGAGATCAGGGGCGGTAGCGTTGACCGTGTTCTGCCCCTGAATACGGTGCAGACGGTTTCCGGCGCCATCGAGCACGTCCCAGACATAGACAATGGTTGTGTTGCGGCCGTCCTTCAGCGCGGAAAAATAGCCTTTCAGAATGTGTTCGCTGGTCCTGTCGGACGCGCCCTTGATCGTCAGCCCGTGAGTGCGGGCCTCGGCTCCGAGTTGCTTGGACAGCGGCTGGACTGCCTCGACCGGTGCGCCGATGATCGGCAGAAAGCGGATCGTTCCCGCCGCCGCGGCCGGCGCGACGGCGGCGCTTGTTTCTGGTTCGCGGATTTCGGACGTCTTTGCCTCGACCTGCGGCGTCGGCTCGGTCTGAGCCTCGACGCGTTCGGCTGGTTCTTCGACGGGCGCGGCCTCAGCGGTTTCCGCAATGGCTTCGCTGCGGACCGTCTCTTGTTGTCTCGGCAGTTCACCCTCGCGCAGACGTCCTGCCTGCGCTTCCAGCGACCCGGCGGGATCGGTGTATTCGGTATCGCCCTGGACCATGTCCGTGCCCGATGGCCCGGCTGCAAAACTTTCCTGCGCGGGTGGCGCGAGCCTCGTTCCCGTCACCGGTTGCGTCGTCTGCGGCAAGACCTCGGCGCTCTGCTGCGACATGGAATCGAGATCGGCCTGGTTGACCGGGGGCGATCGGAAGGTTCCGCCTCCGACATCCACCTGCGGCGTCAGGTCGTCCATGCTGTTGCAGCCGGAAAGGGCTGTGACAAATCCAAGTGTCGCGATAAGCGTGATCGGCTTGCGCATCGTCGGTCGTCCGGTTTCTCGGTGGCGGAATGATCGAGGACCCCAGCCTCTCCGCCTGTCACCAAACGATAGCTCAATTGTCCTAAGCAGTTATGAAGTCGAGCCCGTAGCGCGAAAGGGCCTTGGGGCCGCCTTCGGTCGTCAGATAGGTCTGTCCCAGCGACATCGCCGTGCCGCTGTCGCTGTCCATGATGATCATGTGAACGAAGAGCGACATATCCGGCAGGATCTCCTGCGGATTGCCGACATGGAACATCTGATGCTCCATCCAGGAGGGAGAGAAGCGGGCGCCGAGCGAGTAGCCGCAGGCGTTTAGCCGGTGACGGGCAAGGCCGCGCTCGTCCATGATTTTCGAATGAATGTCGAAGACCGTGCCGAAGGTATTGCCGGGCCTCAACACCATCTCGATTGCCTGTATGGTCTCGCGGCAGGCGCTGTAGAGTTCGCGGTGGCGGTTGGTCGGCTCGCCGATAACGACGGTGCGCATCATGGCCGCGTGGTAATGGGCGCTGACGCCGGCCCATTCCAGGGTCAGCTGGTCCTGCGCGTCGAGCGTGCGCCGCCCGGCCTTGTAGCGGCAGAGAAGGGCATCGGCGCCGGAGCCGATGATGAATTCATTGGCCGGATAGTCTCCGCCGCCGGCAAAGACAGCGCCCTGCATAGCGGCCAGGATATCGGCCTCGTTACCGCCGGCGTGGATCAGCGGCAGGGCCGCATCCAGCGCGTCGTCGGCCAAACTCGCAGCCTTTTCGACATGGAGGATTTCGGCAGGGCTCTTGATCAGGCGCAGGCGGCTGACGAGCAGCGATGCGTCCACCAGTTCGCCGAAGCTCATCAGTTGCTGGTCGAGGAGACGGGCGATGCGCCCCGTCATCCCGTGCGTGTCGTATTCGATGCCGATGCGGGCGCCGAGCAGATCGAGATCGCTCAGAAGGTTCTTGAGGTCCATCGTCGGGTCGGCATTGACGCGATCGACCCAGACCTCGACACGTTCGATGTTGGAGGTGTGTTTCGCCTGACGCAAGTCAGCGGAACGAGTGAGAAGCACCATCGAACCATCGGCCTTGACGACCAGAGTCTGGAAGAAGCAGTAGCCGAACGTGTCATAGCCGGTCAGCCAGTACATGCTCTCCTGCGCGAAGAGGAGCATGGCGGAAAGCTTTTCCTCCTTCATCTTCGCCGTCAACCGGCCCAGCCGGCTTGCGAATTCGTCCTGCGTGAAATGCAGTGCCATGTCATGCCTCCGTCAAGGATATTGCAGAGATTTGCCGGCCATAGTCCGGCTCGCTGCGATGTGTCGTTCGGCGGTAGGAGAAAAAGCGCTCCTCGTCCGCATAGGTGCAAATGTCGAGATTTTCCGCAGTTACGCCCGCATCCGTCAGCCGCATGGTCGTCAGACCGGGCAAATCGAACATGGAATGACCGTCACGGCTCGAAGGAGAGAAAAACCGGATATAGGCCGGGTCTTTCTCGAGAAACTGCTGAACGAACTCCGCGCCCACCTCGTAGTTGCGGCGGCTGATGGAGGGGCCGAGGCAGGCCAGGATGCGGTCGCGGCGGGCGCCAAGCGAAACCATCACGTCGACGGTATTTTCAAGGACGCCGCCGAGAGCGCCCTTCCAGCCGGCATGCGCGGCCCCGACCACACGGGCCTGCGGATCGACAAAGAGCACCGGCCCGCAATCCGCGGACAAGACCCCGATGACCAGCCCGGGCGCCGCCGTAACGAGAGCATCGGCCTCTGCGCGCGTCCCGTCATAGGCTGCATCAACGATCACGACATTCGGCGAATGGACCTGATGCACCGTCGCCAGCCTGGCCGGCGGCGCGGAGAACCAGGCACTCACGCGGGCGCGATTTTCTTCCACGCATGCCCGGTCGTCGCTGGACCCCAGTCCGACATTGAGCCCTTGATAGAGGCCTTCCGATACGCCGCCTTTTCGGGTGAAATAGCCGTGCAACGCGGCGTGTCCGGCCTTTTCACGCAGCAGCGGGCTTTGCACGGGCAAGGGCAAGGCATCATCCTTCATCGGTTTCCTGCCTCTCGATGGCTGTGATCAGACGGGCTTTCCGGGTGCCGCAAAGGGTTGTCCGGGGTGATTTGGCCGGATGTTGGCCTTAACGTGCTGTGCCTGTCAATCCGTCTGCGGCGACAGTTCATGTCGCCGCCGGGCGTGCTGAAACCTATTTCCGGAAGGGGGGAAGGGCAAGATTCGGACTGCTGACGGCGAGAACCTTGAATAACTCCCCCATCCTGCCTTCGCCGGCTCCCGCCAGCCTTTCGACATCGGCACGGATGTTTTCCTGCGTCTCGACGCTCTTGTCGCGTCCCAGCACCGCCGCACGTTCGGCGAGCCCAAGCGCCAGCAGAAAATCACCCTGGTAGGTCAATCCGTTGATCTGGAGGCCCTCGGTAACAGCCCGCCGGGCAAGCTGCTCGAAATCGACATGGCTGGTGATATCAGCCTCGCCCGGATGTTTCAGCGGCGGGTCGAACTGATGGTCGCGCACCGCCTGCAGCGTGTCTCCAAGACCGGTCGCCATATGACCATAATCTATGATCAGGGCTGTGCCGCCGCTTGCGTGGATACGCGCCGCAATTGCCGTCATCACCGCGTCGCGGGCGGGTGCGATCTCGAAAATCGTACCGGTGGGAGCGTTTGTGGCGGCAGGCGGCAGCAAAGCCGGATCGATGCCCGCAACACCTGCCGCGAACATCAATTCATTCTTTGCATCGAGGCCCACCAGGCGCTCCCTGAACCCTTGCGTGGTTTTGACGAACTGGCGGATCGGGATCGCGTCGAACAATTCGTTGGCCACCAGAAGCATGAAGCCGTCCGGCAGGGTGTCGAAACTGTCATGCCAGGAAATCTTGAACTTGTGCGCCACCAGCGTCTGGCTCTGGACTTTCTGCAGGCGCTCGCTGGTTTCCACAAGGTGGACAGCGGCCGATGCATAAAGGGCGGGCGAGAGTTTGGCGATGACCCGCAGGATATCCGACATCATCGTCCCGCGCCCCGGGCCGATTTCGGCGATGACGACGGGCGAGGGCTCGCCATGCCTTTGCCAGGCCTGAACGAGGAAGATGCCGATCATCTCGCCAAACAGCTGGCTGATCTCAGGCGCGGTAATAAAATCACCGGATCGTCCGAACGGCTCGCGGGTCTTGTAGTAGCCGTAGTCCGGGTCTGCCAGGCACAGCGAAAAATAGTCGGTCACACTGATCGGGCCGGTGGCGAGAATGATCGACTTGATCTTTTCGGCGAGCGCTGTCGTCATCGCACCCCCTCTTGAGACGTTGCAACAGCAGCGCGGTGCGCGCGCAGGATTGCCCACAGGCCGATCGCGACCATCGGCAAGGACAGGACCATACCCATCGTCAGCCAGCCGCCATAGAGATAGCCGAGCTGCTGGTCGGGCTCGCGGAAAAACTCGACGAAGGTACGGGCAATGCCATAGCCGGTTACGAAAACGCCACAAACAAGGCCGGGCGTCGTGAGCGCGCGACGGGCATAAATGAGAAAGGCAAGGATCGACAAAAGCACGATGCCTTCGAGGCCCGCTTCGTAAAGCTGGCTCGGATGGCGGGGCTCCGTTCCGGCGACGCAACCATTGGCGGCCATCAGATAGGTGTTGCAGAACACGACCGCCCAGGGAACATCCGCCGGCGCGCCCCAGAGTTCACCATTGACGAAGTTGGCGACGCGGCCGAAGAACAGGCCGATCGGCACGACGGCGGAGACGACATCGAACAGCGACCAGATGGCGATCCCGTTGCGGCGGGCAAAGACGACCATGGCGATGAAGGTGCCAATCAGGCCGCCGTGGAACGACATGCCGCCGTCCTGAATCCTGATGGCGCGGATAGGCTCGGCCAGCACGGCTGCCAGGTCATAGAAAAGAATGTAACCGATACGTCCGCCAAGAACGATGCCGCCCGCTACCCAGAGAACGAAATCGTCGATCTGCACGTCGGTAATCGGCGACTGGCCGCCGCGCCACAAGGCCCCATTGCGGACAACGCGCCGTGCGTAGTGCCATCCCAGCATAATGCCGGCGACGTAGGCAAGGCCGTACCAGTGAACCTTGAGCAGACCAAGGTCGAGAAGCACAGGATCAATGTCCGGAAAAGGCATGATCGAAAAGAGGGTTGCGATTGTTTCCAAGGTCTTGCTTCATTCCGGCCGCGTTGTCGCGGGGAACATGGCCCTCCCTTGTGGGGCGGTCAAGGCGCGTCCGTCAGCGGAAAGGCCGTCATCCCACTATTTTTCCTTGCATCAACTCCTATGTGCTCCTACCTCCTGTTCACAAGCCTGCTATCGCAGGCGACAAGATAGGATGGAAGCAATGAGCACGGGCACCAATCGAATTCTGGATGACTTCGCCAAGCTGATGACAGATGCGGCAGGCGCTGCGCAGGGCGTGCGCCGCGAGATGGAGACCATGTTCCGGGCGCAGGGCGAGCGGCTCCTCAATTCCATGGATATCGTCAAGCGCGAGGAGTTCGAGGCCGTCAGGGAAATGGCGCTGAAGGCGCGCGAAGAAAACGACGCCCTTCTGGCTCGTGTCGCGGCGCTTGAGGCACGGCTGGCCGAAGCCGGCAAGTGAGCAACTGCCGGAAGGGGATGGGGCGTGCGCCGGCGCCCGCGCCCGTTTGTCCCATTCTGGAACAGCTATGACGGTCCCATCGCTGCAACCGGCCGAATATTCATAATTTTTTCATCCTGTGGACACTGTCGAAAAACGCTTACGCCAGAGTCGCTTAAGAACCAGCGCTGAATCTGTTTCGCAAAGCATATCCACACCCTTCCGCGCTATTTTCCGGCGAGGGGGATGGCACGCGGACTCCCGCATTATACACTGATTTTAAATGATGATTCGAAACGGATCACGCAAGCTCCAGGCAGGCTAGTTCAGGCATGGTGGTCGTGTTTCCGGTAATCATAGTGTTTGTTTCTGGTGTTTGAGTTTGCAGATGTCGTGCGGGAGCACGATGACGCATGCCCGTGCCAGGACTTGTGGGGTGATGCATGAGCCTGATGGAACTGGAACTTGAGCGCCAATCGAACCCGGTCGACATGATCGAGTTCGTCGCGGCCAACAACGATTGGTCCTTCGAACGTTCCGGCGAAGACGAGATCGCCATGACCGTCGAGGGCAAGTGGACGGATTATCACGTCTCCTTCTCCTGGATGGAAGAATTCGAAGCACTGCATCTCGCCTGTGCCTTCGACATCAAGGTTCCCGAAAGCCGGGTCAACGAGGTCATCCGGCTTCTGTCCCATATCAACGGCCAGGTGCTGATGGGGCATTTCGATCTGTGGCGTCAGGAAGACGTCGTGATCTTCCGACAGTCGCTGCTGCTTGCAGGCGGTGCGGAGCCCACGAACCAACAGGTCGAGGTTCTGTTTTCCAGCGCGCTGGAAGCTTGCGAGTCCTATTTTCAGGCTTTCCAATTCGTCGTCTGGTCGGGCATCACTGCTGAGACTGCGGTTGAGGCCGTCATGTTCGAAACTGTCGGAGAAGCGTGACCATGGCTCTTGGTGCGGCAGGTCCGATCGTCCTTGTCGGAGCCGGCAACATGGGCGGCGCGATGCTCACCGGCTGGCTGAAGAGCGGGATTGCCGGAGCGGACGTTCTGGTGATCGATCCCGGTCCGTCGTCGTCCATGGCCAAGCTGATCGAAGACAATGGCGCGCTTCATAAGACGGAAGCGCCTGCGGGTCTGAAGGCCGGCGTTTTGTTTCTTGCCGTCAAGCCGCAGATGATGGCGGCGGTGCTGCCGCCGCTGCAAGGTCTCGTCGGCCCGGACACCGTTGTTGTATCGGTCGCCGCCGGAACGACACTCGCTTTTATGGGCAGCCATCTCGGTGAGGCCGCCATGGTGCGCGCCATGCCGAACACACCGGCGATGATCGGCCGCGGCGTCACCGGGGCTTTTGCGAATGCGGCTGTTTCTGCCCTGCAGAGAGATCTCGTCCACGGTCTTCTGAAGGTCTCCGGCCCGGTCGAATGGGTCGATACGGAAGCTGATATCGATGCGGTCACCGCCGTCTCGGGCAGTGGTCCGGCCTATGTCTTCTATCTCGTCGAATGCATGGCGGAGGCCGGCCGCAAAGCCGGTCTTCAGGCGGACCTTGCCATGCGGCTCGCACGGGAAACCGTCGCGGGGGCTGGTGAACTTCTCCATCAGTCCCCCGATGACGCTTCGAAACTCCGTCAGAACGTGACATCTCCGGGCGGCACGACGGCGGCGGCTCTCACCGTTCTTATGGCGGATGACGGCATGCAGCCGCTATTCGACAAAGCTATCGCCGCCGCCCGCAAGCGCGCCGAAGAACTGGCCGGCTGACAACTGGATTCTTCCATGACCGATACCATCGCTTATTCAGATTTCGAACGGGTCGATATTCGCGCCGGCACGATCGTCGAAGCCTTGCCTTTCCCCGAGGCGCGCAAACCGGCAATAAAGCTGGTCATCGATTTCGGCCCCGAAATCGGCGTCAAGAAATCCTCCGCCCAGATCACCGTTCACTACACGCCGGAAACCCTGATCGGCCGCCAGGTGCTGGGTGTCGTCAATTTTCCACCCCGCCAGATCGGCCCCTTCCGCTCTGAAGTTCTGACGCTGGGTTTCGAAGACGAGACGGGCGCGATCGTGCTTGCCAGCGTCGATAAGCCGGTCCCGAACGGCAAGAGAATGCTGTAGGGTGCGCAAGCACGCTGCCCGGTCTTTTCAAACACATTGCCAATGAGCCAAAGGGCAGGCGGCATGTCTGCCGGGCGGGGCTGGGACTATGCCGGTACCCTGACCATGGCCCTTAGCCCGCCCATCGAACTGTCCGACAGCGTTACGTTGCCACCGTGGCTGCGGGCGATGTCCCGGGCAATGGCAAGGCCGAGGCCGGTTCCGGAACTGTCGAGGTTGCGCGCCTCGTCAAGGCGAAAGAACGGCTTGAAAACATCTTCGCGCGAGCGCTCGGGAATACCGGGACCGTCGTCATCGACGGTAATGGTCAGCCATTTCGAGCTGTGTCTGGCATCGATATGCACGGTCTGGGCATAGCGATACGCATTGGAAGCCAGATTGGCGACCAGCCGGGTAAAGGCGTTGGGGCGGACCCGGACATTGTCGTCCCCTTCGATGGCGGTCGTTACCGTCTTGCCGTGCAACTCTGCCTCCAATGTCAGACGGTTCATCAGATCATGGAGTTTCAGGTCTCCGACATCCTCCTCGGCTTCGCCGCGTGCGAAGGCAAGGTAGCCTTCCAGCATGCTTTGCATGTCTTCGACGTCCTGGTTCAGGTTTTCCAGATCGGCGCTGTCGCCGGCAAGCGCCAATTGCAGCTTGAAGCGCGTGAGAATGGTGCGAAGGTCGTGGCTGACGCCCGTCAGCATCGCCGTTCGTTGCTCGATCTGCCGCTCGATACGTTCACGCATCTGGATGAAGGCCAGGCCCGCGCGGCGCACTTCCTCGGCGCCCCGCGGCGAGAACTCGTCGATCTTCTGGCCCTTGCCGAAACTCTCGGCTGCCTTGGCAAGGGCAAGAATCGGGCGGATCTGCCCACGCAAAAAGAGGATCGCAATGGCGAGAAGCACCAGCGAGGCGCCGACCATCCAGACGATAAAGATGTGCGTGTTGGAGGCATAAGCCTGGCCGCGACGGGCATAGACGCGCAGGATGCGTTCCGGGCCGAGCTTGATGCGGATTTCAACAAGATTGGAATCCCCGACCGTGTCGATCCAGAAGGGGCGGCGGATCGTGTCGGAAATCTCCTCGCTGAGGATCTGGTCCAGAATCTCGAAAAACGGCTTGGGGCGCGGTGGTGGCAGTTCTTCATCCGGCTCGATCGATATGTTCAGGTTCAACCGTTGCCGCGCGACGCGCGTGATGGTGGCCTCGTCCGAGCTTGGCATTGCCTCGATCAGATCGATGACGGCGGCAATATCGTTGGTCACGGCTGCCGACAGTCGCTGGGTCACGAGTTGCCAATGCCGCTCCATGAAAACAAAGGCGACGACGGACTGCAGCAGCACCATTGGAATGATGACGATCAGCAAGGAGCGGGCGTAAAGGCCCATCGGCAGACGACGGCGCAGCCATCGCATTGCCTCTTTCCATGCCGTGTCGCCCGACTGCGCCCCGCGCTTGATGATGTCAAAGCCCGCCATTCAAATCCTGTGTCCTCAATCGACGCTCAGCCGGTAGCCTATGCCACGAACGGTCTGGAGCCAGACCGGATTGGAGGGGTCGTCCTCGATCTTGCGCCGGAGGCGATTGATCTGCACGTCGATCGTTCGTTCGCCAACCTCCGCCTCGTCGCTCACCAGTTCGTGGCGCGGGATCGTCTCGCCGGCGCGCTGGGAAAAGAGCATCATGATTTCCTGCTCCCGGTCCGTCAGACGAATATGATCGGGGCCGCGCCGCAGTTCCCTGCGCACAACCGAGAAGGTGAAGGGGCCGAAAATGACCTGTTCGATCTTCGGCGCCTTGGCAGGGGCATTGCGTCTCAGAATATTGTTGATGCGCAGTACGAGTTCCCTGGGATCAAAGGGTTTTGGAAGATAGTCGTCGGCCCCTGCCTCCAAGCCTTCTATCCTGGCATTGGATTCCGCCAGCGCCGTCAGCATGATGACCGGCACCGTCTTGAGCTTGCGCAGGCTCTGGGTGAGCGAAATACCTGTCTCCCCCGGCATCATCACATCGACGATCAGCAGATCATAGTCGATGCCGACCAGCTTTCGCCGCGCTTCGGCAGCATCCGCGGCTGTTGTGATGCGAAAGCCCTTTTCCATCAGGTAGCGGTTGAGAAGATCGCGAATTCGCCGGTCGTCATCGACAACCAGCAGGTGGGGAGCGTCGTCTTCGATCCTCGTTGTTCTTGTCATGGTTTGCGTACCCTGTTCTTCCCGCGGTTCATGCCGGTAACCGGGTTTCTCAGCTCTCCGCTGCGTTCTTCATGCCGGCGAGGAATCGTTTGATCGTTTCCCTGGCTCCAGGACCGGTTTTTTCCAATGCTTTGGCGATGCGTCGCGACTGTGGCTTCGCCAAGGCACGCGCCAATGTCTTGCCTTCCTTTGTTGTATAGAGCTTGCGCTGCCGGCGATCCTCCGGCCCCGCAACTTGGTGAATATACCCTGAATCGATCAGCTGTTTCAAAACGCGGGCCAGGCTCTGTTTGGTAATCTTCAAGGTATCCAGCAGGTCGGCGACCGTCATGCCGGGTTCCCGATCGACGAAATGCAGCACCCGGTGATGGGCTCGACCAAAACCACGCTTTTCCAGTATGACATCCGGATCGGAGGTGAAATCCCGGTAGGCGAAGAAGAAAAGTTCGATGATCTCGAAATCCACCGCGTCTTGTCTGTCTCCACCGGGAGCCTGTTCCATATCGGACGTCTGCCTTGGCTGTCCTGCCACGCCGTCATTTCCTTTCAACCGATTTTCCTCCGGAAACCTTCGCCATAAGACGTTGGCCGTGTCGACATGTTTTTCGCTTTATGCAGATGTTCCGGAACGCTGATCATACGACGCTCGCTGCCATTTGTCGCCACGGCTTTGCCCGTCTCCCGAATTGCTTCTTCTCGAGTCCCGTAGGGAACAGCATAGGGGCCGAAAATCTAAAATACTGGAATCACTCCGGTTTAGCCGGAACTTTCTAGCATTTGTCGTGTTTACAGCACACAAAAGAGGACGATGGACATGCAAGAGAACCCTGCTTTCGAAACCTCATCCGCGGCACGGCAACTCCGGCCCGTCGTTATTACAGTGGTTGCTGCCAAGATCGCTGTCTTTGCGCTGCTCATGACGACGGTCAACATCCAGACGCCGATCCCCGCCGCTATCGAGCTTGCCGAATTGCGGTAGCCTGTGACGCGATACAGCTCTCAATTCTAGGAAACTAGTCGTTTCGCGATTAATGCCGTTCCCATCGCGCTGCAGTCGCTTTATATGCGTTGCAACAACTGGCAGCGAGGCGACATGCTACAGGCAAGCATTATTCCGGTTACCCATTTTCAGCAGAATTGTACTGTCCTTTTCGATGATGAGACAAAAGACGGTGTGATCGTCGATCCGGGCGGTGACGTCGATCTGATCCTCCGGACTGTTCGGGATAACGGCATCACTTTGAAAGCGATCTGGCTGACGCATGGCCATATCGATCATGCCGGCGGCGCCAAAGAGTTGAAGCAAGCTCTGGATATCGACATTGTCGGCCCGCACAAGGACGACCAGCCGCTTCTCGAGCGGCTGGAAGAGCAGGCGGAGAAATTCGGCATGGCGATGAAGGTGGAGAATGTTCTGCCTGACCGCTGGCTGGAAGACGGCGACACCGTTTCATTCGGAGAGCATGTCTTTGAGGTGTTGCACTGCCCCGGCCACGCACCCGGTCATGTCGTCTATTTCAACCGGAAACAGGGCTTTGCCCATGTGGGCGACGTACTGTTCCGCGGCTCCATCGGGCGAACCGATCTTCCGGGCGGCAATCATGAACAATTGCTGGCTTCGATCCGCGACAAGATCCTGCCGCTTGGCGACACAGTCGGCTTTATCTGCGGTCACGGTCCGGGTGGCCAGATTGGCGAGGAACGCCGGACCAATCCCTATCTTCGTGGCTTGTGAGTTTTCAACCGGACAGCAAAAAAGGCACGCGCCAGTTAGCCCGTGCCTTTTTTAGCGTCAGGCTATGGTTTAGCCGGCTGTGCAGAAATGTTCGCGACCGTCATAGCCCACGAAGGTGCCGGAGCGGGAGTCGAACGAGCGATAACGCTGCGAGCAATAGCGGTGCCAGGCGGGTGTCCAAGGCTCAAGCGACCCATAGCTCTGGACGACTACCGGGCGGGCGCGGCGATAAACGGGACGCGGCTCGTAGTAGTCGGGTTCCGGATCGATATAGACCCGCTCCTGGTAACGCGGCTGGCTGGCGATGGCGCCGCCAATAATCACGCCGGTTGCAAGGCCGAGCGCGCCAAGAGCGGCTGCGTCGCCATTGTGATGACGACGTCCATAGTCGTGACGATAGTGGCGACGGCCGCCCCAGTCTTCGGCTTGAGCCGGCGCTACAGTTGGTATGATGGTTGCTGCGGTGGCAACCGCGAGAACGGCAGCTTTGATAAAGGTGTTCATTGTTTCGATCCTGTGAAAGGGTGGACCAGAGCGTCTTTCATGACGATGCAGGCACATTAACCTGACGAAACTGAACGCAGGCTGAATGGAAAACCCGGCACTACGCCGGGCTTTTAATGTGAATCCATGTCGGCGACGGCTCAGCCGGACACTTGCAGGTTGACGGCTTTTGGCCCCTTGCCGCGGCGATCCGGTTCGGTATCGAAGCTGACCTTCTGATTTTCCGACAGCGCGTTAAGGCCGGAAGCCTGTACTGCCGAGATATGCACGAAGATATCGGCGCCACCATTGTCGGGTTTTATGAAGCCGAAGCCTTTGTCCGTGTTGAAAAATTTAACAATGCCAGTGTCTGCCATGCATCAGGTCCTTTTTCCTCTGCCCGGAAGCAGCGGGCAGCATTACAATGTTTGCCCAGGGGCGTGCGGCAGGCAGTCTTCGACGATGAGGAAAGGTCCTGTACTTGCAGACGGCCACAGAACCCTGTTCCTTGCCCGTCCGCCCGGCGCGTTTTGCGTGCCCCGGCCCGCATACTTGAAAGGTCTTTCCGTGTCCGTAGTTGCCCGAACGCGGTAAACTTGCTGTGTTTATTTTAAATTGGCAAGCAAAAGTTTCCTGACGCTACTGCCCAGATTTGAATTGTGTAAAAAGCGGTCATCTGCTGAAAAATAGGATTTTCTACTGATATATTGCAAGCTTTTGAAAACACTTGTTTTTGGGTTGCAATGTCGTAATTGGGACCGTTTAAAGCCTCAGGCAGTGCAAAACGCGTCGTCTGAAATGCCGTTCTACGTATGGGTTGGCAGTAACCAAGAATAGATCTCTTTGCACCGCGCGCCTGAAGGCACCCTGCCTCGGCCACGATATCTCGTTGTCGGGTCCGGTGGCAGGACCTTCAGTTCAAACTGGCGAAGGATTGTTTGCCTGCGTCCGAAATCAGTTCGGCACTGACGATGTAGCGAAGAGGACCCTGCACTGTTGCCTCGAAGGGCCAGCAGGTGGCCAGCGCCAGATGTCGGCCGGGTGCGTTCGCGTTTATGCCGCTCTGGTCCCAACGTGCGATTCGCCCCTGTCCGGCGCGGAACGTAAGTGTCTTTCCATCCCGGCGTTTGATCATCAGCAGGTCGCCGGGCTTCACCTCCTTCAGCCAGCGAAAGTGGGTGTCCCGATGGGCGGCGATGACGGCGGTGCCGCTTTCTCCCGGCATGGGCGTATTCGCCAGCCGTGCCGGCCCGAAGGCCAGCGCCTCGCCGCTGGCGCCGGACAAAACGATGGCCGATCTGCCAATCCGCGGCGCGACAATTTCCGCCTCGGTCGAGAAATCTGCCCAGGGCCAGGGCTTGCCGCCGGTTCCGCCGTCAAGCTGTGCGGCAAAACTGCGTTTCAGCAGGACTTGCGACAATTCCGCCTTGGCTTTGATGAAGGCGCCCTTGCCGATCAGCATCACACCCGCGATGCCAATCAGGCAAATTGCTGCAAGGACGAGCGTTTCCAGCATGTTCAGGCGGGCAAGGAAACCGCCCCGCGCACCGGTCGTTGTTTTAATGAACACGGCTGCGTGCCTCCTGGTAAAGACCGCGCATCTGCCAGCGCCACAGGCCGAACGTGGCTGCGGCCATGATAGCCATCGTCAAAAGGGCCATGCCAATCAGAATATAGCGGTCGGCAAGCGTAGCGGTCTGCGGCAAGTCGACCTGGCTGCCGCCTTGTTGCGCGATGAGGTTGGCTGCCCGCGCGGTCGGTGCTGCCGCAATCTGGTCGGCAACAAGGATCGCCTGTTCCTCGGCATGGTCGAGCGCCGCTTTTCTTTGGTCCTGGGGCAGGTTTTCGAGCGGCTTCTCGCCGAAGACCTTCTGGAAGTCCCATCCCAACGGCAGATTGACCGGTAGATCCGTGCTCGCCAGCGTTTCGGTGGCCGGACGCGATGGCGTGACATCGACGGCAACCAGGCTGGTGACGCGCGAGACGATGTGATGGGCGAGCGCCACAGTCTCGATCTCCTTGTCGAGTGCCGCCCTGTCATTGACCGCATAGGCGCCGGCCTCGAGATCACCGATCTTGCGGCGGGCCCAGAGCTTGGCGAGGCCGGTGCCTTCTGATGCCTTGGCCACATCCATTTCGACGCGCCAGGGCTGATCGCCCGTCCGGCCGGTGATCTGCAGTTTGCCGGCAACAGATGTGCCATCAAGCCGGGCCGTCAACACCACCGGTTCGCCGCGATAGAGGTCCGGCATGGGGTTGGGGGTTATATCCCTGGCATTCGCACCGTCGAAGGTGACTGCAATATCGGTCATGGCCGGGTTTTCGAGCTTTTCGAACAATTCGCCCATGCACGACGCAACCTGATTTTCGGCGCCGATCAGGGTGAAGGTGCCTCGGCCGATCTCCGCGGCCTTCGTCATGAAATATGTGTTGGGCGCGGAACCGATGCCGACGGTGAACACGCGGGCGTCGCCACGATTGGCGGAAATTTCCTGAAAGAGCTGCGCCTCGTTGCCGATGGCGCCATCCGTCAGGAACACCACCTGGCGAAGCGCGCCTGTTGCGACCGGACCCTGTGTCCGCAACGCTGCTTCCAGGGCCGGCAGCATTTCCGTGCCGCCGTCTGCCGTAAGGCTGCGGGCGAAGGCGATCGCGTTTTCGCGGTTGTCCGGCGTCGCCTGAACGAGACTGGGGAAGTGAACGCTCATCGTATCGTCGAAGCGGATGACGTTGAACCTGTCCTGCGGCCGCAGTCTGGAGATTGCCAGGGCCAAACTGTCGCGCGCCTGTTCGATCGAGGGTCCCGCCATGGAGCCGGAGTTGTCGATGACGAAGACAACCTCGCGGTTCGAACGGGCCGCCGCCGCCGTATCGTCCGCCGGTGGCGTGACGAAGCCGAGCAGATAGGTGCGGCCATCGATGGTCTCCCGGAAAAGGCCGGCATGGGGCGTCCTGCCGGTGGCGGCTTGCCAAGTCAGTTCGAAGTCCTTGTCTGCAGGCACGCTGCCCGCCTGAAGCGTGATGGTGCGCACCATGTCGCCGGGTGATTTCATATCGACTGCGTGAAAGGCTGACGTGACGGCGCCGAGTGGAAAGCCGGCATTGAGGTTGAGCGTCAGGGTGACGGGGTTGATCTTCGCGTGTTCAGCCGGGTCGAGCACGGGGGCCATGATCTTGTCGCGGTCAGGTACCGGGTCGCTGACGGCAAAGCCTGAGCGGGGGTCGAGATCGACCGTCTGAACGATCGGGTCCGGGTTGTAGCGCGGCGCAACGACCATGGGAAAACGCAGGGAAAAGACGCCGTTCGACTGGTGCACGCTGCTCTGGTATTCGATCTGCACCACGATGGTTTCGCCGGGGCCGATATTTGCGACCTGATTGGTGAAGATGTTCGGCCGCTGCTGTTCGAGCAGCGCCGTCTTCTTGCCCTCCGCCTTGGCCTGTTCATAGATCTTGCGCGCCTCTTCGCGGGCCTTGATCTTGCCTTCGATGAAGCGCTCGCCGATTTGCATCTTCAACGTATCGACAGCCGAGTCGTCCGGCAGCGGAAAGACATAGGTGCCCTCGACCCAACCCTTGCTGGGGTTCTGGAATCTCTGGGTGACGCGGGTGCGGATAATCGGTCCGTTGATGTCGATCCGAACATCGGTCGCCAGTCGCGGCGCCTCGACGAAAAAGCCCGGCTCGCGCGACGGGAAGAGCAGGGCGCCCGTTCCCATGTCGTTCGGCCTGACATAGCCGGCCATATGCTGCGGCCTATCCGTGCCGGTATCGGCCGACGCCTCGGAGAAGAAGCCCATGACGAAAAACAAAAGGACCGTCACGGCCGTCAGCCCGGCAACCAAAAGATATTCCACGTAGTTCGTATGCTGGCGCTGCGTCGTGGCGCCCATTTCCGTATCGACAGACATTGCGAGACCCCCTCGGTCCGGATGAATTCCTGTGACCGTGAAAAGAGGCTGCGAAATCGTCCGGACAAGGACGGAATTGCGGCGGGCCGCGGCAATTATCATGACCAAATAAAGGCGTTGCAAAAATGCTTCAAACACCATGATTTTGTAGAATAAATCGGACGGCCGCGACGTCATTTTTCATTGCGCTTGGAAATGCTGGAGCAGCAGGCTCCGGCGTGCTTTCGGCTGGCCGAAAATCCGGTCTCGTCAGGACCTTGCGGCTGGTTTTCGATAAACTGATTCATGGTCCGTGCCGATGCCGGGCCGTCAAACATTGTCATCGTCACGCATTTTGCGAATTTGCGGGCGGTTTGCGCTTGAAACACAGGCAGTCTTTCGACATACACCTAACCGCTATGGAGCTTTGCCGGATGCTGCTCCGATGGCCCGCATGCTGTCTCAACCTGTCAGGACAAACCACATCATGGCCTTTCTTGCCGACGCCCTTTCCCGTGTGAAGCCCTCCGCTACCATCGCCGTTTCCCAGAAAGCCCGGGAACTGAAAGCCAAGGGCCGCGATGTGATCGGGCTCGGTGCAGGCGAGCCGGATTTCGATACGCCTGACAATATCAAGAAGGCTGCGATCGACGCGATCAACCGGGGTGAGACGAAGTACACGCCTGTTTCCGGCATTCCGGAACTGCGCGAGGCGATTGCGAAAAAATTCAAGCGCGAAAACAATCTTGATTACACCGCCGCCCAGACGATCGTCGGCACCGGCGGAAAGCAGATTCTTTTCAACGCCTTCATGGCGACGATGAATCCGGGCGATGAAGTCGTCATCCCGGCACCTTATTGGGTGTCCTATCCGGAGATGGTGTCGATCTGCGGCGGCACGCCCGTGTTTGTCGAAGCGACCCAGGCCAACAATTTCAAGCTGACGGCTGAGGATCTCGACAAGGCGATCACGGCCAAGACCAAATGGTTCATCTTCAACTCGCCGTCAAACCCATCCGGCGCCGCCTATTCGCATGCGGAATTGAAAGCCCTGACGGATGTGCTCCTGAAGCATCCGCATGTCTGGGTTCTGACTGATGATATGTACGAGCACCTGACCTATGGCGATTTCAAGTTCGCGACCCCGGTCGAGGTCGAGCCAAAGCTTTATGACCGCACGCTGACCATGAACGGCGTGTCCAAGGCCTATGCCATGACCGGCTGGCGCATTGGCTACGCCGCCGGCCCGCTGGCGCTGATCAAAGCCATGGACATGATCCAGGGGCAGCAGACATCGGGGGCCTGCTCGATCGCCCAGTGGGCGGCCGTGGAGGCGCTGAACGGCACACAGGACTTCATCCCTGAAAACAAGAAGATCTTCGAAGGCCGCCGCGATCTGGTCGTCTCCATGCTCAACCAGGCCAAGGGCATCGAGTGCCCGTCGCCTGAAGGCGCGTTCTACGTTTATCCGTCCTGCAAGGGTCTGATCGGCAAGACATCGCCGACAGGCAAGGTCATCGAGACCGACGAGGACTTCGTGTCCGAGCTTCTGGAATCCGAGGGCGTTGCCGTTGTCCACGGCTCGGCTTTCGGTCTCGGGCCCAACTTCCGCATTTCCTACGCAACGTCCGAAGAACTGCTCGAAGAAGCCTGCAAGCGCATCCAGCGCTTCTGCGCGGCCTGCAAGTAACCGGCTCTCCCGATTGCCGACGGACCCCAGCAGGTTCGTCGGAAGAGGAAACGGTGCAGCGCGACGTCACTGTCCTATATAGGCCAGCAAGTCCTCGACCAGCATTGTGGGCGATTCGCCGGCTGCCTTACATGGACAAGGTAGTAAGGCAGGCTCAGTTCCTGAAAACGATACAGGCGCCGCCGTTCCTGCGAACCTGCGCGCACACTGCTTCGGCCTCCGACCGCGTCTGGCGGGCGATCCGGGCGGTGTAGCGCAGCCTCGTTCCGAAGGCACGGTTGCGCTCCTTCTGGATCAGCGGTTTTTCCATGTTCAACGGCTCCGGGAGGGACCGGACAGCCAAAAGGAACAGTCTTGCCGCTACCGGCTTTTGAAAATGCGCCGCAAGTTGCGCGCCCCAGGGCGCCCATACGCCTTCCGCTTCAAATTCCACAGCCTTGAGGCGCCGGGTGCTGGCCAGGGCAACACAGGCGTCCTCGAAGGATTTTCGGTCGTCGAGGCGCAGATCAACCGTTGCGGGCGGGTTGTCCCGCCAGTCTTCAGCCGGATGGGCAGTGATGTCGAGAACATAGTTGCGGGTTTCCTGCGGCAGATTTCCGGTGCGCAGGAATGTGCGCAACCCGCCTTCGCCGGCATTGTAAGCGGTGGCTGCCAGACCGATATTGCCGAAACGGTCCCGCAAGTCGTCGAGATACTCGGCCGCTTCTCCCAACGCCTCCAAGGCATCGAAACTGTTGGAAAGACCGCGCAGCCGCGCTGTGGAGGGAATGAACTGCGCTATTCCTTCCGCGCCCTTGGAGCTGACCGCGTCCGGACGAAACAGGCTTTCCTTCCAGATCAGTCGCGCGAAAAAGTCTGGAGGAAGATCGTTTTCACCGGAAAAACGAGCAAGCGCCGTGCAGATGTCGCGGTTGAAACTGCCTGCGCGAACGCAGAGCGCGCCCGTTCGTGTCGCAGCGGAATAGGTGCACGGCGGCGCGCGCCATTCAATCTGCGCGATCGCCGCATCGGGCTGAGTGCCAAGGATCAGTCCCGCTGTCAGCAGCGTGACGAAGAATCCCTTCCAGTTCCATATTCGATGGCTGCGTGCCATGGTTCTTTCACCATTGTGACGCGGAAGGGGGCCGCCTACCGCGCCGGCAGGATCAGTTGCATGAAGGTCAGGTCGAGCCAACGACCGAACTTGGTGCCGACTTCCTTCATCTCGCCAGTGATCCGGAAACCCAGTTTTTCATGCAGTCGGATCGATGCCTGATTGTTGGCTTCGATGCCCGCCACCATCACATGCTTGCCGCAGGCGCAGGCCCGGTCGATCAGGGCCACCATCAGCAAGTTCCCGATACCGCCGCCGCGCTGGTTTTTTTCCACATAGACGGAATGCTCGACAGTGTGGCGATAGCCGTCGAAGGCGCGCCAGTCGCCGAAGGAGGCATATCCCGCAACAGTGCCGTCTTGCGTGACTGCAACCAGCACCGGATAGCCGAGCCGCCGGCGTTCGGTAAACCAGACTGTCCGGTTTTCCAGATCGACCTGCGTGTCGTTCCAGATGGCCGTCGTATTGGCGACCGCGTCGTTATAGATATCGCGAATGGCAGGCAGGTCGGTCTCTTCGGCATCGCGCAGGTGCATCACGTCATCTCCAGTCCTGCGCGGAGATTTAGATCGCGCGGCACAGATTGTCCACGGCACAACTGTCTGGTTCGATCCGCTGCGTGTCCGAGACCATGATTGCATCGCGCATCGACAGGAAAGCCCCGCCCCGTAAGGGGCGGGAGGAGAGATCGAGACCCTCAGGCTGCCTGATGCTCAAGCGTCGGATAGTCGGTATAGCCCTTGGCGCCACCGCCGTAGAAGGTTGCCTGGTCCGGTGTGTTCAGCGGCACATCGTCCTTCAGACGCTGCACGAGGTCCGGATTGGCGATGAAGGGTTTACCGAAGGCAACAAGGTCCGTTTTGCCGTCTTCCACGGCCTGGATCGCAAGCGCCCGGTCGTAGCCGTTGTTTGTCATCCATGCGGCTTCACCGCCGGCTTTTTCGTAGGCGGTGCACAGCGCCTTATAGTCGAAGGGTTTGTCGCCCTGCTGGAAATCGCGGGGTCCGCCCGTCGCACCTTCGATGATGTGGATATAGGCAAGCTTGTACTTGGCCAGCCCTTCGATGACATGGGTGAACAGAGCCTGCGCATCCGGATCGGACGAATCATTGGCCGGGGTGACCGGAGAAAGACGGATACCGGTGCGGCCCTCGCCAATTTCCTTCGTGATTGCCTCGACCACCTCGAACAGGAAACGGGCGCGATTTTCGATCGGTCCGCCATACTGGTCGGTGCGGACATTCGAGCCTGACCGGAGGAACTGGTCGATCAGATAGCCATTGGCAGCGTGGATTTCGATGCCGTCGAAACCGGCTTCGATTGCCGCACGGGCAGCCTTGCGGTAATCCTCGACAATGCCCGGGATTTCGGACACATCGAGAGCCCGAGGCTCGGAGGTGTCGGCAAAGCTGCCGGTGCCGTCCTCATTGACCAGATAGGTCTTCGATTTCGCCGTGATGGCGGAGGCGGAAACAGGCTTTTCGCCGTTCGGCTGCAGCGAGGTGTGGGAAATCCGGCCGACATGCCACATCTGCACGACGATCTTGCCGCCGGCCTTGTGCACGGCATCGGTGACCTGCCGCCAGCCATTGAGGGCTTCCTCGGTGTAGAGCCCGGGCACATCGGCATAGCCCTGGCCCTGATGGGTGATTGCGGTGGCTTCGGTGATCAGCAGGCCGGCTGTGGCGCGCTGTTCGTAATAGGTGACGTTGAGGGAATTCGGGACGGCGCCCGGCGACCGGTTACGCGTCAGCGGCGCCATGACGACACGGTTGGCGAGTTCGATATCGCCGATTGCGATAGGATCGAAGAGAGAGGCCATGGGGAATCCTTTTTGGTCGTTGAGAAGCTTGGGAGGGGAGAGCGACACAGGAATTTCTACAAAGTATCGCCAATATGTTTCAGGAACGCCCTTATGGCGTCCTCGTTCCGCTTGTAGAAAATCCATTGTCCAACGCGCTGCGTCGTCACCAGGCCGGCGCGTTGCAGGACAGCAAGGTGCCCGGACACGGTCGATTGGGACAGGCCGCAGCGCTCGAACTGGCTGGCGCAAATTCCCATGTCCAGCGGGTGATGCTGGCTTGAAAAATGTGCCTGCGGGTCTTTCATCCAGCCGAGCATTTCGATGCGTTTCGGATGGGCGAGAGCCTTCAGAATTTCGTCCTTGTCCATCGGCGTCCAGTGTATCGTCAAATTCCGATGCGCCGATTTATAAATCGGAAAATTCCGATATTCAAGTCACAAACCTGTGAGAGTGATATAGGCAAAAAAAGAGGGCCAGCGGACGAACCGGGCCCTTTTTAGGTGTGAAGGTAAAAACCTCCAGAGGGGAACAGCTGCTGCGGTGGCACTGGGAGGAAGAACTCCACCATCTGCATCAGCTGAAACTGATGTGGGAAGCCTCTGGCAACTTTTCAATGCCGGCAGGAGCCAAAAAGCCGCAACCAGAGGTATGCGCTTGAAATCAAGGCAAAAAAAGAGGGCCACAAGAAAACTTGGGCCCTTTATAGTTATGAAGGTATTCAAACCTCCAGAGGGGAACAGCTGCTGCGGTGGCACTGGGAGGAAAAAAGCCACCAAGATGCATCAGCTGCAGTCGGTATGATGGTTTTTTGGGCGCTAGGCAATCATTTAATATGCATGTCAGCCATGTGTGAAACGCAGTCCTGCACGTTTTTAAAGCGATTTAAACCGTTCTTTTGTGGAAGAGGCATCTTCCGTCGAAAAAATCCATCTTAAACATAGGGTTAGTCGAAGGGAAGTTGAGATTGTTTTTTGTGCAGGCCAAAATGCCGGTTTAGAAATTCCAGTTGCGGGCTTTCGCCACGATGAAATCACGGAAGACCTTGAGCTTGGCGGCATTCTTGATCTCGTCCGGGTAGCAGAAATAGGTGTCGAAGGAGGGTATGTCCGCGCCGATCGGCAACTGGATCAACCCTGGATCCCTGCCGACGATATAATCCGGCATCATGGCAATGCCGATACCGAGCAGGCAGGCGCGCTTGATCGATGTCTGGCTGTTGATCTGCAAATGCGACATGCGGGGGTTGTCCGAATCCCGCCCGGCAATCTCCAGCCAGTTGACGTCAAGCAGGTAGTTCGGTGCCGGTTCGCCGAAGGTGATGATCCGGTGATTGTCGAGATCCTGAATTGACTGCGGCTCGCCATGCTTGTTGATATAGGAGGGGGCGGCATAGACATGCATATGCACGGTGAACAGCTTGCGCTGGATCAAGTCGGACTGTTGCGGCTGGCGTAGCCGGATGGCGCAGTCTGCATGGCGCATGTTGACGTCCAGTTCCTCGTTGTCGAGAATGAGCTGAACCTGCATTTCCGGGTAGAGCGCCAGGAATTCCTGCACTTTGTCGGTCAGCCAGCCCTGGCCGAGGCCGACGGTTGTGGTGATGCGCAGCTTGCCGCTTGGCTTGTCCGTGGTTTCCGTCAGTTGAACACGGACGCTTTCCAGCTTCATCAGCACTTCATGGGCGGTGCGATAAAGGATTTCCCCCTGTTCGGTCAGGATGAGGCCACGTGCATGGCGGTGGAACAGCTTGATGCCGACATCCTGTTCAAGCGAACTTACCTGGCGGCTGATAGCCGATTGGGACAGATGCAGCTTGTCGGCCGCATGCGTAAAGGAGCCCGCCTCCGCCGCCGCATGAAAAATGCGCAATTTATCCCAGTCTAACGGCATGAAGCCTCCCAATAACTGCCTGTGGCGGATCCGGTCTCCCGATTCCGCCTGAAGGCTGATCGTCTGTTCCCACTCGGGAGCGGTCGTCCGTCCCGATTATTTGCGGCTTCTATTCGGCCGCAATTGCGACGGGCATGTGGCCCGCCAGGTATTTTTCCGCCTCGAGCGCCGCCATGCAGCCCATTCCGGCGGCCGTGATCGCCTGACGGTAAATGTCGTCCGTGACGTCTCCTGCAGCATAGACGCCAGCCACGTCCGTTGCGGTTGAATCGGGTGCCGTCCAGAGATAGCCATTCGGCTTCAGCTTTAGTTTATCCTTGAACAGTTCGACTGCCGGTGCATGGCCGATGGCGACAAAAACGCCGTCGATGGGCATCTCGCTCGTTTCACCTGTGCGGGTGTTGCGCAGCCGGACACCATTCACCGAAGCGGGCATGGGCGGTTTGGCAGGCGTGCCGAGATATTCGGTCACCTCGTGATCCCAGATCACCCTGATGTTCTCTTTGGCGAACAATCGCTCCTGCAGGATTTTCTCAGACCGAAAGCTGTCGCGGCGGTGAATGACGGTCACCGTCTTTGCAAGGTTCGACAGATAGAGGGCCTCTTCGACGGCGGAATTGCCGCCGCCAACGACGATGACGTCCTTGTTGCGATAGAAGAAGCCGTCGCAGGTGGCGCAGGCCGACACGCCGAAGCCCTGGAACGTCGGCTCGCTTTCGATACACAGCCATTTGGCCTTGGCGCCGGTCGCGATGATCAGCACGTCGGCCGTCCAGTCCGTGCCGCTGTCCGTTTTCAACCGGAACGGACGGATGGACAGATCGACGTCAGTCACGAGGTCGTTGACGATTTCCGCGCCGACATGCTGCGCCTGTTTGAGCATCTGTTCCATCATCCAGGGGCCTTGGACAGGATCGGCATAGCCCGGATAATTTTCCACATCGGTGGTGATCATCAATTGTCCGCCCTGTTCCATTCCGGCGATCAGGACCGGATTGAGCATGGCGCGGGCGGAGTAGATCGCGGCTGTGTATCCGGCAGGGCCGGATCCGATGATTAGCACTTTCGCATGTCGGGCAGTCATAGATGAGAACTCCAGCTCCGGCCTGCAAAAAATTCGGTTTGCGCCGGGCGATCAAAGAATTTGGAACAGCGATGTTACTTTAAGGATTCAGCGCCCCGCCTTTCAAGGGTGCGTTACATAATACACACAAATGCATCCTGAAATCTTCGGTTTCGACGCTATTGGCACGCCGCGGTGACGGTCGTCGCGGTGAATACATCCAATTCCGGTCCTTTGCGTTCCTGGCGGCTGCCGAGGCTGAGGGAATAGTGCAAAGCTTTCCTTCGCATCGATCATCTCGTGATGCCGCTTTTTTGCAGCAGTCAAATCCGCTATCCAGAAAAGAACGACGCATCCCGATGTGAGGGATTGGCGAGTGACTGAGGGAAGACTGACACATGGGCGTGCGAGTGGAGCTTGATGCAATCGACCTGAAGATCCTGCGCGAACTTCAGGCGGACGGCCGCATGACCAATGTGGAACTGGCACAGCGGGTTGGAATTTCGGCTCCGCCGTGTCTGCGCCGCGTCCGCAAGCTGGAGGAGGGCGGCGTTATTCGAGGCTACCACGCTCTTCTCAACGCGCCGACCCTCGGCTTCGATCTGGTCGCCTTTTGCATGGTGGGCTTGCGTCACCAGTCCGAGGCCGAGCTCAAGGCTTTCGCGGCGGCGACGGCCAAGTGGCGGCTGGTGCGCCAGGCTTGGATGGTGTCGGGCGACAGCGATTTCCTGTTGCATTGTGTATCCGAAAATCTCACGGTCTTTCAGGACTTCGTGATCGAAGTTCTCACGGCGAACGAACAGGTGGATACCGTCCGGACCATGCTGACCATTCGTCAGGTCAAGGACGAGGGGCTGATCGGCTTCTGACGCTTCCTAAAGGGCAAAAAGAGCGTCATAGACTGCGCCGATACGCGAAGCCTCGCCTTCAATGCTGAAACGGGCAATGGCGCGTGCAAGCCCGCGCTCGCCTGCCCGCGCGGCGCGATCCGGGTCGTCCATCAAGCTTGCTGCCGCCTCGACCATCGACGGGAGCGAATTTGCGGCGATCAGCAGGCCTGTTTCGTCCGAGCCCGTCGTCAGCAGTTCGGAGAAGGCGCCGACATCAGTTGCGACCACCGGCACCCGCGTTGCCATGGCTTCCAGTGGCGTCAGGCCAAATCCTTCCCAGCGCTGCGGCGCAACGAACAGGTCGAGCGCCCGGTACCAATCGGGGATATTGGTATGTTCGCCGACAAAAAGGATGCGGTCGGACAGGCCTGCCTGTCGAACCCGCTCCTTCAGCCCGTTTTCAAAGGCAAGATGCGGGCCTGTTGCGCGCCCGGCGATGATGGCAATCCAGTCCGGCCGGTGCGGCAGAAGCGCGATCATGCTGTCGACAAAAAGATCGGTGCCCTTCTGATGCCGCACCCGGCCGAAGCAACCTGCGATCTTCCTGTCCGCAGGCAGACCAAGCGCCGCTTTGGACGCCCTCTTGTCCGCAGCCGGAAAGAAACGTCCGGCGTCGATGCCGTGCGGGATGGTGGTACTCGGCACTTCGAGATAGCCGGCGGTGCGGCTGCTTGTGGCGATCACCGCATCCATGCGGCGGATGAGGAATTTGGTCCAGGCCGAATGCCGGCGTTGCGAAGCGGAGGTGAAGACGATCTTCAACGGCATGCGCAGGAGGTCGCGAAGAAGAATGGCCGGCAGCATCTCGACATTGCGCCGCGCGTGCCAGATGCGTCGCTTGCGGGCTGACGGACGATCCCAAAGCCGCAAGAGAGCCAAATAGCCAATATGCGGAAGAGCAGCAGGAAGACCAGGGCCCAGCGCCGCAACCTTCTGGCCGAGTGCGCGCTGCACCGGAACGAGCTGGATGATCGTGGAGGTGACGCCGGAGAGCCGGCGCTTGAAGTTCGGCGCTATGATTTCGACGTCGCTGATCTTTTCCACGGCCTGATCTCCGCTTTACGTCACGGAAAAGCCCGGAGACAGTTTCGCCTCCGGGCTTTCCAGCACTGTAGTTGGAACATCAGCCCCAGTTGACCGCCAGGATCTCGTAGGCCTTGGAGCCGCCGGGAGCGACGACCTCGATCGAATCGCCAACCTCCTTGCCGATCAGCGCCCGCGCAATCGGCGAGGAAATCGAAATGCGCCCCTGCTTTACGTCAGCTTCCTGGTCGCCGACGATCTGATAGGTCCTGTTTTCCTCGGTATCTTCGTCGATCAGCTTGACGGTCGCGCCGAATTTGATCTTGGAGCCGGACATTTTCGAGAGATCGATCACTTCGGCGCGCGCGACATAATCCTCAAGCTCGCCGATGCGGCCCTCATTATGGCTCTGCGCTTCCTTGGCGGCATGATATTCCGCATTTTCCGAGAGGTCGCCATGGGCGCGCGCTTCGGCAATCGCTTCGATGATCCGCGGGCGTTCTTCTTGCTGACGCCAGCGCAGCTCTTCCTGCAGCTTGACGAAACCGCTTTGAGTCATCGGCACTTTTTCGACCATTTCACTGTCCTTCACAGTCCGCGCCAAGCCTGCAACGGCAGGGCAAAGCAAAAAGAAAACGGTCACCGGAGCGTTACCTCCAGAACCGTTCGAAACATTTGAACAACGCTTATAGCAGATACCGGCTTCAAAAAGCCAGTTTAATCGAACCGCGCCAAGCCGGACACACTCAGGAACAAACACTGAGCCGTGTTCGTTCGGTTATGCAAAGGATTGGAACATGAGCCAGGCATCACCGGAAAATCTCGAAGGCAGGCTGAACGGGCACCGCAAGCTTTTCGTGGCGCTGGCCGCATTCATAGCACGGACGGATGAGGGACGGACGTTTCTCGACACGCTGGCGCGCGATTCGGAAATGGTCTCGGACCATGAGGAAGATCCGGGCGTCATGCCCAATGAAGGCTTTGCGATGCAGCAAATCGCCGACGACGAAATGCGGTCGATCGTCTTTGCCGCTTTGTCCCGGGCGAACGCGATCGAAGGACAACAACAAAAGACGATCATATCCTAAACAAGGCACAGCTATGCTCAACGATCCTCCGACTCGCGAAAAACTGAAACTCTACCGGCTGATCCCCGTTGCGCAGGCCGGCGATCCGGGCTGGGATGGTGCCGATTTTCAAGGCGACATTGTCGTGCGTGCCTTTTCGTCAGCGGATGCCCGTGTTGCGGCGGCTCCGGCCGAGCTTGATCGCACCGAAATCGACGCAAGTCAGTCCGGCGGACATCCGATCCCTCATGCCAACGCCTTTGGTAACGAGCGGCTCTATGCGGTTGTGGAGATGCTTGATCGGAATGGCGTCGCGGCAAGGGGGCCACGTGGCGTCGTGAGCGGCGGGGTTTCGACCGGTTCGGCCAAGCCGACCCTTGTTCCCTGACACAGTCTTTTGCCGCATCCGTCCGATAAAACGCCTTTGTCTCCCCAACAACCTTTCGCCCGACTTTGTAGAAGCCAGCCCTCGTCGTATTAATTCACCACTTATTATCGATCTTGTAGGCAAGTATGAGTGCTGACTCGATGAACCGGCTCCATGTGTAAAAGCCAATCGCCCCATTCTCTGCGGGCGATGGCGCGTAGTCTGGATAATCAATGGATACAATTTGGGAGGAATTGCTCGAAAATCTCGCAATGGTCGCCTTGCTCCTTTCGGCCTGGGCACATTTTCATCCTCAGGTGGAAGCGCGTATCAAGATCAGCAGGACAGCGCTGTTCGGGATATGGATGGGCGCCGCGGCAATTGTATCCATGTCGATGGCCGTCGAATTCGAGCGTGGGATTTACGGTGATTTCCGTACGGCCATCATTTCCATGTCGGGGCTGTTCGGCGGACCGGTTGCCGCTGCGCTGACGTGTATCATTACTCTGGCATATCGCCTGAGCATGGGTGGTGCCGGCGCTCTTTATGGCGTCGTTTTGATCTGCGTCGTGGGCGCAATGTCATGCGTCGCGCATCTTGCTCTGAACCGCAGGGCTCTCGCGTTTTCGGATATCGTCGTTTATGCTGCCGTTCTGAGTGGTGTTTCCTACCTTCTTTCGATCAGTCCCATTTCCCCGGTACAAGCCGGTCAAGCGAACGATGCCTATATCCCTTTGAGGGTCATGGGATTTCTGTCGACGGTTATAGCCGGATTGTCGATCATCAAAATACGGGGGGCGACGGTGGAGCGCGATCTGTTGCGCGCAGCGTTGCGCCAGTCCCCGGACTTCTATTATGTGAAAGACAGGCAAAGCCGCTTCCGCACCGTCAATAATCAGGTCGCCCGCCATAATGGCTTTGAGAATCCTCGAGACATGATCGGTCTGTCCGACGCCGACATTGCATCTCCGGAACGCGCAAAGCAGCTTTTCGAGGACGAACAGGAGCTGATATCGAGCGGGCGGCCGATTTTGAACAGGGAAGAGCGGCTCGACAACGAAGGCGTGGAGCGTTGGTTTTCGACATCGAAAGTACCGCTGTACGACGAGAGCGGTCATCCAATCGGGCTTGCGGGCGTTACTCACGATATTACCGAGCGTAAACGGCTGGAAGCGGAATTGATTGCGAGCCGCAACCTTCTCGCCCATGCGATGAAGGAGATGTCGGACGGTTTGGCGATGTTGGACAAGGACGGTCGTCTTGTCTTCAGCAATGACCGCTATCGCGAGTATTTTCCCGGCACGGCGGATCTTCAGGTTCCCGGAGTCCACATCACCGAGCTCCTGAAAGCCGCGATACAGAACAAGGAGGCCGTGAGCGTTCTCACGGCAGAAAGACTTGAGCAGATTCGCGTGCGGGGCGCCAGTTTCCGCACGGACAGCGATTTCGAGGTCCAGACCGAAAGTGGCCGGTGGCTGAGCATCCGTACACGTGTCGCCGAAGATGGGACATCGCTGGTCGTTGCCTCTGACATAACACAGCTCAAGGCGAACGAGATCGCCCTCATGAAGCAGGCCGACCACCTGAAAATATTGGCCGACACCGACGGTTTGACCGGACTGGCCAATCGCCGCGCCTTCGACAAGGCATTGCAGCATAGCGTCGCGAAATCACTCCAGTCCGGAAACCCGGTTTCCCTGATCCTTCTGGATGTCGATCGCTTCAAAGCCTTTAATGACTATTATGGTCACAGTGCAGGTGACGACTGTCTGCGCGTTCTTGCGACCTGCCTCGCGGAAACCAAGGTGAGAGTGAATGATACTGTCGCGCGCTACGGCGGCGAGGAGTTTGCCATTCTGCTTCCCGACACGGACCGGGCCGGAGCCGTGGCGATCGCCTCCCGATTCCAGGCCGTTTTAAAGCTGAAAGCGGTGCCGCACCTGGCGAGCGAGAAGGGCATCGTGACATCAAGCATCGGCATCGTCACTGCGGAGCCGGGGGGCACGACGATCAGCGCATCCATTATCATCAACAGGGCTGACGAAGCCCTGTATCACGCCAAGGCGGCCGGCCGCGACTGCATCAGGGTTTGGGAGCCGAACGACGCGCCGCATCCTGTTAGCGAGAGCCGGAAATCGGACGCGCGGCGCGACTGAAATTCCGCTGCGCTTTTCAGCGCAGCACGAAACACGATTTACCGGGGCAACGACGCTGAAGACACGGCCGCACCGAGCAGGTGCAGCCGTCGCCTTTTTCAGAAATAGCTCTGAAGTGTTCTCACTTCGAGGCTTCCGGCCTTCAGCGCCCCGATTGCCTTGGCGGCTGCTTCGGCGCCGGCCATCGTGGTGTAATAGGGCACTTTTTGCATGAGCGTGGCGCGGCGCAGCGACTTCGAATCGGAAATTGCCTTGTTCGAATCCGTCGTGTTGATGACGAGCTGAACCTGACGGTTGCGGATGGCGTCCTCGATGTGCGGGCGTCCTTCCTGCACCTTGTTGATCTTTGTGGCGGTTATGCCGTTTTCGCCAAGGAAGCGAGCCGTGCCGCCGGTGGCCAGCACCTTGAAGCCGATCTCGGTCAAATGGCGGATGGCCGGCAGGACCCGGTCCTTGTCCTCGTCGCGCACCGAAACGAAGACCGTGCCTTCGCGCGGCAGGTCGACGCCGGCGCCGAGCTGGGCTTTTGCAAAGGCCAGCGCGAAGTCGGTGTCAAGACCAATGACTTCGCCGGTAGAGCGCATTTCCGGGCCGAGCAGAATATCGACGCCGGGGAAGCGGGCAAACGGGAAGACGGCTTCCTTGACGGCGATATGGTTCAGGTTGCGCGGATCCGGCTTCTTGCCATAGGCGGCAATGGCGTCGTCGAGCTTTTCGCCGGCCATGATGCGCGCGGCGATCTTGGCGATCGGTGCGCCGATGGTTTTGGCGACGAAGGGAACCGTGCGCGAGGCGCGCGGATTGACTTCGAGAACGTAGATCGTGCCATCCTTGATGGCGTATTGCACGTTCATCAGGCCGCCGACTTTCAGCGCCTTGGCCATCGCCTTGGTCTGGCGTTCCAGTTCATCGACGATCTCGTCAGACAGCGTGTAGACAGGCAGCGAGCAGGCGCTATCGCCCGAGTGAATGCCGGCTTCCTCGATATGCTCCATGATGCCGGAGACGAAGACGGTCTCGCCATCGGAGAGCGCATCGACGTCAACTTCGACGGCATTGGTCAGGTAGCTGTCGAACAGCAGCGGGTTCTTGCCGAGCAGCGTGTTGATCTGCCCGGTCTTGTCATTCGGGTAGCGCTGCTTGATGTCTTCCGGGACCAGTTCCGGCACGGTGTCGAGCAGATAGGTCTGCAGCATCGATTCCGAATGGATGATCTGCATGGCGCGGCCGCCCAGGACATAGGACGGGCGCACGACCAGCGGGAAGCCGATTTCCGATGCCACGAGCCGGGCCTGTTCGACCGAATAGGCGATACCGTTGTTCGGCTGGTTGAGGTCGAGCTTCATCAAAAGCTTCTGGAAGCGGTCGCGGTCTTCGGCCAGGTCGATCATATCCGGCGCCGTGCCGAGGATCGGGATGCCGTTCTTTTCCAGGGCTTCGGCAAGCTTCAGCGGCGTCTGGCCGCCGAACTGGACGATGACGCCGTGTAAGATCCCGTTTTCCTGTTCTGCGCGCAGGATTTCGATCACGTCTTCTGCCGTCAGCGGCTCGAAATAGAGCCGGTCGGACGTGTCGTAATCGGTCGAGACGGTTTCCGGGTTGCAGTTGACCATGATGGCTTCATAGCCGGCATCCTTCAGCGCGAAGGCGGCATGGCAGCAGCAATAGTCGAACTCGATGCCCTGACCGATCCGGTTTGGACCGCCGCCGAGGATGACGACCTTCTTACGGTCGGAAATCTGCGCTTCGGAGCGCGCCTTCCCGTCGAAGGGCGTCTCGTATGTCGAGTACATATAGGCGGTGGGCGAGGCGAATTCCGCGGCACATGTGTCGATGCGCTTGTAGACCGGACGGACATTCAGCCTATTGCGCAGTTCAGCCACTTCCTTCGGGCGGCTCTTGGAGAGCGTTGCCAGGCGGGCATCGGAAAAGCCCATGGCCTTCAGCATCCGCAGGTTTTCGGCATCATCCGGAAGTCCGTGCTCCCGCACGCGGGCCTCCATGTCGACTATCGCCTTGAGCTGGGCGATGAACCACGGGTCGATTTTGGAACCATCATGGACATCCGCTTCCGACATGCCCAGGCGCAGAGCCTGTGCGACCATGCGCAACCGGTCGGGCGTCGGTGTGCCGATGGCGGCGCGAATGGCGTTCTTGCTGTCGCCATTGTCCTCAAGGCCGGGAATTTCGATTTCATCGAGACCGGTCAGGCCCGTTTCCAGACCGCGCAGCGCCTTTTGCAGCGATTCGGCAAAAGTCCGGCCGATCGCCATGACCTCGCCGACCGACTTCATCGCCGTCGTCAGCGTCGTGCCGGCACCCGGGAATTTTTCGAAGGCGAAACGCGGGATTTTCGTGACGACATAGTCTATGGACGGCTCGAACGAAGCCGGCGTCGCACCGCCGGTAATGTCGTTATCGAGTTCGTCCAGCGTATAGCCGACGGCAAGCTTGGCGGCGATCTTGGCGATCGGGAAGCCGGTTGCCTTCGACGCCAGGGCCGACGAGCGCGAGACGCGCGGATTCATCTCGATGACGACGAGACGGCCGTTCTCGGGGTTCACGGCGAACTGCACGTTCGAGCCGCCGGTCTCGACGCCGATCTCGCGCAGCACGGCGATCGAGGCGTTGCGCATGATCTGGTATTCTTTGTCCGTCAGCGTCAGCGCTGGGGCGACCGTAATGGAATCGCCTGTATGAACGCCCATCGGGTCGATGTTCTCGATCGAGCAGATGATGATGCAATTGTCCGCCGTGTCACGGACCACTTCCATCTCGTACTCCTTCCAGCCCAGCACCGATTCCTCGATCAGCACTTCGGTGGTGGGAGAGGCATCAAGGCCGGAATTGACGATCTCGAAGAATTCCGAGCGGTTATAGGCAATGCCGCCGCCGGTGCCGCCCATGGTGAAGGACGGGCGGATGATGGCCGGAAGGCCAATCGTGTCGAGCGCCTGTGCGCCGATTGCCATGGCATGGCTCATATAGCGCTGCTTGCGGTCGGTCTCGCCGAGGTTCCAGGTGTTTTCCAGCGCGTCCAGCGCCTTGTCGAGATCGGCGCCCGACAGTTGCGCCTTCAGCTTGTCGCGTTCGGCAACATGCAGCTTGCGGTCGACATCCTTGATCTCGGTGGCATTGGCGAGCAGCGATTTCGGCGTTTCGAGCCCGATGCGCGACATGGCTTCGCGAAACAGCGCCCGGTCCTCGGCCATGTCGATGGCTTCAGGCTTGGCGCCGATCATCTCGACATTGTAGCGGTCGAGCACGCCCATGCGCTTCAAGGAGAGTGCCGTGTTCAGCGCCGTCTGGCCCCCCATCGTCGGCAAAAGCGCGTCCGGGCGTTCCTTGGCTATGATCTTGGCAACCACCTCGGGGGTGATCGGTTCGACATAGGTGGCATCTGCCATGTCCGGATCGGTCATGATCGTCGCCGGATTGGAGTTAACCAGAATGACCCGGTAACCCTCTTCCTTGAGTGCCTTGCAGGCCTGCGTGCCGGAATAGTCGAATTCGCAAGCCTGGCCGATCACGATCGGACCCGCGCCGATGATGAGGATCGATTTGATATCTTGGCGCTTTGGCATGATCTCTATCCGCTTTTCAGGCTGCGCGAAAAACCGGCCAGGGTGAGGGATCACCGGCCGGGTGGCGCATGCATGGTCTTTTCAGGCTAGAAGCGGCTTATAGGGAAATGTGGGGCTAAGCGGAACCCCGAAAATGCGACAACAGACAGGAAATTTGGCGATGTCGCAATGTACTCCAAACAGGCGAGCACGCACGCATCAAGACGCACGGCGAGGCGAGGGCGGCAATTTTTCCCCTATTGCAGCCGGTGCCCTGCTGTCTATCTTCCCGCTCTTGCGAAAGGATGCAACATCATGACAATTTCGACGCGCAAACTCGGCGGTCAAGGACTTGAAGTCTCCGCCATCGGCCTCGGCTGCATGGGGATGAGCCAGTCCTATGGCCCTGCCGATGAAACCGAATCCATCGCGACCTTGCACCGGGCAATCGACATAGGCTGCACCTTCCTCGATACGGCAGAGGTCTACGGCCCCTACACCAACGAGACCCTTCTGGGACAGGCGCTGAAAGGGCGGCGCGGCCGGGTGGTTCTGGCGACCAAATTCGGCTTTCAGATTAAGGACGGCAAGCAGACGGGTGCGCTGGACAGCCGCCCCGAGCACATCCGGGGCGCTCTGGAGGGGTCGTTGCGCCGGCTTGCCACGGACCATGTCGATCTTTTGTATCAACACCGCGTCGATCCGGCTGTCCCCATTGAGGACGTTGCCGGAACAGTCGGCGATCTTATCGCCGAAGGAAAGGTTCGTTTCTTCGGGCTGTCGGAAGCCGGCATCGCCAATATCCGCCGGGCGCACGCAGTGCATCCGGTCTCTGTCCTGCAAAGCGAATACTCCCTCTGGGAGCGCAATCTTGAGGTCGATATCATCCCGGTCCTGCGTGAACTCGGTATCGGCCTTGTGCCGTTCTCGCCGCTGGGCCGCGGCTTTCTGACCGGCGCGGTCAAGCGGGCCGAGGATTATCCGGAGGGCGATTTCCGGCGCAACGATCCCCGCTATCAGGGCGAGAACTACGATACCAATGTCAAGGCAGCGCAGGTCGTGCGCGATCTTGCAGCGGAAAAGCATGTGAAACCCGGCCAGATCGCGCTTGCCTGGCTTTTGCACAAAGGTGACGACATCGTGCCTATCCCCGGCACCAAACGCCGGACCTATCTGGAGGAAAACATGGCCGCTGCTGGCATTGCTCTCGATGTAACCGAGATGGGTGCGCTGGACGATGCCCTTTCGCCGGAAAAGATCGCGGGCGACCGCTACGCCGCCACGATCATGGCGACCATCGACCGTTAGGCAATGATGGCGTGATATTCTTCCGGCGGGCGATCCCGTCGGAAGGCGGAGGGAAAGGCAGCAACGGGCTTACGCCGCATCCGGGATCGAGTGCCGGCCCGACATGGTGCCGATTCGGACGCTGAAAAAGACCGGGGCGAGGGTGTCGCCGCTGACGGCTTGAGCCTCAGGCTTGAAACTGCCGGGCTCCCACCAGTTCGCGCGCTTTTCCAAAAGGGACCACGCGTGGAGCCGTGCGTCGTGCCACTGGTCGCCGTCCGGATATTCCTCAAAATCGCCATCGACGACGACGCTGCGCCATTCCCCCGTGTCCCTGATATCGGTGACCTGCACGCAGGCCTTCGGGTTGTCCCGCAACCAGTCGATCTTCTGCCCCGGCATTGAAAAGATATAGAGATTGCGCGGGTCGAACGCGTATTGAATTGGCACGACGTAGGGTCGGTTGTCGCGAACGCATGCCAAATGGGCGATGTGATTGCTCGACAGCACATCGATACAACCCTTGTTGTCCATGATTGTCAAAGTCATCGTTTTCCCTCCGGCATGCATTGATGTCGCCCGATCCTAGCATGTTTCCTGGTGGTACCTTCGGAAATCGACAGGTCGGACGTGGCGCATCGGGCGTGATTGCGAACTGCCGCAGCCCGTCTTGAGGAAGTTTTCCGCAATGTCAGTTTGTCGGTCAGACCTTGTAGAAAACACCCGGTGCCGCGTTATATGTAAGTCCATACAGGCCCAAGCGCCGCTATGCATGAAACCGGGAGATCGTCATGGAATGGAAAGGCCGCCGCCAGTCGGGCAATGTTGAGGATGTTCGGGGCTCAAGCCCGTCACGCGGCGGTCTGGGCGGCAGTCCCTTTGGACGCGGCGGCGGATTTCGACTCCCTGGCGGCGGCGGTCGAGGCGGCGGCATGAGCGTCGGCACCATCATCGTCCTGGTGGTCATCTATTTCGGCTTGAAGATGATGGGCATTGACCTGCTTCAGGTCATGGAAGGCGGTTCCGTCAGTCCGGGCGGGTACGAGCAGACGCAGGGCACGGCGCCCACCGGTACGGCGGCAGAAGAGGAAACGAAGGCTTTCGTATCGACCGTTCTCGCCGAGACGGAAGACACCTGGAACGGCATTTTCCAGGCCAGCGGCCAGACCTATCAGGAGCCGAAGCTCGTGCTGTTCCGCGATGGCATTGATTCGGCCTGCGGATCGGCGTCCGCCGCCAGCGGCCCGTTCTATTGCCCGGGAGACCAGAAGGTCTATCTCGACATGTCGTTTTTCGATGAACTGGCGCAACGTTTTGGCGCGTCCGGCGATTTCGCGGAAGCCTATGTCATTTCCCATGAAGTCGGACACCATGTGCAGAACCTGCTCGGCATTCTGCCCAAGGTGAACGCGCAACGTCAGCGGATGAGCGAGGCCGATTCGAACTTAATGTCGATCCGCGTCGAACTGCAGGCGGATTGCTTCGCAGGTATTTGGGGCAAGTTCACCGAACAGAAAGGATTGCTGGAAAAGGGCGATCTGGAAGAGGCCCTGAACGCTGCCACACAGATCGGCGATGACACGCTGCAGAAGCGTACCCAGGGCTATGTGGTGCCTGAAAGCTTTAACCATGGAACTTCCGCACAGCGTTCGGCCTGGTTCAAGCGCGGCTTCGACAGCGGCAAACTCTCGTCCTGCGATACGTTCAATTCCGATATTTGAGATTTTTCGTCTGCCGCGCCGGTGGTCACGGTGCGGCAGACAGCGCATATGGCATGTACTCAAGAAAAAGTGTTTCTTGGTCGATCCGTGTTCAATCGCAAAACAGATGGCCCAAACCTATATCTTCCTTTGAACGGTTCCAGAACCATCCAACCGTGCGCCGTGCTCCCGATCCTATCATAGGGGCTGCGAGCGCTTTGGAAGGTGTGAAAGAAGCTTTACCAAAGGAGACATCGCGTATGCGTAACGTTATCGCCTTGGCACTGGCCAGCGTGGGACTGGCTATGACGGCCTTGCCGTCTGGTGCAGCAGAGTCGCTTGGCACAATTTTGTTCGGTCAGCCGACGCAACCGGGGATTATCGCTTTTGTCATAGGGCGGGGCAAACATGACGACGATGCAAAGATCCCGTCCATCTATCGTTATCCGTCCCCGGAGATGGTCGCTCGAGCGCAAAACGAAATCGCTTCTGACGCGGTCATCAGGGATTATCTGAACGAGCGGAACATTCAGCCCCATAACGTGCTTGCTATCCAGACTGCGGCGAACGGCGGGAAAGTCATCTATGCACGTTGAGAAACCTCGCCAGTGGCTCGACTATAGGAGAAAGAAATTGAAAATCATTCTGTCAACCACGCTTTGCATCGCGTTGGCGGTAACCTCTGCAAGTTTTGTTGCTCCCGCTTTTGCACAATCTGCCCTTGCACTTGAGTCGGGCATCAGTGTCATCCTCATCCGGGACAACTACGGTTACGACGAGTACCAGGAGGTTTCACCGATTTACCGCCATCCTTCGGCAAGGACCCTGGCAAAAGCGCAGGAGGAAATCCGGACCAATCCAGCCATTCGCGCGCTTCTGCAA
The DNA here is from genome assembly GCF_029223885.1 of Pararhizobium gei. Taxonomy (NCBI): domain Bacteria; kingdom Pseudomonadati; phylum Pseudomonadota; class Alphaproteobacteria; order Hyphomicrobiales; family Rhizobiaceae; genus Pararhizobium; species Pararhizobium gei. The sequence continues at coordinate 2,995,212 of NZ_CP119409.1, read as the reverse complement.
CGGCGTGGGATCTCGTTTCGCAATGTGGTCGGCGTACAGACCGCGTTGAACGGCGGCAAGGTCGTATACGTTCGCTAGGGTCAATCCATGACCTTTTGCGCACGCATCCCTTTTTATACATCAATCGGCGGCCTTGGCCGCCGATTGATGTTTCGAATGCCAGCCTACTTCTCGCTATCCATGTGCGCGAGCATCGCTTCCGGATACCGTCCACCGGCAGCTGCGTCTTTCGGAATAGCGGCGTCGATAGCCGACAGGTCGCCTGGGTTGAGATGCACAGCCTGCGACCCCAGCGCTTCCTCCAGTCGTTCGACCGTGCGGGCGCCGATCACCGGCACGATGTCGCTGCCCTTAGCGGCCACCCAGGCGATGGCAATCTGCGCCACGGAGACACCCTTGGTTTCGGCGACACCACGCAAAGCCTCGACCAGGGCAAGGTTGCTTTCGAGATTGCCCTCCTGAAAACGGGGGCTGAAGGCGCGGAAATCACCGGCCGTCGTTCCATGGCCTTTTTGCCAGTGGCCGCTGATCAGGCCACGCGAGAGCACGCCATAGGCGGTGATGCCGATGCTGAGCTCGCGGCAGGCCGGCAGGATCGTGTCTTCTATGCCCCGCGATATCAGGGAATATTCGATCTGAAGATCGGCAATCGGGTGTACAGCCGCAGCCCGGCGGATCGTGTCGGCGCCGACCTCGGAAAGACCGATATGGCGGACATAGCCAGCCTTGATCATGTCGGCGATGGCGCCAACAGTGTCTTCGATCGGCACATCGGGATCAAGCCGTGCTGGCCTGTAGATGTCGATATAATCGACGCCCAGCCGTTGCAGGGAATAGGCTATAAAATTTTTCAGGGCGGCCGGACGGTTGTCGATGCCGTTGAAGCCGCCCGCCACGTCGCGCAGGGCGCCGGCTTTGACGCTGAGGACCACCCTGTCACGGTCAACGCCCTTCGCTGCTTCGCCGATCAGCATTTCGTTGTGGCCCATGCCGTAGAAATCGCCTGTGTCGATGAGAGTGATCCCGGCATCCATGGCAGCGTGGATAGTGGCGATGCTCTCCTTTCGGTCGGAAGGTCCATAGAGGCCGGACATTCCCATACAGCCGAGACCGAGGGTGGAAACCGAAGGACCGGTCTTGCCGAGTTGAACATATTTCATGGCGCGTCTCCTGTTGCCCGCCATTTGGCGGGGTCGCTGAATGTGGTTTTACCCGAAAGACGTTTGTGCGATAATCCGGCCTCAACTGCACACCCCGTTTGGAAATTCGTACAATGACCGATCTGCCCCTTGCCGATCTCGACGCGTTCACCGCGGTGGCACAGGAGCGCAGCTTTCGGGCTGCGGCCCGAAGACGGGGCGTCTCGGCTTCGTCTCTCAGCGAAGCACTAAAGCGGCTGGAAGAACGGCTTGGGTTGCGCCTGCTCAACCGCACCACCCGCAGCGTCACGCTGACCGAGGCTGGCGAGCGACTGATCGAACGCCTGTCTCCGGCGCTTGGAGAGGTTGCTTCGGCGCTCGAGGATGTAAACCGCTTTCGCGACAGCGCGACCGGCACGCTTCGGCTGAATGTTGCAACCGTGGTCGCCCGCGCCATTCTGCCTGACATTGCGGCGGACTTCCTCAAGGCCTATCCCGGCATCGTCCTGGAGGTCAGCGCCGACGACAGTTTCATCGATGTGCTCGCGGCCGGCTTCGATGCCGGCGTGCGCTACGACGAGCGGCTGGAAAAGGATATGATCGCCGTACCGATCGGCCCGCGGCGGCAGCGTTTCGTGACCGCGGCTTCTCCCGCCTATCTCCTGGCGAATGGCGAGCCGCGCCATCCGCGCGAGGTGCTTGATCACGCCTGCATTCGCCATCGTTTCGCCAGCGGCAGGATGTCGTCATGGGAGTTCGAGAGAGGCGACGAAACCATCCGTATTTCGCCACGCCCACGTGTCATCGCCAATACGTTGGAGCTGGAGATCGGCGCCGCGGCTTCAGGGCTCGGCATCATCGCCACCTTTGAAGAATTCCTGGCGCCGTCCATCGCTCGCGGTGAACTCGTGCCGATCCTGCAGGACTGGCAGCAGGATTTTCCGGGGCCTTATCTGTACTACGCCAGCCGCAAGCACATGCCGCCGCCGCTCAGGGCCTTTGTCGATTTCATCAAGGGCCGACGCTGACATCTGCTCCGAAGGCCGCCGCATCAATGTTCCGTAGCCATCCATCACGAACATTGAAATGTTCACGTATTGTTTGTGCCCTGACGTTTCGCTACAGCAGATTGGCTTACGATGTTCGCCTTGTGTTTCTTTTCGTATTGGGTTGCTAAGAAGGCTGTTCGATGATCGATCCCAAATCAGCGCGGCGCGGTCTGACGATTGTCTTTCTCATTCTTTTCCTCGATATCGTCGGCATCGCCATCATCATGCCCGTGCTGCCTGCGTTTCTCAAGGAACTGACCGGCGACACGATTAGCGAGGCGGCGGTCGATGGCGGCTGGCTGCTGCTGGTGTATTCCGGCATGCAGTTCGTTTTCGCGCCGCTGATCGGCAATCTGTCCGACCGGTTCGGGCGGCGTCCGGTCCTTCTGGCCTCGGTGCTCACCTTCGCGCTCGACAATCTCATCTGCGCTCTGGCCGCAAGCTACTGGATGCTGTTCGTCGGGCGCATGCTGGCGGGGATCAGCGGCGCCAGCTTTTCGACAGCGGCCGCCTACCTCGCCGATGTCAGCGACGACACCAACCGGGCAAAGAATTTCGGTCTGATCGGCATTGCTTTCGGCACCGGATTTGCGCTTGGGCCCGTGCTTGGCGGACTGCTTGGGGAGTTCGGTCCGCGTATTCCCTTCTACGGCGCGGCGATACTGTCGTTTGCGAATTTTCTTGTCGCCCTGTTCCTGTTGCCGGAAACGCTGGAGAGCCACAACCGCCGCCGGTTCGAATGGAAGCGCGCCAATCCGCTGGGCGCGTTGAAGCAGATGCGCAACTATCCGGGCATCGGGCCGGTGCTGCTGGTTTTCTTCCTTCTGTGGCAGGCGCATGCCGTCTACCCTGCGGTCTGGTCCTTCGTGTCGGCCTACCGCTACAATTGGAGCGAGGGGCAGATCGGCCTGTCGCTCGGGATTTTCGGCGTCTGCGGCGCCATTGTCATGGCGGTGGTTTTGCCGAGGGTGATCGCTGCTCTCGGCGAGTGGCGAACGGGGGCCGCAGGGCTGATCTTTACCGGTCTGGCACTGGTCGGCTACGCGCTCTCGGTGGAGGGCTGGATGGTCTATGCCGTGATCCTGCTGACCTGTTTCGAAGCGCTTGCAGATCCGCCGTTGCGCAGTCTGGCTGCGGCAAAAGTGCCGCCGTCGGCGCAGGGCGAACTGCAGGGAGCGCTGTCGAGCATTGCCAGCTTCACGACGATTCTCGGGCCGCTGATGTTCGCCCAAGTCTTCAATCTGTTTACCGCGCCAGGGGCGGTCGTCCGTTTTGCCGGCGCGCCCTATGCGCTCGCCTCCGTCTTTATCGGCATTGCGGTTGTTGTCTACCTGACAATGGTTCGTCCTAAAACCGAAGGGCGGAGCACCGGGTCGTCCCAGTCTTCCTGATGGTCTTGACGGCTGCGAAAGCCCTAAAAACCATCAAATTCTGTGATGACTGGATGAAAAAATATGCATTTGTGCCTTTGTTGCTGGTGCTGTACCGGTGGCTGCTCTATCGCATAAGCCTGTCCGATGGCCCGTTCGGGTCGCGGGCGAGGCAGCCAAGGGCCGAATTCATCATGTCGACGTCAAGCCACACCCTGTACAGGGGCCGCCCCGATAATTCCTGGCCGGCGCATTATCGCGCCAGCATTGCGCTTGGCGTTCCCTTCGTCTGTGCGCAGCTTGCCCAGTTTGCAATCCACGCAACAGACGTGCTGATGGTCGGCAGGCTCGGGACAACGGAACTGGCGGCCATGGTTCTTGCGGCGCAGACCTTCTTTACGGTTTTCATCTTCGGGTCGGGCTTCGCCAATGCGGTCGTGCCGATTGTGGCGCAGGCGCAGGGACGTGGCGATCTTGTCGCCGTTCGCCGGGCGGTGCGCATGGGCATGTGGGCGGTGCTCGGCTATGGGGTTTTGACCATGCCGCTTCTCTGGCATGCTGAATCGGTGCTTTTGGCGATGCATCAGCAGCCCGAGGTCGCAGCCCTTGCCGGACGCTATCTGCGCGTCGCTCTGTGGGGCATGTTTCCGGCGCTGCTCTTCATGGTGTTGCGGGGCTTTCTGAGTTCCCTGGAGCGCGCCGGCATCATTCTTTACGTCACGATCGCAGTGCTCGCGGCGAATGCGCTGCTTTGCTATGTCTTCATCTTCGGCCATTTCGGCGCCCCGGCTCTCGGCATCGTCGGCGCGGCCATCTCGGCGCTGGCGGTCAATACGCTGAGCTTCGTGCTGCTCTACGCCTATATCCAGATGCAGCCGCAGACGCGGGCTTACGAGATCTTCGTGCGGTTCTGGCGGCCGGACTGGCCTGTGCTGAAGGATGTCGTCAAGCTCGGCCTGCCGATCGCCGTGACCATTCTTGCCGAAGTCAGCCTGTTCACCGTCGCGTCGCTTCTGATGGGCATGATCGGTACGGTCGAACTGGCGGCGCACGGCATCGCGCTGCAGTTTGCCTCGATCGCCTTCATGGTGCCGCTTGGTCTGGCGCAGGTCGCGACGGTACGGATCGGCCTTGCGCATGGTCGGCGCGATGCGGAGGGTATCAAGCGGGGGGCGATTGCCGTTCTCGTCATCGGCTGCGGCTTCGCCCTGATCGGCAGCACGGTCTTCGCGCTGTTTTCGACCGAGCTTGCCGCGCTGTATCTCGATACAAGCAGGCCCGACGCGGCGCAGGTCCTGGCCTATGCCGGCCCGCTGATCGTCATCGCCGGCGCCTTCCAGCTGGTGGACGGCGTGCAGGCGCTTGCGGCCGGCATGTTGCGAGGGCTGAAGGATACGACGGTGCCGATGGTGCTGGCGCTGATCTCCTACTGGGCGATCGGTTTCGTCGCCGCCTATCTGCTCGCCTTCCACGCCGGCCTTGGCGGCGTCGGCGTCTGGTACGGCTTCGTTCTGGGGCTTGCCGCCGCCAGCATCACGCTCACCTGGCGGTTTTTCCGGTTCCTGTCGCGGGAACGCAAGCTGTTGGCTTTGCCAGCCTGAGCCCTCATGCAGGGGGACTTGCGACGGGCGGAATCACTCCACTCGCCCGTCGTGTTTGCCGGCTTCAGAAATGTCGCGCCTCTCTCACTGATGGTCGCAAATCAATTTCCGCAGGATCGTGTTGAGAGTGGCGGGCCGTTCGAGCGGCACGTAGTGGCCGCATTCGGGAACGGCGTGAAAACGCCCCTGCTGTGCTTGATCGGCCTGCTCAGCACTGATTTTTGGACCTGGTGCGCGGTCGTCCCCGCCCGAGATAACAATGATGGGATTGACAAAATCTCTCAGCAGTTGATCGCGGCTCGGCCGGGTGTGAAACACTGTAACGCCGCGCGCGACCTCGTGTTCTGACTGCCGCAACGCAATTTTTTTGGCGCCGTCGATCACCTTTAGATCGGCGTTGTGCGAAAATAGCGATTGCCAATAGGTATGCCAAGCCTTTTCCAGGCCATGTTCTCGAATGTTCTGCAGCGCGGATGCATGGAATGCCGGGTCGGGTCGATGTCGCGCTTTCGTGCCTATCAGGACCAAAGCCGCAACGCGGTCAGGTGCGATGGCGGCAATTTCGAGCGCACAGGACCCGCCGACAGAGCAACCGACGACGATGAGGCGATCGCTTTTCATGGGCTTCAGCGCCGCGTCGGCCCATTCTTCCATGCTTTCGCCGAAAGGATAAAGCGTCGGCGCATACGTGGCGCTGGGAAGAAGATCTCTCTGCCGGTCCCACATTGAACTGTCGAGTGGCAGCGCGTGGAGAAAAAGAACCTCCAGTGTCCCCTTCGCAGCCATGGATCAGGACTACCGGCCCGCCACCGAAAATTTCACCGTTCCGCCAGCGCCGGTTCGCCCTTTTTCTCGCGCACCAGATTGATGAAGCGGCGGAAGAGGTAGTGGCTGTCCTGCGGGCCGGGCGAGGCTTCCGGGTGATGCTGCACGGAGAACACCGGCTTGCCGGTAAGGCGCAGGCCGCAATTGCTGCCGTCGAACAGCGAAATGTGAGTCTCTTCAACACCATCAGGCAGAGACTTCGAATCAACAGCAAAGCCGTGGTTCATGGAGACGATCTCGACTTTGCCCGTCGTATGGTCCTTGACCGGATGGTTGGCGCCGTGATGCCCCTGGTGCATCTTTTCGGTGGTGGCGCCGAGCGCCAGGCCCAGCATCTGGTGGCCGAGGCAGATGCCGAACAACGGGATGTCGCTCTTGATCAGATCCTGGATGACCGGAACGGCATATTCACCGGTTGCCGCCGGATCGCCCGGGCCGTTCGACAGGAAGATACCGTCCGGCTTCTGGGCCAGAACCTCTTCTGCCGTGGTCGTCGCCGGCATAACGGTGACCTTGCAGCCGAGGCCGGTGAACAGGCGCAGGATATTGCGCTTGACGCCGTAGTCGAGCGCCACGACGTGATGGGTGGCGTCGGTCTCCGCCAGTTCGTCGTAGCCTTCGTTCCAGACCCAGGGCTTCTCCCTCCAGCGCGAGGTCTGACCGGAGGACGCGGTCTTGGCCAGATCGAGACCTTCGAGCCCGCTCCAGGCTTTTGCTTCGGCCTTCAGGGCGTCGATGTCGAAGACACCGTTCGGATCATGGGCGATCACTGCGTTCGGGGCGCCGTTCTCGCGGATCCAGGCGGTCAGCGCCCGCGTATCGATGCCGCAGAGGCCGATGATGCCGCGGCTCTTCAGCCAGGCATCGAGATGTTTTTCGGCGCGGTAGCTCGAGGGGGCGGTGATGTCGGCCTTGAAGATGACGCCGACCGCGCCGTGGCGTGCCGCCGGCGTCAGGTCTTCGATATCTTCGTCGTTGGCGCCGATATTGCCGATATGCGGAAAGGTGAAGGTGACGATCTGCCCGAGATAGGACGGATCGGTCATGATTTCCTGATAGCCGGTTAGCGCGGTATTGAAGCAGACTTCCGCCTGCACCTTGCCGGTGGCCCCGATACCCTTGCCTTCGATGACGGTGCCATCGGCCAGAACGAGCAGGGCAGTCGGCTTTGCGGTGGTCCAGGGGGCTGTCGCGGTCATTGTCTTCATCCCGTTCGTGCGGCGCTTCGGCGGCGTCCAACTGGACGGCGCCGGCCGTTGTGGTGTGCAGGCGGGCGGATGCGCGCAACTGGGCGCACGCTGTCAGGCCTGATCACGATGTCTGTGCAGGTGACGGTCAATAGCCGCCACATCGCCCAAGGTCAATATTCAAGGAGGCCGCGGATGCTTTTTCCCGGTGCTTTTGTCCGCATTTCCCGCAAATCATTTGCTCCCGCTCCGGCCCCTGGTTTATGTAGCGGCTTTAACAGGAGTAACGACAATGATGCGCGATCAACTCGCTGCCGCCCTCAAGGATGCCATGAAATCCAGGGATTCGGCCCGGCTTTCGACCATTCGCCTCGTGCAGGCCGAGATCAAGAGCCGCGACATCGCCAATCGCACCGCCGGTAAGGCTGAGGCGAGCGACGACGAAATCCTGCAGATTCTGGCCAAGATGGTCAAGCAGCGCGAGGAATCGGCAAAGATCTATGAGGACAATGTCCGTCCTGAACTTGCCGCAAAAGAACGGGCCGAGATCCTCGCCATACAGGATTTCATGCCCAAGCAGTTGTCGGAAGCCGAAGTCCGCGCAAATGTCGCGGCGGCGATTGCCGAGACGGGCGCTGCAGGCCCGAAGGATATGGGCAAGGTCATGGCGGTGCTGAAGGAGCGTTATGCCGGCCAGATGGATTTCGCCAAGGCGTCCGCCGTTCTGAAGGAGCTTCTTTCCGGGCGTTGATCCTCAGGCTTTGCCGCCGGAAACCGAAGAGCCGCATGCAATGCAAATTCGATTTGATGACCTGGACATGGCAAAAGCCGTGGCGAGGCTCGTCGATTGTTGTCCGATATCATCTTCGGCCTGTGCCGAGGCCTGTGAATAGCGGGCACGGCATTGCGGAAAGTTGGCGTATCTTTCCGTGACCGCCTATATGAATGCGGCCCAGAGGTGATCATGCGTTTTTCCAATTCCTTTCTTGACGAGATCCGCGACCGCGTCCCCATTTCGGACGTGATCGGCAAACGCGTCACCTGGGATCGCAAGAAGACCAATGCGTCGAAGGGCGACTACTGGGCCTGCTGCCCGTTTCACGGCGAGAAATCGCCGAGCTTCCACTGCGAGGATCGCAAGGGCCGTTATCATTGCTTCGGCTGTGGCGTGTCCGGCGATCATTTCCGCTTTCTGACCGATCTCGACGGGATGAATTTTCCGGAAGCCGTGCAGCAGATCGCCGACCTCGCCGGCATTGCCATGCCGCAGCCGGATGTCGAGGCAGAGAAGCGTGACCGGCAGCGCACCGGCCTGCAGGATGTCATGGAAATGGCGACGCAGTTCTTCGAGGCGCAGCTGCAGACGGCAGGCGGCGCCAAGGCCAGAGCCTATCTGCGCGACCGGGGGCTGACAGGCCGGACCATCGAGACGTTCCGCCTGGGATATGCGCCGGAGAGCCGCAATGCGCTCAAGGAACATCTGGCGGCCAAGGGCGTGCCGAAGGATCAGATCGAAGCCTGCGGTCTCGTCGTCCACGGACCGGAAATCCCCGTCTCCTACGACCGGTTTCGCGATCGCATCATGTTCCCGATCCTGTCGTCGCGGGAAAAGGTCATCGCCTTCGGCGGCCGCGCCATGTCGCCGGACGCACCGGCGAAATATCTGAATTCCAACGAGACCGAGCTTTTTCACAAAGGCAGCGTGCTCTACAATTTTGCCCGTGCCCGCAAGGCGATGTCCGGGGCCGGCCGCGTCGGCAATACCGGGCAGAACGACCATGCTGCCGGCACCATCATCGCCGTCGAAGGCTATATGGACGTCATCGCGCTGCATCAGGCGGGGATCGAAAACGCCGTCGCGCCGCTCGGCACGGCGCTGACCGAAAACCAGATGGCACTTCTCTGGAGGCTGACGCCGCAGCCGGTACTGTGCTTCGATGGCGACGGCGCCGGCATTCGTGCCGCTAACCGGGCCGTCGATCTCGCCCTGCCGCATCTCAAGCCGGGCTTTTCCGTGCGGTTCGCCATGCTGCCGGATGGCAAGGACCCGGACGATCTTGTCCGAAACGAAGGCCGCGCTCCGTTCGACAAGGTGATGGCCTCTGCCCGTTCGCTGTCGGAAATGGTGTGGATCCGCGAGGTGCAGAACGGCGCATTCGACACGCCGGAGGGCCGCGCCCAGCTTGAGGCGTCGCTGAAACAGGTGGTCTCCGTCATCGCCGACGAAAATGTCCGCCGCCATTATGGACAGGACGTGCGCGATCGCCTCAACCGGTTCTTTCAGGGGCCGCCTCGCCAACAGGGCGGTCAGCGCGGCTTTGATCGCAACCAGCGGCCGGGCGGCAATCGCACCGGGCCGCAGGGGCGTGGCGGCCAGCGGCCGTCCGATCGCTCCGGCATTTCCGATCGCCTCGCGCGCTCCTCGCTGGTCAGCGGCCATCAGGCGCTGCCGCCGCTGCGCGAAAGCGTGCTGGCGCTGACCATCGTCAATCATCCGCAGCTTCTGTTCGAGGAATATGACGAGATCTCAGCGATCGACTACGATCATCGCGAACTCCAGCGCTTCTGGTCCTCTGTTCTCAACGCCGCTGCCGCAAAAGGGCCGCGCCTCTTGCGTGAATCCCTCGTGGAACAGCTGGAGGCCGAAGGGTTCGGCGATCTCCTGAAGGCGCTCGACCAGCAGATCCGGTTCGCTCGCCTGTGGACAGCGACGACCGCCGCGGCACCGGAAGATGCCCGCGAAGGCTATCTCCAGGCCCTGTCGCTGCACAAGCGCACCAAGGCGCTTCTGTGGCAGCGGCACGAACTCCAGGCCGAACTCGCCTATGCCACGGAAGACGGCGACGATGATGCCGTAAGCCAAATCCTGCGCAACCTGCAGGAGGTTCAGCTGGAGGTGACGCGGCTGGAAAACCAGGAGGCGATCATCGACGGGTTCGGGGTGCTGTCAGGCAGGGTCAAGGGGCCGGCGGGGCGGTAGGGGGTCGGCTGGAGCGATGATCTAAGCCGGGGCGACCTCGGGGCGCCGACCGATGCTGCGTCCATACTGGTGAAATGGCAATTCGATGAACAGATATGACAATCTGGATATCGCCAATGTCCCGGCCAGGGTCGCGCCGACGAGCAGCGCCGCCTGGGGCCATGGGTCGTTGATGCCGGTCGCCTGCACGGCGCGCAACGCAAGAATGAGCACGATCATGTGGGACAGATAGATCGAATAGGCCATGCCGCCGATCCACTGTAGCGGCCCTGCGTTGGCAACCCGGCTGAAGACAGTGGCGATACCGTTATTTTGCTCGCGGGCGTTGATCACCAGCATGATCACGGTCGCCCAGATGAGATAGGGCAGCATGCTCGCCGACCGTTGCAGGAGCAGCCCCGCGATGATCAGCGCCCAGATTTTCACGATCGGGATCGCGCGCAGCGGATGAGATTGGAATTCCCTGTATTTCATGAAGTAGAATGTCGCTATCCCGAGAGTGAAATCGGGCATCCATCTGCCGATAAAACTTTCCGGCATTTTTGGAAGGATAAGGGCAACGACTGCCGCGCCGGCCAAAAGCAGCACGAGATGCAGCGCGGTCATGCGTGTCGTCAGGATGCCGATGAGGAAAGGTGCGATCAGATAATATTGCCATTCCAGCGATATGCTCCAGGCCTGCCCGAGAAAAGCGTAATCGGTCGATGGAAGCAGGCCGGGCGGGACGAGACCATGCAAAGCGGGAATGTGGGCGACAAGATGCCATGGCCAGTGGGCAATCGTATCCGCGGCAATCGTCACCCGGGCGGCCTGCATCACCCCGTCAGGCGCATGCGCCCATGTCTCCAGAGCAAAATTGGCGAGAAGAACGGAGAGTGCGAGATAAAACAGATAGACCGGAAATATCCTGAAGGCGCGCCGGGTTATGTAGAGACGATAGGTTTCAGGTTTCTTGTCGATCAAGGCGGCAATGGCAAAACCGCTCAGGAGGATGAAAACAGTCACGGCGTGAAAATTATAGAGTTTTGCTTCAATCAACGGTCCGCGCAGCGCGCTGGCCGTTGCCACATGCCCCAGAACGACCCAGATCGCCAGCACGCCGCGAAGAGCCTCGAATTCCCTGACGTAGCGCACCCGGTCCACCATTCGTTGTTGCTGCGGTACTGACGGACTACTGGTGCACTGCAGCAATTCTGAGTCAACCGTTGAAAGTTACGACTTCTCCCCGTCGGTTTCTATATGATGTTCGAGAGGCGGCATGTCGGGATCGGAAACCCTGTCCTGGCAGTCTCGCGATTTCGGGTCTCGCGCCCTCCACCTCGACCGTGCAATACTCCAGGCTTCCCCACGAAAGCGATTCCATGCCGCAGCCCCACAACCGTGTCGATCCCCTGTTTGAAACCGAAGGCGCCAAAAATCCGCTCTCCGTCCTGAAGACCGTCTACGGCTATTCCGCCTTTCGCGGCAAGCAGGCGGCCGTGGTGGAGCGGGTCGTGGCGGGCGGCGATGCCGTGGTGCTGTTTCCGACTGGTGCCGGCAAGTCGCTGTGCTTCCAGATCCCCGCCCTTTGCAGGGACGGCGTCGGCATCGTCGTTTCGCCGCTGATTGCGCTAATGCGCGATCAGGTCGAGGCCTTGAAGCAAGTTGGGGTACGGGCAGCGGCGCTCAATTCGTCCTTGACGCGCGACGAATTTCTCGATGTCCGCCGGGCGATCGCCCGTGGCGAACTCGACCTTCTCTATGTCACGCCCGAGCGCATCGTGACCCCGGCCTTCAAGGAGACGATCGGCAATGCGCGGATCGCGCTTTTTGCCATCGACGAAGCGCATTGTGTGTCCCAATGGGGTCATGATTTTCGCCCGGAATATCGTGAACTCGGTCATCTCGGCGATCTCTACCCCGGCGTGCCGCGCATGGCGCTGACGGCGACGGCCGATCCGCATACCCGCGAGGACATCATCGACAGGCTGGGCTTGCGATCCGCGGAAGTCTTTACCACCAGTTTTGACCGGCCGAACATCGCCTACGAAATCGTCGAGCGCGACCAGCCGCGCCAGCAGCTTTTGCGCTTCCTGTCACGGCACAAGGGATCAAGCGGCATCGTCTATTGCCTGTCGCGGGCCAAGGTGGAGGACACTGCCGAATGGCTGAACGGGCAGGGGATCCGCGCGCTTGCCTATCACGCCGGCATGGATCGTGCGGTGCGTGACGCCAATCAGGATGCTTTCCTCAAAGAAGAAGATCTCTGCCTGGTCGCGACCGTCGCCTTTGGCATGGGGATCGACAAGCCGGATGTCCGCTATGTCGCCCATCTGGATCTGCCGGGCTCGGTCGAAGCCTATTATCAGGAAACCGGGCGCGCCGGGCGGGACGGGCTGCCCTCCGATGTCTGGATGGCCTATGGCATGGCCGACGTCATCCAGCGCGGCCGGATGATCGACGAGGGTGGTTCCACCGACGATATCAAGCGGGTGGAGCGCGCCAAGCTCAATGCGCTGCTCGGCATCTGCGAAACGCCGGGCTGCCGCAGGCAGGCGATCCTGGCGCATTTCGGGGAGGCGCATTCCGGCGCTTGCGGCAATTGCGACACCTGCCTGAAGCCTGTGGAAACCTGGGACGGAACGGATGCCGCCATCAGGGCACTGGCGGCGATCTACCGCACCGGCGAGCGTTTCGGCACCGGCCATCTGATTGATGTGCTGCTCGGCAACGAGAACGAAAAGACCACACGCTTCGGCCATGCGGACATGCCGGTTTTCGGGGCGGGTAAGGACATCCCGGCGAAAACCTGGCAATCGGTCTACCGGCAGTTGCTGGCTGCCGGCTTCGTCAGCGTCGATCATCAGGCCTTCGGTGCGTTGAAACTGCAACCGGAGGCGCGCGCCGTCTTCAAGCGCGAACGCGAGGTGCGCTTCCGCAAGGACCGTCCTGCTTCGGGCAAGCTGCCACGTCATTCGAAAGGCGGTTCGCCTGCGGCGCGGACAGAGCTTTCGGACCGTGATCAGGATCTGTTCCAGCAGTTGCGGGCGCTTCGCGCATCGCTCGCCAAGGCGATGGGTGTCCCGCCCTATGTCATTTTCCCGGATACGACGCTGATCGCCCTCTCCAAGGAGCGTCCGGCTGGCATTGACGACCTTCTGTCCATTCCGGGTATCGGCCAGTCGAAACGCGAGCGTTTCGGAGATGCGTTTCTGAAGGTTATCCGGGCCGCGGAGTGAGGCGCGCTGGATGCGTGCAATTGCAAAATAAACCCGTGAACACTAGGCTGACGCGTGAAAACGCGGGAGGCGGGAAGATGGCATCGGTTGTGGTGGAGTTGCGCAATATCCATGATACGCAGGCTGCGATAGGCTGGGCGGGCGGCCACACCGTCGTCATCGACCGGCCGGCGGGGAAGGCCGGCGGCCTCGGGCTGGGCTTCAACGGAGCCCAGCTTCTGGCACTTGCGCTGGGCGGCTGCTTTTGCAACGACCTGCGTTACACCGCCGCGCTGATGCATGTCGAGATCGGCAATATTGCCGTTTCCGTCACCCTGGATCTGGACGGCGAGCCGTTGCTGGCGACGGCCGCTACTATGGCGGTCTCCTGCGAAATGCTCGATGGCTCGGACCCGCAGGCGCTGATCACGCGGGCAAAGGCCACCTGTATGGTCTCCAATTCGCTCCGTCGCGGCGTGCCGGTCACAATCAACGCCTGAAGGGATACGTTTTACATCCTGACCGTCATCCCGCCATCCACCGTCAGCACGTGCCCGTTGACGAAGGAGGCGGCATCGCTCGCCAGAAACAGGGCCGCACCGGCGATTTCGTCCGGTCGCCCCCAGCGCTGAGCCGGAATGCGCTGGCGCACGAAGGGCATGAGGTCTTCGTTGGCGGCCATCACCGCATTGGTTTCGGTGGCGAACCAGCCCGGCGCGATGGCATTGCTGGTAATGCCGAAAGGGCCGTACTCCACCGCCATGGAGCGCATCAGGCCGGTCAGGCCTTGCTTTGCCGCAGGGTAGATGCCGTCACCCGGCATTGCCACCTGTCCGTTGATCGAGGTGATGGAGATCAGCCGCCCGTGCCCGTTGCGCTTCATGATCACGGCGGCGTCGCGCGACAGGGTGAGGGAGGCGATGAGGTCCGTCTGGATGAGGGCGAGAACGGCGGCATCGTCGAAATCGGCGAGCGGCCGACGGTCGCGGGCGCCGACATTGTTGACGAGGATATCGAGCCGGCCATGGCGCTGGTCGATATCGGCGAGAACCGCGCGCTGCGCTTGCGCGTCCGCAATGTCAAAGGCGGCTGCTTCGGCGCTTCCGCCGGTTGCTGCAATCCTGGCCACGGCCTCTTCGAGCGCCGTCGCCGTCCGGCCGGTTATGACGACATGAGCACCTGCCTCGGCAAGCGCCTTGGCGATTTCCAGCCCAAGACCGCGGCCGCCGCCGGTGACAAGCGCCACCCGGCCCTTGAGGGAAAACCTGTCGACTATGCTCATGGTCCGTTTGTCCTGTTGAAGCATTTCAATGTTCGTCAGATACCCCTGCGGTGGGGGCGGCGACTGTCTTTTGGATTGGTGCAGGTCTGAAGGCGTTCAGTCTGCTCCCGGAACCGGGCAACTGAGGTCGCCTTCCTCGCAGGCCAGATAGGTCTGCAAATCCTTCACGCGCAATTGCGTCAGACCATCGAGGCACATGGCGTAGATCATCGGGTAGACTGTGCCTTGATCCACTGCGGAAGACGAGAAGGCGCATTCGGCATCGCGAAAGCCCAGCCAGGCTTTTTGCGCGCCGACCAGACGCTTTTTCGTGTCGGCATCGTCCTTCAGCCGGGCTTCAATTTGCTTGTAGAGATCGTTCAACAGCCTGTCGGATTTTTTCAACGCGTCGCCGGCACACATAGTCATCGTCGTCTGATCCGACGCATTGGCACAATCGTCAGCGGCTTGCACTGGGCCTGTTGCCAAGGCGAGCATCAGAGCATGGAAAAGCATGCCTTTCATGAAATCTCCTTGATCTCCCTTTTTCAGCCAACACCGCAATCTACCTGCTTGCTGGCTGCAATCGCAACGGCAAATACCTTAGCACAATACTCACCCACCTCCCGACGCGCGCTTGTCGGCGCGGGCCGGGTTTATGCCGCTCTGTCGCTTGATTTCCGGACGGCGGTGATTATCTTCGGTCACAGGAACAAAACGGCTCCCATTTTTCGAATGTTCCCATTTTGTGAAAATCCGGCGAACCCTTGCCTTTCAGCGAACAGTTCCTACATTTCGGGCATAAGCCCTGAATCCGGGACGTGAAGACTTTGATGGGCTTTTTTTGCCCTTTTCAATGGTTTTCGACCGGAAATGCTTGACGGGACCAGAAATTGTGGGAATCACCATTTCCAATAAAGTAGGTGAAATGGGTTCGACTGACGCGATCATCATTGAAGTGATGCCGGACCGGCTATGCTGTTGCAGCATTCCGGCTCTGACCACGTTGTGAACGGCGTGGTTAATGCGGAATTAAACGTCATCCCGTTACGTCAGGGGTAATGATTCGCGGCGGGTGCAACTGATGCGCCCGAGCCTCGAAAAAGTTTGCACCGCTCATGCGGCGAATGCTGTCCAAGGAAAGCGACGAGTACATGGCAACCAAGGTCAAAGAGAACGAAGAAGCAGAAGGCGAACGCGAAGGCGCACCTGATGGCCCGCTTCTCGATCTCTCGGATGACGCCGTCAAGAAGATGATCAAGGCCGCCAAGAAGCGCGGCTATGTCACTATGGACGAACTCAATGAAGTCCTGCCGTCGGACCAGGTCGATCCCGACCGGATCGAGGACATCATGGCCATGCTCAGCGAGATGGGCATCAACGTCGTCGAGGATGAAGAAGCCGACGAGGGCGGTCCTGCGGCCGAGGAAGAGGACAATGACACCGAAGGAGAGAGCGAAGGCGGCGAGCTTGCGCCCTCCAGCGGTACTGCCGTCGCTACTGCCAAGAAAAAAGAGCCGACCGATCGCACCGACGATCCGGTGCGCATGTACCTGCGTGAAATGGGCTCGGTCGAGCTTTTGTCGCGAGAGGGCGAAATTGCAATCGCCAAGCGCATCGAGGCTGGCCGCGAGACAATGATCGCCGGTCTCTGCGAGAGCCCGTTGACCTTTCAGGCCATCATCATATGGCGCGACGAGCTTAACGAGGGCAATACGCTGCTTCGCGAGATCATCGATCTCGAAACCACCTATTCCGGCCCGGAAGCCAAAGCCGCGCCGCAGTTCCAGTCGCCTGAAAAGATCGAGGCGGACCGCAAGGCCGCCGAGGAAAAGGAAAAGAACCGTCGTCCGCGCAATGACGACGATGTTACCAATGTCGGTGGCGAGGGCCAGCCTGCCGAGGAAGAGGAAGAGGACGACGACGAGTCCAATCTTTCGCTTGCCGCGATGGAAGCAGAACTGCGTCCGCAGGTCATGGAAACCCTCGACACGATTGCCGAGACGTACAAGAAGCTGCGCAAGCTCCAGGATCAGCAGGTCGAAGCCCGGCTTCAGGCAACCGGCACGCTGTCTCCCGCACAGGAGCGCCGCTACAAGGAGCTGAAGGACGAGCTTATCACGGCCGTCAAGTCTCTGTCGCTGAACCAGAATCGCGTCGATAGTCTAGTCGAGCAGCTCTACGACATTTCCAAGCGTCTGATGCAGAACGAGGGCCG
Organism: Pararhizobium gei; assembly: GCF_029223885.1. Classification (NCBI taxonomy): domain Bacteria; kingdom Pseudomonadati; phylum Pseudomonadota; class Alphaproteobacteria; order Hyphomicrobiales; family Rhizobiaceae; genus Pararhizobium; species Pararhizobium gei. The sequence continues at coordinate 2,978,385 of NZ_CP119409.1, read as the reverse complement.
TCTGCTGCGTTTGGCCGAAAGCTATGGCGTCAAGCGCGATAGTTTCCTCGAACAATATTCCGGCGCAGAGCTCGATCCGAACTGGATGAAGTCGATTGCCAATCTGGCCGCGAAGGGCTGGAAGGAATTTGCCAAGAACGAAGGCACGATGATCCGCAACATTCGCGGTGAGATCCAGAGCTTGGCAACGGAAACCGGCATCTCCATCGCCGAATTCCGCCGCATCGTTTCCATGGTTCAGAAGGGCGAACGCGAAGCGCGCATCGCCAAGAAGGAAATGGTTGAGGCGAACCTGCGTCTCGTCATCTCCATCGCCAAGAAATACACCAATCGCGGCCTGCAGTTCCTCGACCTCATCCAGGAAGGCAATATCGGCCTGATGAAGGCGGTCGATAAGTTCGAGTACCGCCGCGGCTACAAGTTCTCGACCTATGCGACCTGGTGGATTCGGCAGGCGATCACCCGCTCGATCGCCGACCAGGCCCGCACGATCCGCATTCCGGTGCACATGATCGAAACGATCAACAAGATCGTCCGCACATCGCGCCAGATGCTGCACGAAATCGGCCGCGAGCCGACCCCGGAGGAGCTGGCCGAAAAGCTCGCGATGCCGCTCGAAAAGGTCCGCAAGGTCCTGAAGATCGCCAAGGAGCCGATTTCGCTCGAAACCCCCGTGGGCGACGAGGAAGACAGCCACCTCGGCGATTTCATCGAGGACAAGAACGCGCTTCTGCCGATCGACGCCGCCATCCAGGCGAACCTGCGCGAAACCACGACCCGCGTTCTCGCCTCGCTCACCCCGCGTGAAGAACGCGTTCTGCGCATGCGCTTCGGCATCGGCATGAACACCGACCACACGCTGGAAGAAGTCGGCCAGCAGTTCTCGGTTACCCGCGAACGTATTCGCCAGATCGAAGCGAAGGCGCTGCGAAAGCTCAAGCACCCGAGCCGGAGCCGCAAGCTGCGGTCGTTCCTCGACAGCTGAGTTAAAAAAGTTGGCGAATGAAAACCCGGTCAGCGAGAGCACTGGCCGGGTTTTTTATTGCTGACGGCTGATGTCTTTCCGTTGCGAATTGTTGCCTCTCTTTGAAGGTCGGCGCAGTCTTCCTATATGTTTGGCGAAAGCTGCACGCGGGTAGCATTGCGTCAGAAAATTTCGTTCCGGCATCGACCGGCTGATCATTTCTCTCAGGCCATTCTCAGGTCAGTATCAGGCTCTATTTTCCGGACCATGCAGCAGGATCGCGAAAAACGACGTGGAGGTTTTGGAGCGGGCGTGCTTGCCTCCGTCGTGCTGCATGCAGCGCTTGCCGGCCTCTTTCTCTTTCGCCTGCCCCCCAGCCCGCCGGAGCCCGAGAAGGAGGAGACCGTCAAGGTAGAGATGGTTCCCGAGCCGGTGAAGAAGGAGCCTGAGAAGAAGCAGGAGCAACCTCCGGAAAAGGCAGCGAAGACGAAGCCCGCCAATAGCGAACCGCAGCAGGCGGCTCGCAAGCCCGCCGATGTGCAAAAGGAAAAGACCGCGAACGAGCCTGCGACAACGAAGTCGGCGAACCAGAAGCCGCCGGATGAACGCCAACCGCTGGCGCTGGAATCCGCTTCGAAAGAGGGGGACAAGGAACCGGCTTCCGGTCAGTCCTCCGCGTTGGACCTGAAAGGCTCTGAACCGTCAAAAACCGAGCAGGTAAAACCCGGTACGGCAGACCAGCTCAAGCCTGCGTCAGAAGCGAAACCCGCAGACACCGCAGTTTCAGCCAAGCTGCCGGACCTCGCCTTGCCGGAAGCCGCAACCACGCGCGAGAGCATCAGTGAGCCGCAAGCAATCGAAAAGACCGCACCGGAAGCTGAGACCAAACCCGAAACCGTGATACCGCAACCGCGTCCGCAGGTGCAGGCCGAGATCGTGCGGGATGCTTCGGTGACAGGCGGCGGCTCGCGACAGCCGCTTGCAGACCTCAAGCCGGCGAGGAAGCTCTACTCTGCCGATGCGCTCTCGGACCCGCGGGTGCGCCAGGCGCTGGGCAAACTGTCGCGTGAACGCCGTATCGTGCAGATGTGCATGGTCGAGGCTCTGGAACAGATCCGCCGCGATCGGCCCGAAACGCCGCCGATGGGTCTGTTCTTCGACCCGCAGAAGCAGGGATCGCCTTTTTCCGGGAATAGCCTGACGGCGACCCGCGGCGCCTTTCGAAGCGCGAACGGATGGTACGACATTGATTTCCGCTGCACCGTCACGCAAGCCGCAGACGGTATATCCGCCTTCAGCTATTCCATCGGTGGCGCCGTGCCCCCAAATGAATGGCAAGCGCGAAATTTTCCGCGTGATTGACCGGGCTGCCTGGACCATTGTTCAGCGAATGGCGCGCTTCGGCGCAGGAAGAATGTCCGTTGCAGAGCAAGGAGCCGCCAATTGAACAATGTTGCAGACGATCAGTCTATGCCGCGAGATTTCCCGATTACCCGGCATTCGACGCCGCGGGTTGTGCTTTCCTTGATCAGGAACCCGCTGGAAGCCCTGCCGCCGTCTATTTTTACGGAGCCGGTGGTCTTCACCAGGATTTCAAACCAGCTCAGGATCTATCTTGCCGATCCCGTGCTGATCCATGAGGCGCTCGTCAAGAATGCGGACGTCCTGGGAAAGGGCGAGGATGTCCGGCGCGCGCTGGGTCCGGCTCTGGGGCAGGGCCTTCTGACGGCGGACGGCGATCACTGGAAATGGCAGCGCCAGTCCGTGGCCGGCGCTTTTCGCCATGACAAGCTGGTGGAACTCCTGCCGGGCATGATTGAAACCGCCGGGCGGACGCGCGACCGGTGGCTGAGCCGGGGCGGCGGGGTTCTCGATATCGGCCACGAGATGATGCGCATGACATTCGATATCATCGTCGAAACCATGATGTCCGGTGGCCACGGGATCGACGTCGCCCAGGTCGAACGGAGCATTACCGACTATCTCAAGCCCAGCGGCTGGACTTTTGCACTCAGTGTTCTCGGCGTACCGGAATGGATGCCCTATCCCGGCCGGCGCAAGGCACGCGCATCTGTTCTGTTTCTGCGATCGAGCCTTGCCGCTGTGATCGACGCACGGCGACGCAACCCCGTCGCCACGAACGATCTGGTCAACATGCTGCTGACCGCCGCCGATCCGGAGAGCGGTCGCATGATGAGCGACGAGGAGATCATCGACAATCTCCTGACGTTCATCACCGCAGGACATGAAACAACGGCGCTCGGGCTCGCCTGGACCTTCCACCTGCTGGCCCGCCATCCGGAAGAGGAGGCCAAAGTCCTCGCCGAAATCGACGCGGTGACCTCAGGCGAACCGCTCCGCGCCGCCCATATCGGCCAGCTCGTCTATACCCGGCAGGTCTTTTCCGAGGCCATGCGGCTTTATCCGCCGGCACCCATCATAACCCGCACCGCGATGCGGGATTTTCGGCTGGGCACCTATACGATCCCGGCGGGAAGCGTTCTCTATGTTCCGATTTATGCCGTCCATCGCCATGCATCGCTCTGGACAGAGCCGGAGCTTTTCGATCCGGAACGCTTCGCCCCGGATGCGGCCAGGGCGCGGCACCGCTATGCCTATATGCCCTTCGGTGCCGGCCCCCGTGTCTGCATCGGCAATGCCTTCGCGCTCATGGAGGCCGTCGCGGTACTGGCGGTCCTTCTTCGCGCGTTCAAGCTCGCAAACCGCGATGCTGAGCCGCCGGCGCCGGTCATGAAGGTGACGCTCAGGCCAAAGCCCAACCTGATGATGAACGTCGATGTGCGGGGTGGGAAGGGGTAACCGCGCCGGTTGCAGAGGTTGACTATCCGCTGCTCTGGCCCATCTTGTTCCCGATGCTCAAGGAGGAGGAAATTAAGATGCCTTATGTCGATGGATTTATCGTCGCCGTTCCGAAGGACAATATGGCGGCCTATCAGGCGATGGCGCGCGCCGCCGGGGAGGTCTGGAAGGAATATGGCGCGCTGTCCTATGTGGAATGTGTGGGGGACGACGTGCCCTACGGCGAGCTGACGTCCTTTCCCCGCGCTGTGATGGCGAAGGAGGATGAAGTGGTGATCTTCTCGTGGATTACCTATCCTTCCCGAGAGGAGCGCGACGCGATCAATGCAAAAGTGATGGCCGACCCCCGTCTTGCTCCGGACCGGTGGACTATGCCCTTCGACGGCAAGCGGATGATCTATGGCGGCTTCCAAAGCTTCCTTGAGATGTGAACTGTCGACATAGCGGCGGATCACCTTCGAACGAAGACGAAGGGGCGGGAGGACCATGCCACAAACCATTTTGACGCTGTCCACGCGCGGGGCCGGCCTCTATGAATTTACCGGCGAAGCCGATGCCTTTCTGCGCACGGCCGGAGCCGGGGAGGGGCTGCTCGCCGTTTTCGTACGCCATACCTCCTGTTCCCTGGTCATTCAGGAAAATGCCGATCCCGATGTCCGGCGCGATCTCGACCAGTTCTTCAAGCGTCTCGTGCCGCCTTCAACCGATCCGTCCATGCGCTGGGTTGTTCACACGGACGAAGGTGCGGACGACATGCCGGCCCATATCAAGGCGGCGCTGACTCAGGTCTCGATCGGTATCCCGGTGGCCGGTGGACGGATGATGCTGGGTACCTGGCAGGGGCTTTATCTGTTCGAGCATCGCGACCGGCCGCACCGTCGGGAGATCGTCTTGCATGTTTCCGGATAAGGCAGATCAGGCCGGATGAGTCGCGGCACGTCTTCCGGAACACGACCGACGCCCTTATATTATCGACCGCCGATGGCTATCGCCGTCCCGACCGTGGGGGAAAACATGACCGATGCACAAACCATTGCCAGTCATTTTATGGAAGCACTGAACGAACGGAATTTCGAGGCGCTGGCGCGGTTTCTGGACGAGGATGTGGCGCTTGATTCATTGACCGGCCAGCGGACCATCGGCGCCGAGCCACTCCGCATGGCGGTTATGGACTATTTTCGCCATTTCGATGAGAGCTTCAGCGATATGGTGCTGATGCACGACGCGTTCGGGCAGCGCGTGGCCGTCGATGTCACCGCCCGCGGTCACTACCGCGAGACCATGGCCGGTTTCCCGCCGGCCAGTGGCCAATCCTATTCGATCCCGAGCGTCTTCGTATTCGAATTCGACAATGGTGCCGTCACGCGTCTCAGCCATTACCGCAATATTCGGGTCTTCGACGCGGCTCTATCCCGTTAAAGCCCGCCTGCTGATCCGTTCGCGTGAACCACCGATGAACGGCAGATTCCGATTCCGTTCAGCCGCAGAAAACTAATGTCTCCTCAATGCCCTCGAAGACTGCAAGGGCGGATGCAAAGTTCACATAACGGGAGATCAATATGAGACAGATTTTCGCAAAACTGGCGCTGGCCGGCCTTATAAGCCTGACGGCCTTCGGAGCTACAGTCGCCCCGGCTGCCGCGGATACGATCCGCTTCGGCCTCTATTCAGATGGCGTCTTGGACGTTCAGTATCGCGACCGGGACCGTCACCGGGACGAACGCGACTGGAACCGCGATCGCGACCAGCGTCCTGGCTGGGGTCATGGACGCCGCGGCCGCTGCGCCCCCGGTCTCGCGGAGGACAAGGCGCGTGATTACGGTCTGCGCCGCGCCCGCGTGGTCGATGTCTCGCCGCGCCGCGTCGTGGTTGAAGGCCGCCGTCATGGCGATTACCGCAACATCGTGTTCGCCAATGTTCGCGGCTGCCCGGTCATCGGCCGTTAGCCGCGCGGTCTGATCCTGCCGGCGACGATCGCCGAATTCGGTCGTCGCAGGCAAACGCTTCGCCTATAGCCTTTCCGCTCGTCTTCCCTCAGCCCCGCGGAAAGTGCCTGGCCCCTCGCTGTTCTGCGGCGAGGGATTTTTTGCTTTTTCTGCAGACGATGCAATGGCGCAAAATTAACCCCGCTGGAGCGGGGTTTGTATCGCGGAGGGCTGCACGGGCAATCGGCTGGTTATTCTCAAGGATTGATCGCGAAGGTAACGTTGACCGTCACGGTATAGCTGTTTTCTCCGGACGCGACCGGCACGGCATCGGCGGCATATTCCTTGGCCATGCTGCGCATCATCGGCAAGGGCTCGGGGCGTGCCGCGTTTTCGGAAATTTCCAGAACCCGGCCGAGCTTGACACCTGCCGCCTCGGACAGGATCGCGGCCTTGTCCATGGCATCTTTCACCGCGGCCTTGCGCGCTTCGGTGATCGTCGCTTCCGGCTTGTCGTTGGAAAACTGGATCGACCCGCCCTGGTTGACGCCAAGCGTTACGGCTTGATCGACGATTTCACCAAGCTTTGCCAGATCGCGCACTTTGATCGTCAAGGAATTGGCGACCTGGTAGCCGATCAGCACCGGCGGACGGTTGCCGCCGTCGCTGTTGTCCGGATACTGGTATTGCGGGTTGACGGCAAAGCCGGAGGTCTGCAGATCACGCTCGGCAAGGCCCGATCCCTTCAGCGCATTCAAAACATCCGCCATCGCCTTGTTGTTGGCATCGAGCGCCTCGCGGGCGGTCTTGGCATCCTTGACGACGCTGAAGGAAAGGATCGCCATATCGGGCGCCACGGCGGAACGGCCCTCGCCGGAGACAGCAATGATCGGCTCGCGCGGGCTTCTGTCCTGCGCAAAAACGGGCGCTGCGGCCGTAGCGGCAAGCGCGGCAGCCAGAAAAGTGGCCGGAACCCGGCGGGCGAAAGTGAATGACGTCATGGGTGCTTCTCTCCGATATGTCTTACGCTCTTTCTTGGGCATTGATTGTGTAGGGATTGCGGCAACGTCTTGTGGGAAAACCCATTTTCCGCTAGAGCCAGTCCCACCCGCCCTCTGCCATTGGTCGGCGGGGCCGGACACGCCGGAGAAGGGCCTGTAGCTCAATGGTTAGAGCCGGCGGCTCATAACCGCTTGGTTGGGGGTTCGAGTCCCTCCGGGCCCACCATTTCTGTCCATCGCCACAACCACTCGGACTGTCCTCACACAAGTCCGGACTGGTCGTTGCATAAGTCAGGATTCAATTCTCTGTGGGCGAGGACTTCGCAGTTTTTGGGCAAGCGAGGAGGCCTAACACTACTTTGGCAGAACTGATTCTGCGTTTCGAATTAGTCCTTGCAGTGGGGGCATCGGATTCCCGTTATGGATATTGCGAGTGCGGTGATTACGGCTTGACGGATGGCAGGCAAGGTGGGCTCAGGCGGCCCCTTGCGTACTTTTCGCGTCTTTTTTTCCCGCTTTGCTGTCTGCAATCTCTGGTGCTGGGGGAAAGCGTAGGCGATCATCGTCATCAACGCTTGCCGATGTAGCCCTTGCCACGATCGGCCTTCGAAGTGATCGAGACCAGGCTCCTCTTTCATCTGCTGATGCGCCTGCTCGCAGACCCATCGCGCTTTGATGGCGGCTGCCAGTATTGTCAATGTGGCGTTTGCCGGTAAATTGGACAGGTCGTATTTTCGCTCGTCGTGATCGCCACTCGCCTACCAGCCAGGCTTCCTCGCCCGGCATGTGCTGCTGTCCCTTGTCGAGAATGCGTTGCGGTGTGCCGTCGGGCGATCCGGATGCGCAATGCGGCAAAGCGTGCCGTCAGGCGGCCTTTCGTGCCGCGCCGCCAACTGATCTTTTTCCAATTTGCAGGAGCCAACATCGTTTCGGCGGCAACCGAAAGGGTATTGGAAATCGGATGCTGGCGCGGGCGCGCCCCATGACCGGAGACGGGAAAGATCAATTCAACATCATGAGGATAGACCTTCGGATGCCTGGGAATGCCAACCGCCCATATGAGGCTACGTCCACTCAGTCCCTGGCGGCAGGCCGCTGACAGGCCGTAGCCTGCGTCAGCCAGCACTGTACCGGACCGGATGCCAGCCGCGATCAATCGGTCGATCTCGTGAGGCGATCTCCGGCTTCGTGCGGGATGTCTGCATGGCTTGCGGAATCCCAGCCTTGGCCATCCGATCACCGGTCCAGCTCTCAGGCAGGAACAGACGCAAACCAACCGGAACGGGAACCTCGTCGCGCGCAAGCGTTACCGAGAGGGAGATGATCGAGCGGGATCGCCGCAAGGTCGAACGCCGTATCAAGGCGGCCAAATTCCCTGTCGTCAAAAGCCTCGACAGCTTCGACTTCGCAGCCATCCCCAAGCTCAACAAGAGGCAGGTGCTGGAACTGGCGCGCTGTAAATGGATCGAGCGCCGCAACAACACCATCGCTCTCGGCCCGGGTGGTATCGGAGGGTTTCTTTGCCATGTCGGCCAAGAGAACAGGGAAACGTCACAGAACGGCGTCGCGGACCGCCTATTTGTAGACGTCGTTGCCAGACTGCCTCGTCAGGATCGTGCTCGTAATGAGGCGAACCAGATGATCCGCCCTTGGAGCGAACGAGGGCTGGTCGACCGCCCAGCCAAGTGCTGTCATAAGGGCGAACAGGTCATCCCCGTTCATATCCGCGCGCGCTGTACCTTCTTCCTGCGCACTGGCCAGTAGTCGCGCGCTCGTCGAATGCACGGCGGCACAGGATGCATACAGAGCGGAGGCAGGGTTTGTGTGGGCGGCGGCCATCATGGACACGACGCCTTTGTAGGTCTGGGCGAAGGCTACCCAATCGCCAACCCAGGATTCGAGCGCTTTCGCAGGCGGATTCGACGTCTCGAGTTCCACCGCCTTTTGCGTCAGCGCATCCAGGTTCGTACAGAGCAGGGCTTCGAACAGAGCCTCGCGTGTCGGAAAGTGCCGAAGAAGCGTTGCCAATCCCACCTCTGATTTGCGGGCAATGTCGCGCATGGATGCGTCGATACCATGCTCGGCGACGACTTCGCGGGCGACCGAAAGAATGTGGCTGTAGTTTTTTCTCGCGTCGGCCCGCATATGGCACCTCTTGACAAACGGATCACTGGTCCGCATTAAATAGCATCTGGATCGGTGATCCACAAGATGCGGTACTCATTCGTTGAATATACCCACCCCCGCAACGCGAGAAGAGTGTTCCCACCTATGATTGCCTGGGATGACGTTCGTTATTTTCTTGCCATCGTTCGGCAGGGTTCCGTCCGAGCGGCCGCCAGTCGGCTCGATGTCAATCACTCTACGATCCTTCGGCGCATATCCCTTTTCGAGGAACGGCTTGGCGTCCGCCTGTTCGAGAAACTCCCGTCGGGCTATCGCCTCACCAGCGCGGGAGACGAGGTTCTTCATTTTGCCGAACAGATGGAGGCATCCTCGACATCGCTGGAGAACTGCGTCTCAGGCCGCGACCAAGGCGAGCGCGGCCCGTTGCGCGTGACGATGCCTCCCACGATCGCGACATACCTTCTGATGCCGGACCTCGCGGAATACGCCGAACGACACCCCGAGGTCGAGTTGGAAGTGATGACCGGAGAGGCGAAGGCAAATCTGACCAACCGTGAGGCCGACGTGGCGATCCGTGTCGTCGCCGACCGCAAGAACCTGCCGCAAAATCTGCATGGACTGAAAGGTCCCGAGTTGTGCGGCGGGGTCTACATGGCGCGTACCCTGCTCGCCAGGCGAAACGCTGGCGAGCAGGGTACGCTTCGACTGGTTGTTAAAAACACCCACGGAGTGCCTGATTGTCATCGCGGCGAGATCGACGTTCCGATGTCGGAAACAAGCTTCAAGACCACCGATGCGGAGACCCAGATCGTCGCGGTGCGCAAGGGGGTGGGGATGGCAAAGCTGGCCTGTTTTATCGGAGATGCCGATCCCTTGCTCGTGAGGGTGCCTGGCACGGGCCTTTATCCGATCGGCCCTATCTGGATTCTCACGCACGGCGAGATGCGCAATACGAAACGTATGAGACTGTTTATCGAGTTCATCTCAGGCAGACTTACAGCGTATGCAGCGCTATTGGCGGGAAGCTCCGCCACGTCCCCCGAAGCAAGATAGCTGCGCTACGCCACCACAAAGCGATGGCCCCGACGCTCTGGTTCGTCCGGACAAGAGACGGTGCGCTAGCGCACAACCCTTGTCGAATTCTGCGACATTTCCTTCCGTCCGCACAGTTCTAGTTGCTGAGGCAGTGGTGCGTCAGCACGCCGCCCGGAATGCGGAGACTGCCGTCCTTGCTCGCATGTGGGAGAACCTCTTTCGTCAAACCACGTTTCTGACGATTGCCTCCTTGACAAATGGATCGGCGATCCACATATTCGGATCAGTGGTCCAGTTGTCTTTTGATAGAGCCTGGATCAGTCTTTCAAAAGATGTGGCGGAAACGTTCGAAGGAATTCGGACGCTACCGACTCGTAAGGAGATTACGAATGGGAACGATCAGTATCATCGGCGCTGGCGGTATGGCCGCGGCGATCGGTCGCCTCGCCACCAGGGCAGGGCATACCGTGGAGGTCATCAGCCGCGACACTGCAAAGGCTCAGGTGCTGGTTGATCGGATCGGAACCGGAGCGACGACAGGGTCGTTTGGCGGTACCCCGGCCGGGGATATCGTCATCCTGGCGGTCCCGTACTCAGCCGTTCTCGACGCGGTCGGGCAGTACGGCGAAAAGCTGGCAGGCAAGATTCTCGTCGATATCACCAACCCGATCAAATCTGACCTCTCGGGCTTCCTGACCCCTGAAGACAGTTTCGGCGCCCGAGAAATCGCCAAGGTGGCGCCAGCGGATGCTTCCGTCGTCAAGGCGTTCAATACTCAGAACGCAAGCGTGCTGGCAGCCGGCCCAGCCGTCGTGGGCCGCCCCTTGGACGTATTTATCGCTGGGGACGACGCGCAAGCGAAGACACGCGTTGCGACGTTCGTCGAGAGCCTCGGGCTACGGCCAATGGATACCGGAAATCTGTCCATGGCACGGACGCTGGAGCACGCCTGCATGCTTTGGCTGGGCCTCATGACCCACTCGGTCAAGCACGGCAACTTCTCGATCGGTGTCAGCCTACACGGCTGAGTTCGCCGATATCACTACACGCATCACACCACTTACAAGGAACAATACCATGCACGTTTTTGTCACTGGCGGTACCGGCCACTCCGGGCCGTATATCATCTCCGATCTCATCGCCGCCGGCCACGACGTGACCGCTCTGGCCCGATCGGACACGGCAGCCGCAACGGTGTCCGCGCTCGGCGCCAAGGTGCGGCGCGGGGACATTTCCGATCTCGAAGGCCTCAAGGTGGCATCGAGAGAAGCGGACGGCGTTATCCATGTCGCCCATAGACAGGATTTGCTTCCCTCGGGCGGGCTCGACGCCGTCGCCGCAGCGGAAGTCGAGATCATGCTCGCTTACGGCGAAGCGCTCGCTGGCACCGGCAAGCCACTGGTCGTATCGGGAAGCATCGGCTCACCCGGCTGGGAAAACCTGGGCAGGCCAGCCACCGAGACCGACCCGGCCCTTCCCGGGGGCGACGCATACAAGGGGACGCTGAGGGTTCGCAACAACGTGGAAACCACGGTGATCGGCCTTGCGGAGCAGGGCATACGGTCTTCGGTCGTGCGGATACCTCCCGTCATGCACAGCGCGACCGATAGTGCCGGCTTTGTTCCGCTGCTGATCGGGCTGGCCAAGGAGAAGGGCGTCATCGGCTACCCCGGAGACGGCCAGAACCTGTGGCAGGCCGTGCACGCCCAGGACCTTGCCTCCCTGTTCCGTCTGGCGCTTGAGAAGGGTACGGCTGGTAAAGCCTGGCACGGGATCGAGAGCGAAGGCGTCCGGTTCCGCGATATCGCCGAGGGCATTGGCAAGCGCCTCGGTCTTCCGGCCGTGCGCATCCCTGCCGATGTCCTGATGCTGCCGGGATACTTCGGGTTCCTCGCGAACCTCGTGACGCTCGATCTCCCGGCATCCAACGCCATCACGCGCCAGACCCTTGGCTGGGAACCGGCCCAGCCCAGTCTGCTCGATGACCTGGACAACGGCCACTACTTCCCGGCCGCCTGACCCGCTTAGAGACGGCTCTATCGGCCCTCAACCTTTTAGGAGAATTGACATGAGTACTATCAGCATCATCGGCTCGGGCGGCATGGCGACCAACATCGCCGGCCGTATCGCCAAAGCCGGACACGTCGTCGAGGTCGTCAGCCGTGACCCTGCCAAGGCGCAGGCACTCGCCCAGAAGCTCGCATCCGGAGCGATCACAGGGACGTACGGCGCGGCGCCCGCAGGCGACATCGTCATCCTCGCGGTGCCATACAAAAGTGCGGCGGCAGTTGTCGCCGACTTTGGAAAAGCGCTCCACGGCAAGGTGATCATCGATATCTCAAATCCGGTTTCCCCGGATGCGACGAGCCTCGTCACCCCCGCGGGAAGTTCCGGCGCGCAGGAGATCGCCAAGGCCGCTGCCGACGGCGCACATGTCGTGAAGGCGTTCAACACCATCTTCGGCCACGTCCTTGCCAAGGGTGGGCGTCTCGACGCGTTCATCGCCGCCGACGATGTAGAGGCCAAGGCACGGGTTTCGACGTTCCTTGAAAGTCTTGGGCTACGCCCCCTCGACGTCGGCGGTCTTCAGATGGCGCAGACGCTTGAAGCGCTTGGCCTGATGATGATCGGCCTCGCCAAAAACGGTGCCGGTACCTGGGACTTCGCCATGAACGTCGATATCGGCTGAACCTCCGACACGTCCCCGCCGTCTGGCCGCCCAGGTTGAGGCATGACGGAGGGGACCGATCAGAAAAGGAACGATCATGCAAAGCCAAGAAAACATAATCAGAGAATTCTATGCCGCAGCCGAGGGGCGAGGAACGGATACCGAGAAGTTCGTGTCGATGTTCTCCGACGACGGATACATGCGCGATATTCCTTCCGGCACGGATTTTCGGGGACCGGCCATTGGCAAGTCTATCGCCGACTTCGCACGTGCATTTCCTGACGTCCACCGCGAGCTTCTCAGCATCTACGTCGTAGAGAACGTCGTCGTTGTCGAGCTCGCGACACGGGGAACGCATGAAGGCGCGCTGGCGCTTCCGTCCGGCCCCCTGGCTCCCACGGGCAAGTCGATCGATGTCCCGAGTTGCGATGTCTTCCACCTCGAGAACGGAAAGGTGGCCTCCTTTCATTGCTACAACGCCGTGTCCGTCATGCTGCAACAACTCGGCGTAAGCGGCGGCTGAATCACCGACACAACTCGACCCTGACATCAGAGAGGAGACATACAGATGGGCATCGAACAGAACGTCCAGACCGTGAAGGACTTTTTTGCCGCGATGGGCGACAGCGACAGAGAGCGCCTGCTGGCGCTGACAGCCGACGATATCGAGTGGATCATCCCGGGCAAGGACTGGCCCCTGGCGGGCACGCATCGCGGGCATGGTGGATTGGCGGATTTGCTTCAGAGAGCTTCCGAAGACATGGAAACGACCACCATGGAGTTTCACGAATATGTGGCGCAGGGCGACCGGGTTCTGGTGGTCGGCTTCGCCGAGGGAAAGATCAAAGCCACCAACAAAGCTTGGAAGGACGACTGGGTCTTCGCCATCACAATCCGAGACGGCAAAGTGACGAACATCCGGGAGTATGTCGACACACAGGCGCTGGCGCAGGCCTCGAAGGAAGATGCCGGACACAGGTCTTAGGCTGCCGATCCGCAAACCAAGCCAGACCGCTCTTCCAGGCGGCTAATAACCTGAACAGCGGCATCCGAAATCAAAAGATGAGGTTATCATGACCAACACACCCCGCATCGCCATCGTAATTGGCTCGACCCGGCCCGGCCGGTACGCCGACAAGGCCGCCGGCTGGATATTGAAGCAGGCACAGGCGCGTGACGACATCGAGGTTGAGCTTCTCGACCTGCGCGACCATCCGATGCCGTTCTTCGACGGGAAGGGACCGCTTATCTCGGTGCCCAGCGAAAACCCCGAGGCCCTGCGCTGGCAGGAAACGCTCACACGGTATGACGGATTCATCTTCGTGGTGGCCGAATACAACCACTCGATCACGGGCGTGCTGAAGAACGCGCTCGACCAGGCCTACAAGGAGTGGAACCGCAAGCCGTTTACCGCCATCGCTTACGGCGGGACTGGAGGGTCGCGGGCGGTCGAGCAGCTACGCCTTATCGCGGTTGCGCTCCAGATGGTCTCGACCGCAGGCGCAGTCCACATCGGCGGCGCCGACTTCAAGTCAACCTCGCCGATGGGTGCAGACAAGCCCATTGAGGATATCGAGGAAAGTCTGCTCGGCTCCACGAAAGCGGCCCTTGATGAACTCGTCTGGTGGGCCCACGCGACCATGAAGGCGAGGTCCGCCGAAGCGCCATAGGGACACAACAGGGGATCAGGAGCATGACTTCGGTCAGGTGGGCCCGACTCTATTTGGATGTCTCAATTGTGAAGGTGGGCATCCGACTTCCCGCGTAAAAGCCGAGCTGAACGCGCTTGAAGACTGAAACCCTATGGCAAAGGCGATTTCGCTGACACTTTTGATGCCCGCCTGTAGTTCGTTTTTCGCCAGCGCCATCCGCCATTGCAGGAGATATTCGATCGGACCGGTCCCGACGACCTTTCTGAACCGCGTCGCAAACTTTGATCGGGAGACACCGCTTAATTCCGCCAGATCGGCGACAGTCCAATTGCGCGCGACGTCCCGGTGCATGGCTGCGAGGGCACGCTCGGTTATCTTATCCGACAGTCCGGCCAGCAGTCCCTTGTTTTCTCTGCTTTCCTGCAAGTGGTGCGAACGCATGATTTCGACCAGGATCAGTTCCACAAGCCGAAGGATGATGAATTCGCTCGCGGGCCCAGGTTCGCGGGCCTCCATCTCGTTCATGGCCAGAAGAGATCGTATGCGGCCCAGCGAGGGACCGTCAGCGGCGATGTGAATCAGTTGCGGCAGCAGGCCGGTTAACAGGGCTTCGTTGGCCGTCTCGACGACGAATTTTCCGGCATGAAGGGTAACGGGGCGGCCTTCGCCCGAGCCGAGGCGAAGCTTGTTCCGTTTGGAAACCGACACTGCCGTTTCGCTGTCCACGGGTTCTACCGAACCGTTCGAGGTAAGCGTGAAGGGCGTCGAAGTTCGGATGAGAACGAAGTCCCCCTTTTTGATATGCCGCGTAGCGTAGCCAGGTCGGACCAGCTGGCATTCGCCGCGCTCGATCCGGCAGAAAAGAAGGTCGTCTCGTTTGCGAAAAGAAAGACCCCACTCGCCGAACGCGTCGAAGCCCGCACCGAACAAGGTCGCGCGGGGGCGAAGCAGGCGGATGAGATCAAGCATGATATCCATAATTGGACGATTGATAACGTAATTTGGGTTTCAGATTATCGACCGTGTGAGATGAGCCACCTAATCTGATACCTCACTGGGCGTCAATCCAGCTTGGACCGACAGCCTGCGTTACCGACAACAGCTTCAGAGGGAATCGATCATGGACAATCAAACGCTTGAGCGGAACTGGAACTCATATCTTGCCGCCTACGGCGACATCACCGACGACGAGCGTGAGCGCCTGCTTGAGCAGAGCGTCTCCGACGATATGGTGTTTACGAACCCGGGCGGCCAAGGCGAGTACCGCACTGGCCTCATCGCGCACATTCAGAACTTTCAAAGGACCATGCCGGGAACCTATTTCAGCACCGAAAAGGTCTTCGTCCACCATGGCGAGCTTCTGGCCATATGGGCCATGCACAAGCCGGATGGGACCAAGGTGGCGACCGGCTACAATTTCGTTCGCCCCGGTATTGATGGCCGCTTTGCGTATATGGCGGGTTTCTTTTAGAAACCTGTGATGGAGGCGCGTCCCAAGACCGCCGTGTGGCACATTCTACAAGAACCGGTTCGACGTCCGCCGCCCAATTTACTATTTTGAGGCCTCGCCGAACAAGGGTTGCAGTCCTAAATCAGGTTTTAGACTGAGCTCCCACGATAGGTGCCAAGATATTGCGCAATGATCATGCTGAACCGGACAAGCGCTGTGAGTGGTCGGACGAAGCCTTGCTGGCCGACCTTCAGGATGCTTCCTTCCAGTACTTCATGGAGGTCGTCAATTCAGAAAACGGTCTCGTTCGCGACCGAAATCGACACGGCGCCCCAGCCTCTATAGCTGCAACCGGTATGGGCCTAAGCGCTCTTCCGGTAGGTGTCGCTCGCTCAGTGGTGACACGCGAGCAAGCAGCGGACTATACGCTCAAGGTCCTTCGGTTTCTCTACGACTTGCCTCAGGGAGGTGAGCCTGATGCCGCGGGATATAAGGGCTTCTTCTACCACTTTCTTGATATCGAAACGGGTCGCCGGGTGTGGGATTGCGAGCTTTCGACAATCGATACCGCGCTGCTCATGGCGGGTGTCGTCACCGCGAGGGCATATTACCAGGAGGACAACGAGACCGAGGATTTGATCCGCGACTATGCCGACCGGCTCTATCACCGTGTCGACTGGGCCTGGGCACTGAACGGAGAGGCGACGCTCACCCACGGATGGATGCCGGGCCAAGGTTTTCTTCCACATCGATGGACCGGGTTTGACGAAAGCCTGATCATGTACGTTCTGGCGCTGGGCTCGCCGACCCACCCGATCCCACAGGACACCTGTCCCCAAGCCCGCTCCAGCGGCTACGATTGGGCTGACGTGGGTGGTGAAGAGCATTTTCATGCCGGACCGCTCTTCATTCACCAGATGTCGCATATCTGGATCGATTTCCGAGGCATCCAGGACACGCCGATGCGTGAAGTCGGTATCGATTATTTCGAGAACAGCCGCCGCGCAACATATGCCCAGCGCCGCTATGCCTGCGAAAACCCGCAAGGTTTTAGCGGTTATCATGAGAACAGTTGGGGGGTCACGGCGAGCGATGGCCCGGGTCCGTTGCGCCGAACGATCAATGGCAAAGACCGAGAATTTCACGGCTACATCGCGCGCGGTGCGCCGAGTGGACCGGACGACGGCACGCTGTCGCCGTGGGCAACGGCCGCGTCCCTGCCGTTTGCGCCCGAGATCGTGATGCCGGCGCTTCGTCACTTCCACAAGATCGGACTGCGCGACGATCATCCGTACGGATTCACGGCGAGTTTCAACCCGACACTCTGCGACGACGGGTCGGAACGAGGTTGGGTCGCACCAGAGCATATCGGCATCAATCAGGGACCAATCGCCCTGATGATCGAAAACCACCGATCCGACCTCCTCTGGAAGATCGTGTCGCGTTCTCCCTACATCATCAACGGGCTCCGTCGGGCCGGCTTTACCGGCGGTTGGCTGGAAGGCGTTTGATCAGTGGACCCCGTCGCGCCACGTGCCGTGACACTAAGGGCGGGTTTCCATGTGGCGTCCTACCGCGCGACGGCGGGCATGAGTCGCTCACCAGCGCAGTTTGGCGCTCCTTGCTCAGGTCGGAATTGTTTTTGCGCCAAAGCTGCCCCGTGCACCACGATCATCTGCCGTCGGGTGTCGTCCGATATTCAGTCGCGTTGTTGTCCACTGCCTGCTTCACCATTTGCCTCGAACCGGAACAATCCTGCATCGAGAAGGTTCAAGGCCCGATTGATCGGAAGGAAAACGTATGACGCAACTCACCGAAGCTTTCATCGATGCCCTTCACCGCCTCGAGGATTCGGGCAACGTCGATGTGATTGCAAGCCTGTTCTCCGACGACGCGGAACTCTCAAACCCGCTCGTGAAACACGATGCCAGCGAGGCTGACGGCCCAAGGCGGTTCTGGAAATCCTACATCGAAGCTTTCCAGGATATCGAGTCGGAGTTCGTCAACGTCCTCGAGAACGAAGATGTTGCCGCACTCGAGTGGAGGAGCGAAGGCGTGATAGACGGTGCGGCGGTTCGCTACGGAGGCGTGAGCGTCATCGAGAGCGCGGACGGCAAGATCACTGCTTTCCGAGCGTATTTTGATCCCCGAAAGCTGGTCGCCCGAGGTAATGGCGAACAGGTCAGCGGGGATTGACCCCAAGCGATGTCGAACCCGCCAACGAGGACGGGCAGTGACACCGGAACGCGCCGAAAATACCAGCTGACAAAGACCAAAGGCCGCCCGGTCCACCAAAAAGATCAGCCGGCTTTGATTGTCCTATAGCGCGGAAACGTTCTCGGCCTTCGACTTTCCAGTCTTGCGGTCCTGGCCGAGTTCGAAGGTGTTCGAGCAGGGGATCGAGAATGCGTCTTTGTTCGAGGGAGAGCATCGAGATGTTGTGGCCGTCGACCTTGCCGCCGAGTTCCGCGTGGACCGCGACACGGCAGGCCATCCCATTTGATCTCGTAGGCCCATTCGGGGCCTTCCGGTGACTTGCTTTCAAGGAGGGCGAGGCATGGCTCGATCCGGGAGGGCATCGGGTCGAGGGGCACAGCTGTGGCTAGGCGGGATCGCGCGCACGGCGCTTCTGTCCCCGAAGCGGATCATTCGAGATATCGAGACCGATCGAACGGCGCTTGTCAGATGGTGCCTTGGCCATCCGACAATCACGTCATGAAATCCTAAAATAATGACCGACAACCCCGCTGGAACGAGTCTCCAGCGTCGGAGTTATCTACGATCAGTGTGAGGAGATGGACATGGACGACAGAGAACAGCAGCAACGCGAACGTGCCTACAAAATCTGGGAAGACGAGGGTCGGCCTGAAGGCGCTCACGATGATCACTGGAGGCGCGCCGAAGACCAGCACGAACTCACCGAACAGGAATCGGAAGACGTGACCAAGGTCAATCAGGAAGCCGACGACCCGTTTGCAAAGGACGAAGGCGAAACCGAAACCCCCGCCGATATCAGGCCGCCATCCACGGTTAGCCCGGACTAGGCCAGCAACAGGGAGGGAAAGGTCATGGCGTTCGAGACCATTTTGGCTGGGATTGCGGTTGCGGACATGGAAGCGGCCAGGGTCTGGTACTCGGCCTTCTTCGATCGTCAGCCCGATCGCGTCCCCATGGAAACAGATATGGAATGGGATTTCCCCGGAGGATCGACAGTCCAGGTCTTCGAAGACGCGGACAGAGCAGGGAGGTCCAGCGCGACGCTTGTACCGGACAACCTCGATGCTGAGTTGGCACGCCTTGCGGAACTGGGACATCAGCCGAAAGAACGGAGTTCGGGGAAGTTCGACATAGCGATCTTTGAGGACCTGGATGGTAATCGGCTTGTGGTTGCCAAGCCGGCGTAAGCAGGGCTGTTTTTGATGGTCTTGAAATGGCGACCATTCGAACGCATCTATGGACCATCACCCGTTGCCGATGGCCTTGCCGCAGTGACCCTGTCGCGCGCGAAGCCGTCCGGGTTTGCGAAGGGCGCTCTCCAAAAATGGAACGAGCGCCCTTCGTGTATTTCCTCATGCCAGCACGCTCCGCCCACCCTCAAAAACTCGTGGACAAAACCCCATGGAAATTGTCCCTTGAATTCATCGGCTTCCAGTAAGAGTGTTCCCCGCACATGCGGGGAGGAACGGTGGTCCGAGGGCGTTCACCGATACAAAATGTCACCGGGTTCACAAGTTGGGCACTCCCCTTCAAAAAAACATGCTAGAGCCGGGCGGATTGATGGCTGCCGTGGGCGGCGTGTGAGAATGGAGAGGAAGCCTTGGACGTTTTGGCAGCCAGTGGCGGCGTGAAGCAAGTGATCTGCATCAGCTGGGGCACCAAATATGGCGCTCCCTTCATCAACAGGCTCTACGGCATGGTGGCGCGCAACATCACGCCGCCTTTTACCTTCACCTGCTTCACCGACAACCGGGCCGGGCTGCATCCTGCGATCCTCTGCGAGGATCTGCCGCCGCTCGAGGTCGAGCGTATGCCGCAAAACACAAGGGGCATCTGGCCGAAGGCGCGCCTCTGGGGGCCGACGCTCGGAAGCCTGAAAGGCCCGGTGCTGTTTCTGGATCTCGATCTGGTCATCGTGTCGTCGCTCGACGGCTTTTTCGAGGTTGGCGGGGCTGACGACGTGGTCATGGCGAAAAACCAGACGACGCCGCTGGAGCGCCTCGGGCAAACCTCCCTGTTTCGGTTCCCCGTTGGAAAGCTTCTGCCGCTGCAGGAAATGTTTCGCGCCGATCCGCAAGCCGTGGCCGATACCTATCGCTACGAGCAGCGTTTCGTCAGTCGCAATGCGCCGGGTGGCGTAACATTTTTTCCGCGCCGCTGGGTTCTGCATTTCCGGCAGGACTGCCGCTGGCCTTTCCCGCTGAACTACATTCTTGCGCCGCGCCTGCCGAAGGACGCACGCGTGGTGATTTTCCCGCGCGGCCTTTGGCCACAGCATGCCATCGACGGCCGGTATGGCGAAAAGGGAGTGGCGGTGACGCCGCTGGAACATATTGCCGGCGTCTTCGACACGAAAAAGCGGCGCAAAAAAGCACCGTTCCGTTATTTGCGCCACTACATCCGGCCAACGCCATGGGTTGCCGAACACTGGCGGGAATAGCAGACGCTGGCGGTTCGTAACGCGCACCGCACGCCGTCGGCTCCGCAGCCAGGCGACAGGAACCGCGAATTTGACAGGCCAATCAGGTTCCCTTAATCGAACCTTTGACAAGCAGGTCCAATGGGTCCTGAAACAGATCGAGCGACACCGGTCGGGATTGCGACGACATCCCTGACCCCTTCCGACATGACCAGGATTTCCGGACTTCGAACGATGAAACCATATGCCCGTTTCTGGCGGTTCTACGAGAGAATTGCAGCGCCGCCGCCAGGCGGTATCGTCATCGCACGGGACATGCTGGACGGCGGGTTATTTACCGTCGATGTCTGCATCGTGACCAATTGTGCCTTCATGGGAGGAAACGCCTCCACCACCGTGACCGAACTCCTGGCGCTGATGGATGCCGGGCAAAGCGTTCTGATCGTCAATTGCCCGGTCAAGCGGTCGCCTTGGAAACGCCGGTGGATGGCGGAGCGATTTCTGCCCTATCAGAAGCATATCGTTGCGGTCGACGACGTCGACAGCATCCGGTGCGAGACCCTGATCGTCCGCGGGCCGCGCATGGCGTTGAAGCCTGTTTTCGGCCGGCTGGCAAAAAAGATCCAGACGAAACGGGCCCTCTACATCGTCAACAATTCCGCATGGAGCGAGGACGGAAAGGCGGTTTTCGACTGGCCCGGGCTGCATCGCCGCGTCGTCGCGATCGGATTTCCGAATTCGCAGATCTATCCGATAAGCCCGGTGATCCGGGAAGAGGGCAAGCGGGCGATCGCTGCTGCCGATATTCCGGATAGGACGGCGCCGCGCGATTGGCCGCCGGCCTTTACCGTCGATGATTTCCATTTCGCACCACGCGCGCAGCTGACATCGCCCATCGTTGTCGGCCGACATGGCCGGGACCATGCAGGCAAATGGTTGGAAGATGCGGCCGAGATCCGGGCAGCCTATCCGCATCGGCAGGATATCGTCGTCAAGATCATGGGCGGAGCAGCGACCGCGGCAGAACGGCTAGGCACCTTGCCATCCAACTGGGTGGTGCTGCCCTTCGGGGTTGCAGGCGTCGAGGGCTATCTCTCCGAACTCGACATTTTCATCAATTTTCCGGCGCGTGCGCGGGATGAGGCATTCGGGCGAACGATCATCGAGGCGGTGCTTTCCGGCCTGCCGGCAATTCTGCCGCCATTTTTCGAAGCGACCTTCGGAGATCTGGCACTATATTGTGAGCCGCAAGAGGTCGAGGGGGTCATCGACAGGATCGCGGCGGACGACGAGGGGCGGCTGCATTATATCAACGATTGCCGCCGTGAAGCTGCGGAACGTTTTGGTACGCACACGCTGCTCAAGCGGCTCCGCGAGAATGACACGGCCTTACCCTATTCCCCCCGGCTCGATGAGAGATCCAGACGCTTCCGCGAGAACGTCATGCCTTCATCCTGAGCCATTCAGAGTGCCGGTCCCGTGACCACAGGTCCAATCCCGAACGGACTGCCTCGTAGTCGGCTTCGCTCATGGCATCCAGGCTCTGGACGCAGATTGCGGATAATTTGCCATTGACCAAGGCGTCCAATGTTGCGGTCATGGACACCCTGGCAGACCGGCGCCTGGGTGGCTTGATGTAGCCAAGTCCGTCAGGCGCCTCGACGGGTGCGCCTTTTTCCAGTTCCAGATGGTTGGCGAGCCCGATCGGAGAAAACTGTTCAGGACTGCGAAAGCGATGTCCGGCTTGCGCGCGGAGTATTGCGCTTTTGTCCGCAAAGAAACCTGCCATGGTCGAGCGTCGCAGGGCATGCGGATGGTGTTCCGCCAGGAGGTAACGATCCCTGGTTCCCACGAGACGCGCAGCTTGCTGTTGCGCTTCCTTGAAGCCGGCGCGCCTGCGGCCTCGGCGAAACAGCGATTTGATCCGGGCGATCGTCCGGTTGGGAAAGCGCACCAGCCTACCGCGCAGCACCGGCATCTGGCCTTGAAAAAAATAGTCTGCCGTCAGTGGCCGGCCGACGAATATGTCATCGTTCAGATAGATAAAATTTTCAGCCAGATCCGGTATGCGGTGAAGCATTGTCTCGATCGAGCGGGAACTGAATACCGGAAGCAAATCCGCGTGCTCACCATAAATGACCGCATGGTCGACGATCTCGACACGGCCACTCCAGTCCGGGCGCTCTGCGATCATCGAATCCAGAAGGTCGGGGCGCTGCCCATCGGTGACAATGAAGACCCGCCGGACAAACGGACAGAAGGTCAAGATCGACCAGAGGCAATATTTGATCTCGCCGCGGCTTGCAAAACGGGTTGGCGCAACGGAGACGGGATGAGCGTTTTCGGTTTGATGAAGGGCTCTTTTCGCCTGATGTCTCGGGTCCTCGCCGTCGACCCAAGTCACGACCGCGTCGATCTCCATGCCTGTTTCCTTCATGCCGGGCTTGAACTTGACATAGGTTTCCGACGCGGGCAAGACAACCTTCCCCGGCCCAAGGTGCAACGCGCCCGGTCTCGATGGAACCACGTTTCGATGGAACCGCGCCCGCCCGAAAGAGCATCATGACCGCTCCTGTCGCAGTAATTTATGCAAATCTCAAAGGCAATATCGGCGATTTTGCAATTCTGCATTCCATGCTCCTCGATATCCGGGAGCGGCATCCGGGCAGGGCCGTGGATGCCTACTCCCATGGCGCGAATGCGGAGCCCTGATGACCTCACCTCTTAACGTGCTGCATCGCGTCGGTCGTGCCCTTGATTGGGGTCAGCGGTGGCTGCGGTTCAGGATCGGTGTCAGTCCGCTCAATCCACGGCGTATTGCAACGCTTCACCCGCACATGTTTCGCGGAAAACGCGTCGTTATCATCGGTCCTGCCGAAACGGTGATGGATGACCTTTCGGGTGTGGATGTGGATGCGTTCGATGTCGTTGTTCGTTTGAACAACGGTATTGCCCTGTCGCAGCAACGCCCTGCCGCGCTTGGCTCCCGAACCGACATCCTCTTCCACAATCTCAAGGAAGACGGCGAGCGAAGTGCGGGCCGTATTCCGGAACAGTTCCTGAGAGAGCATGGCATACGGTTCTGCGTCTTCCCGCATGGTGGATTCAAGGGCAACAAGACGCGCCTTCATGAAAAACGCCGGGAACTGGGCGCCTATGCGCAAATCGTACTGCGCGTTCCGCCCACCGATCTGTGCGAGCGCATGCGGCGCGATTTGGGCGGCATGTTGCCGACTGTCGGAACCAGCGCCATCCTGTTCTTTCTGGCCGGCGATGTCGGTGAATTGGCCATTTATGGCTTCTCCTTTTTCGAGACTCCTTATCTTGCCGGGTATAACGATGTCATTGCCACAGGTGCGTCTGCGTTGGCTTGGGCCGCGGCCTCGCAGGTTCATGAGCCTTCTCGAGAGAAACGACTGATCGCACGCCGGATCGCAGAGGCGGAACGCAGCGGGATACGGGTCACGCTGGGAAGGAACGTCCGGCGCCATTTGGAAGGCTGAGGGGAGCTTCTGGTTGTTGTTTCCGGCCAGAGCTGTTCGTCCGCGCCGCAGCGACTGGAAATCGCCGAGGTTTTCGGCTAATGGCCTCTCCTGTTTTTCCTGCCCCGTCCCGGTATTTCGTCGGCCCACCGCAAGGATATAGAATGGCTCGCATCCTGAGCAGCAGACCCAATATCGTATTCCACCTGATCGCAGGATACTGTCTGCTCAGTATGGCCTTGCGGATCCTCCGGTCGGATTCTCTTGAAATCGACGAGGCCGAACAGGCGTTTCTTTCGCAATATCTGATGCTCGGCTACGGTACGCAGCCGCCGTTTTACAACTGGGTTCAATATGCTGTCGCGGCCGTGTTCGGCCTGTCGGTCGCCGCGCTGGCCGTGGTCAAAAACGGTTTTCTGTTCGGCTTTCTGATATTCTACGGTTTTGCCGCCCGCACGATCACCTCAGAGCGCAGCCTGCCTGCTATCGCCATGCTGGGCGTGCTGACCTTGCCGCCAGTCTTTCTCCTTTCACAGCGCGACCTCTCCCACACCGTCGCGGCGCTCTTCACGGTATCGCTGTTTCTCTACGGTTTCCTGCAAACGCTTAAAAACCCGAGGCTGGGTTCGTATGTCGTCACCGGGATTGCCGTTGGCCTGGGCGTGATTTCCAAATATAATTTCGTCATCATTCCGATAGCCGCGATCATTGCCGTCCTGCCGGAAGCAGACCTGCGCAAACGGCTGTTCGACTGGCGGGTTCTTGTGGCCGTGGCGATTGCCGCGCTGATCGTGGCTCCTCATGCCTATTGGGTTCTCGAAAATTTCGGACATGCCAGCGGCGGAACGGTCGCCGAAATGAAGGAGGGCGCGGATGACGCCGCCCTGCCGCATGTTGTCGAAGGTCTTTTTTCGCTGTTAACCGCAACAGTGAAAGGTATCGCCCTTTCGCTTTTGGTGTTTATGCTGATCTTCCGGAAAGAGCTTGGCAGGATCCTGAAAGCTGAAAACCAGTGGACACGCATCATCGGCAGGATGCTCGTCATCTGTTTCGTCCTGCTCGTTCTGGTCGTTGCCGGCATCGGAGCCACCCATATCCGACCGAAATGGCTTTCCCTGTTTACCGCTCTTCTGCCGCTGTATCTGGTTTTGAAGATCGATGCGGCAGGCGTTGATGCAACACCAAGATTGCCGGCTTTCCTGACTGTCGCCGGCATCCTGGCCGTGGGTGTGGTCGTAATGCTCTGGGCGAGGGTGTTCATCGGCCCGATGCTGGGTGATTACTCCTTCGCCCATACGCCCTATGCCGGCTTCGCGCATGCTGTCGCGGAGGCTCATCAGACACCGCCAGCCGCTGTTCTTGTCGATGACCGGATCGTCGCCGGCAATCTGCGGATCCAGTTTCCGCAAATACCGGTCGTCATGCCCGGCTTTCCGGCCGGCGACGTCCTTCTTCCATCCGGGCCGGTGCTTGCCGTGTGGCCAGCGGAGGGCGAGGAAGGAAACCGAATTCCGCCTCGTCTTGCAAAAATCCTGTCTGCCAACGGCCGTGATATCGGCAGCCTCGCGGTGGCTGTCGTCCCCGTGCCGTATAATGCCGGTCGGGCAGGCGATCTGTATCGCTTTGGCTACACCTGGGCGCCCTGAGGAAACGCAGTCTGCCGTGTCAGAGGCAATACTGGCTAGATTGCGGTTGCGACCAGCCTGGCTTTGCCCACAGAGGCGCGTTCGATCAGTCTGGTGGGAAGAACGACAGTGCGGGCCGGCCCCGTTTCGCCCTTCAGGCGGCCGATCAGCAATGTCGCGACGGTTTCGCCGAGTTGGTAAACCGGTTGCTGGACGACCGTAACGGGCGGCGAGGTAACCGCTGTCCAATCGGCGTCGTGGAAGGATATCAGCGAAAGATCGCCGGGGAGCGCTATGCCCATTTCGCGGACGGCCTTGAAGACTTCAAGACCGATCAGGCTGTCAGACGCAATAATTGCAGTCGGCGGAGTTGCTGCGTTGAAGAGTTCAGTGACTATAGCCCGGATCGCCTGCGGATTGACGGCACCGACGCGGACCCATCTGGCTGCGTCCGGTATGGCTGCGTCGCGGCAGGCGCCGATGAAAGCTTCAATGCGAAGGCGCACCGAACTTGTGTAGATATCGGAAAGCTGTGAAAAACAGTGGTCAGGCGTGTCGCACGCCGTGAGATAGGCGATGCGCCGGTGGCCTTGGCCGATCAGCAGTCGGGTAATAGCCTGGGCAGCTTCGAAATCGTCGGTCGTGACCGTATCGACGTCGAGCCGCGCGACTGCGCGGTCAAGCAGAGCAAGCGGCCGGCCTGAGCGCTCGGCCTCCCTTAAGTGTTCGATTTCGCTGTCCTTGGCGGGAGAAATGATCAGCCCGTCCACCTGTTTGGCGATCAGTGTTTTTACTGCGGCCTTTTCTGCGGCAAGCGACTCGCCCGAATTGGCGAGGATGACGTTGAAGCCTGCAAGCCGGGCGACATCTGTAATGCCCCGAACGGCCGAGCCGAAAAACGGGTTTTCGATGTCGCCGACGACGACCCCGATGGTTCCGGATCGTCCCGTGGTCATGCTGCGTGCGAGTTCGTTGGGGCGATAGTCGAGGGCCTGGGCAGCCCTTTTCACGGCCTCGCGCACCTTGTCGCTCACAGTGCCGTATCCGCCGAGAACCCGGGCCGCCGTTGCCTTTGATACTCCCGCGGCATGGGCGACATCGGCCACTGTGACAGAGACGGTTTTTGCCGGAATTTTTTCCATGGAAGCGATGTACATGACATATTGACGCAGGGTCAATACGAATATAACAGTTTGATATCCGAAAGAGACCGGTCTCAATCGAAAAGAGACCGGTCTCTTTGGGTAAAATGAAAAAATGACGGTCGATACGCGCTTTATGCAAGCCGCATCCGAACCGGCAACGCCACCAGAGCAGGAGAACACGAATGACGAGAATGAGAAGAACCGAATCGTCCCCTCTTGGTCGCCTGCGGGCCGCCATGTTGGGAATAACCCTTTCGCTCGCCGCTGGCACAGCTTCGACGGCGCTCGCCCAGGACAATCCCTATGGCCTGATTGATCCGGGAACCATCAGCGTCGGCACGATGGGCGATGCCAAACCCTATGTCTTCACGACGGCGGATGGCAATTTCACCGGCTTCGATATCGAACTGTTTCTCAATGTTACCGAACGCATGGGTTTCAAGAAGGATCAGGTCATCTTCACCGGACAGGAATTTTCCGCGCTGATGCCGTCGGTCGCCAATGAGCGTTTCGACGTAGCCGTCGCCGCGATCGGCACGACCGACAAGAGAAAGCAGACCGTCGATTTCTCGGATGGCTATCTCGCCGGCTATCTTTCGGTGCTGACGGCGGACGCCAAGATTGTCGATGCGGAAAGCCTCAAGGCAAAGCGGCTCGGCGTGGTCCAGGGCACGCTGCAGGAGATTAACGCGGAGAAGAACTTCGCCGGCGCCGATCTCGTCAAGTTCCCCGACAACAACTCGGCGGTATCCGGGCTGAACAACGGCACGGTCGATGCGCATTTCCTCGATTACGAGGCAGCCAAGGATTATACCGCCCGGTATCCGGACCTCAAGATCACCGTCAATATCCCAAGCTTCGATGCGCCGGCCGGCTTCGTCATCCGCAAGGGCAATGATGGTCTGCGTTTGGCGCTCAACAAGGCGCTTCACGAGGCGATGCAGGACGGCACCTGGAAGACGCTTTACGAAAAATGGTTCCCCGGTTCCCCGATGCCGGATGCCTATCTTCCCAAGAAGTGACCGACACCCGGCCGCCCACCGGCGGCCGGGTCTGAAGCTGGCTGAGATGCCCGGACGCACCACGGCTCAAGGACGATATGGATGAACTGGCTTGAAAACCTCCGTCGCAGCTTCCTCGACTGGAATGCGATGGCCGAAGTCCTGCCGACCATGATCACGGTCGGCCTGAAGAACACGCTGATCCTCGCCGCCGCCTCGACGGTTCTAGGCGTCATCATCGGCATGATTCTCGCGATCATGGGCATATCGCGGTCCGCCTGGCTGCGCATTCCCGCCCGGATCTACACGGATATTTTTCGCGGTCTTCCAGCGATCGTCACCATCCTTATTATCGGGCAGGGGTTCGCCCGCATCGGCCGGGAAATCTTCGGTCCTTCCCCCTATCCGCTGGGCATCCTGGCGCTTAGCCTGATTGCCGGCGCCTATATCGGCGAGATCTTCCGCTCGGGCATCCAGAGCATCGACCGGGGCCAGATGGAGGCCTGCCGGGCGCTCAGCATGAGCTATGGCCAGGGAATGCGCCTGATCGTCGTGCCGCAGGGGGTGCGCCGGGTGCTGCCGGCGCTGGTCAACCAGTTCATCGGCAATGTCAAAGATTCCAGTCTCGTCTATTTCCTCGGACTTCTGGCTGCAGAGCGCGAGATCTTCCGTGTCGGCCAGGACCAGGCCGTCGTCACGGGAAACCTGTCACCGCTGCTGCTGGCCGGCATTTTCTATCTGGTGATTACCGTGCCGCTGACCCATCTGGTCAATACCATCGATACGCGGCTGCGGCTCGGCAAGCGCAGGCCAAGTGAACTGACGAGCGGTTTGGAAGAGGTGGACGAACTCGCAGGCGCCAGCGCTCCCCGGAAGGAGGATAACGCACAATTCAGGGGCGGCAGCCTCGAAGCGCAGGGTCTCGGCATGGCCTATGGCGATCTGGAGGTGCTTAAGGGGGTCGATCTTACCGTCAGGCCCGGTAGCGTCACCTGCATTATCGGCCCGTCCGGTTCTGGAAAATCGACGCTGCTGCGCTGCCTCAACCGCCTTGTCGAACCGAAAAGCGGCGACGTGCGTCTGGATGGCGAAAGCACACTCCGGATGAAGCCCGAAACGCTGCGTCGCAGGGTGGGCATGGTCTTCCAGCACTTCAACCTCTTTCCCGATCACACGGCCCTGGAAAACGTCATGCTGTCGCTGACGCAGATCAAGCGCATGCCGAAGGCGCAGGCGGAGCGGCTGGCAAAGGCGCGTCTTGCCGATGTCGGGCTTGCCAGCCGACAGCATCATCGACCCGGCGGACTTTCCGGCGGCCAGCAGCAGCGCGTGGCCATTGCCCGCGCGCTTGCGATGGAACCGGAAGTGATGCTGTTCGACGAAGTCACCAGTTCGCTCGACCCGGAGCTTGTGAAGGGCGTGCTCAACCTGATGGCAGATCTTGGCCGGCGCGGCATGACCATGGTGGTCGTTACCCACGAAATGGGCTTTGCGCGGCGGGTCGCCGATCAGGTGGTCTTCATGGACGAGGGCCGCGTGGTCGAAACCGGGACGCCCGAGGCGATCTTCGACAATCCGCAAAGCCCGCGCCTGAAGCGCTTCCTCGCCGAAGTTCTGTGAACGGTCGTCGCCAACACGCGGGATGCTTCAACCCGCCTTGCCAATCCACGAAACGAAACTGAAAGTCTGACCATGCGTGAAAACAAAGCCTCTAACGTCGTCATCATCGGCGCCGGCATTTTTGGTGTTTCGACAGCGGTCCAGTTGCTGCGTCGCGGTGTTGCCGTGACCCTCCTCAACGACGGACCGGTTGCCAACGGTGCCTCCGGCCGCTCCCTCTCATGGCTCAATTCCGCGCGGATGCGCTCGCAACCGTATCATCTGCTGCGGATGGCCGGTATCGACCGCTACAGGACGCTCGCGGCAAACCTTGCTGAGGCGGATTGGCTCTCCTTCAAGGGCGGGCTGACCTGGGATGCGGACGATGCGACCAACGAGATTGATGCGGCGTTCCGCCACGAGGTGTCGCTCGCTTATGACGCGCTTCACCTGAACGAGGCCGACGTCGCTTCCGTGACGCCGGGCATCAACACCAGCGCGATCACGCCGCAGGGAGCGATTTTCAACCCCGGCGAGGGGTGGGTCGATCTTCCGGAACTGATCAAGCTGCTGCTTGCGGAGTTTTCCTCGCGCGGCGGCGTACTCGTGACGGATCAGGGGGCCGCGACCGTCCGTGTGGAAAACGGTCGCGCAACCGGCGCTAAAACTGCCTCGGGCAAATGCTATGAGGCCGATGCCGTCCTGCTTGCGACCGGCCCGTCCGTTCCGAAAATGGCGGCGGACGCTGGACAGCGGATCGATGACGGCACGCCGGTCGCTCTGCTGGTGACGACCAAGCCCGTGGATCATCCGCTTACTGCCGTCCTGAATACGCCACACGTCGCGGTTCGGCCGGGACCCGGGGGCACGCTTGCGATCGATGCCGACTGGGCGGCGAACGAGGTCGAGGAGCATGGCGACGGAAGCTACAGTGTGAAGCCATCGACGCTGGAGGGGCTTCTTGCCGGGGCCTCGATGATACTGGAAGGCAATCCCAAACTGGAAGTCGCCTCCTACGGCGTCGGCCGCAAACCTATTCCGGGCGACGGCGAACCGGTGTTGGGCGAATTGCCGGCCGTTCCCGGCTATTTCGTCGCTTTCAGCCATAGCGGTGCGACGTTGGGACTGATCGTCGGCGAGCTGATGGCGTTTGAAATCGCCACCGGCGAGCGCCATCCGCTGCTTGCCACCTTCCGGCCAGAACGGTTCATCGCCGCCAGCGTGTGAGTTTTAAGCTCCGGCGAGAGGAAATTAACACCGGAGTACGTCGTTTCTGTCGTCAATCTGAAACAGAGGTTTCATCAGTCTGTCATCGCGGATTCACCGGGCTGTCATGCCCGGCCTCTACTCGCTTCTGAACCGACCGGCTCAGGAGCGAATCGCATGCGCTTTACTGCTCTCTTCCTTTCCGTCCTTGTTTGCGCGCTGTTCGCGCTGCCGGCGCAGTCCTCCGACATCGATCGAACGGTTCAGATCCTCGACAGGCTGAACCGGGCAAACGACTGGCGCAGCCACATCATGGTGGTTGCGCACCGGACGGGCTGGAAAGAGAACGGCCGGATCGTCCGGGCGGAGAATTCGCTCGATGCCATGCGCAATGCGATCGCTCTCGGCGCCGAGATGATCGAGCTCGATGTGCGAAAATCAGCCGACGGCGTCTTCGTTCTGATGCATGACGACTTCCTCGACCGGACCACGACCTGCCGCGGCGAAACGAAGACGAAGACACTGGCCGAGCTGAAGACATGCCGGCTTGTGATCGAGGGGCAGGCGATCGTCACCGACGAGACCGTGCCGACCCTGAAGGAGGCCTTTGCCATCGCCAAGGGCAAAATCATCATCAACATCGACAACAAGCTGACGGCCGCCGTCCTACCCGAAATCGCTGCCGAAGCGCGGTCGCTGGGGATGGCCGGACAGATCCTGATCAAGGAAAATCTGTGGAATGACCGCCGCATCGCCGACACCCGTACCCTGATGAAGGCGGTCGGCTCCGACGTCACTTTCATGCCGATCCTGGCTGACGACGCTGTGCATGATGCGCGCTTCATGGGCCAGGCGACGGATGCCTTCGATGCGCCGGCGGCCGAGCTCGTCAACTGGCATGCGGGCGACACGCCGATGACGCTGGACGGCGGCGTCCTGTTTTCTGCCAAGGCGCGTGCGACCGCGGCGCGGGGCAACTGGCACCTCTGGGTCAACACCTATCCCATCGTCAACCGTGCACCCGGCATGCTGGCCGGCGGCCGCGGCGACGAGCGCGCGGTGCTCGACGGCAAGCCCGAAGAGAGCTGGGGTTTCTGGATCGACCGGGGCGCGACGATCATCCAGACCGACGAGCCGAAGGCGCTGATCGCCTGGCTCGAGGAAAACGGCTACCGCATTCCCTACGACCTGACGAACTGAAGTCCGTGATGGCAAGCCATCTTTCTCAACACGCTTAAAGTCTTCGATCAGCGTGGGGTTAGTCCGGCACCGTCGAGTGGATGGGTGTAGGGCGTGCCGGCATTCATGGCGCTGATAAAATCATGTGTGAGAAGCCGCCGCCGCCGTTTCATACTGTTTCCGGTCAATTACCGCTTTATGGCATCTTTCTGTCCATGGTTTTGACGCTGAGCGACGCAACACAATCTCGTCATGCTCGGCTCAAGGCCTGGGATGAGGGCACAGGGTAGACAAACGGTTGCGCGAAACCAAAAACTCCGGATTGATCATCCGGAAGCCGTTTCAGTCTCCGAGCGCTCATAAGCCATTGAGGCTGGTGCAAAGGACTTCATCGACTACGATAAGGCTGCGTCCGTTGGCTGACATGGTGAACAAACCGTAAAGCCGTTCCCGTATATCTGTATCTTTTTGCTTTTATATTAGTTAACTAACATGTTTTACCGCAATTTAGAATCTGTCCGATAGTCTTCCCCCTTAGATTTACATAAGCGTCGGCAAAGGCCGGCTGCGGAAGGTTGGGGTGGGCGTCATGCAGCTCTTGAAAAGACTGATTTCGGATCGTGCAGGCAATTTCGGGATCATGGCGGCGATCGCGGTTATCCCCGTGCTCGGAGGCGCCGGGATGGCCATCGACTATTCAAGGGCCGTAGAGCTGAAATCGCGGCTGCAGGATGCCGCCGATGCCGCGGCTGTGGGTGCGCTCGCCGAAAAGTCGGCCGGTGTTGCG
This sequence comes from Pararhizobium gei, assembly GCF_029223885.1. Classification (NCBI taxonomy): domain Bacteria; kingdom Pseudomonadati; phylum Pseudomonadota; class Alphaproteobacteria; order Hyphomicrobiales; family Rhizobiaceae; genus Pararhizobium; species Pararhizobium gei. The sequence continues at coordinate 2,946,083 of NZ_CP119409.1, read as the reverse complement.
CAGGCGATTGCCATGCCGAACGATGGTCCCGTGCCGTTGAGCGAAGAGGAGGCGCTGGCGCTTTTCAATGCCCAGAGAGACAGTGGCAGCCTTGATGAGATCGAGAGCGAAGATCCGAACATGAGCGTCGATTCCGTCGAGGCAATCGTCAGAAAGAAGGGCAGGGATATCAATGCGGAGGTCTCGTTCAAGGCGACGATGAAGACCTCGTTCATGCGCATCCTCGGCAAGGACAGCATCACCGTTTCGGGAAAGGCGACTGCGACATACCAGTCCCAATCCTATCAGGATTTCTACATGCTGCTCGACAACACGCCGTCCATGGGTGTCGCCGCCACGCCGACAGACGTGGCGAATATGATCAAGGCGACCAAGAACGTGAAGGACTCCGGCTCAAGAGACTGCGCCTTCGCATGCCATATCGTCTCCGAGAAAGGTGTCATCGACACGACGAGCAACTATTTCGTCGCCCGCACGAAGGGAATTACGATCCGGATCGACGTCGTGGCGAAAGCCGTCGCGGCGCTGACGGAAACGGCTGGAGACCAGGAAGCCTTTACCGACCAGTTTCGCATGGCAGCCTATACGTTCGGCGAAACGGCGATGGATGTGAAGCTGCTCAAGGTCGCCGAGCTCACCGCAAACCTCAAAGAGGTGAAAGACAAGGCGCAGAACATCAAGCTGATGAGCATTCCCTATCAGGGCTATAACAACGACCAGCAGACGAGTTTCGATGACGCGCTGCAAAAGATGAACGCGGAGATCGCTTCAGTCGGCGACGGTGCCACAGCGAAGACGCCGGAAAAGATCGTTTTCTTCGTTTCCGACGGCGTCGGCGACAGCTACAAACCGCAGGGATGCACCAAGAAAACGACAGGAGCGCGCTGTCAGGAGCCGATCGACACCAAGTTCTGTGAAGTTCTGAAGAAACGCAATATCAAGATTGCAGTTCTCTACACCACTTACCTGCCGTTGCCGAACAACAGCTGGTACAATAGCTGGATCAAGCCCTTCCAGTCCGAAATCGGCACCCGCATGCAGGAATGTGCTTCCCCGGGCTTCTACTTCGAAGTCAGCCCGACCGAGGGCATCGAACAGGCGATGAAGGAACTGTTCAACAAGGTCATCCGCTCGCCGCGTCTGACGGGCTGATTGTCTCTAGGACAAAGGTTTTTGCAGCCGCGCTGTCCATGCGCGGCTGTTTTGTTTGTCAGGCATTTGCGGCGCATATGCGCTCGGCTCTGTACAACCGGCTTCAAGCACAGTATGAGGCGCGCATGTATAGGCTGGCGGTGTGCCGGCTGCGGAACTGCGCACTCCAGAGCGAAACACGCGCGCGGCCTCCGGATTTCCGAAAGATTAAACCTATGACAGAGTTGGACAGCATCGCCCCGGCGATCGCTCAGGCATTGACGAAACGCGGTTACTCCGAGCTGACGCCGGTGCAGAAGGCCGTTCTCGGACCAGACATGGAAGGCCGCGACGCGCTTGTGTCGGCGCAGACCGGTTCCGGGAAAACTGTTGCCTTCGGCCTCGCGCTCGCCTCGACGCTGCTTGATGGCAAGGAGCGGTTCGGTCAGGCGGGCGCCCCTCTCGCGCTCGCGGTTGCGCCGACACGTGAACTGGCCCTACAGGTGAAGCGGGAGCTGGACTGGCTCTATGAGCTGACCGGCGCGACCGTGGTATCCTGTGTCGGCGGCATGGACATGCGCACCGAGAAGCGGGCGCTGGAACGCGGCGCCCATATCGTCGTCGGCACGCCCGGCCGGCTTTGCGACCATATCCGCCGCAACGCGCTCGACATGTCGTCGCTGAAAGCCGTCGTTCTCGACGAGGCCGACGAAATGCTCGATCTGGGCTTTCGCGAAGATCTCGAATTCATTCTCGAAGAGGCGCCGACCGAACGCCGCACGCTGATGTTCTCCGCGACCGTGCCCCGTTCGATCGCCACGCTCGCCAAGAACTACCAGAAGGATGCGCTGCGCATCGCCACCCAGGCCGAGCAGAAGCAGCATATCGACATTGAGTATCGCGCACTGACCGTTGCCCCGTCTGATCGCGAGAACGCCATCATTAACGTGCTTCGCTTCTACGAGGCGCGCAATGCGCTGGTGTTCTGCTCGACGCGCGCCGCGGTCAATCACCTGACGGCCCGCTTCAACAACCGGGGATTCGCGGTCGTCGCAATGTCCGGCGAACTCAGCCAGAACGAGCGCACCCACGCGCTGCAGGCGATGCGCGACGGACGCGCCCGCGTCTGTATCGCCACAGACGTCGCGGCGCGCGGCATCGATCTTCCCGGCCTCGAACTGGTCATCCATGCGGACCTGCCGACCAATCCGGAGACGCTTCTGCACCGCAGCGGCCGAACCGGCCGTGCAGGCAACAAGGGCGTCAGCGCCCTGATCGTGCCGCACAGCGCCCGCCGCAAGGCGGAGCGGCTGCTGCGCGATGCGAATATCACCGCGACCTGGGCCAAGCCCCCATCGGCCGACGAGGTCTCGCGGCGCGATGACGACCGCATTCTTGCCGATCCGGCCTTCGAGGAACCGATCCGCGAGGAAGAGCAGGATTTCGTCCGCCAACTGCTGGCCAAGCACGGCCCAGAGCAGCTTGCCGCCGCCTTCGTGCGCCTGTCGCGGGCAGGCCGGTCCGCGCCGGAGGACCTGATGGACACACCGTCCTTCACGCCATCCACTGATCGCGGCGACAGGCCAGAGCGTAGCGAACCGAGGACGCCGCGCGGCGATTTCGGGGACAGCGTCTGGTTTTCGCTGTCGGCCGGCCGCAAGCAGAATGTCGAGCCCCGCTGGCTGATCCCGATGCTGTGCCGCATCGGCAAGATCACCAAGCAGGAGATCGGCGCGATCAAAATGCAGACGGAAGAAACCTATATCGAGATCGCCCGCGACTGGTCCGACCGCTTCATGGAAGCTGTCGGACCGAAGCGCTCCCTCGAAAAAGGCATTACTGTTACCCAACTCGACGGCATGCCCAATCTGTCCGGCGGTTCCCGCGGCGCGCTTTATGCGGACAAGAAGCCCGGTGGAGACAAGCCGGACTGGAACAAAGATGCCAAGCCGAAGCGCAAGTTCGACGCGAAGCCCGATTTTGCCGGCGACCGGACGTCCGAAAAAACCGACACCAAGCCTTGGGTGAAGAAGCCCGCCAAGGCAAAATACGATCAGCCGAGAACCGACAGGCCCAAAGGGGACAAGCCAGGTTTCGAGGGCGCCAAGCGCAAACCCTTCAAGAAGAAGGCTGACTGATTTCTAGCAGCCACGGCTGGCCGGCGATCTTCCCTCAACCCGCGCTTCGCAAGAGGCGCGGGTTTTCCATGTCGTCCGTTTGGATGTTCGCCGCCATCATTTCTGAGACTGCAAGGCCTTACGCGTCGTCGGAATAGCGCTGCTCCCGCCAGGGGTCGCCGCGCATGTGATAGCCGTTTCTCTCCCAGAAGCCGGCCTGATCGCCGATCAGGAATTCGATGCGGCGGAGCCATTTCGCGCTTTTCCAGCGATAGAGATGTGGAACGATGAGGCGCATCGGCCCGCCGTGCTCGGTGGTCAGCGGCGCACCTTCCCAGGCGGTTGCGAGAAGCGCGTCTTCGGAGGCGAAGTCGGCCAGCGGCAGATTGGTGGTATAACCGTCGTAGCTGGTGAGGAGAACGTAGGTCGCTTCCGGCTTGGGCATTACGAGATCCAAAAGGTCATGCGTGGAAACACCGTGCCAACGGTTGTCGTAGCGGGACCATGTGGTGACGCAATGGATATCGGAAAGCTTGTCGCTCTGCGGCAGCCGGCTGAAGGCCTGCCAGTCCAGCGTTGCCGGATTTTCAACCGCGCCGACGATCTGCAGGCTCCACTCTTCCCGCTTTATCAGCGGTTGCTGTCCGAGATCGAGGACCGGCCAGTTCTTGACGAGATGCTGGCCGGGCGGCAGCCGGTCGGTGTCGGGCCGGGTGATTTTTCCCGTCAGGAACTTGCCCTGTTCCGCCCAGCGTCGCTTCGATGCCGTCAGTTTGGTGTCTCGGCTTTCTTCGGTCATGGGAACTCGCAGCTTGACTGATCAGAGAGCAGGATGCTCCGGAAATACAGGTTTAAAGACAGGGGATGTCAAGCGTGGGATGTGCAATTGCCCGATACCGCACACGAAAATGCCCGTGCATGCCGGGCATCGGGAGGTTTGCTTTTGAACTCTTCAAGCAATCAGGCCTTCTTCCCTGAGCGCCGCCGTGAACGAGAGCCAGGCCCTTTTCGGCGTGCGGATACCATCGAGGGCATCCAGGCAATGCTGCAGGGCGCGGCGATAGGCCACGCTGTGTCTTGCCGGCCAGTTGCGGAGAAACTCCACGGCGTCCCATGCATTGGCGATGATGTTTTCGGGATGATGTCTGACGATCACTCTGACAGGGGTGGGAAAGCGTGTGTCGCTCAAGATAGTCCTCATGCTCTGCTTGCGTATTGACGGCGCTTAAACACGCGTCCTCTCGCAAGGTTCCACCACCCTCGGCCTTTTCCTCCTCTTTCCAAAAAAGAAAAATCTTGACGACGCGCAAAGCCGGTAAAGCTCCTTACAGCCCAAAGGCTTCCTTGAGGTCGCTGCCCTTCTTTTCCCGCAGATCGAGATCGGCCTCGATGTGATCGATGTGATGGATCATCAGATGGGAGGCGTGGTCGAGATCTCCCCGCTCTATTGCGGTCACGATGTCCTGATGCTCCTGGTGGCCGCAACTGGAAATCGCCGACTGGCCGTAAAGAGCAATGACCAGCGAAGAGCGGGCAACGAGTTCGTCCATGAAGCGCTGCATGACGGCGTTGCCCGTCATCGAGGCCAGCATCAGGTGAAAATCGCCGGAGGCTTTGATTTCCGCCCGGCGGGCGGTCTGTCCGCGCTCCGCCATCAATCGTCCTTCCTCCAACAGCAGGTGCCGAAGCTGCGTCAGCTGCAATGGTCCCATGTGCCTGGCGGCTTCCCTCAGTATGCCGGGCTCGAAAAGCCGGCGCGTGGCAAATATCTGACGGGCTTCTTCAGGAGAGGGATAGGCGACGAAGGCACCACGGTTTTTTTCTACACTGACAAGACCCTCATAGGCGAGCGCCTGCAACGCGCCGCGCACCAGGGTGCGGCTCACCTTGAAGAGCGCTCCGACATCGGCTTCCGACAGTTTCGTGCCGGGTGCCAGCCGGCGGTCAACGATCGCATCGCGAAGGTTGTCGCGAATATAATCGGTGGTGACATCCACCGTATCTTCAAGGGTGACTGCTGCGGTTTTCATCTCGGCATTCGTTTCCTGCGCTGTTGCCATTCTAGCGTGGTTTCAGTCGAAGGTAAGAAAAAACTTGTGCTCATTCTCATGCAAAAATTGTATACGATCCTCGAATAAATTGCAGACAAAAGATTATTTTTTAGGCGTTTTAGGGGTTCTCCTAAAAAGCGATGCCGGTTCGCGAATGGAAAAAATCCTCCGTTTACAGTCATATAACGTTAGGGCAAAAATCTGGCACGCTTGATGCATTGTTCTTCCTGTCCACAGGGGAGACATGATGTCCAAAGCTGCCGAAATCGATATCGTATCCGTGTCGAAGGTCTATGGCACCACGACGGCGGTGCATGCAATCAGTCTCAAAATACCCTCCGGCAGCTATTGCTGCTTTCTGGGTCCCTCCGGCTGCGGCAAGACATCGACGCTCAGGATGATCGCCGGCCACGAAAGTATATCGTCGGGCGACGTCCGTCTCGGAAACACCGTCGTTACCGATTTTCCGCCGGCCAAGCGTGGCACGGCGATGATGTTCCAGTCCTATGCGCTGTTTCCGCATCTCGACCTCATCGACAACGTCGCCTTCAGTCTGAAGATGAAGGGGGTAGATAAGGAAACGCGGCGCGCCAAGGCGCTGGACATGCTCAAGCTCATGCAGATGGAGGCCTACGCTAACCGTCGTCCGGCACAGCTTTCCGGAGGTCAGCAGCAGCGCGTGGCGCTGGCGCGAGCGCTGATTACGGATCCGGAGGCACTGCTGCTGGACGAACCGCTGTCGGCGCTCGATCCCTTCCTGAAGATACGGATGCGGGCAGAGCTGAAAAAACTGCAGAAGAGCCTCGGCATCACCTTCGTTCACGTCACGCACAGCCAGGAAGAGGCCATGGCCCTGGCCGATATCATCGTCATCATGAATGATGGCCGCATCGAGCAGGCGGCGCATCCGCGCGAGGTGTTCGAACGGCCGGCAACCGCCTTCGTCGCCCGCTTCATGGGCGATCACAACGTCCTTACCGGCCGGGTCCTGGGCAGTGGCGGGGGCACGGTGACGCTGGAAGTTGCGGAAGGGCAGACCTTCGCGGTTGCCGGTGAAGCCCGGGATCCCGGGTCGCCCGTTGATATCGGCGTGCGCACCGACAGGGTGCGGCTGGCTGAACCCGCGGAGAAAACGCTCGGGTTCAACGGCATTGTTTCCAACGTCGAATATCGCGGCTCCTCGGTGAAGATCACCGTTCACGGCGCCGGCAGCGACGATTTCACCGTCATCGCCTCGGATGCCGATTATTTCCGCAAGCCCGTAGCCGTCGGCGATGCGGTGCCGCTCAGCTGGGATCTCGAAGACGCCGTGCTGCTTGGCCGCGTTGCCGCCTGATTCAATACACCGTTACAAAAAGGGGAAATGACATGACGACTGAGAACAAGGTTTCCAAAGGGATTTCGCGGCGTGGCCTCCTGAAAACCGGCGCGGCCGCGACCGGCGCCGTCCTCGGCTCCGGCCTCATCACCGGCTTCCCGACCATCTGGGCGCAGAACCCGATCACGCTGCGCCAGTTCGGCACAGGCGTGTCGAACATCAACGCCATTGCCCAGAAGTGCAAGGAAGATCTCGGCATCACGCTCGAGATGACGGCGACCGATTCGGACGCTGCCGCCCAACGCGCCGTAACGCAGTCCGACAGTTACGATATCGCCGACATCGAATACTGGATCCTCAAGAAGGTCTTTCCGGCCGGCGTCATCCAGCCGATGGATATCAAGAAGCTGAAATATTACGACAAGATCGTGCCGCTGTTCAAAACCGGCAAGCTGATGCCGGACAGCGTCATTGCACAGGGCACCGCGCCGCACACGGTCGGCTTCGTCGAAAAGGCCGGCGACAAGACGTTTGCCAAGGGCGAGACCGGTCTGTTCACCATGGTCCCGACGATCTACAACGCCGATACGCTCGGCATCCGTCCCGATCTCGTCGGCCGCGAGATCACCTCCTGGGCCGATATCATGGATCCGGCCTTCAAGGGAAAGACCTCCATTCTCAACATCCCGTCGATCGGCATCATGGATGCGGCGATGATCATGGAAGCCATGGGCAACATCAAATATGCCGACAAGGGCAACATGACCAAGGAGGAGATCGACGCGACGATAGACTTCCTGATCAAGGCCAAGCAGGACGGCCAGTTCCGAGCCTTCTGGAAGTCGTTCGACGAGTCGGTCAACCTGATGGCATCCGGCGAAGTCGTCATCCAGTCCATGTGGTCGCCGGCCGTCGCCGCCGTCCGCTCCAAGGGCATCGCCTGCAAATACCAGCCGCTCAAGGAAGGCTATCGCTCGTGGGGCGGCGGTCTCGGTCTTGCCGCCCATCTCGAAGGCGCGCAGCTCGACGCGGCCTATGAATATATCAACTGGTATACGTCCGGCTGGGTCGGCGGCTATCTCAACCGACAGGGCTACTATTCCGCTGCCATGGACACTGCCAAGGAGTTCATGACCGCCGACGAGTGGGGATACTGGATCGAGGGCAAGCCGGCACAGGGCGACATCATGTCCCCGGAAGGCAAGATCATGGAGAAGGCCGGCGCCGTCCGCGATGGTGGCTCCTTCCAGGAGCGTATGGGCAAGGTGGCGTGCTGGAACTCCGTCATGGACGAGGACCGCTACATGGTCCGCCGCTGGAATGAGTTCATCGCTGCGTAAGGGATGGCCCCTCACCCTAGCCCTCTCCCCGCAAGCGGGGAGAGGGGACGATGGAGGTTGCCGCTCCTTCCTTCTCCCCGCGGGCGGGGAGAAGGTGCCCGACAGGGCGGATGAGGGGCTTTTCCCCATCGCAAGTGCCTATTCCGCAGAAACCGGAGATCCGACACGTGACAGCAGCCATCACGCAAGACATGCAGATCGAAGCTGCCGAAAAGCCGGCTTTCGCCGCCCGTATCGGAAAGGTCGCGGCTCAGGTGGCTTCCTATATCCAGGCAGCGCCGCTGATTCTCATCCTCGGGTTCTTTTTTCTGCTACCGATCCTGATGATCACGGTCGTCAGTTTCTGGGACTATGATTTCGCCGGGCTCTATCCCGATTTCCTGACGCTCAACTATGCCGAGACGCTTGGTTCCTGGGTTACCTGGAAAACCTATCTCAACACGCTGAAATACACGGCGATGGTCTGGGTGCTGACGCTCGCGATCGGCTTCTGGGTCGCCTATTTCCTCGCCTTCCACATCCGCACCACGACGATGCAGATGGTGTTGTTTCTCGTCTGCACGGTGCCGTTCCTGACGTCGAACATCATCCGGATGATCTCCTGGATACCGGTGCTCGGCCGCAATGGTCTGGTCAATACGACGCTGATCGAGATGGGTATCATCCCGGCGCCGATCGAATGGCTGCTCTATTCCGATTTCGCCGTGGTGCTGGCCATGGTGCATCTCAACACGCTGTTCATGGTGACCCCGATCTTCAACACGCTGATGCGCATCGACAAATCGCTGATCGAGGCGGCGCGTGACGCAGGTGCCAGCGGCTGGCAGATCCTCTGGAACGTTATCCTGCCGCTGGCGAAGCCGGGGATCGCCATCGGCTCGATTTTCGTGGTGACGCTGGTCATGGCGGATTTCTCGACGGTGCAGGTCATGTCCGGCGGTCAGAGCGCCTCGGTGGCGCTGATGATGAAGAACCAGATGTCGCTTCTGCAATATCCGGCCGCGGCCGCCAACGCCGTCGTGCTTCTGATCGTCGTGCTTCTGATGGTCGCCGCCATCCTGCGCGTCGTCGACATCCGCAAGGAGCTGTGAGATGAGCCACGAGAAACGCACCCTGGAATTCTACGTGCTGGCCGCCTTCTTCGTTCTGTTCGTGCTGTTCCTCTACGGACCTCTTTCAGCCGTCCTCATTCTCTCCTTCCAGGGCCCTGACGGAGGGTTGACCTTCCCGCTCAACGGCGTGTCCGTGCACTGGTTCTACAATCTGTTCGAACAGCAGGCGGTCGGCGATTTCGGGGCCTCCTTCAAACGGTCCTTCTCGCTCGGCGTCATGGTGATGGTCGTCAATGTCGTGGTGTCGCTGCTGGCCGGTCTTGCCTTTCGCCGCAAGTTCAAGGGGGCGACGGCGCTGTTCTACCTCACGGTCGCAAGCCTCGTGGTTCCCTCTATCATCATTTCGCTGGGCATCGGCGTCGTCTTCCAGCAGCTCGGCCTGAAGCCTGCCTGGTATTCTTCGGCTTTTGGAGCGCATCTCACTTGGACGCTGCCCTTCGGTGTGTTGATCATGTTTGCCGTCTTCAATCGCTTCTCGCCGTCCTATGAGGAAGCGGCGCGGGATCTGGGCGCGACGTCCTGGCAGACGTTCCGCCACGTTCTTCTGCCCATGATTGCACCCAGCCTCATCGGCGTCGGCCTGTTCGGCTTCACGCTTTCCTATGACGAGTTTGCCCGGACACTGATGACATCCGGCACCTACAACACGCTGCCGCTCGAAATCTACGGCATGACGACCAATGTGACGACGCCGGTGCTCTACGCTCTGGGTACGGTGACGACGCTGTTCTCCTTCTCCATCATCCTGTTTGCGCTTGCCATCATTCTTGTGATGCGCCGCAGGCAAGCGAAAGTGATCTGATCCCGCAATGCGCATTCTTGTCGTCAACCCCAACACCACCCGGTCCATGACGGACAAGGCGGCAGATGCCGCGCGTGCCGTCGCGGGAGCAGGTACCGAAATCATTGCTGCGACCGCGCAAATGGGGCCGGCGTCGATAGAGGGGCATTATGACGGTGCACTGGCTCTGCCGGGGTTGCTGGCCGAGATCAAAAAAGGCGAGGCAGAGGGAGTACAGGCCGCTGTGATCGCCTGTTTCGACGACACCGGGCTCGATGCCGCGCGATCGCTTGCGGGCTTCCCCGTGCTCGGGCTCTGTGAATGCGCCCTGGTGACGGCCGGATTTCTCGCCCAGAGGTTCACCGTTGTGACCACCCTCGAACGGTCCCGGGTTTTGCTCGAGAACCTGTCGCGGCACTATGGTTTCGGCGGCAGAGCCATCGTCCGGGCGGCGGATATTCCGGTCCTCGAACTTGAAGACCCGGCCTCCGGGGCGATTGGCAAGCTCCGCAGGCAGATCGAGCTTGCTCTTGCTGAAGATCGGGCCGAGGCCATCGTGCTCGGCTGTGCCGGCATGGCCGATCTCGCCTATGCGCTGCAGCAGGAATATGGTGTCCCAGTCATCGATGGCGTCTCGGCGGCGGTCAAGCAGGCGGAGGCGCTGGTTGCGCAGCGGTTGACGACCAGCAAGCGCGGATCCTATGCGGCACCCCTCGCGAAGCCCTATTCAGGTGCACTGTCCGCCTTTGCGCCGGGTTGAACAACAGTCGCTCCGTCCACTGCCTTTGGCACCTAAACGCTGTTTTGTTGCTCGCTTGAGCGCTACCGCTCCAGAAAATTCGGACGCAGTTTTTCACCGATCAGACAATCCGTCGGCGGTGCCGCTTGAACGGGTACGACGCGTTCCGCGGCGGGCGCGCCACTGATTTCCATCACCAGCTTCTGCCGGATTGCTACCGAGAAATCTTCGGCACGATGAACCGGCAGGACGAAGGAGCCCGGACCGCCGATCACGCAATCGGCGTAATACCGGTCGAGTGGCCCGGCGCTGCCCGATGGCCGGATGAGGATGGCAAGACCGTTGATCACGATGCCCTTGGCGACGGCCTTCTCCCGTGCCGGGTACACCGGCGGCCCCAGATTGTTCGGTCCGTCGCCTGACACATCGATCACCCTCCGCATGGCGGTGGGGGCACCGGCATCCAAAAGTTTGGATGCGAAGGCGATCGCATTCGAGATCGATGTTCCGCGGCGCGTGTAGACCGGTCGCTCGGCAAGCAGATCGGCGAATGCGTCTGCATCGCTTTTCTTTTCGATGACATGCCAACCCGCCAGGGATGTCTCGTTGACGCTGCCAGCCCATTCGAAATAACTGATGGCAATACGGCCGTTGAGACCGGCCGTGACCGCGTTGACAAAGTCGGGATGGCGCAACGCCTCGACATACCCCGTGCGCTGAACCCGCGCTTCATCGAGATCCATGGAGCCGGACATGTCGACGGCGAGCACCAGTGCCACATCGACTTCCGGACCAGCCGCCACGGAAGCCGCAGCCGTGCCGGACAGAGCAAAGAGCAGAGCGAGTGTTGTGAACATTAGAGCTGTCCAATCACGGCTTCCTGTCGCGGAAAACAAGAAAACTGTAACACAGCTTAGCTCAGGGGCGATGATTTTGCAGGCGTTGAAGTTCAACAATCGGTGATTTGCACCCGAAGGCCGGCTGTGTTCGACTCGCGCCATGGGAGTGATTGACGGAATGCTTCTGAAGAATGATAGCGATACTGCGCTCATCGACCGGCTCCAGAAAGCCGCATTCGAATACTTTCTGGACCACGCGAACCCGGACAATGGGCTGATTGCCGACACCTCCCAGCCGGGTTCGCCCTGTAGCATCGCCGCCACGGGGTTTGGCCTGTCGGCTTATGCGGCCGGGGTCGAACGACACTGGATCTCGCGCACAGATGCAGCGGGACGAGCGCTTTCCACCTTGAGATTTTTTGCGCAAAGCCCACAAAGTCGCGACCGCGACGCAACGGGATACAAGGGCCTCTACTATCATTTTCTCGACATGAGGACGGGAGCCCGCGCCTGGCGCAGCGAGTTGTCGCTGATCGACAGCGCCATCCTGATTGCCGGCATGCTGACAGCCGCAGCTTATTTTGAAGAGAACGATCCGGTTGAGGCGGAAATCCGCTCGCTTGCCGCCATGCTTTACGCGCGCGCAAACTGGGCCTGGGCGGCGGATGGGCAGGGAGCCCTGTGGCTGGCCTGGAAGCCCCGTAGTGGATTTTTGCCCTACCACTGGACGTGTTACAGCGAGGCGCACATTCTCTATGTTTTGGCGCTCGCTTCGCCGTCCTTTCCGATCGGCAAGGAAAGCTATGATGCGTTTACGCGTCATTTCGACTGGATGACGGTGGATGATCGGCCATTCCTTTATGCCGGTCCCCTGTTCACGCACCTGTTTTCGCAGGCCTGGATCGATTTTCGTGGCATTCGCGACGCGCCCATGAGGCAAAAGCAGACCGATTATTTCGAGAACACCTGCCGGGCCATCTCGGTTCAAAGGGCGTATGCGATCCGAAATCCCGGACGTTTTGCCGGTTATGGGCCGAATCTTTGGGGACTGACGGCTTGTGACGGGCCGCTACGACCGCGCCGCCTTTATGACGGCAGGCGGCAGGATTTTTCAGGTTATGCGGCGCGGGGAGCGCCACTCGGGCCGGATGACGGCACTGTTGCCCCCTGGGCGCCATTGGCCTCGGTCGCCCACGCGCCGGAGGCGGCGATCTCTGCGACGCGCAACATCATTGCGGCCTATCCGGGCGTGCTTGAAAACGGGCAATTTGTCGGGAGCTTCAACCCGAGCATTCCGTCAAAGACATCGGAGGGCTGGCTCAACAGCCGGATCATTGGTCTTGACCAGGGCCTTCTGGTGATGATGATCGAAAACCATCGCAGTGGCTTGTTCTGGAGACGGATGCGCGAGCATCCCGTGATGGCACGGGGTTTGAAAGTCGCCGGGTTTTCGGACGGCTGGCTTTGAGATAAACGGGTCTTCGAAACGGATGGTCGATGGATTTGGCAGAGCAAGCGGATTTCGGCGACAAGCCGTCATTTCCCTCGGGCGATGACCTGAGTGAAGCGCTTGCCTGGCAGGCCGAGCGCTTCCCCGATGTCGCCCTGTCCCAACGGACGAGCTTTAGCCGTTTTGAAAATGCTGACCAAGCCTGGGATCCTGAAGGTGCGTTCGTCGAGGTATTGATGGGCTACCAGACCCAGTTTGCAGCCGGAATGGACGACCGGGTCCGTGGCGCCCATCTCATGGCGTTCTACAGCCACCATCTCAGCATTGCTGTGGGGGCGCTGTTTCTCAAAACGGGCCGGGTGATTGATCTCGATCCATCGACGCTCGCTGTAAGGTTCGAGCCTTTGGGCGAAAAGACCTTACAAAATCGACCGGCGGATGCCCGCCGCCTCCACTTTTGTTTCAGCGATTTCGCAAGCGGCTCGGATCCGCTGGCGGCGTTTCACGATGGTTTCGTTGCAGGCCTTCGCCCCGTCGTGAATACGATAGCCAGCCGAAGCGGGCTGTCGCCGACAGCGCTGTGGCGGCTTGCTGCGGATGGCCTTACCGGGGCATTTCTTGATGTCGGCATCGCGCTCTGCGATGAGAAACGGGCGATGGGGCTTGCCCGCTCCCTTGTCCGCAAATCCGGATCGCCGCTGTCGTTCGACGTCCATTTTGAATATGTAGAAACGAATATCGAAGGTATTCTCAGCGGCCGCTTCTTCCGGCTGCGCAGCGGTTGCTGCCTCTTTTACCGCACGAAAGACGGGCGTTTTTGCGACGTCTGCGTGCTGTTGGACGAACGGACGCGAAAAGACCGCCTGCGCGCGCATCTCGAAGGCGCAGGCGGTCGATAACGGCTTATGCCTTCAGAAAACGGTCGTTGATCAAGCCCGTAACGAAGCCGAGAAACAGCCAGGAGGCGAGCGCCGTGGCGAGGGCTGCGACGGCGAATTCCGCACCGAGCAGGGCCGGAACAGTGCTGGACATATCCACAGGCTGCGGTGCGCCGTAGACATGCGGCATGGCAATGAACACCAGGCCGCCAATTTTTGAGGCGATCTCGGTGCGAAGCACCAGGAGATGCAGGCCAGCTACGGAGAGAACAACCGCCGCCACCCACCAGATCTGGCGTTGCTGGAGGTCCGCCGCCGGGAAACCGGGCAGCTCCGGCGGAAGCCCAACCGCTGGCAGGAGATGCACGGCAAGCCAGCCGCAGGCACCCCATAGCACCCCGTTTCGCACTGTTACCGGGTAGCCGCTCAAGAGGCTGGCGGCGGTCAGAAGCAGGCTGAAGCCGGCTCCGGCTACCAGGTTGGCAAACAGCGTTCCGGTGAAGCGGCTCATGCCGAACATGATGCCACTACCTTCGTCATGCTCGCCTTCATGCGCAAAGGCCGGAGTGACAGGAGACAGTGCGGCCATCAATCCGTGAAAGCCGGACGCTGTCCCGAGAGACGACTGCTGGTGATGTCCGTCGATGCCTGCAGGCTGTTCCGCAGAGGGTTCCTTCCCCTCGTATTCCTCCGCATGAAGGATGATCGGCACGACACGGGCCGACTGCGCCACCGTCGTGAAAACGCCGGCAATCAGCCCAGCCACCAAGGCGGCCATGATGGTTTTGATAATCATTTCAGTTTCCCCGGTTGAGACGAGCGGAGAGGCGCCTGCGCACCGGCTTCGCACAGAAAATGCCATGGCAAAACGCGCCCAGGTCGGTCACCGGGACGCGATCGGCACACTGTACCGCAGGGTACAAGCCGGTTTGCCGCAAGGTGAAAGACGCAGGGTCTTTCACATCAGGGGGTCAATGGCAGGGGAAACCATAGGAATGGCGAACGTCGTGGGCTGTATCGTGCAATACAGCCGAATTCGCGAGACCGGCTCCAAAAACCAGAAAACCGCCAACCAGGAGAGCGATGATTCCAGCCGTGATGCGGTCGTTGAGAGAGAGCGAAATGCTCGAAGCAGTCGTCGTTGCCATAACAACCTCCGTGATGGCGCGTGGGATATCCCACCATATGGGCCCTATGCCCTTCATCAACCGGCAGGTTTCCTGGCTCGCGGCGTCAGGTGCTTTGCACCAACGAAGCTTTCTCGCCTTCCCAAGGTTCAGGCGCAGGGCCATTACCACAGTGGCTTTTGCCGTATTACCGGCATGACAGCTTCTAACCGCTCTACAGTCGCGGGGTCGGCCGTGATTGGGATGCCCGGAACGGGTCCATCCATCACATTCCCGTTTACTCCCTGAAAGCGTTCGCTTTCACGAGAACCGTTTGATCCATGAATGATTATGATGTCATGCAATGCGTGTCAATTCGCCGAGCTTTGCCCGCAGCACCTCATTCGCCCATCAGGACATCGAAGATACAAATAGTTGAATGTGAACGTCTGTAATTGCAGTTTGCCGCTCACGGTTTCCCGCGGGCTATGCTATTTTTCTTCATCATATATGAAAACAGCGTTCATATGGCGCTGTACTGCTCACAGAGAATCCAATGAAGGCTGCGAGGACCGAGCAGGAATTCCAGAATATTCTTCGTCGGCTGGGCTTGGCCCTCGATGCCTCGCAAATCGGGGTGTGGGAGCATGATACGCAGACCGATGAAGTCATCTGGGATCTGCAGATGCATCGGCTCTACGGCACAGAAGGCATGGCCGGCTGCGTTAATGCCGATATATGGACAAACAGTGTCCATCCTGACGACAGGGAGAGAGCGCTTGCGGATTTCGACGCTGCGCTCCAGGGACGGGAAACCTATCATTCGCAATACCGGATCGTGCTGCCAAATGGGGAGATCCGAAATCTGCGTTCCCGGGCGCATTGCTTCGAGGAAAGTGGAAAAATTATCTTCATCGGCGTCGAATGGGATGTGACCTCCGATGTGAAACTTAACAATGAACTGCAAAGGCAGACTGCCATTGCCGAAGCGCGCGCGGTCGCGCTTGAGGCGAGTACGCGGCGAATAGAATATGCTGCGGACCACGATTATCTGACGGGCCTGCCAAACAGGCGCCTGTTCGACCGTTACCTTGGCGAACTTTCGCGGGATGACAGCGTCGAGAAACTGGCTGTCCTGCATGTCGGGCTCGACCGGTTCAAGCAAGTCAACGACACTGCCGGTCACGCCGGGGGCGACGAAGTCCTGAAGGACGCCACGACCCGCTTGAGGGCGATTTTGCCGGAGAGTACATTTGTCGCGCGGATCAGTGGCGATGAATTTGCCGTGCTCTTCACCAATTATGCCAGGCTGGATGATCTCAAGACCATTGCCAACCGTGTCGTCCTGCAATTGCGACAGACCGTGCGGCACCTTGACGAGGTCATCTTGATCGGCGCGTCCGTTGGTATCGCCTGTGCGAGCCGGGATAATATGTCGGACCTTCTGCCGGAGGCGGACATTGCCCTTCACCGCGCCAAACGGCTTGGCCGGGGAAGGGTGGAGGTATTCTCCGCGCAATTGAAGGCTGAGATCGCCGATGAGCGCCGCATCGCCCGGCAGTTCGAACGCGGTCTCCAAAAAGGCGAGTTCGTCCCGTTCTATCAGGCTCAGGTCGATGCAGGGACACGCCAGATTGTTGGGCTGGAGTGCCTCGCCCGCTGGCGCCATCCGAAGCGGGGCCTGCTTCTGCCCGGGGAGTTTCTACCCATCGCCGGAAATCTCGGAAAAATGGGTGAACTTGATGCGGCGATCCTGAAAGCCGCGTTGAACGATCGAAAGTCATGGATGCGGCAGGGTGTCCGGGTGCCAAGGATCGCGGTGAACGTATCCGGCGCGCGCCTGGCGGATCCGCCGCTGATCGACGAGTTGCTGCAATTGGATATCGAGCCGGACACGCTGTCGTTCGAACTCCTGGAGACGATCTTCCTCGATGACAGTGAAGACGGGATCCTTGCCAATGTGGCGGCCCTGAAGGCGATGGGCATCGATGTCGAAATCGATGATTTCGGTTCCGGCCATGCCTCGATCATCGGGCTCATCAGGGTAAAGCCGCGGCGGTTGAAGATCGACCGGCGCCTTGTCATGCCGGTAACGACGTCCCGCGAACAGAAGAGGCTTATCCGGTCGATTGTCGATATAGCCAAGGCGCTGAATATCGAAGTCGTGGCGGAAGGTGTCGAGACGCTTGAACATGCAAAGATACTGGCGCGGCTCGGCTGTCATATCCTGCAGGGCTATGCCATCGCGTACCCCGCTTCTGGTGACGATATGCTTGCCAGGTTGAAAGAGAGCCAAGTATCGGGTCTTGTTCCTCCTCCCTGACGATCGCAGTGCTGGCCTCGAAATCTTCGATGTCATCCTGCCCGGGTCGTGGCTCCTCGGCAATCCCGATCCGCGCCGACCTGGCGAAACTCGCCACAATAGCCTGAGGAAATCAGGGCATACGTCCGCTGGCATCGGTCACCCTATAGGACCAATTCGGCGCGACGGGCTCCACGCCATAGGGGTTGGGGAAAGTGAAGAAGGTCTCGAACGGCTGGCTCTGGCCCGGAAGCAACCGGGCGAGAACCAGCGCCGTGTCGTCGCCGATACTCTTGCAACTTGCTGCCGGGCAATCCTGGAGGGCGACCGAGAGGCGGAAGTAGTCGAGAGCGTAGGCGCTCCTGTTTGAAACGACCCCCGTCACGCGATAGCTCATATCTGTCGTTCGATTGCGGGTAAAAACGATGTTCTCGAGTTGGATCTGCTCGGGCTGCACAGCCGGCCGGGCCTGGCTGAATGGCGGCGGTGTATCGGTGGTGCCCGACGAGCCGCCCTCCCGCCACCACACGAGAAATGCGGACAGGAGAGCCAGGGCAACGAGTATGCTCAAAACTGGTTCGGCAAAACGCCTGAAACGCGACCAGCGCAGTGCGGAATAGACGATCAGCAATCCTGCGACCGCGGCAATGATCCAAATCATTCAAATTCTCCCCTCTCTATATAAGCTGGGGGTGCGCCGGATGGAAGGCATGGGCGGCAGTTTGGTTCAGGGATTGAGGCTGATCCAATAGGATCCTTCGAAGGGAACTGCCGCAAAGCGTTCGTTGATCTCGGTCAGGCTCGCGTTCGGATCGACATCGGCAAACAGTTCAGGGCGCAGCCAGCGCGCAAAAGCTTCGGCGGCAAGAATATTCAAAGGCACGGCATTGAAGAAATTCCACACTCCGAAGACGCGGCCATTACGGACACCCGACAGATTGGCCAGCGTCGGATTCTTGACGACTTCGCCGAGCGTTCGTCGCGCTTCGTCCGCCGTCACGCCGGGGCCGATAGAGAAGCCGCTATAGGTTCCGCCCGGCGAGGCGGTGGCGATATAGACTTCTGGGTCGGCCGCAATCAGATATTCACCGCTGACGAGGCCCCCCTGGCGGGGCATGTTCCGGTCGGCGATGTTGCGGCTGCCGGTGATGCCGATGAACTCGCCCAACCCGCCTGCGCCATAGGCGAAGCAGCAGCGGTCCGGATCGGGGAAAGCGTGCATGAGCACTGTCGGGCCGGGCTCGGGCGCAGCCGCGACGCGGTCGGTAATCCGCTTCAGATGGACTTCATAGAAGTCGGCAAAGGCATTTGCCTGCGCCTCGCGCTCAAGAATCCTGCCCAGGAGGCGCATGGTTGACGGAGTGTTTTTCAGGGGGTCGCTGTTGAAATCAACGACGAAGACCGGCACGCCGGTTGATTCCAGGTAGTCGATCGCGCGCTTGCCGAGTTCCGTGTCCGCCTGCCAGTTCGCCATGATCGCGAGGTCGGCCTTCAGTGACAGGATAGTTTCGAAGGACAGGCCGTCTCCCGTGCCATCGCCGATAACAGGAACATCGGCAAGGGCCGGAAACCGGGCGATGAAATCCTTGTATATCTCCGGATTGTCCCGTTGCAGGTCGCTTGACCAGCCGGCGAGCAGACGGACCGGATCGGGATGAATGAGCGACAGGGCAACCAGATTGAAACCGCTGCCGAGAAGGATGGCTTCGGGTTTCTTCGCGATCGTCACCTCCCGGCCGATGCCGTCGGTGAGTGTCATCGGCCAATGTCCCTGCGCTGCGGGCTCCTGCGCATGGGCAAAAGCCAGGAGAGCGGCAAAGAGACCAAGCGTCAGGGCGAGAAACCGTTTCACATTCGTTGCTTTCTTTGGGCTGGGAGGGCGCATAGCTCGCCGCAGCTGGGAACGCCGGGAAGCAGATAGCGCAGGCAGCAGACCTTACGCCGGCAAAGGGTCTGGCCGCCCTGCACCTCGTGGCGCAGGCAGCCGAGGAAGGGATTGGCCGAGCCATCCGGTAGCTGCTGCTGTTCGAACAGGGCACGCGAGGCCCAGTCGTCGCCGTCCTGCGAGGGGTTCCGTTCCGTCGCGTTGAAGGCGTAATCGATGTAGACGGCGGCATTGTTCCAGGAGAGTTTGGGCGCAAGCCCTGCATGGCCCTTCAATTGGCTGACGACATCTGAGAGATGGCGGCCGACCAGTGGCGGCATAAGGGCCAGAAGGTCGTCGCCCTCGCTCCAGTCCCCTTCGTGGGGGAGCCCGAGGGCGCAGGGGAGGCCGTCTTCAGCAAGGGCAATCGTCATTTCGTCGAAGCGGATCGGCAGCATTCGTTCTGCGCGGGCCGCGACAATGTACGGAATGGCGAGGCAGGAGAAATAATAGAGCGACCACATCGATGCCACGGCCCGCCGGTCGGTTCCTCCGTGGGCCATGGCATAGGTGTCGAGCGCCAGTGAAAATCTGCCGGATGCGAAAAAATCCGACAAGGGAAACGCGTTATCCAGTTCGGACGACAGCATCATTTTTTCGCCGCACCAGGCATGTTCGCCGGAAAACACGGACGCCAGACAGGGGGGCTCGAAAGCGGCGTCGTCCATTCGGTGATGGGGGGATGCGATCACCACGGCGCCATCCTGATTTCAGGATGCTGGCACGATGCACGAGCGTCGCACGGCAGACAGGCCTGCGGGGATGACAGGACAGGAGAAGAGCCGGACACGTGGATGCACTTTCCGTTTAATAACGTGACTTATTTAATCAAGATAATCTCCGTTTGAAAGAAAAACCGTGGCAACGCCGCCGTGTTTTGGAGGGTGTGGGTTTCACGCAACATGGCTGTGTCACCTGAATCATCGGGAATTTGAAAAAAGCCGCGCAGAAATCGCACGGCTTGGTTTAATTGCGCCCGGACGGGCCATTCAGCCGTGATTGATCATCACATGCCGCACGGCGGTATAGTCCTCCAGCGCATAGATCGACATATCCTTGCCGTAACCGGATTGCTTGACGCCGCCATGTGGCATTTCGTTGGTCAGCATGAAGTGGGTGTTGATCCAGGTGCAGCCGTATTGCAGCCGCGACGCAGCCTTCATCGCCTTGGAGATATCCTTGGTCCAGACGGAAGAGGCGAGGCCGTAATCGCTGTCGTTGGCCCATTTGACCGCCTGGTCGTTTTCCGTGAAGCGGGTGACGGAGACAACGGGGCCGAAGACTTCGCGGCGAACGATCTCGTCTTCCTGTGTTGCGCCGGCAACGACGGTCGGCTGGAAGAAGAAGCCGTCCCTGCTGCCGAGTGCGCCGCCTGTTGTCACCTCGATATGCTTCTGCTCGGTGGCGCGCTCGACGAAGCTTGCCACGCGGTCGCGCTGGCGCTTGGAGATCAACGGGCCTATCTCGTTTTCCGTGTCGTCGGCAAGGTTGTACTTGATTGTCGAGACGGCCGAGGTCAGGTCGGCGACCAGTTTTTCGTAGATGCCGTCTTGGGCGTAGATGCGGCAGGCGGCTGTGCAGTCCTGGCCGGCATTGTAATAGCCGAAAGTGCGGATGCCGGCGACGACGGCGTCCAGATCGGCATCGTCATAGACGATGACCGGGGCCTTGCCGCCGAGTTCGAGATGGGTCCGCTTGACGGTCTTGGCGGCAGCCTGCAGCACTTTCTTGCCCGTTGCGATATCGCCTGTGATCGAGACCATGCCGATCTTTGGATGGTTAATCAGCGTGTTGCCAACCGTTTCGCCGCGACCGAGGATAACGTTGACGACGCCCTCCGGCAGGATGTCGGCGAGCAGCCGGGCCATTTTCAGAGCGGTCAGCGGCGTCTGCTCCGATGGCTTGAAAACGACTGTGTTGCCGCCGGCAATGGCAGGCGCCAGCTTCCAGGCCATCATCATCAGCGGATAATTCCACGGCGCGATCGAGCCGATGATGCCAACGGGATCGCGGCGGATCATCGAGGTATGGCCGGGCAGGTATTCGCCGCCAACCGGCGCATGCAGCGTACGGATGGCGCCGGCGAAGAAGCGCCAGCAATCGACAATGGCGGGCAGTTCATCGTTGCGCACAGCATTGATCGGCTTACCGCAGTTCAGCGCTTCCAGCGCCGCGAATGCGTCGGCGTCCTTCTCGATCGCATCGGCGATCCTCAGGAGATAGCC
Source organism: Pararhizobium gei (assembly GCF_029223885.1). Classification (NCBI taxonomy): domain Bacteria; kingdom Pseudomonadati; phylum Pseudomonadota; class Alphaproteobacteria; order Hyphomicrobiales; family Rhizobiaceae; genus Pararhizobium; species Pararhizobium gei. The sequence goes on along the minus strand of NZ_CP119409.1, from coordinate 2,924,770 downwards.
GGAACGCTCGCCGGGTGTCGTCATCGACCATGTGTCAAAAGCTGTTTCGGCGGCATCGACGGCGCGCTCGATCTGCGATTGCGAGGCTTCGGCGAGATCGATGATCCTGGCGCCGGTGCGCGGGTTGAGGATCAGTTCCTCTGTCTCGGTGCCGGCTTCGAATGTCGATCCGATCAGCAATTGCGTGTCCATGTCCGTTCTCCCTTGTATAGTCGCATCATTTGCCGGCTCCGGCGATCTGGTCGCCGTCGCGCGTGAGATAGTAGGCCTCCAGGATCGGCAGGAAAGTGACGAGCACCACCACCATGGCGACAACATTGGTCACCGGCCGCTGGCGTGGGCGTATGAGTTCTTCAAGCATCCATATCGGCAGGGTCGACTGCTGGCCGCCGGTAAACGTCGTGACGATCACCTCGTCGAAGGACAGGGCAAACGCCAGCATGCCGCCGGCCAGAAGCGCCGTGCCGATGTTCGGCAGGATGATGTGGCGGAAGGTCTGGAAGCCATCAGCGCCGAGATCCATCGAGGCCTCGATCAGCGAACCGGAAACCCGGCGGAAGCGGGCGACCGCATTGTTGTAGACGACGACGATGCAGAAGGTCGCGTGGCCGAGCACGATCGTCCAGAACGAAAAGGGGATATCCGCCATCGAGAAAGCCGAGCGCAGGGCGATGCCGGTGATGATGCCGGGAAGGGCGATCGGCAGGATGACGAGCAGCGAGATGGTCTCGCGGCCGAAGAACCGCGTCTGGCTGACGGCCGCCGCACAGAGCGTGCCGAGAACGAGCGAGATGGCCGTGGCGACGCTTGCAACCTTGACCGACAGGGTCAGCGCCTCCCAGACGTCCGGCCGGTTCCAGGTGACGGCGAACCATTGCAGGGTCAGGCCAGGCGGCGGGAACCGGTAGCTCTTTTCCTCGGTGGTGAAGGCGTAGAGAAAGATCAGCAGGATCGGGATATGCAGGAAGGCAAGGCCGGCAGCGGCGGCGATCTTCAGGCCGAGCGGTGCGGAGGTGGAGCGGTCAGAGCGCATCGAAGGCTCCCATGCGTTTGGCGGCCCAGAGATAGACGCCCATGATGACGATCGGCACGACCGTAAAGGCGGCGGCGAGCGGAATGTTGCCGGCGGTGCCCTGCTGGGCATAGACCGCCTGGCCGATGAACAGGCGTGACGAGCCGATGATCTGCGGGATGATGTAATCACCCAAGGTCAGCGAAAACGTGAAGATCGAGCCGGCGACGATGCCGGGCAGAGCCAGCGGAAACAGCACGTGCCGGAAGGTCTGCGCCGGGGTGCCGCCGAGATCGGACGAGGCTTCGATCAGATTGCCGGGCACGCGCTCCAGCGCTGCCTGGATCGGCAGGATCATGAAGGGCATCCAGACATAGACGAAGACGATGAAGGTGCCGGTATAGCTGACCGAGAGCGAATTGCCGCCGATGACCGGCAGCGCCAACCAGGCGTCGAGCAGCCAGAGCAGATGCAGCTTGGCAAACGCCCAGGTGAGGATGCCTTCCTTGGCGAGGATCAGCTTCCAGGCATAGATTTTCACAAGGTAGCTCGACCAGAGCGGCAACATGATCCCGAGATAGAAGATCGCCTTCCACTTTCCCTGGGCATAACGCGCTGCGTAATAGGCGATCGGGAAGGCGATGACGGCCGAGAACACGGTCACCACCGCAGCCATCGTCACGGTACGGACGATGATGTCGAAATTGGCGTCGGACAGCAGCTGGCGATAGGTCGCGAAGGTGAACTCGTAATTGATCAGGCCGGAAAAATCGTCGATCGAAAAGAAGCTCTGCAGCAGAAGTGCCAGCAGCGAGCCGACATAGATGATGCCGAGCCAGAGCAGCGGCGGGCCGAGCAGGATCGCCAGAAGCACATAAGGGTGCCGCCAGAGGAAATCCGACAGCCGGCCAAGGAGGCCCGGACGTTTTGGAAGGATGGATGCCGTGGCCGCGAGCGTCATGCCGCCTCCATCGCGTGGACTTCGCCGCGCTCGAAGGACAGCGTCACGATCTGCCCGATGTCGGGCACGGGCAAAGACGCCGGGTTTGCGACGATGATCTTTTCGCCGTCGCAATCGACGCTGATGCGGTTGACGGCACCGAGAAAGCTGCGGGCGACGACCGTGCCGGACAGGCTCATCCGGTTCGCACCGGCGGTGCCGATGGTGATGGCTTCGGGACGCAGGCTTGCGGCATCGGCGGTAATGCCGAGCCGCGTGCATATAGCGCTGGAGAGCACGTTGGAGGAGCCGACGAAATCGGCGACGAAGCGTGTCTGCGGGCGCTTGTAGACATCCTCCGGTGTGCCGAGCTGCTGGATGCGGCCATCGTTGAAGACGGCGATGCGGTCAGCCATCGACAGCGCTTCGCCCTGGTCATGGGTGACGAAGACGAAGGTGATGCCGAGCGATTTCTGCAGGGTTTTCAGTTCCTCCTGCATCTGCTCGCGCAGCTTGAGGTCGAGCGCGCCGAGCGGCTCGTCGAGCAAAAGCACCTTGGGCTTGTTGACCAGCGCGCGGGCAAGGGCCACGCGTTGCCTCTGACCGCCGGAGAGCTGACCGGGCCGGCGCTGGCCGTAGCCGGGCAGCTTCACCATGGCGAGCGCGTCCTCGGCCGCGCGGCGCCGCTCCTCCTTGCCAACGCCCTTGACCATCAGGCCATAGGCGACATTGTCGAGGATCGAGAGATGCGGAAACAGGGCATAGTCCTGGAATACAGTGTTGACGCTGCGGCGATAGGGCGGCACGCCTTCGGCCGTCTCGCCGAAGATCTCGATATGCCCGCCCGTCGGCTGCTCGAAGCCGGCCATCAGCCGCAGGCAGGTGGTCTTGCCGGAGCCGGAAGGGCCGAGCATGGCGAAGAACTCGCCCTCTGCCACCGCAAGATCGACCGCATCGACGGCCTTGACCGCACCGAAATGGCGCGAGACGTTTTCGAACAGGACGGCGGCGGTCATGGGGACTCCGTGGGCACGCGGCATCGTTCCCTCTGCAAGGAAGCGACGGAGGTTATTGTAATCTCCCCCCTTGTAAGGGAGATGTCCCGGAGGGACAGAGGGGGTAAGTCCGAGGTCGGGGCAGGCTACCCCCTCAGTCAGCAAAGCTGACATCTCTCCCACAAAGGGGGAGATCAGATACAAGTTCGCCGTTCAACGGCCGCCGATGACGCCGATATAGTCGGAAACCCAGCGGTGATAGGGCACGCATTCGCCCTGGCTTTCGCATTTGGAAACCGGGGTCTTCCAGAACTTGATCTTCTCGAAGTCGTTGTAGCCGTTGGCGGCGCAGCCTTCGTCGGTCAGGAGTTCATTGCCCTTGCAGGCGGCGGGCACCGAAGGCACAGTGCCGAACCAAGCGGAGACGTCGCCCTGGACCTTAGGCGAGAGGGAATGTTCCATCCACATATAGGCGCAGTTGGGGTGTTCGCTTTCGGCGGCCAGCATGGTCGTGTCGGCCCAGCCGGTCGCACCTTCTTCCGGGAAAACGGAGGCAATCGGCTGCTTTTCGGCTTTCAGGAGATTGACCTGGAAAGGCCAGGAGCCGGAGGCGACGACGCCTTCGTTCTTGAAGTCGTCGATCTGGATCATGGCGTCGTGCCAGTAGCGGCCGGCGAGCGTGCGCTGCACACGCAGCACATCAAGTGCTGCTTTGTACTGGTCTTCGTTGAGCTCGTAAGGATCCTTGATGCCCAATTCCGGCTTGTGGGCCATCAGGTAGTTGGCGGCGTCGGCAACGTGGATCGGCCCGTCATAGGCCTGAACGCGACCCTTGTTGGACTTGCCGTCCGGCAGCGTCATTTCCTCGAAGACGACCTTCCAGCTCTTCGGCGCTTCGCCCTTGAAGGCTTCGGTGTTGTACATCAAAACGTTCGGACCCCAGACATAGGGCGTGCCGTAGTGCACGTCCTTGACCGTGTGCCATTTGGCATTCTGCAGGCGCTCGTCAATGGTTGACCAGCTCGGGATCAGCGCCGTGTTGATCGGCTGCACGCGCTTGCCGGCGACGAGGCGGAGCGAAGCATCACCCGAGGCCGTCACGAGGTCGAAGCCGCCTTCGTTCATCAGTGCGACCATTTCGTCGGAGGTCGCCGCCGTCTTGACGCTGACCTTGCAGCCGGTCTTCTCTTCAAATCCGGTGACCCAATCGTAGTTTTTGTCGGTCTCGCCGCGCTCGATATAGCCGGCCCAGGCAACGATCGAGAGTTCACCTTCGCCCTTGCCCAGTTCCTTCAGCGGCTCCTGCGCGAAAGCGTGGGTGGCAAAGGCAAGCGAAAGGGTGAACGCGGTGCAGGATTTCAGAATCTGCTTCATCTTCAGTCTCCCGGTTTGGTGTCCGAATTTTTCGGTTTTGTTCCCGGGGGAAAGGTGCCGCGCTTTCGCCGCTTTCGCAAATTCATTAATCAGAATGGCGTTATCGGTTTTTCCGATATCGCGTCATTCTCAGCGGGTCCGCCCGCTCCTGAGCGCTTCTGCAACTCCGATAAAGTCCCTGGCCGATTGCGGCAGGCCGGAGCCCTTTCGCCAGACCATCCCGACCTGGACGACGGGGAGGGCGCCGGAGACGTCGCGGCTTTCGATGCGGTCACCTTCCAGCGACCAGGGGCGATAGACGAGATCGGGCAGAAGCGCGATGCCGGCGCCGGTGGCGACGAGGCTGCGTACTGCTTCCACAGATCGCGTGCGGAAGGCGACATGCGGGCGAGCGCCGAGCGCGGTCAGAAGCTTGCCGGTGTTCTCCTCGATTTCATCCACGGTCAGCATGATCAGCGGTTCTTTTGCGATATCGGCGACCGAGATGATGTCGGCGGACACCAGCGGATGACCAAGCGGCAGCCAGAGCCTGTAGGGCGAGGTCTCGATGATTTCCGCCTGCAGCGCCATCCGGTCGCGCAGATTGGAAATCACCATAACCGCGACATCGAGCTCGCCGCCGACGAGAAGATGTTCGAGATAGGAGCCATTATCCTCGATGGCGCTGACCTCGACGCCCGGGCAAGCGCGGCGGTAGCGGGCGAGCAGGTCGGAGAGCACGTAGCCTGCAACCAGCGAGGTGACTCCCAGATTGAGCGTGCCGCTGCGGGTCTCACGCTCCTGCGAGAAAGAGCGCCGCGCATCCGAGACGTCGGCCAGGATCTTCGTCGCGTGGCGCAGAAACTGATGGCCGTTATGGGTGATGTGCAAGCCGCGCGGATGGCGCTCGAACAATTCGACGCCCAAATCGCTCTCCAGCTCCTTCACCGCCTCGGTAATAGAAGACTGCGAAATCGACAGGTTTTGCGCCGCGCGCGTGACCGAGCCTTGTTCGGCAACGGCGATGAAATACTGGAGCTGACGGAGCGTGAAGGCCATGGCTTAGGTAACACGGCGGAAGGGGGGCGTGGCAAGGTACGGATGGCATCACGCCGATCTTCCGGACATCATCAATCCCATGCCACTCCGGAGGAAAATCTCGTCCGCCATAGAAGATGCGGGGAATGCGAACAAGATCGGCCTCGACCGTAAAGGCAATCGATACACGGTGTTCAAAACCAACAAGGCGGACGTCAGGATGCAGATCATCGCGCAATTGTCCGCGCAACGGAAAGTTAGCCAATGCCATACATGCAAATTCGATGCGGGCAATGTAAGCGCCAGCACGCTCGGGACCGCTTTTGTCGGCAATGTACGCGTAGAGGGAGATAAGGTCAGATTCGGCGGCTGGCCGGAATACGACCTCATGCGTCACGTTTGCCGGCCTTCAATGTATTGTTATGGCGTGCTCGCAGGCGCTCGAAAACCTCGGACGCCGGAATATCGGGCTGGGGATCGTTTATGGCTTCGCGAATCTTCAATCGCATGATCTCATCCAGCGCAGCGTCTTCCCGATCGAGGGCGCGCAAGCCCGCTCGCAGCACTTCGCTTGCCGAGGCATAGCTGCCGGATTGCAGGCGCGCATCAAGGGATGCCTGCTGTTGGCCAAGGGTGATTGTGATCGGCTTGCTGGTACGCATGGGCATTCTCCTATGACGGCAAGATAGCACAAGAGTATGACATTGTCATACTCTTGTGCTATCCCCCCGATGTCGGATTGAGGACAGAGCGGGCAGGATTTCCGTGTAGGAATAGGAATCAAAACCGAGATGCTTCATCATGGCAGCAAGTCGCTCAATCCCCATCGAACCCGGCATTCTCGCCTTCCACAAACGTTGCGAGGAATTCTATCCCCCTGACGCGGTGGAAGCGCCGATTGCGCAGCAGCGTGCCTGGTACGATGCCTTGTGTGCACAGTTCGATGCACCGTCGCCGGCGGGGATGGTAAGACAGGACGAGTGCGTCGGCGGTCGCATTCCCATTCGCCGCTATCGACCAGCCGAGATTGCCGCGCAAACGCGGGTGTTTTACATCCATGGCGGCGGCTTCGTCGTCGGGTCGCTCGACAGCCATGACGCGATCTGCGCCGAGATCGCCCACGCGGCAAGGGTCGAACTTGTTTCCGTCGACTACAGGCTGGCGCCCGAGAATGTCTGGCCGGCGGCCTTCGACGATTGTTTCGAGGTGCTTGTATCGCTGCTGGCCGATGGCAGGTCGGTCGTCGTTGCCGGCGATAGCGCCGGCGGCAATCTCGCGGCGGGATTGGCACTTAAAGCGAAGGCGGAAGGGCTGGGCGGTGTAGCGGGGCAGGTGCTGATCTATCCGGGGCTCGGAGGCGATCTTGTTTCGGGCTCCTATGAAGAGATGGCCGAAGCGCCGGGGCTATCCACTGCCGATGTCGCTTATTACCGTGATGTGCTCAAGGCTCCGTCTGACAATGCCTTTGCCCATCCTCTGCAAGTCGATGACCTTTCCGGCTTGCCGCCCGCCTATATCACATCAGCGCATTTCGATCCCTTACGCGACGATGCGGCGCTCTATGCACAGCGGTTGATCGCTGCCGGCGTCAACGTCACCTATCTCAACGAGCCGCAGATGATCCATGCGTGGTTGCGCGCCCGCCATATGAGCGACGGCGCGCGGGAAGGGTTCCGGCAGATCTGTTTCGGACTGAGCGTCCTTGTCGGAACCGTTGATATTAACCCTTCGCCTTCTGCACCAAGGCCGGACGGGCGCTGAATTCACTCGGAAAAACGGCCTTCAGATTCTCGATCTTCGGCATGTCGTTGTAGACGATATAGGGATGCGTCGGATTTTGCGTGAGGAAATCCTGATGATAGTCCTCGGCCGGGTAGAACGCCGTCATGCCGGACACTTTGGTTACGATCGGTTCTTCGAAGAGTTTTTCCTTTTCGAGCTGGGCAATATAGCTCCCGGCAATCTTTGCCTGCTCGGCGCTGGTCGTGAATATCTCAGAGCGGTACTGTGTGCCGTGATCGGGGCCCTGAAAGTTCAGTTGGGTCGGATTATGCGCGACCGAAAAGAAAATCTGCAGCAATTGCCCATAGGTGACCTGCTTCGGATCATAGGTAATTTCCACGGCTTCGGCATGGGCTGTATTGCCGCCGCTGACCGCCTCGTAGGTTGCGGTTTCGCTGGTGCCGCCCGAATAGCCGGAGACCGCGTTCCTGACACCCTTCACATGCTGGAAGACACCCTGGACGCCCCAGAAGCAGCCACCCGCGAAGACGGCCTTTCCAGTGTCTGTTGCTGCCGTTTCATCGATTGCCGGGGCGGGTATGACGACCGCTTCTTCCGCCGCATTGGTCGATGCCGGGAAGGTGGCGAAAATGGCCGCGGCGACAGTGAAAGCGCCAAGGCCGAGCGCGATCCTGCGGGTGAGGGTTTGTCTTTCATAAGCGGACATGGCATTCCTCCGGTTGGCGAACGCAGACGCGGCGTTCGCTGTCTGTGATTTGCACTTTTCTTGTTGGCCGGACTCTGACCCGCAGGAACCGATCGGGTCAAATCGCAAATGCGTGCGTCACGGCAAAGTGAGCAGTGCCGGCAGTCTCCTGCCTGCATTGGCAAAGGACGCAGGAGATCCTCGATGGCAGCCGTGACCGATCTCGAAACGCTACTTACGAACATGCAGCCTTCCCTGCGTCCGGCCGAATATGTCTATTGCAGCGTTCCCCATGACGGTGTCACAGACTGGCTGCTGCTGTCGCCGCTCGGATGCTTTCGCGAAGACGAAGGGGTGACGCTGATCCTGGACCGGCAGGCCGCGGACGAAGCCGACCTGGCCTACGAGAGCGTCATGCGCTGCATTACGCTGACAGTGCATTCGTCCCTGGAAGCGGTGGGGCTGACGGCGGCTGTCGCGACGGCGTTGGCCCGTCATGGAATCAGCGCCAATGTGATCGCCGCCTATTACCACGATCACATCTTCGTTCCGGTGCGAGACGCCGAGCGGGCACTTGCCGTGCTGGCACAGGCAAGGCCCGTCTGATCGTCACATAAAGTCGCGGGGAGTGCGTTTTTCGAAGGTTTTTTCGAAGATCTGCGCATCGCCCTCGAAGGCCGTCACCTGGGCCGAGGTCAGCCATTCCGTTGCGGTGCAGGCGATCCTGGAGATCGCGACGGTTTTCACCGACCAGTTCTCACGCCCGGCAATGCAGGTCCAGTTGGAGATGCCGGTCATCGACAGCGGATCGCCGGCGGCGATGGTCCAGATCTCGTTTCGGATGGCCTGCGTCGAAAACCCGGTTTCCGGATGCTCGAAAAGGCCGGTGTCTTCATAGATAAAATAACGGGTCTGCCCGGTCGTCATGTCGCGCTCGACACGCCGGCTGGTTTTGGACGGCGTGTGTTCGATATAGTTCGGCAGGGGATCGGGATTTTCGGGTTCGGGCATGGTGATGCGCGCGTGGTCGCCAAGCTTGGGCAGCGCAAGGCCGAGCGTGGCGAGATCGAGCGTCAGTCCTGGGTCCGTGGGGGAGGGAAGAACCATGGGCCAATAGGCGGTCGACAGGGAAATCCGGATGCGATGGCCGGCGCCGAAGCGATAGCCGCAGGCATCCAGAACCAGCCGGATCGGGGTTTTCGTGCCGTGTTCCATCGGCTTGGGATCGGCATTGCCGTCGCGGTGGGCAAGGTTGAGCACGCCGAAGGTAACGCGGGTCGCCGTGCCGTCGGGATGGACATCGACAAGCCGGGCGACGAGGTTCGTCCAGTCGTCATCGCAGGTAAGATCGACGGTCAGTACCGGCTGACCGAGATAATCGACGGCCTGTGCCAGCGGCGCGGTTTCGAAGGTCAGCGATCCGGCGTCATCAATGCGCTGGTCGCCCGCCATTTCCGCATCCGGCTTGAGGGTAAACCACTCGCCCGAGGCCGTTCCGGTGTCGAGGGGGGAGCGCAGATAGGCATTATGGTCATGGGCGCCGGGGATTGGCATGCCGTCCTGCAGGCTGCCGAATTGATCGACATAGAAGCAGTGCATTTCCGGCGGTGTCCACAGATCCTTGGCGACCCAGAAACCCGGTTCGACATTGCGCCGCAAGGCAGGCTTCGGCCCATCGAGAATGAAGGCACGCATCTGCGGCAGGGCTTCGACGCCGGTGTCCTCGTCGCGCAGCCACCGTTTCCACCAGGCGATCGCCTCGCCATGGAAATCGGCGCGCGGCTTTGGCCAGGCGAAATGCGGATATTTGTGGACCCAGGGGCCGATCAGGGCCTTTACCTTGCTCCCTAAGCCTTCGGCCGCCTTCATCGGCGTATTGCGGTAGCCGTCGGCCCAGCCGGCGATCACCATGGCCGGCACGGGAAAACCGTCGAAATCCTCGCAGATCGAGCCGTGTTCCCAGAACGCGTCCCGACGCTGGTGGTCCAGCCATTCCTCCATGAAGAAAGGCTCGTTTTCGAGCCGTTCCAGCCACATCTCCTTCCACCGGTCGCCGACGATGGACGGATCGGGCGAGCGCGACTGGTAGGCGAGCATGGTGGCCGCCCAGGACAGCTGCGCGGACAGATGCGTGCCGTTCTTGTAGTGGATGTCGTCATTGTAGCGGTCGACGGTAGAGGCGATGGAGATCACCGCTTTCAGCGCCGGCGGCTTGAGGGCGGCCACTTGCAGGCAATTGAAGCCACCCCAGGAAATGCCCATCATGCCAACCGCGCCGTTGGACCAAGGCTGTGACGCGATCCAGGCAATCAGTTCACAGCCATCCGACAGTTCGCGGGGCGTGTATTCACCGTCGATGACCCCGTCCGATTCGCCACTGCCGCGGATATCGACGCGGACACCGGCGATGCCGGCTGCGGCAAAGACAGGATAGGTGGACTCGTCGCGCGGGCTGGTGCCGTCACCCTTGCGATAGGGAAGGTATTCGAGAACGGCTGGGACGGGGTTCTCGCTTGCACCCTCCGGCATCCAGATGCGGGCAGCCAGCCGGGTACCGTCCTCGAGGATGATCCATTGGTTTTCAATGACTGTGAAATTATCTGTGGTCATGTCTTCGTCTTTTCTGCATGCTGGGCGTGCATCCGGCTTGAAAGCCCAATGCGGGAGGATGATGATGTCAGCGAGAATTTTGTCCGCCAGCGTCTGGATACTGGCCTCTTGTACTGTGCCGGCTTCCGCCGACGATGCGCCGGCGCTGCCGGCCTGCGCGCTTTCGGGGGCCACGAGCGTGATGATCGGCGGCCAACCGGCGCTCAGAATATCCGATGTCATTAATTGCCCGCCGGAACTCTACGAAATCGTACCGAGCATATTCATCGAAGGTCAGCCGATCGTGCACTTTCGCACCGGTGCCAGTGCGAAAGGCGATTGCTCCGCCAAGAGCGATCCCTCGGTTATGCTGGAGGGCCAAGCCGCCCAGCGCACAGGTGATGTCGCCTGCAAGAGCAAATGAAGCCGTAGCCCGAGCATTGAATTGCGGGGCTTCGTTTTGATGAAGCGGGATCAATTCCCCGCACTTTCCATGCGCCGTGTCGTCAGCACCTTTTCCAGCCAGCCGATCTCCATTTCAGGAACCGATTTCAGAAGCAGGTCCGTATAGTCGTCGAAGGGGGGCGACAGCACTTTGGATTTTGGGCCGAAGCGGACCAGCTTGCCCCGATGCATGACGGCGACCGAGTCTGCAATGGCTCGCACGATGGCGATGTCGTGGGTGATAAAGACATAGGAAACAGCGGTTTCCTCCTGAAGCTTGAGAAGCAGATTCAGGATGCCTTCGGCGACCAGGGGATCGAGCGCCGAGGTCGGCTCGTCGCAGAGGATCAGTTCAGGCTTTGCCGCCAGAGCCCTTGCGATGGCCACACGCTGCTTCTGGCCGCCGGACAGCTCCGCCGGATAGCGGTCGAGGAAGCGGTCACCCATCTCGATCTGATCAAGCAGTTCCTTGACGCGCTCCGTCTTCCTGGCACCGCGCAAGCCATAGTAGAAGGTGATCGGGCGGCCGACGATGTCGCGGACGGTCTGACGCGGGTTCATGGCCGTGTCGGCCATCTGATAGATCATCTGGACCCGGCGCAGTTCGTCCTTGCTGCGGCCCGTCAGCGCCTTCGGCAGTTCCTTGCCATCGAACGTGATCGTACCGTCCGAGGGAGGCAAGAGGCCGGTGATGACACGGGCAAGCGTCGATTTGCCGGAACCGCTTTCGCCGACGATCGCCAGCGTCTGGCCCTTCGGCAGGTGCATCGAGACGTCATGCAGCACCTTGAAGCCGTTGGCGTAACCGGCGCTGACATGCTCGATCTTCAGCAGCGTGTTGCTCTGGTCTTTCGCTTCGTCGCGCTTGGTCTGACGGACGCTGACGAGTGCCCGCGTATAGTCTTCATTGGGCGCCTCGATGATCTGTTTCGTCGTTCCGTATTCGACCATTCTTCCGTGGCGAAGGACCATGATGTCGTCGGAGATCTGGGCGACGACAGCAAGGTCGTGGGTGATGTAGAGTGCTGCGGTGTGCGTTTCCTCGATGGCATGCTTGATGGCGGCGAGAACGTCGATCTGGGTGGTGACGTCGAGCGCCGTCGTCGGCTCGTCGAAGACGATCAGTTCCGGATTGGGGCAGAGCGCCATGGCGGTCATGGCTCGTTGCAATTGCCCGCCAGAGACCTGATGGGGATAGCGATCGCCAAAACTTTCCGGGTTCGGCAGTCCGAGCACCTGAAAAAGATAGAGCGCCCGCTTTTCCGCGTCTGCCCGGCTCATGATCCTGTGGCGCAAGGCCGCTTCGATCACCTGTTCGCCGAGCCTGTGGGCGGGGTTGAAGGCGGCTGCCGCGGATTGTGCGACATAACACACCTTGCAGCCGCGGATGGTGCGTATGCCATCGCGGCCCAGCGTCAGGATGTCCTTGCCATTGAGCAGCACCTGGCCGCCGGTTATGGCCGCGCCGCCGCGGCCGTAGGCGAGGGCGGACAGGCCGATCGTGGATTTGCCCGCGCCGCTTTCGCCGATCAGGCCGAGCACCTTGCCCTTTTGCAGATCGAAAGAAACATCGTGAACCAGCGTCACTGTTTTTGGCGGCTCGCCCGGCGGGTAGCTGGTCGCCTCGATCTTCAGGTTCCTGACGGACAGAAGCGTATTCTTTTCAGACGAAAGCTCAGGCATCGCCGCGCCCTCCCTTGAGGCTTGAGGTTCGCTTCATCAGCCAGTCGACGACGAGGTTGACGCAGATGGCAAGGCCGGCGATCGCGCCACCGGGAATGAGGGCGGCCGAAATTCCGAAGATGATGCCGTCCTTGTTGTCCTTGACCATGCCGCCCCAGTCCGCCGCCGGTGGCTGGATGCCGAGACCAAGGAAGGAAAGCGTGGAGAGGAACAGGATCGAAAAGGCGAAGCGCAGGCCGAATTCGGCAAGCAGCGGCGACAAGGTGTTGGGCAGGATTTCGCGGAAAATGATCCAGCCCGTGCCTTCGCCGCGCAGGCGTGCGGCCTCGACGAATTCCATTACCGCGACATCGAGCGCCACGGCTCTGCCGATGCGGAAGACGCGGGTCGAGTCGAGAACCGCCATGACCAGGATCAGGATCCACAGCTGCTGCGGCAGCACGGCAAGGACGACGAGGGCGAAGATCAGTGTCGGGATCGCCATCATCAGGTCGTTGAAGCGTGAGAACAGCTGGTCGATGAACCCGCCGGTGACCGCAGCGGTAAACGACAGCAGCATACCGAGCGAAAAGGAGACGATCGTTGCAGCAAGGGCAACGAAGATCGTCGTTCTCGCGCCGAAGATCAGACGCGACAGAAGATCGCGTCCGAGATTGTCCGTGCCGAGCAGGAAATCCCCGCCCATCGGCAGCCAGATGTCACCGACAACCTCGCGCTCGCCGAAGGGTGCGATCCACGGGGCGAAAATAGCGCAGAAGAGGGCGAGAATGATGCCTGTTATACCAACCCAGGCACTTATGGGAATGGAGCTCAATCTCATCGCGGATGCCTCAATCTCGGATTGGCGAGGATGGCGAGAATATCCGCAGCCATGTTGAGGAAAATATAGAAGGCGGCGAAGATCAGGCCGCAGGCCTGCACCACCGGCATGTCGCGCACGGTGACCGCATCGACCATGTACTGGCCCATGCCCGGATAGACGAACACCACTTCCACAACGACGACGCCGACCACGAGATAGGCAAGGTTGAGGGCAATGACATTGATGACCGGCGCCACGGCGTTGGGGGCGGCGTGGCGTGCGATGATCCTGAAGGCACCGAGACCCTTCAGTTCCGCGGTCTCGACATAGGCCGAGGACATGACGTTGAGGATCGCGGCGCGCGTCATGCGCATCATGTGGGCGAGAACGACCATGACCAGCGTGGCGACGGGCAGGGCGATGGCCGAGAGCCGTTCGCCCAAGCCCATGCTGTCATAGACGGTTGCCGGGAAGGTCGCGATGCCCAGTTGCACGGCGAAGAACAGGATCAGCAGGTAGCCGATGAAAAATTCGGGAAGGGAGATCGCCGCCAGCGAGACGACATTGATGATCTTGTCCGGCAGCCTGTTCCGGTACTGGACCGCCAGCATGCCGAGGGCAACGGCGAGCGGCACGGATATCAGGGCTGCAAAGAAGGCGAGAAACAGCGAATTTCCGAGCCGTTTGCCGATCTGTTCGCTGACGGAGTTGCGGCTTGCCCAGGAGGTGCCGAAATCGCCCTGAACGGCGCCGCCGAGCCAACTGAAGTAGCGTTCGGTAACCGGTTTGTCGAGGCCGAGATCCTTGCGGATGTTTTCCACCGCCTGCGGCGTGCCCGACTGGCCGAGATAGGTGGTGGCGAAATCGCCGGGAAGCGCTTCCACGCCGCCGAAGATCATCAGCGATACGGCAAAGAGGAGGGCGACGCTCAGGGCGAGGCGCTGGATGATCAGGGCCGCCAGCGGGCGGCGCAGGGTGAAACGGCGCCAGACTGTGCCGGTGACCGCGCCGGCCGGGGCGGGCGGGACTGCTGTTCCGGAAACGGCGAGCGACGGCGGGAGGCTCTCACCACCCGCAGTCGTCAGGACCGTTGTCTGCGCCGGACCGGTGTCGGGTCCAAGCCCCGTCATCAGGCGTCGAGCCAGACGCGCGTTGCGACATAGCCATTGGACATGTCGTTGCCGATGTCGCTGACATAGCCCTTCACGGCCTTGGAAGACGCATTCACGAAGTCGTTGAACATCGGCAGGATCGTGCCGCCGTCGTCGCGGACCATCATGGCCATCTGACGGTACATGTCTTTCCGCTTGGCTTCGTCGAGTTCGGCGCGGGCCGAAATCAGGAGCTTGTCGAATTCCGGCCGCTTGAAGCGTGTATCGTTCCAGTCGGCGGTGGAGAGATAGGCGCCTGAATAGAACTGGTCCTGCGTCGCCCGGCTGCCCCAGTAGGACGCACTGAAGGGCTGCACGTTCCAGACGTTCGACCAGTAACCATCGCCGGGCTCGCGCTTGATCTCAATTTCGATTCCGGCCTTCTTCGCGCTTTCCTGGAAGAGAACGGAGGCATCAACGGCGCCGGGAAAGGCGACTTCCGACGTGCGCAGGAGAACCGGGCCGCTGTGGCCGGACTTCTTAAAGTGGAAAGCCGCCTTGTCGGCATCGTAGGTCCGCTGTTCGATTCCCTCGGGAAAGAGGGCATAGGTGTCATTGATCGGAAAATCGTTGCCGACCTTGCCGTAGCCGCCGAGAATGCGGGTGACCATCTCTTCGCGGTCGATGGCGTATTTCAGGGCCATGCGCAGGTCCGCATTGTCGAAAGGCGCGGTGTCGCAGTGCATGATGAAGACGTAGTGCCCGCCACCCGACGTGGTCAGCAACTGCACATTCGGCGCGCGCGTCAAAAGCGAAACGGTCTTTGGGTCCACACGGTTGATGAAGTGGACCTGACCGGAGGACAGGGCGGCGATGCGCGCGGTTGCGTCGTTCATGTTGATGACTTCGATGGAATCGACGTAGCCGCGGTCCGAACGCCAGTCATTGGGGTTCTTCTCGAACGTCATGCGGACGCCGGCGTCGAAGCTGGCAAGCTTGTAGGCGCCCGTGCCGATCGCGGCGGTCGGGTTGTCGGTTCCGCCATTGGGCTGGATGACGAGGTGATAGTCGGTGAAAATCTGCGGCAGGTCGGCGTTGCCGGAGGCAAGCGTCACCACGAGATCACCGTCCTTGTTCTCGACGCTGGTGATCGACTTCATGACACCGAGGGCTCCGGATTCGGCCTTCTCGTCGCTATGACGCTTCAGCGTCGCGACGACGTCGTCCGTCGTCATCTCCTTGCCATCGTGGAACTGGACGCCCTTGCGGATCTTGAAGGTCCAGACTGTCGCGTCCGGCGAGGGCGACCAGGATTCGGCAAGTGCTGGAAGCGGTGCACGGGTCGTCGGATGGGTTTCGACCAGGGTGTCACCCCAGGTGCGCACGGCCAGGAACATGACCTGCGAGGTTGCCTTGGCCGGATCGATGGAATCCGTCGCCGAGCCGCCTTCGAGGCCGAGTTTCAGATGGCCGCCACGTTTCGGCTCCTGTGCCGCTGCGCTGGTTGCAAACAGGGTGCTCGCACTCGACAGGGCAACACCGGCGGCAAGCGCCCGTCCCATGAAGTCGCGGCGGTTCATCTTTCCCATCCTGACCTGATCGGCGAGGTAGTTCTTGTAGTCGCTCATGTGCTGTTCCCCTGTTTTGGCTTTTCGCCGTTTTGCTTGTTGGTTCGATCTTTCAAGATCGGCTTGGTCTTAGAATGCATGCCTGGCCCCATGGTGACCAGTCATTTTTGCGGGAGTTCCTGCCACCATTTCCTCAAAGGTGGCGCTGGCTATCCCTGTCTGTTCATTTGTCCTTTCACACCGGATCGCGTTGCGGCGAAAGCCGTACGTCCCTCCATCCGACCGTCGCGCGCAGAGCGATGATCGGCCGCGGAAAGCCGATGCCCGGTGAACGAAGTCTGGGACGTGTCGTCGGCGTCACTTGGGATGGCAATCCGCCGAGGCTTGAAAATCCGCAGGTTGCGGGAAATTTCGCCCCTGATACGGCTGGTCGCGGGACAGCCGGCATTGGCTCTTCGCGGGCCGATAGCTGCTTGGAGAATATCGCCGTGGCGGCGCGTTACGACAGGTCCGGTCATAGGCATCATTTCCCTCGACGGATCAGGGCATTGGCTGCTACGGCTCGAATGCCTGCAGTCTGGCCATTATAGGATTGATATCCAGTTTCTGAAGCTTTGAAGCCTCTGAAACGACATAGGATGCCCCAGCAGCGGCGCGCCTGCCTCTTGCTGCTTATCGACGGGGAAGAAGCTGCGATCCTGGACTTGCCAACTCTTTGCCGGCGCGGTTCGAGCAACACCACGCCGGAGATGCCGACCTCGCTCTCGTGCGGATGGATTTTGGTCTGGACCCTAGAATGCGAGGCCGCCGCTGGTTTTTTCAGTGCCACACCGCCCGCGTCTCGAAAGCCATTCGGTTTTTCCGGACAGTGCTCAGTCTCTGCCCGTGCGCGGGGCATGTCGGGGATTGACGGAGGGGCGTGAACCGCGGTGACTTCGGACATCAGCCTATCTTCTGCCCCACACTGCGTCCAACACCCTCAGGCTTTTCCAGCCCGGCATGGGCCTGCGCAATCGCCGTCAGCTTGCTGAGCACATCCGGCAGCACCTGGACGGCCTTGCCGGCCTTGGAATCGACGTGCAGCATCATCTGTTCGGCCGTCGCTATAGCGGAACCGGTTTCCGTATTGTAGATCGTCGAGAAGATATGCAGGCGCTTATTGTCATGCGAGAGGATCTGGCAGGTCGAATGGAGGGCATCGCCGAGCCTGGCCTCGCCCAGATTGCGGATATGCGTCTCGACGGTGTAGTAGCTGTGACCGTTTCTGACATAGTCGAGATCGACCCCGATCAGCCGCAGCAGGCCATCGGACGTATCGCCGAAGACCTGCAGGTAGCGGTGTTCGGTCATGTGGCCGTTATAATCGACCCAGGCCGCATTGACCCTGGTATCGACAATGCGGATCGGCCGGACCTCGCCCAGATCGACATTTGGTGTTTCGGCATCGGCCCAGAGGCGGTGTTCGAAATCGGCGAGCAGTTTGCCGGCGCCCCAGCCCTTGCCGCCATCGCCGCTTTTCAGCGCGTGCATGATGCCCACAAGGTTTTCGTCGCGGATGCGTTCGAGCTCGCGGATCGAGCGACCGCCTGCCTGGTCGTCGGATTGCCTGCCGATCTTTTCGACCAGTTCATCGGTGAGATCGACGACATCGGTCAATTTCGTCCATGGCCATTTCAGGCAGGGCCCGAACTGGGCGAGGAAGTGGCGCATGCCGGCTTCACCGCCGGCGATCCGATATGTCTCGAACAATCCCATCTGTGCCCAGCGCATGCCGAAGGAATACCGGATCACATTGTCGAGCGTTTCAGTGTCGCAGATATCGTCCTGAATAAGCCAGAGGGCTTCGCGCCAAAGGGCTTCCAGAAGGCGGTCGCCGACAAAGGCTTCGATCTCCTTGGCGATGACCACGCCCTTCATGCCGATCTGCTCGACGGCAAGGCTGGCGCGGGCGATTGTCTCCTTCGAGGTCTGCTTGCCGCCGACAAGCTCGACCAGCGGCAAGAGGTAGACCGGGTTATAGGGATGCGCCACGAACATGCGCTCGGGATGCTTCATGTGGGCCTGAAGATCGGACGGCATCAGGCCGGAGGTGGAAGAGCCGATCAGGGCCGATGGCGATGCGGCGGCATCGATCTGGGTGAGAACGCCGCGCTTCAATTCCAGCCGCTCGGGCACGCTTTCCTGAATCCATTCAGCGCCTTCGACCGCTTTTTCAACACTGTCGCAGAAGGTGAGCAAACCCTTGGTCGGCAATGGTGCCATGGTGAGCATGGCATAGGCTCGCTCGGCGTTGGCCATGACCTCGCCGATGATGCGCCTGGCCTCCGGATGGGGGTCGAACATGGCGACGTCGATGCCGGCGAGGATAAAACGCGCTGCCCAGGCCCCGCCGATAACGCCGCCGCCGATGCAGGCCGCCTTGGTGATTTTGGTCATGTGTCTTCCCCGTGTTCGTGGCGAAAACCTCTCCCCAACCCCTCCCTACAAGGGGTTGGGGTTGGGGAGGGGACTTTTCTTTATCGTTTCACCAATTTCAACTTCTCCCGCACGTCCGCCGGGCCGATGATTTTCGCGCCCATGCCTTCGATCACCGTCACGGCCTTTTCAACAAGCTGAGCGTTGGTCGCGAGCTGGCCCTTGCCGACATAGAGATTGTCTTCCAGCCCGACGCGGACATTGCCGCCGGCCAGCACGGCCGCCGCCGGATAGGCGAGCGCGTTGCGGCCGATCGAGAAAGCTGAGAATGTCCAGCTTTTCGGGACGTTGTTGACCATTGCCATAAAGGTATTGAGGTCGTCGGGAGCGCCCCAGGGAATGCCCATGCAGAGCTGAATGAGCACCGGATCCTCGATCAGGCCTTCCTCGACCAATTGCTTGGCGAACCAGAGATGGCCGGTGTCGAAAGCCTCGATTTCCGGGCGTATGCCGAGCGCCGTCATCTGCCGCGCCATTTCGCGCAGCATGGACGGCGTGTTGGTCATGACGTAGTCGCCGAGCGAGAAGTTCATCGTTCCGCAGTCGAGCGTGCAGATTTCCGGCAGGCATTCGGCAACATGTGAAACACGCTCCGTGGCGCCGGCCATGTCGGTTCCGTCGGGGTTCAAAGGCAGGGGGCTTTCGACATTTCCGAAGATCAGATCGCCGCCCATGCCGGCTGTCAGGTTGAGCACAACGTCGACATCTGCGGATCGGATGAGGTCGGTCAACTCCTTGTAAAGATCGTTGCGGCGGCTGGCTGCACCGGTGTCCGGATCCCGTACATGGCAGTGCACGACGGCGGCACCGGCCTTGGCGGCATCGATAGCGGAGGCTGCGATGTCTTTCGGCGATCTCGGTACATGCGGCGATTTGCCGGCCGTGTCGCCGGAGCCGGTGACGGCGCAGGTGATGAAAACGTCGCGGTTCATGCTCAGCGGCATCAAGGTCTCCTTTGTAAGTGAAGAGATTAGGCCGCAAGAAGCATGCTATTGCTTTTCAATTTCGGAGCTTTCTTATACATTTTCGGAATCAGTACTCTGAAATGGATGCAAATATGCTGGCACCGATCGACGGCACCCAACACCTGGACGTGCTGGTTCTGCCGGAGACCAACCTCATCCTCGCGGCCTCGGTGATAGAGCCTTTGCGGGCGGCCAACCGGATTGCAGGCAAGCCACTTTACGACTGGACGCTCTACAGCCCGGACGGAAAGGCGATCGAAACCAAAAGCGGCATCCCCATTCCGGTTGCCGGCCCGTTTCGTCCACTCAAGGAAACGGCGCCGCTCTTTGTTCTCTCAAGCTATAACTGGCGTGCTCACGCCTCCCGGCAGTTGCGTATGCAACTGTCTGTTACTGCCCGTCACCGCGAATTGATGGCGGGCATTGAATCGGGAGCATGGGTTCTGGCGGAGGCCAGCCTGCTGGGCAATTGTTCGGCGACCATTCACTGGGAAGATTTCGAGGATTTCACCGCGACCTATCCGGGCATCGTCATGGTGCGGGATCGGTTCGTGATCGACGGCAAACGCATAACGACAGGCGGGCCGCTTCCGACGCTTGATTTGATGCTCGAACTGATCCGTCGCCAGCACAGCTATTCGCTGGCGCTCGAAGTCTCGCGTCTGTTCATTTACGAGCAGGAGCGCTCCCGCAGCGACCTGCTTCAGGTGCCGGCCATCGGCAATATGCGCGTCGTCGATGCGCGTGTCGATGCGGCCATCAGGCTGATGGAGGAAACGGTCGATGCACCGCTGACCCTTGCACGGCTGGCGCGGCGGGTTGGGGTCAGCGCAAGGTATCTCCAGGATATGTTTGAGGAAACGATGGGAGTGGCGCCGCACGCGCATTATCTTGCGCTGCGTCTGAACGCGGCCCGGCGCAAGGTGATCGAGACGCGTGCGAGCTTCGCCGCGATCGGCGCTGTCACGGGCTTCAACTCCTCATCCGCCTTTTCCCGCAGCTACCGCGCCCATTACCGCGAGAGCCCGAGTGAAACACGCCGCCGGTTGAAGCTGCAGGTCTGAAGGGGCTTCACAATCTGATTCAAGATGGCGACCATCTCCAAATGAAATCAGGTAATTGCGTCGCCAGGCGATGATTTTGAATCATCATGATGACTGGTCATCATCGCGTACATCATCTCGCCCGCCTGTCGCGACAGGGCGTTTTTCTGCCAGGCCAGCGACAGGCTTTGCGCGTAGCCTGGGCCGAGGCGACGCGTCGCAAATGCAAGGCCCGTGCGCGCTATTCAAAGTCGGTCAGATCACAGCGGTTCATCCTGAAATCTGAATCAGGTTTTGCTACGACAGGAAAGTCTCAGCGCCAAACGAACGCAAAATTAGACCGTCAGGTTAGGGAGGAACGACCACTCCTCGGCCATGAACTCAAGCGTTTCGTCGCGAAAATAATAGAGGAAATGTCGCGAGTCAGCAGTGTCGGCCCCAATTGTCTCCCAAGGCACGGCATCGCGGGTCGGGTCTGGGCCAATTAACTCGTAGAACT
This sequence comes from Pararhizobium gei, assembly GCF_029223885.1. NCBI lineage: Bacteria > Pseudomonadati > Pseudomonadota > Alphaproteobacteria > Hyphomicrobiales > Rhizobiaceae > Pararhizobium > Pararhizobium gei. The sequence goes on along the minus strand of NZ_CP119409.1, from coordinate 2,903,845 downwards.
CGCCCCAACGCGGAGCTATGCCACTATAGCGACCATGGCCGTTTGCCTTATACCATTCATGATCGTTGGTCTCGTCCCAGCGCCACCGGCTGCAACCAATGAAGCTTAGAGTACCCCATGTGTTATCAAGCTTGGGTTCGGCCTCCGAAAATAGATTCAAAGCCCTGAGAACACCCACCGGTTTTTTGTCGTGCACGGGCCTAGACGAACGGAAACAGACGTTGACCGAAGAGCCCGCAACCGAAACCTCAGGCTCCGGCGCATTTGGATCGGCAACCCAACCTTGGCCGAGCTGTAGTTCTTCAAACTTGAGCATGGATTACGACTAGCCGAATTGCATGACGGTTTCCACCCAGCGCAGTCATCAAGCACCGATGGTTTCGCAGCCTAACTCAAGATGGCGACCATCTCCAAATGAAATCAGGTAATTGCGTCGCCAGGCGATGTTTTTGACTCATCATGATGACTGGTCATCATCGCGTACATCATCTCGCCCGCCTGTCGCGACAGGGCGTTTTTCTGCCAGGCCAGCGACAGGCTTTGCACGTAGCCTGGGCCGAGGCGACGCGTCGCAAATGCAAGGCCCGTGCGCGCCACGGAGTTTTCGGGCAGGACGCAGAGAAAGCCGTGATGCATGACGAGGTTGAGAATGACGGGAATGGAATCGACCTCCGTCACAGACAATTGGCTGCGCTCCTGCTTGCCAAGGACTTCGGCGATGAAGCGTTCGGTTTCCTGGCGGAGGCCGCTTTTCAGGCTCGGGACGGCGAGCGGGCAGGCGCGGAGCAGTTTCCACAGGTCGTTGTCGTGTCGGTCAAAAAGCGATTGCGTGCCGATCAAGGCCAGCGGCGCTCGCGATACGAGGCGTCCCTCGAATTCGGCCGGCACTGTTTCGAGGTCGAGAAGCACCACATCGAGGCGGCGGTTCTTCAGTCCGGCGATCAACTCGTCGGCTGTGGTGCTGGAGATGAACAGGGGCTGGCGGGGATGGGCTTTCCGCCAGCGCGCCGTCAGCGCTGCCAGCATTCGGGCGATCTCGCTTTCCGGGCCGAGTGGCATGACGGAACCCAGCCGCCAGGTTGCGGCCATGCGCCGGAAGCGATCATCCGAGGCGAGCGACAGGCGCCGCCAGCTATGGAGCAGCCTTTCGGCGATGGCAATTGCCAAAAGACCTTCCGGCGTGCAGGCGATACCGGATGCAGAGCGCGACAGCAGCGCATAACCAAGATCGCGTTCGAGTTCGGCCATCTGCCGGCTCAATTGGGGCTGTCCGATGCCTTCGATGCGCGCTGCCCCACGGATGCTGCCGCTGCGGGCGACGGTGACGAAGCGTTCCAGGGCGACAAGGCTGATGGCCGGAATGGGAACGTCGGGCTTGGCGCCTGACAGAGAGAGCAACTCCCCTATGGCGCTTTTCGCGTCGGACAGGTCCGCCATCCGGTTTCCGGCCTCCAGGGTCGGCACGAGATTGGGGCCTTCGCGCCGAACGAGCGGCACGGATATCGCGACCTCGAAGCGCTTCAGCGCTGCGCTGACGCTGGCGGCGGGACGGCCGGTCCGGCGTGCGGCACGGCGCACACCCCGCGTTTCGAGAACGGCATGGACAAGGGAAAGCGTGGCGATATCCATGGCTGCCTCATCGTCCTTTCCCGCATATGCTAAATTCAATGTCCGGATACCAGCATCACCCGTCCCGCTTTTGGGATATATCACAGGCGTTGCGATTGCGCATAGCATGTCCGGCAACGAGGTTGAATCAATCCATGAACGCACCGGCCAGAACCATCGTCTTCACGGGGAACCCGCTCGATTTTTCGACGCTGAAGAGGATTGGTTCGGGCCGATACGTTCCAGCCATCGCCGAGCAATCCTACGGGAGAGTGAAGGCGGCGCATTCGGTCATTGCCGACCGCATCGCCATGGGGCTGCCTGTCTACGGCGCCAATACCGGCGTGGGTTCAATGAAGGACCGGTTGTGGACGGTGGGGGATCTTACCGAATTCACCGCCGCCCTCGTCCGGGCGCATCACTTCGGCACCGGCGAACTGTTCTCGCCCGAAATCGTCCGCAAGGCGATCGCCATTCGCATCAATACCGCGCTCGGCGGCCATACGGGCTGCAGCGTGGAACTGGTCAAGGCTTTCCTCGCGCTTCTGGAGCGCAATGTGATCCCCGCCGTCCATCGTCACGGGTCGATCGGATGTGCCGATATTGGATTGATGGGGCAGGTCGCTTCCGTGCTGACAGGCGTTGGCGAGGCGTTTTTCGCCGGGGAATTGTTGCCGGCGGAGGAGGCGCTGGCGAGGGCCGGGCTGGAACCGCTGGTCATGCAGCCGCGCGACGCGCTGGCGGCATTGAGCGTCAACGCAACGGCCTTCGCCGCCGCGACCGACGTGCTGCACGAAGCCGCTGGCGCCATCCGTGTCCTGATGACCACCGGGCTGATGTCGTCGCTCTCGCTTGGCGCCTCGGCCGATCCGTGGCGCGTTGCAGCAACCCTTGCGACGCGCGGCGAAGCGCTGGTCGGGTCCTGGCTCTACGGCCAGTCTAATGTCGTCGACTGGCCGTTGCCGACGGCCATCCACGATCCCTTGAGCCTGCGGATGACGGCGCAGGTGTTCGGTGCGACTGTTGATACCTTGCTGGTGGCTGCGGAACGGCTTGTCGATGCGACCTATCTCTCGGACGACAACCCGGTCGTTCTGGGTGGCCAGGTGCATGCCTCCGGCGCATCGCTGCCGCTGACGACGACGCTTTACATCGAGACGGCGCAGATCGCTTTTTCCCATGTGGCGCGCAATGTGCTGAACCGCTGTATCCTGCTGTCTAACGGCGTGCGCCGCAACTTGCCGGTCAATCTTGTGGCACCGGGCGAAGTGGCGAGCGGCTTGGGGCCTTTGATGAAGCTCGTGGTCGAACTCTATATGCGCGTCCAGGCGCTGGCTCTGCCCTTGTCGGCCCAGTCGATCGTCGTTGCCGGCGGCCTGGAAGAGGAGGCGACGTTCCTGCCGCTGATCGTCGAGCGCATGGAAACCCAGGTGCGCGACATGCGCCAGATGGCGGCGATCGAGGCGCTTTTGTCAGCACAGGCGATCGACCTTTTGGGCGATGAGCCGCAGGGTGTCACGAAGATTGCCTATGACAGGGTCAGGGACATCAGTCCGATCTACCTCAAGGATCGTCCCCTCTCGCGGGAGATCGAGGCGCTGCATCGGGCGTTTGCGTCGGATGCCTTGCTCGAAGCGCTGGTCGCGGCCGCGCCGATGCCGGAATTCGATGATTTCTTCGCACTTGGAAAATAAGGAGATACGGTAGTGAGCGATTTCGATCTCGTTCTCAAGGGCACCGTGGTTTTGCCGGACAGGATCGTCGAGGGCGGCTTTGTCGCCGTCGCTGATGGCAGGATCGCGCTGGTCGGCCAGGGCGCCATGCCGGCCGGGCGGGAGCGTCACGATCTCGGGCAAGCCCTCATCCTGCCCGGCGCCATCGATGCGCAGGTGCATTCCTTGAGCCAGAAGAATCAGGAGGATTTCATCTGGTCGACGCGCTCGGCCGCAGCCGGCGGCGTCACGACGATCGTCGATATGCCCTATGACGAGGGCGATCTGGTCTGTTCGGCTGAGGCGGTTCAGCGCAAGATCGCCCATGCAGGCGGACAGGCTCGTGTTGATTTCGCCCTATATGGCACGATCGATCCGCAGGAAGGCCCGGCGCGCATCCCCGAAATGGTGAAGGCCGGTGTCGCCGCTTTCAAATTCTCGACATTCGGGACCGATCCGAAACGATTTCCGCGCATTCCGGCCGCCCTGCTGGAAGAGTGTTTCGCCGCAATTGCGCCGACCGGGCTTTCGGCCGGCGTTCACAACGAGGACGACGAAGCGGTGCGGGCGGCAATCGACAAGGTCAAGACGGCCGGGATCACCGACTATCGCGCCCATGGCCTCTCGCGTCCGCCGCTGACGGAATTGCTTGCCACCAACCAGATCTACGAAACGGGGGCTGCGACCGGCTGCCCGGCCCATGTGGTGCACTGCTCGGTCGGCCGTGGCTACGATATCGCTGCCGCCTATCGGGCACAGGGGTTCGCTGCCACCATCGAGTGCTGCATCCATTACCTTGTTCTCGATGAGGAAAACGATGTCCGGCGGCTGGGCGGCAAAGCGAAGATCAACCCGCCGATCCGGCCCCGCGCTGAAGTGGAAAAGCTCTGGCGGCATGTGGCATCAGGCAATGTCACCATGGTCTCGACCGACCACGTCAGCTGGTCGGAAAATCGTAAGACCGATCCCGACATGCTCGCCAATGCCTCCGGCGTTCCGGGACTTGACGTCATGGTGCCGCTCTTCGTCAAGGGTTCGCTGGAGCGCGGCATCCCGCTGACCCGTGCTGCCGAATTGATGTCGCGCAACCCTGCGCGGCATTTCAGACTCGATCACCGGAAGGGCGCACTTGAGGTCGGCAAGGACGCCGACATCGCCGTCCTGACGCCGGAGCCCTATACCTATGACGCGGCGGCGAGTGGCAACAACGTCGTTGGCTGGTCGCCCTATAACGGCATCCACCTGCCTTGGCGGGTTGCATCGACCTACAATCGCGGCATACAGGTTTTTGACGGCAAAACGGTTCTTGCCGCGCCCGGCAGCGGCCTGTTCGTGCGCCCGCTCCCGAGCCTGCCGTTGCGCGAGGTCGGCTGATGGCGGCTATCAAAACCAACCTATCCGTGGATGCGACCCGCATATCGGATACCATCAGGGGGCTTTCGCGCATCACCGAGCCCGACCGGCCCTATACGCGCCGGGCCTTCACTCCGCTGTTTCTGGAAGGTCGCGCCTTTCTGGAAGAACGGTTCAGGGCGGCAGGGCTGGAAACCCGGATCGATGCATCCGGAAACCTGATCGGCCGCCGCAAGGGCCGCAGGTCGGGGCTAGGCACGATCATGCTCGGGTCCCATTCCGATACGGTGCCGGAAGGCGGGCGGTTCGACGGCATAGCCGGCGTGGCGGCGGCGCTGGAAGTGGCGCGATCCCTTGATGACGCCGGCATCCGGCTCGATCATGATCTGGAGATCATCGATTTTCTTGCCGAGGAGGTCTCGATCTTCGGCGTCTCCTGCATCGGCAGCCGGGGAATGGCGGGTTTGATTCCGGATGGATGGCTCAGCCGGATGCAGGGCGACCTGACGCTGCGCCAGGGCATGATCGACATGGGCGGTGACCCGTCGCGACCGGCGCAGCAGACGCGGTCGGATATCAAAGCCTTTCTGGAACTCCATATCGAGCAAGGGCCGGTGCTGGAGAGCGAACATTGTGATATCGGCGTCGTCACCGCCATCTCAGGCATCACCCGGATCGAGCTTCTGTTCGAGGGGCAGGCCGATCATGCGGGCACGACGCCGATGGGCGCCCGGCGCGATGCGCTGGTGGCGGCTGCGCGGATGGTCGGGGAGGTCGAACGTCTTGGCAAAGAATTTTCCAGAGGCGAGGGGCACTTTACCGCAACGGTCGGGGAATTTTCGATAGAGCCGAACGCCGCCAATGTGGTGCCGTCGCGGGTGCGCCTGCTGATCGATGCGCGGGCCGAACTGCGGCCCGAGATGGAGCGGTTCATTGTCGAGGTCGATCAGCTTGCCGTCGATGTGCAACGCGAAACAGGCGTCTCGATCGCCGCGCCAAAGCTGATTTCCGATAGTTTTCCGACACCCTCCGATCCATCTGTGCTGCACGCTTTGGAGCAAGCCTGCGAAGACACGGGCGCCACGCATCGCCGCATGGCGTCCGGCGCCGGACACGATACAGCCTGGATGGCGCGCATCGCCAGGGCCGCGATGATTTTCGTCGCCTGCCGGGACGGTCGCTCCCACACGTCGGACGAATGGGCGGAAACGGATGACATTGCGCTGGGCACAGCCGTCCTGTTCGAGGCGGTCAGGACATTGGACAGGGATTTGCAAGGGGAACGCTGATGGGCCGGATACTCAAGGAAAAGGATGTCGAGGCAGCCGTCAAGGGCGGCTCCGTCTATGCGGCGGGGGGCGGCGGCTGGGCCGATCACGGGCGCATGCTGGGCTATGCCGCCGTCTCGATCGGCAAACCGGAACTGGTTTCCATCGATGAGCTTTCCGATGACGACTGGGTGGCGACTGCTGCGGCAATCGGCGCACCCGCATCGACAACACCCTGGGAAATGCGGGGTGTCGACTATGTCAAGGCGGTAGAACTGCTGCAGGAGGCGCTAGGCGAAAAGGTCGCCGCGCTGATGGTGGGTCAGAACGGCAAGTCCTCGACGCTGAACGGCTGGCTGCCATCGGCCATCCTCGGCACCAAGGTGCTGGATGCCGTGGGTGACATGCGGGCGCATCCGACAGGCGACATGGGGTCTATCGGCATGGCGGGTTCGCCGGAACAGATGATCCAGACCGCCGTTGGCGGCAATCGCGACGAGAACCGCTACATCGAGCTTGTTGCGCGCGGCGCCACCGCCAAGGTCTCGCCGATCCTGCGCACGGCCTCCGACATGTCGGGTGGCTTCATTGCGTCCTGCCGCAACCCGCTGCGCGCGTCCTATGTGCGAAACAATGCCGCCCTCGGCGGGATTTCGCTTGCCTTGGCTCTGGGAGAGGCAATCATCGCCGCGGAGGGCAAGGGCGGCAGCGCCATCATCGACACGATCGCCAGAACCACCAAGGGCACCATCCTCGCGGAAGGCGTCATCACCGACAAATCCGTTATCTACACCAGGGAAGCCTTCGACATCGGCACGGTTACTCTGGGCCGGGGCGATGGCTCGACAGTGCTCCACATCATGAACGAATATATGGCCGTGGAGGATGCCGGCGGCACCCGGCGTGCAACTTTCCCTGATGTCATCACCACGCTGTCGCCGGACGGAGAACCGTTGAGCGTCGGGCAGTTGCAGGTGGGAATGACGATCTTCGTGCTGCACGTCCCGAAGACGGTCATTCCACTGGCGTCGAGCGTGCTCGATCCGAGCGTTTATCCGCCGGTGGAGAAGGCGATGGGGATCGAGTTGGCGCGGTATGCGCTCGATCAGCAGAGGCAAGCTTAGAGATGATTGTCGGAGACGCGCAGACGTTCGCGCTTGAGAGCGAAATCTTGTTTCCGGTGGACTCAGTTGCACAGCAGGCTGTTGGCTTTTTTGTCGTTCATATTTCAGGAAATCAGTTTGGAGTTCGTGAGGAAGATGCGACCTGTTTGGGCTGCTCTGCTAATGAGGTGGCAGAGAGATTGCTGATGCGAGGTTCGCATGTAAGCGAACAACTTTTCTCGCTGGCGGCGGCAGACATCGCTGATGTCTATCTCGCGAATTTCTATGGAGAGGCTGGCGATAGTTCATCTTTCGAGGATGCTATCCGCGAAAACAACTTGATTTGGTGTCCCGATGGCGATGCCGCTTTTGACGATGGTAGTCATATCCTGCAGTTTGATCATGAAGATTATGTGCGTCTCATTGCGTTCCGGAATTCAGACGAGGGCACTGCTGATCTCGTCGAACGAACCATGTTTGCAGCCGAATACTATTCCATCCTCAAAATGTGGCTGACCGAATTCCGAAGGGATCGGGACGTTGCGCTGAAAAATACAAGGCGGTAACCCGATGCCCAAGCCAAACCCCCGTCACCCGAACTTTCCCATCCCCGGCGGCCCGGAGCTGCGCGCCAAGGGCTGGCGGCAGGAGGCGTTGCTGCGGCTTCTGGAAAACGTTCTGTCGGTCGGCGAAGACCCGGAGAACCTGATCGTCTATGCCGCACTCGGCAAGGCCGCGCGCAACTGGGCGGCTCATCGGGCGATTGTAAAAACCTTGCTCGAAATGGACGAGGACCAGACGCTGATCATCCAGTCCGGCAAGCCGGTGGGGTTGCTCAAGACCCATGCCAGGGCGCCGCTGGTGATCATGGCCAATTGTAACATCGTTGGCCAGTGGGCCAAGGCCGAGGTGTTTTATGAGCTGGAGCGCCAAGGGCTGATCTGCTGGGGCGGACTGACGGCGGGCGCCTGGCAATATATCGGTAGCCAGGGCGTCATCCAGGGGACCTATGAGATTTTCATGCGGATCGCCGAAAACCGCTTCGGTGGCGATCTGGCCGGGCGCTTCATCCTGACGGCCGGCCTTGGCGGCATGGGCGGAGCCCAGCCGCTGGCGGGACGCATGGCGGGTGCCGCGATCCTGTGCATCGACATCGATCCCGTCCGCGCCGAGAAACGCAAGGCAATTGGCTACCTCGAAGAGATCGCGCCGGACCTCGATACGGCGCTGGCCATGATCGATCAGGCGGTCAGGCAAAAGCGCGCAACGTCCATCGGCCTCGTCGGCAATGCCGCAGCACTTTACCCCGAGATTGCACGGCGCGGCGTGGTGCCGGATATCGTCACCGACCAGACGTCAGCGCATGATCTGGTCTACGGCTATGTGCCGAAAGGCATGAGCATCGACGAGGTCAAGCGCCTGCGCGTCGAGGGCCAAGGGCAGTTGATGGCCGCCAGCCGCGCCTCGATCGTCGATCATGTGAGGGCGATGCTCGCATTTCAGGCGAAGGGCGCGGAAGTCTTCGACAACGGCAATCTGATCCGAACGCAGGCTCGCGAGGGCGGCGTTGCCAATGCTTTCGATATCCCGATCTTCACCGAGGCTTATCTCCGGCCGCTGTTTGCCCGCGCCATCGGGCCGTTCCGCTGGATGGCGCTGTCGGGCGAGGAAAGCGACATCGCCCGCATCGACGACCTGCTTCTGGAAATGTTTCCCGACAACCGGATCGTCACCAACTGGATCCGGCTAGCAAGGGAAAACGTGCCCTTCGAGGGCCTGCCGGCGCGTATTGCCTGGCTCGGGCATGGTGAGCGGACGGAACTGGCGGTGGCGGTCAACGCGCTGGTTGCCTCGGGCGAATTGAAAGGCCCGATCGCCTTCTCGCGCGATCATCTCGATGCCGGTGCCATGGCCCATCCCAATATCATGACCGAGCGGATGAAGGATGGTTCCGATGCCATCGCCGACTGGCCACTTCTCGATGCGATGCTGCTCTGCTCCTCCATGGCAGATCTCGTCGTGGTTCATTCCGGCGGTGGCGGCTATGCCGGCTACATGACCAGCTGCGGCGTCACCGTCGTGGCGGACGGCACGGAGGCAGCAGCCGAACGGCTAAGCCATGCGCTGACCAACGACACCGCGCTCGGTGTCATCCGCTATGCGGATGCGGGCTACGGGGAATCTCTGGACGAGATCGCCAAGACAGGGATCGGGCATATCCATCTGGATTAGGCCACATTCGCCCGGTCGGCGGCAGCCGGCGCATTTTTTGGCCTTGGCGGCTAAGGCGCGCGGTTAGACGATATAAAAATCGCTTGCCGTCAGGGATAGCCCCCGATCGATCGTCGCAAACCTCACTGCTGCGACACCGCCGCTGCCGTCTGCATCGAACAGCAGATGGCCGGAGGATTTGTTGTAGAGGATGCGGTCGTCCGCCTCCAGCGCGGTTCTGCCCTTTATGAAGGCTTCGGGTTCCAAAGCGCCTGTGGCAAGGCCGGCGAAAACTGAACTGTCCAGCTGCAGACGATCATGTTTGGGACGAAAGTCGAGAATGATGTCCGCGTTCGCCCTGACGGGCGATGTGTCGAAAACGAATGTGTCCTTGCCCGCGCCGCCGGCGAGGATATCGTGGCCCGCCCCGCCATTCAGGCTGTCATCGCCGGCCCCGCCGCGCAGACGGTCCTTGCCTGCGCCGCCATCGAGCGCATCGTCGAACCCACTTCCGACAACGCGGTCCTTGCCCGCCATCGCTGCAACATTGACGGCATGGTCATAGGCCGCGAAACTGGCGGTGTCGTTTCCATCGCTGAGAACGATGTCTTCGGCCGGCGCTTCGACCGTTATGGTAATGGTTGAAACATTGCTGTTGCCCTGTCCATCGGTGGCGTAGACCGTGAAGCTGTCGGTGCCGATAAAGCCCTCGGCTGGCGTATAGTCGAAAATATTACCCTCGAGAAACGCCTGATGATAATGCAGGCTGCCGCCATATTCGCCCTGCGGGAAGGGATAATAGCCCTCGTCGAACTGCGTCTCCTGCGCGAGTTCTCCGTGATCCGGTCCGTCCACCACGATGAACTTCAACAGATCGAAATCGGCGTCGGAGGCATCGAACCTCACATCGATGAGTGTTTCTCCCGGCGCAAGCGTGAAATTCATGTCGGCAGCGACCGGTGCGTGATTGATGAACGTGTCGGGCTGGAGCACGCCACCTTCCAGGATGATCTGGTGCTGGCCATATTGGGTGTTCTCGCCGCCGAAATATTCGTTGGCGCCCTGCCATGTCACCGTAATGTCGCCGACACCCTCGGCTTCGACGGAAATGATGTGCGCGGACAGATAGGCGGCCTGATCCGAGAGGGTACGGAGATAATTGCCCTCATTGTCGAAGATCATGGTCTCCACCGTCGTGAACAACTCCGTCCTGCCGTCATTGGTGAAGGTACTGACGGAAAAGAAGCCGTCAAAAACATCGACTGAAGCGAGATCGACAGAGCCGAAAAAATAATCGGAATGGGCGGCAACCGGCCCCAGAACGTCGCCGTCCGTCTCCGTGATATTGAAGAGGATGGCATCAGGACTCTCGTTGTTGATATCCTCAAAGGCATCAAGCGTGCTGCCATTGCTCAATAGGGGCATGATCTCATCCTTCGTTATCGGAGACAGGTGGATGGCCGACACGAGGAGCATAAACCTGCGCCATCCTCGATCAACCGGAAGGACGGCGATGCTCCGGTATGGAGCATCGCTTTAGTCGCATGGTTGATGAAGGATTAATGCGCGGTATCGGGAAAATACCGCGCCGCGCATTAGGTGTTTGCAAGCACCAATTGCGCCCGTGCTGCCAGGATCTGGGCGCAGGCATGGGCAGCTTCTGCCCCCTTGATCACGAAATGATCGCGGAAGAAGCGGAAGTGGGCTTCCGTCTCCTGAAAATGATGTGGCGTCAACACGGCCGAAAGCACCGGTACGCCGGTGTCGAGTTGCACGCGCATGATGCCGTCGAGCACTGTCTGGGCCACGAAGTCATGGCGATAGATGCCACCATCGACGACGAATGCGGTGCCGAGGATTGCGGAAAAGCGTCCGGATTTCGCAAGCGTTTGCGCGTGCAGCGGGATTTCGAGCGCGCCGGGGACGTCGAAGATTTCCACATTCGAAGCCAGGTTGCCCTGCTTTTCCCACGTGGCAATGAAGGAGTTCACGCATTGATCGACAATGTCGGCGTGCCAGCGGGCGCGAATGATGGCGATTTTCTGAATGGGATGGGAAGCGATTGTCATGTTGGTCTGGCCTTTCAAGGTTGCCATTTTTCAATGATCCCCTTGGGCGAACATGCAGGCGCTGCAGCCCCTTCATGAAGGGGCTTCCAGATCTGCTTGCTCTCTTTCATCCGGACTTTAACCGTCGGCTCCGGAATTCGACCGGATCTGCTGACCTTCCGGCCAGAAGCCGGAAGCGCTCGCGGGCTCCGGAGATTGCTCTCCGCTACCGCCGGTGGGGAGTTTCACCCCGCCCTGAGAACGTGCAGGATTACTATAGGCATCGGGCCGGGCAGGTCAAACGCTGCCGAGGACGCTTTTCGTGCTTTATGCGACAGATTTTTCCAATAGGGAGGCTGGCGCCGGGAAAATGCTCCGCCTGCCTGTTATTCGCGGATGATCAAGAGGTCGCTTGCGGTGAAGCGAAGTGTGACGATTTCGCCCACGGCCGGCGGATTGAGGCCCGGCGCGTTGAACATGTCGAAGGAAATGACGGCGTTGCCAACCTTCATGCGGGTACGGATGACCGAGCCGAGGAAGTTGCTGGAGACGACTTCACCTGTCAGCGACGTATCGCCCTTGGCGCCCTCGGCAATCGAGCCCGCTTCCGGGCGAAGTGCGAGCGACACGGTGTCGCCGGCCTTGGCTGCGGAGCCGAGCGGTTCGCGCAGGGTGATGCCCTGGTCGCCGATGGTGATGCGGTTCGTCGCGGGATCAACGACCTTGGCCTCGATCAGGTTCAACGTGCCGACGAAGGAGGCGACGAAGCGGGTGGCCGGCTTGTTGTAGATCTCGAAGGGCGTGCCGATCTGGTCGGCGCGGCCGGCATTCATCACGACGATGCGGTCCGAGATCGACAGGGCCTCTTCCTGGTCGTGGGTGACGAAGACGGTGGTGATGCCGAGCTGCCGCTGGATCATCCGGATTTCCTCGCGCAGCGACACCCGGATTTTCGCGTCGAGCGCCGACAGCGGCTCGTCGAGCAAAAGCACCTGCGGCTTCGGAGCAAGGGCGCGCGCAAGCGCCACACGCTGCTGCTGGCCGCCGGACATCTGGTAGGGGAAGCGGTCGGCCAGATGACCGAGATGAATGAGGCCGAGCATCTCCTTGACGCGGGCGTCGATCGCCCCCTTGTCCATGCCGGCGATCTTCAGCCCGAAGGCGACATTGTCGTGTACGGTCATGTTCGGGAACAGGGCGTAGGCCTGGAAGACCATGCCGATATTGCGCTGGTTGGGCTTCAGTTCGGTCTGGTTGCGGCCGTTGATGACCACTGTGCCCGCCGAGGGTGTTTCAAATCCGGCCACCATGCGCAGGATGGTCGTCTTGCCGCAGCCGGACGGTCCGAGAAAGGAGACGAATTCTCCCTTCTCGATGGCCATGTCGAAATCCTTGACGACCTGGACGGGACCGAAGCTCTTCTGAATGCCGGTGAGTTCGAGAAAGGACATGGACGATCAATACCTCAAGGCTTGGAAGGAGCCGATTTGCTGAAACGGGAGACGAGTTGCAGAAGCGCCATGCATCCCCATGTGATGGCGAATGCGATGACTGCGAGTGCCGGCGGTTCGTATGCGCGGTTGGCGCCGATCAGTTGCAGATAGGGGCCGAATGCCGGACGGTTGAGCAGTGATGGCATGGTAAACTCGCCGATGACGATGGCGAAGGTGATGAAGGCGCCCGAAAGCACGCCGCTCATGACGTTCGGGAAAATGCATTTGAACATGATGGTCGGCCAGGATGCTCCAAGGCTTTGGGCAGCTTCCGTCAGCGTGCCGACATCGATGGTGCGCATGGCCGTATCGACCGAACGATACATGTAGGGCAGCGACAATGTCATGAAGGAAAACATCAGCAGCAGATCGGTGCCGCGCGCCGTTCCGGTGAAGGGAATATAGGACGATGAATTGTAGAGCCGGAGATAACCGAAGACGATGACGATCGCCGGGATGACCAGGGGCATCAGCGTTATGAATTCGACGACGGGACGCATCTGCGGCAGGCGCAGGCGAACCCAATAGGCAGTGGGAACGACGAGAAGCACACCGAAGATGATCGTAAGGATCGCCATCACGATCGAATAGCTGAAGGATTCTCGGAACTGGACGTCGGAAAACACCGAGCGATAGGCATCGAAGGAATATTCGCCGCGGCGCATGCGCAGTGAGAATTCGAATGTGGCGATCAGGGGGATGATGAAATAGGAGGCGCCGAAAAGGATGGCGATCCAGGCGCCGATTTTCTGTGTCTTCATTTCTGCCACCGTTCGGCGCGCATGCGCAGCCAGATGTAGATGAGGTTGGAGATCCCGGTAATGACGATCATGCCGAGCGCCAGTGCATAGCCGAGGTTCGGATTGTGCAGCACGTCGCCACGGATCTGGGCATAGAGCTGGATCGGCACGATGTTGAAGGTCGAACCGGTCAGCGAATAGGCGGTGGCAATCGCGCCGAAGGCGTTGGCGAAGAGAAGCAGCGTCGTGCCGAGGATACTTGGAAAGAGGATCGGCATGGCGACCTTGGTCCAGTATTGGAAATTGGTCGCGCCCAGCACTTCGGCGGCCTCGCGCCACTCTTTTTTCAAGCCATCGAGCGCCGGCGTGATGATCAGGACCATCAGCGGGATCTGGAAATACATGTAGGTGAGTGTCAGGCCGACGAAGCTGAGGAGGTTGAAGCCGGTCGCGTAGAGATTGATTCCGAACACTTCGCTGAGGATGACCGTCACAAGACCCGTCCGCCCGAGCGTGGCGAGGAATGCAAAGGCCAGCGGAACGCCAGCGAAGTTGGATGCAACCCCGGAAAAGGTCAAAAGCGAGGAGCGTATCCAGGAGGGCAGGCCACCAAGCACGATTGCCCAGGCGAGAAAGAAGCCGATCAACGCGCCGCCGATCGAGGAGGCCAGGCTGATCTTGATGCTGATCCAGTAGGAGGCGAGAATCTTGTCGGTGAAGAGGCCGGCAACATTGTCGAGCGTGAACTCGCCGGCCGGATTCAGAAAGGCGCCGGTCACCAGATAAAGGGTCGGCATGATCAAAAACATCAACGCGAAAATCAGGAACGGCGTGATACCGAGCCAATCGATAGCGGTCTTCTTCAAATCCATGGCTGGTTTAAGGCTCATCCGGAAACCGTTTCTTCAATATGCGGGGGGTGGCCTTCCCGAAGATGCTACGGGAAGGCCGTGGTATCATCGTCAATTACTGGACGTTGGCGCCAACGACGGTGTCCCAGCCCTTGGTGATCGTTTCCTTATAGGCTTCCTGTTCGGCGAGCGTCGGGAACATCGCCTTTTCATAGGCGGCGGCAGGCGGCAGCGCGTCGAGCAGTTCCTTCGGAATCTTGTTGTTCTTGGCAAGATCGTTGAAACGGATCGGGTGGCAGAATCCCTTCAGCCAACCAAGCTGACCCTCGTCGGAATAGAGATATTCCATCCACAACTTGGCGGCATTCGGATGCGGTGCAAAGGCCGAGATCGCCTGGACATAGACGCCTGCGACGACGCCGGAAGCGGGAACGACGACTTCGAAGGGCGGGTTGCCGTTCAGGCTCTGGCCCCAGCTCAGGCCGTTATAATCCCAGGCGACGATGATCGGGGTCGTACCCTGGGCGAACGGTGCGGCCTTGCCGACGACCGGAACGAAATTGCCCTTCTCGTTGAGTTCCTTGAAGAAAGCGAGACCGGCTTCGCCAGACTTGGCGACATCGCCGCCCGCACCCGAAAGACCGGCAGCGAAGACGCCGGAAATGGCCTGGTTGGCGGTGCGGGGGTCACCGGCGAGTGATACGGCGTTGGCATATTCTGGCTTCAGCAGATCGGCCCAATCCTTCGGGGATTCCTTTACGATGTCCTTGTTTACGAGGAATGAAAGAACGCCGTAATAATCGCCATACCAGTAGCCTTCGGCATCCTTGGCGCTGTCAGGGATCGAGTCCCAGGTGGAAACCTTGTAAGGCTGGATCAGACCTTCGGCCTTTGCGGAGGGGCCGAAGGAGAGACCGACGTCGATCACGTCAGGAGCCTGGTCGCCGGTGTTGCCCTTGTTGGCCTTGATGGCCTCGATTTCGTCACCGGAGCCGGCATCCGGGTTGAGTTCGTTGATGGCAATTTCCGGATACTTGGCCTTGAAGCCGGCGATAACATCGCCGTAACCGCACCACGAATGCGGCAGCGCGATCGTCGTCAGCTTACCTTCGGCCTTTGCGGCGGCGATGAGCTCGGCGCTTGGCTCGGCAGCGGCGATTGCAGTGGATGCCATGACCATGGCGGTCGAAAGCGAGAGCAGGCGGCGTATGTTGGACATCAGGGATATCTCCTTTGGTTTTTATCAGGCGACTTCGATGGAAGCTGATAGTGGCGGCCGATGAAGCTTATGTGACAGGCGATGTTCCCTTTGCGACCGTGCCTTCGCAGCCAGAACACCTTCTTTTTGTTTTCGAATTCGGATCAGACGACATGGCGCCGTCTCCTTGCGTATTCTCCTCCTAAAGCGGCTTTCGAAAAAGTCTCGTTGAATCGAACAGTCCTTCCAGGGTCTTCATCCGGTCCCGGGTCTCCTCCCAGATGGAGCTTTGAACGGCTTCGATGAGCGCCTCGACGGCGAAAAGAATGACGACGCAACTGTCCCAGGCGGACGGCGCCTCGATCTGGATGCGGAAAACGCGCCGCGCCGATTTGGCGATCGGGGAACTCCATTGATCGGTGAAGAGGATAATCTCGACGCCGCGCTCGCGGGCGATCTTTGCCAGCGTCTCCATTTCGCGCTCGTACCGGCGGATGTCGAACATGATGAGGACGTCACCCTTTTTCATATCCAGAACGTAGTGCGGCCAGGAACTGGAATTGGCGGCGATCTGCGTGACACCGGAGCGGATAACCTGGAGATGGGTAAAGAAGTAATCCGCCAGCGCCCGCGTTATGCGGCCGCCGACGAGATAGATGCCGCGCTTGCGATCTGCAATCAACGTGGCCGCACCATCGAATTCGGCGGTTTCCATCTGCGCCAGCGTTGCGCGCATATTTTGGATGGTGGCGTCGGCAAACCTGTTGAGAATATGGGTTCCGGGCGCATTGGCGGCCCAGCGGTCATGCTTGTTGATCGGGTTGGAGATCGTTGCTTCCAGCTCCTGATGCAGGCGCGCTTGAAAATCTGGAAACCCGCGGAAACCGATCTTCTGAACCATGCGGGCGACCGTCGGCGTCGACACGCCCGCATTCTCGGCAACAGTCGTGATGCTGCCGAGCCCGGAAACCGGGTAGTTGTCGAGAAGTGTCGCTGCCAATTGCCTTTCCGCACGCGTGAGCACGGCAAAGTGGGCGTTGATCACATCCGACACCGTCATGGTGCCTGCAGAGCCTGTCAAATTCATCCCCTGGGCCGGTCTTTGCCGGCTTTGTGACAGAGTAAACATCGCTGTCACAATTCGAGTCAATGACTATTTTGAAGAGATCGTTTCAGTTTTCTGTTGACACTTCAGGAAAGGTGAAGAATTCTTTTCATTAACGAAATCTTCCGGGATTTTCACGTTGCCGCAGGGGCGGTCGGCCGGGGCTGAAAAGGAAGTCGCATTGACGGGGCTTTTGTCGGAAGCGGATGGCTTGCCGGTTGCCGTAGACAATCCGGATGCCGAAGGTTTAGTTCTGCTTGTTTGCGAGCATGCGTCGCGCCGCCTGCCGGAAAAGTACGGGACGCTGGGTCTTTCGCCGGAAGCACTGTCCAGTCACATCGCGTGGGACCCCGGCGCATTGGCCGTTTCACGGCTTCTGTCGGTAAGTCTGGACGCCACGCTGATCCACCAGCGTTTTTCCCGGCTCGTCTATGACTGCAACCGCCCTCCGGAGGCAGAAGCGGCAATGCCGGCGGTCAGCGAAATTTTCGACATACCCGGCAATTCTGCGATCTCGCATGATGAACGCCGGGCTCGCACCGAGGCTCTCTACCAACCGTTCCGCGACAAGCTTTCGAGTTTTATAGCCGAACGCAAACAGGCGGGGCGCCCACCCGTACTCGTCACGATGCACAGCTTCACCCCTGTCTATCACGGCCTGCAACGGGAGGTGGAAATCGGGATCCTGCATGATGAGGACACGCGATTGGCAGACGCGATGCTCGCTGCCGCGGGGAAGAATAAGAAATACATCGTGCGCAGGAACGAGCCTTACGGACCTGCCGACGGCGTGACGCATACGCTGATCGAGCATGGCTTGAAAAATGGCCTGCCGAACGTGATGATCGAAGTTCGCAATGACCTCATAAGCAATGATGGCGGCCAAAGGGTTATGGCCGATTATCTGACCGACCTGCTGGGCGAAAGCCTGAAGGAACTGTCGCAATAATAAAACCCGGGGAGCGGCATGTCCGCGGAGAACGATCCATGGTCCTGACTATGGATACGGCATTTCAGCTTTCGGCAATACCGCCAAAGGCTGGTCATTTAGGGGAAAACCATGTCAGATTATTCAGATACCGATAAACACGAGGACATGCAGGTCCTCCATTCGATGGGCTATGCTCAAGAGCTTGAACGTCGCATGAGTTCTTTTTCGAATTTCGCCGTGTCCTTCTCCATCATCTGCATCCTGTCAGGCGGCATCAACTCGCTGGCTCAGGCAACCTCCGGAGCCGGGGGGGCCGCCATCGGTATCGGCTGGCCGGTAGGGTGCTTCGTTTCCTTCGTCTTTGCCGTCGGCATGGCGCAGATCAGCTCGGCCTATCCCACGGCAGGTGGCCTCTATCACTGGGGCTCGATCCTCGGCAACCGTTTCACCGGCTGGGTCACGGCCTGGTTCAATCTGCTCGGTCTCGTCACCGTTCTCGGCGCCATCAATGTCGGCACCTATTATTTCTTCATGGGCTCGTTCGGCACGCCTTATTTCGGCCTGGAAGACTCCACGACCGTCCGCATCCTCTTCCTGCTGGTCATCACCGGCCTTCAGGCAATCGTCAACCACATGGGCATCGGCCTTACGGCGAAGCTGACCGATTTTTCCGGCTACCTCATCTTCGCCACGGCTATCGCGCTGTCCGTCGTCTGCCTTGCCGTTGCCGACGGGTTCGAGATCGGTCGCCTCTTCACGTTTTCAAACTATTCGGGTGAAGCAGGCGGCAATGTCTGGCCCGCGACATCGGGCACCTGGGTTTTTCTGCTCGGCCTGCTACTGCCGATCTACACGATCACAGGTTACGATGCTTCCGCGCACACCTCGGAAGAAACCGTCAAGGCCGCAACGTCGGTTCCGCGCGGCATGATCTCTTCTGTGTTGTGGTCGGCTCTGTTCGGCTACATCATGCTGTGCAGCTTCGTACTGATGATCCCGAACATGGACGACGCCGCCAAGCAGGGCTGGAACGTGTTTTTCTGGGCGATGGACGCCCAGGTCAGCCCGGTCATCAAGGACATTCTCTATCTTGCCATCCTGGTGAGCCAGTGGTTGTGCGGCCTGGCAACTGTAACGTCTGTATCCCGGATGATCTTCGCCTTCTCGCGTGACGGCGGCCTGCCAGCATCCAAAGCTCTTTCTAAGGTCAGCCCGACCTATCGCACGCCTGTGGCAGCCATCTGGACCGGTTCCATTCTGTCAGTCCTCTTCGTCTGGGGCTCTTCGCTGGTCACCATCGGCGAGACGCCGGTCTATACCATCGTCGTCTCCTGCACGGTCATTTTCCTGTTTTTCTCCTTCTCGATCCCGATCGCGCTCGGCCTGTTCGCCTGGGGAACATCGAAGTGGGACAAGATGGGTCCGTGGAACCTCGGCGAGGGCGTCTTCAAGCTATTCGCGGTCCTGACCATCCTTGCGATGATCCTGATCTTCATTCTCGGCGTCCAGCCGCCGAACGGCCCGGCTCTCTATGTCACTGTGGGCTTCCTGATCCTCACCGGCATCGTCTGGTTCGGCTTTGAAAAGCGCCGCTTCAAGGGGCCGCCGATCGGTGCCGAGGTCGAACGCCGCAGGGCGGAGATCGCTGCCGCCGAGAAGGCCGTCGGCCAGATCTGATCTATCCCTTTCGCAAGGAGGCCGCCACGCCGCGGCCTCCTCACCATGTCCAGCGAGGCGGCTGCAATGCGTCGTTTCGAGCAATTTCGAGGTTTGTCCTATGGCAGCGAGCTACACATTTGAAGACTTGAAACAGGATGTCGCCGAGGGGCGTATCGATACGGTGCTGGCCTGCCAGGTCGACATGCAGGGACGCCTGATGGGCAAGCGGTTTCACGCGCAGTTTTTCGTCGATGGCGCCTGGGAAGAGACGCATAGCTGCAACTATCTGCTGGCGA
This sequence comes from Pararhizobium gei, assembly GCF_029223885.1. Lineage (NCBI taxonomy): Bacteria > Pseudomonadati > Pseudomonadota > Alphaproteobacteria > Hyphomicrobiales > Rhizobiaceae > Pararhizobium > Pararhizobium gei. The sequence goes on along the minus strand of NZ_CP119409.1, from coordinate 2,884,269 downwards.
CCGACATGGAGATGGAGACCGTCTCCGGCTACAAGTCGACCAGTTGGGAATCCGGCTATGGCGACTATACGATGAAGCCGGATCTTTCGACGCTTCGCCGCATTCCCTGGCTCGAAGGCACGGCGCTGGTTCTCTGCGACATGCTCGACCACCATACTCACAAGGAAGTGCCGCATTCGCCGCGCGCCATCCTTAAGAAACAGGTTGCACGGCTGGAGGCCATGGGCCTCAAGGCCTTCATGGCAACCGAGCTTGAATTCTTCTTGTTCGACCAAAGCTATGACGACGCCCGAAAGAGCGGTTATCGCGACCTGAAACTCGTCAGCGGCTACAATGAGGACTATCACATCTTCCAGACGACCAAGGAAGAAGACGTGATGCGAGCCATCCGCAACGGCCTGCAGGGGGCCGGAATTCCGGTGGAAAACACCAAGGGAGAAGCATCGGCCGGCCAGGAAGAGGTTAATGTCCGCTATGCCGACGCGCTGACCATGGCCGATCGGCATGTGATCATCAAGAACGGCTGCAAGGAAATCGCCTGGAGCAAGGGCAAGGCGATCACCTTCCTCGCCAAGTGGAACCAGCAGGCCGCCGGCTCGTCGTCGCACATTCACCAGTCGCTCTGGAGCGTCGACGGCAAGACTTCGAAATTCTTTGACAAGGACGCCGAATATGGCATGTCGGAGACGATGCGGTACTATGTGGCCGGGCTTCTTGCCCATGCCGGCGAGATCACCTATTTTCTTGCGCCCTATATCAATTCCTACAAGCGTTTTGTTGCCGGCACTTTTGCGCCGACCAAGGCAATCTGGTCGAAGGACAATCGCACCGCCGGCTACCGGCTCTGCGGCGAAGGCACCAAGGGCATCCGCATCGAATGCCGCGTCGGTGGGTCAGACCTCAATCCCTATCTTGCCATGGCGGCGCTGATCGCCGCCGGCATTGCCGGCATCGAGGGCAAGATGGAACTGGAAGCGCCATTTGTCGGCGACGCCTATGGCGGCAAGAACATCCGGGAAATTCCACGCACTCTCCGTGACGCGACGGCTGCACTCAACGGATCGAAGATGTTGCTCGATGCTTTCGGTGAGGATGTGATCGAGCATTATACGCGTGCTGCCGAATGGGAGCAGGAGGAATACGACCGCAAGATCACCGACTGGGAGGTGGCGCGGGGGTTTGAGCGCGCCTGACGCCATATTTCAGGTGCAGTCGCACCGTATCAGCCACGGACAGGCGTCGGCCTTTCCGTGGCAAAAGCATTCTCAAAGACGACAAGACAGGAAGATGATCATGACCATGATCCAGTGCATTTCCCCCATCGACGGCTCGGTATATGCCGAACGTCCGGCGATGGCGGCCGCCGCCGCATCGGCAGTTGTGGCCCGTGCGCGGGCTGCTCAAAAAGATTGGGCCAAACGGCCGATCGAGGACCGCGTCAGACTGGTGCTCGCCGGTGTCGCCCGGCTGAACGAGATGGTCGACGAGGTGGTGCCGGAACTTGCCTGGCAGATGGGTCGGCCGGTGCGCTACGGCGGCGAATTCCGCGGCTTCAACGAGCGTTCCAACTATGTCGCGGCGATTGCCGCAGATGCGCTTGCGCCGATCGTCGTCGAGGACAGCGCCAGTTTCGAGCGCCGAATCGAGCGTGTCGCCCATGGTGTCGTGTTCGTCATCGCGCCCTGGAACTATCCTTATATGACGGCGATCAACACCGTTGCGCCCGCACTGATGGCCGGCAACACCGTCATCATCAAACATGCCAGCCAGACCATTCTCGTCGGCGAGCGCATGGTGCGCGCCTTTGTCGAGGCCGGCGTGCCGGAAGACGTGTTCCAGAACATTTTCCTCGATCATGCGACGACCTCCTCGCTGATCGCGGCCAAGAGCTTCGACTTCGTCAACTTCACCGGCTCCGTCGAGGGCGGACGTTCGATCGAGCGGGCTGCGGCCGGCACCTTCACCGGTCTCGGACTTGAACTGGGCGGCAAGGACCCCGGCTACGTCATGGAAGACGCCGATCTCGACGCCGCCGTCGATACGTTGATGGACGGCGCCATGTTCAATTCCGGACAATGCTGCTGCGGCATCGAACGCATCTATGTGAATGAAAATCTCTACGACGATTTCGTCGAGAAAGCCGTTGCGTTTGCCTCCGCCTATAAGCTCGGCAATCCGCTGGAGCAGGACACCACGCTCGGCCCGATGGCGCATAAGCGCTTTGCCGCTGAAGTGCGCGCACAGACTGCCGAGGCTGTATCCATGGGCGCCAAGGCGCTGGTCGATCCGAAACTTTTCCCCGCCGATGACGACGGCGCCTATCTCGGCCCGCAGGTTCTGGTTGATGTGGATCATTCCATGAAGGTTATGACGGAGGAAAGCTTCGGCCCGGTCGTCGGCATCATGAAGGTGAAGAACGACGCGGAAGCGCTGGCCCTGATGAATGATTGCAAATACGGCCTGACGACCTCGCTCTGGACGAAAGATGCCGAACGCGCCGCCCGCATCGGCGCCGATCTGGAAACCGGCACCGTTTTCATGAACCGCGCAGACTATCTGGACCCGGCGCTGTGCTGGACCGGCGTCAAGGAAACCGGTCGCGGCGGTTCGCTCTCGGTCATCGGTTTCCAGAACCTGACCCGCCCGAAATCCTACCATCTGAAGAAAGCCTGACACATGACCATCACTGCTAACTGGAGCTATCCAACATCCATCAAGTTCGGGGCAGGGCGCATCAATGAACTCGCCGATCACTGCAAGGCGCTCGGCATCAGGAACCCGCTTCTGATCACCGACCGCGGTCTGGCCCCCATGCCGATCACCCAGAACGCGCTTGATATCCTCGACGCCGCCGGTCTCGGCCGGGCGCTGTTCGCCGATGTCGATTCAAACCCGACGGACGTCAATCTCGATGCCGGCGTGAAGGCCTTTAAGGCCGGCGGCCATGACGGTGTTATCGCTTTTGGCGGCGGCTCGGGCCTTGATCTCGGTAAGTGCGTTGCCTTCATGGCCGGACAGAGCCGTCCCGTCTGGGATTTCGAGGATGTCGGCGATTGGTGGACCCGCGCCAGCACCGAGGGCATCGCCCCGATCATCGCCGTGCCGACCACGGCTGGTACCGGCTCGGAAGTCGGTCGTGCCTCGGTCATCACCAATTCGCAGACCCATACGAAGAAGGTCATCTTCCATCCCAAGTTCCTGCCGGCGGTGACGATCTGCGATCCGGAACTGACCGTGGGCATGCCGAAGGTGATCACCGCCGGCACCGGCATGGATGCTTTCGCCCATTGCCTGGAAGCCTATTCCTCGCCGTTCTACCACCCAATGTCGGCGGGCATCGCGCTTGAGGGCCTGCGGCTCGTGAAGGAATACCTGCCACGCGCCTACAAGGATGGCACCGATATCGAGGCGCGCGCGCATATGATGTCGGCCGCCGCGATGGGTGCCGTCGCCTTCCAGAAGGGATTGGGTGCCATCCACTCGCTGTCGCACCCGGTCGGCGCGATCTACAATACCCATCATGGCATGACCAATGCCGTCGTCATGCCGCCTGTGTTGCGGTTCAATCGTCCGGCCATCGAGGACAAGATCGGCATGGCCGCCGCCTATCTCGGCATTTCCGGCGGCTTCGACGGCTTTTACGACTATGTGCTGAAGCTGCGGGAAGACCTCGGCGTGCCGGACAAGCTGTCTACACTCGGTGTCGGCACCGACCGCATCGATGAAATGGCAGCCATGGCGATCGTCGATCCGACGGCCGGCGGCAACCCGGTCGAGTTGACGCTTGAGGCTGCAAAGACGCTTTTCAGGGAAAGCATCTGATCCGGGAACGGCTCGCGCTACGGCGTCGTCGGTTTTACCTTTTGTATCCGTGGGGCCGGCCGTGTGCCGGCTCTATTCGTTTTGCGTCTGACTGAATAATATTCCCCGATACCGGCGCGCGGAAGCGGCTTTGGCGGGACGTCGTTATTGACCGTTGTGCTTAAAGATCGCCGGAAGGAATGCGACAGCTGGCGTCGAGCGCGACTGGCGGTAGCCGGACTTTGCGATGCATCGCGGACCCGGACGAGGCCGGCCAATGGTTAATTCTCGGGTGTGGCGCTTCAGAGTTTGTTAACCACGATCTGTAAGGTTTGATTAACCGGAGCGCGATGGGCTGTGTGCTCTACGGGAGCCATGCCGCGGCTCGGATCTTTCAGACGGGGACGGACATGCCAGTCATTACATTCGCAAATACAAAGGGCGGCGCGGGCAAGACGACCGCGGCTCTCCTTCTTGCAACGGAGCTTGCAAACACCGGCGCAAGGGTCACGATCCTTGATGCCGATCCGCAGCACTGGATCTCCCATTGGCATGAGATTTCGGGCAAGATTGCCAATATCGATGTGATTTCCTTTGTTTCCCTGGCCTCAATCCAGGCCCATCTCAGCGAGAACCGGGCGCGTACCGACTACTTCATCATCGACCTCGCCGGTGCCCGCAACACGCTGATGGCAACTGCGATCGGGCTGTCGGATCATGTGCTGATCCCGATCCAGGGCTGCGCCATGGACGCCAAAGGCGGCGCGCAGGTTCTCGAAATCCTGGCCCAGCTTGAGAAAAATGCAGGGATCCGCATCGATCATTCCGTGGTTTTGACGAGAGTGAATTCTCTGGTCACGACACGCGCCTTGCAAGTCGTGAAGCAGTTGCTTGCCCAGCGCGCCGTTCGGGTTCTCGACACCCCAATCGTCGAGCGGGCGGCCTTCCGCGATATATTCGACTGCGGCGGAACGCTTGGCGACATGTATCCAAACCGGGTCAGCAATCTCGACAAGGCCTGTCAAAACGCGCGGGCCTTTGCCGAGGAGGTATGCAAGCTCGTCCCCTTGCGCGCGGTTAATCGCCTGCGCCGTGCTGCCTGACATGAAAATGCGCCGTCCGAAAGCCGAACGGCGCATTCGCAATTGGGCCTTTAGCGCTTAGATCGCCAAACTAGCCGCGAAAGTCACCTTCGTTCATGTCGCTCGGGTCGTAGTTTACGTCCCATTCCTTCCCCGGCGATTTCGCGCCTGGAGGATTCTTGTTGGCTGTGGCATCGTCGGAACCGGTAATGACGCGCGGCTTGGCGCTGGCCACTCCATTGTTGTCGCTGTGCTTGCGGGGATTTGCGAATTGTCCCTGCGCATCCTTGCGAACATCGGTTGCGCCATCCGTCTTCGGCTTGTCAGGGGACGCCATCAGCGGTCTCCTTTCGTCTTGCCTGCATCGGTCACCTTACTGCGATCGGGATCGCTGAGGTTTTCGCCATGGGCGTCCCGATCGATGTCTGGGTTATCGACAGCAGGCAGATAACCGGACGGGCGCGTTTCCTCCGGTCCTTCCCATCGCGGCGACTGATCCGTCGTTCCGGCCGGACCGGGTTTCGGTGTATCCTGTTTCATGTCCATCTCCTTCCGATTCTGTTTCCTCAACAGGACAGACTTGGAAAGGTTCCACAGGCTGACGCAAACGGCTCAGAAGCGCCGGTCGATAAAATGCTTGGCCTGTGCGCCTGCATGGTAGAAAGCCGATTTGAGGCTCCGCCAGCGGTCGGGAGAAACAGGGGTTTCGCCAAGCGGCAGAGCGTTCGGCTCTTCCATGACATGGCGGGCGAGCGCCCGTCCGAACACCGTGCCCGGTGCGATACCGCGGCCATTATAACCGCTGACCGAAATGACGTTCGGCGCCATGGTGTGCAACTGGGGAAGGTTGTTGGGCGTCATGCCGATACGGCCATCCCACCAATATTCCAGTTTCATATCGCCGATCTGGGGAAAGAGCTTGCGCAGCGACCGCCTGACAAAGGCTGTGTGCGTTCCCTTGGCTATCGCGTCCAGCCGGCCGATACTGCCAAAGATCAGCCGGTTTTGCGCGTCCATCCGGAACGACGTCATGACCAGCCCCGTGTCCCAGCAACCCTGGCGTTCCGGCAGGATGCTGCGGGCCAGATTGTCGCTCAAAGGCTGCGTGGCAAACTGGAAATAGGGCAGGATCGTCAGTTCCTCGGTGTGGGCCGTCCAGGGCGTGCTGTCGATCAGCCTGCCATAGGCATTGGTGGCGAGGATGACGTTTTTTGCTCGTATTGCGCCGCCCGGCGTTGCCAGGTGCCAGACGTCGCCCTTCCTTTCTGCCGCAAGAAGCGGCGTTTCGGTATAGATTTCAGCGCCTGCAGCCAATGCCGCGCTGGCGAGGCCGCGGGCATAGGCAAGCGGCTGGATGGTGCCGGCGCGGCGATCGAGCAGGGCGCCGGCAAAACCTTCCGCGCCGGTTAGGCTCTGGGTGCGTTCGGCCGACAGCGCTTCGACAGGAGCGCCGAATCTCTGCCACTGCGCCTCGCGACTGCGGATTTCCTGCACCCCTTCCGTGCCGACGGCGAGATGCAATGTGCCGTTGCGAACGGCTTCGCAGCGAATGTCATGTTTCGCGACGAGGTCGTAGACGAGAGACGGTCCATCCCCCAGTTCGCGCAAAAGACGCGTTCCGGCTTCGACGCCGAGCGTTGCGATAAGGTCGTCCGGTTTCGTCCACATTCCGGCATTGACCAGGCCAACATTGCGACCGGACCCACCGAAGCCGATCATCATCGCTTCGGCAACAGCGACCTTGACGCCCTTTTCAGCGAGGTGAAGTGCTGCGGAAAGGCCGGTAAAACCGCCGCCGATGACCGCAACATCCACGGTGATGTCGCCTGCCAGCGGATGTGTCTCCGGTGCCACAGGTGCCGTTGCATGCCAAAGGTTGGGTAAGGTTCGTTCGGCGGCCATGATGGCATTCCTCGTCGGCGGGTGCTCTTCAGCGTTTTCCGACAGATAGACCATCACTGCAATGTTTTTTCATGACAAAATATGATGACGTCATGAAGCGCACCGCAACGCCGCCAAGCAGGTCAGCGAGCGCCTCAACCGCCCCTCATCTTCCGTTTTCGGACTCCATCTTCGTTGCGTGCGCGATTAAGGCGGGCCGTTCAATCCAAAAATTCGACGGTGGTGCCGACGCTGACCATTTTTGCCAGTTCCGTCGCATCCCAATTCGTCAGGCGTACGCAGCCATGGCTCTGCGTCTTGCCGATCTTGGAGGGCTCGGGTGTGCCGTGGATTCCGTATGTCGGTTTCGACAAGGCAATCCACACGGTCCCGACCGGGCCGTTCGGCCCGGGTTGAAGGGTCAGGACCTTGTCGTTCTCACCCTGTTTGAAATTGATCTTCGGATTATAGGTATAACCGGGATTGAGCGCGATGCGATCGACCTGCACCGTTCCGGAGGGGGAAGGGGTGTCGGACGAACCAATGCTGGCCGGGTAGGCGGCAAGCAACCCGCCAGCATCGTCATAGGCGAAAACCTGCTTGCGCTGCTTGTCGGCGACGATGCGGGCAACCTTGCCGGTCTTGGGCTCGCCGGGGATGATGACTTTGATGGTCGTGCCGGGCACCGTGAAATCGGCGCCGGGATTGAGTTCCTTGAGATAGTTTTCGTCCATATGGAATTTTTCGCCGAGCATCTCCGTCGTCGATGTGAAGGAGAGATGCGGCAATTGCGCCTTGTGCGCATAATCCTCGGGAATCGATGCGACATACGGGCCGGCGGCGTCGGCGGCGGTGATCGTATAGGTCGTAATCGGCAGGCCGCCGGATAAACGAAGCCGCTCCATGAGGTCGTCGGTATTGTTGGGGTCCAGAGTCTCGCCTGTCGCCTGCTGCCAGGCTTCTATGGCCTTGGCGACGTTCGAACCATTCTTGCCGTCGATCACGCCAGGCGAAAATCCCTCGCGGTCGAGAAACACCTGAAGCGCTGTGATTTCGGCGCTGGATTTGCTCGTAATCTTGGCAGCCGATGGCAGCGTCTGGCGCTCGGGCGAACTCTCTTCGGGCGGAAGGGCCGCCATGTCGTTTTCATCCGGTGGGACGGTCAGGTCGTCCTGAAGCGGCTGACGTTCGACGCCTTCCGGCGTGATGGAGCGAAAATCCTCAACGGACCCCGTTACATCGCCGCCATCCGAAAAACCATCGCCGGCGGCGCCCTGGTCCGGATAGCCCTGATCGGAAAAGCCGAATTGCTGGTTGCCATAGGGATCGGGACGGCGGGTGTCGTCGGGTCGTCCACCCTGCTTCATCACGGTTGCCACGACATTGCCCCACGCGTCCACAAGAACGGTCCGGCCGCGGCTGTCGCGCGTCATCTGCACCTCGCCGGATTCCGGGATGTAATCAAGGACCTCTCCCCGGGGCGTCACGAGCACGGCGTCAGCCGGCAAGCGGCCGAAACCATCCTGGGCCTGTGCGGCGCAAGCCATTGCAAGTCCGCTGACGGCGGCGAGAAGGGAAAACCCGGTTCTGGAAACGAGCGTCACGTTAAACCTGTTATTTTGCAGTTGGACTCGCGGCGTACAAATCAATTGCGATCCTAATATGCTAAAACTGAATTCATTATGAACGGTTCCCTAAATTCCCGTTTTCATCGTCGGGAACTGGTAGGGCGAAGGCTTGGCAAACGCCGGTTTTCAGGCTCGGCCGGGACTTACATGAAATGGAAGGCAAGCGAATGCCGATCAGGATGTCGGACGATGATCACCAATTTCACATGTTGCTTGATACCGAATCGGCGCTCGACATTGGTGTACTCTTTGTGGATGGCTTGGACCTCTCGCCGGGAGCGGCCATTCCCTCCGATGGCGACCCGCGCATAGACCATGCCCTTTGCGGATTCTTCTTTACCTGCGGGCCGGATCACATCCGCCATCCCGAGCCGGTGGATGTGGAAGCGGCATCGTTTTTTCCATTGCACGGCTCCCTTTGCGGCACCCCTGCGGCCTTGGCGAAACAAAGCGAGGATGGGCGCGCGTGTTCCGCCGATATCGAGGTCAATCTTGCAACAGGCGGAAGGGCGCGCCTGTCCCGGCGCTGGACGCTGACGAGGGCGGGCGCGTCGCTGGTTGACCGGGTCGTCAACACCGGTACCGAGCCCTTTGCGCCCATGCTGATGTATCATATGAACATTGCGGGGCGATTGTTTACGCCAGACACTCGGATCGCGGCCAGCGCCTTTGGCGATGAAAGGCGGCACTGGCGTTTTGGCAAAGGAGAAAGCGCTCACTTCTGCCTGCCTGCTGGGGCTGACGCCGAGGACGGCTGGGCCAAGGTCGAAATCGGCCCCTTCGATGCACTGGCGGGGCGCTCGCTCGTCGTGCGCTTTGCAACGGCGACGCTGCCGTTTTTACAGATGTGGCGGTGCCAGCGCGGTTCGGCCGATGTCGTAAGCATCGAGCCCGTATCCCACAGGATCGCCAAGCGACAGGAACTGGGCGCCCGCGGCGAATTGCCGATGCTCGCCCCCGGTCAGGCGGTGGGCTATGCGATGTCCTTCGAGATCCGCTGAGCGCTTTGCAATTGACGCGTGTCGCCGACGGTCTTAGATGGACGATAGTTTTACAGGAGGGTTTTCGCATGGACATTCGCCAGATCAATGATGAATATTCTGTCACAGGGCAGATTTCCGTCGAAGACCTCGATGCGATCAAGGCCCTGGGCTTCAAGTCCATCGTCTGCCACAGGCCGGATTTCGAGCAGCCCGATCAGCCGACCTTCGAGACCATCGCCGCCCGCGCTGGCGAACTCGGACTGGAGACGAGGCATATCCCGGTCGGCCCGATGGGCGTCACCGCCGATGCGGTGCGCGACATGGTCGATGCACTCGATACATTCGAACGACCGGTCCTCGGCTATTGCCGCTCAGGCGCCCGCTCGACCAATGTCTACCAGCAGACGCAGCATATTCGCGGCTGAATCGAGCAGTTTGCAAAATGTGAGTGCCGTTCAGATGACCGGCGATACCGGGGCGAGGCTTGCCTGCTTGTTGACCTTGCGTTCGCGCCAGATGATGTAGAGCCCGGATGCGATGATGATGGCAATTCCGAGCCATTTCAGGGCATCTGGCAAATGATCGAAGACCAGCCAGCCGAACACTGTTGCTGAGACGATTTCGAGATACTGCAACGGAGCGAGCACCGAAGCGGGGGCGGCACGGTAGGCATAGACCCCGAGCACGCCGGAAATCGTGGCGGTGACCCCGACACCGAGCAGATAAAACAAGGCCGCCCTGTCAGGGATGACCGGGTCGAAAATCTCAGAGCCCGTACCGTCTCCGGCAAGGAGCAGGCCAAGACAAAAAATGCCGCCCCAGATACCGGCGTGGAATTGCATCGACCAAGGATCCTCGCTCTGGGAAACCAGCCGCGTCACCAGCAGGAAGACAGCCAGCCCGACAGCGGAAACGACGGGCAGCAGGGCTATGAGGCCGACTTCCTGCATGCTTGGCTGGATGACCAGCAGCGAGCCGAAAAATCCAGCAGCGCAGGCGGTGTATCGCCGCCAGCCGATCGTTTCCTTCAGGAAAATGCTGCCGAGAATCGTCAGGATAATCGGTTCGACAAAGAAGATTGCGATGGCATCGGCAACCTCCATCTTCTTCAGTGTCGTGATGAAGGACAGCATGGTGACAACTAGCAGTCCGCCGCGCAGCATGTGCAGAGCGGTTTTCTTCCAGGTGAGATCGAAGAGCGTGCCTCGAACGATGACCACCGGCAGTATGAAGACCACCTGAAGCAGAAAACGAACGGCCGTGATTTCCGCCGAAGGCACGGTCGTGATTGCCAGCTTGGCAAAAATGTCGATCAACGGCGATATCAGTACGGAGATCACCATCAGCCCAAGCCCAATGGAGACCGGGTTGCTGCTTTTCAATGCTTCGGTGATGCGGCTCATGGTCTGCTTTCGAATCGGTCCTCCGTCTTTACCACCGCGAGGCACCAGTCGGCAAAACCCTGCATGGCGGTGTCGCGTTCCACTTCGTTCAAGGTCTCGTGGCGCATCTGCGGATAAATGACGGCGTCTATGCGTTTCAAGCCGGCAATACCCATCCGCTTTTCCAGCCACAGGATTTCCCGGCCCCCGTTTGTGGCCGGATCCTCGCCGCCGCCAACAAGATGGATCGGCAGGGACCGCGGCAGCCGCCGCAGACGGTCCAGTCGGGGCGCCCTGAATGCCAGGTCAAACAGATCGATCCAGAGCGAAATGCTGACCTCAAAACCGCAGAGGGGGTCATCCACATATTTTTGCACTTCCGCCGGATCATGCGACAGCCAGTCGAACGGCGTTGCCGGGTTTTCGACCGCGTTTGCCCAGGCACCGAATGTCAGTCGCGGCAAAAAGCCGCTCGGGACGTCAGAGCCCTTCAGCATTTTCTCAACGGCTAGAATGCCCTGCGCCGCGCGGCCTGCAAGGCCGGGATTGAAGTTTGCGTTCCAGATTGCCAGCCCATCATAGAGCTCCGGGTGCTCCTCGCCTGCATTCATCGCGATCAGTCCGCCCATGGAGTGGCCGAACAAAACGATCGGCAGGCCCGGGTGGCGTGCCGTAGCCATGTCGCGCACCGCCTTGAGATCGACAAGAACCGCCGCGACGCCGTCCTTGCGTGCAAATTGTCCGAGCGGTGCATCGTTGGCCACGGTCTCGCCATGGCCGCGGTGGTCGTGGGCGTAAACATGACAGCCACGCGCCGCCATAAAGCTAGCGAAAGGCTGATAGCGGCCGGCGTGTTCGGACAGGCCATGGCTGATCAGAAGAACAGCCTTTTCCGGTGCCGACGCCGGCTGGCAGCGCCAGGCGAGAACCGCTCCGCTCGGGCTTCGCAGCCTTTCGACCTTTTCAAACAAGACACCATCTCCGATGCGGCAATCTCAATGTTTTGCTATCAGCTTGATTTGTCGGCGAAAGGCAAATGTAGCCTTGGGCATTTGTGGAGAAAATAAAAAAATATTGCCGGAGACAATGATCCCTGTTGCATTTTTCATGATTTACACCCTAAATGATCTTGTTTTGTTCATGTTGGAGCGCTGTCATGAATATGGTTGTGCGGCGCGCATCGACATTTTTCAGAACACAGGAATTTCAGGGTGGTGAAATTTTACAGAAGAAAACAACTAACCGACTGATTTCATTATAAATTCATGGATTATTTTTTAGCTCGGGGCAAAAAGCACTGTAAATTTTCGATGCCTTAACGAGATTTGCAAATTAAATCAATTGCTTAAGTATGTCCTGAAATCGCGATTTGGACGTGATTTTGAGATAATGAGGACCCTATTGAGGACCCATACGATGGACTTCAGCGGGCATCATTCAAATGATTTTTTCATCCTCCCACCAAGGTACAGGTGGGAACTCGAACGTGCCCAAGCCAAACTCGGTAGCGACGGCCCGATAGACATCTTTGTCTTTAACGAGGTCTGACTTCTGCCACTTCTCTTTGGACGCGGTCAGCTTGGTAATGAAATCGCCAAGATAAATGTGAACGTAAGAGAGCGTTTGATCATCAAGCATGTCCGCCAACTGCTTGTCGCGGTCGTTCCCGAACTCCAATTCAATCCGATACATAAATAAGGCTAGCCATAGGATATAGGGATCGACGTGGGGCGCACCTTTCGCGAACCCATACTCATCGACAGTCTGTTTTTCCTCGCCGTTGACTACCCAATCTACGGTCCTGTCGCTCCCCCACACCATCCTCAGTAGGTGTCGAGCAGGTATCGAATTACGCCTCTTCCAGGACGCGAGGCTGGTTCGAGATACCTCCAAAAACTCGGCAAGCTCTTGATCGTGCTTGAACCCCTGTAGCTTTTTCGCGCGTTCAATTGTCAAAGCAGCGTCAAAAGTGCGCATTTTGAGACATTCCTATTTACAAGTCGCATTTTGCAACTTAGATTGCTCTTGCAACAAAATCGCACAGGCAGTCAGCAAAATGCAACATGGCAGCAAAGAACTATACCGACAAATACGCGGCATCCTCGTGATGAACGGCATGACGTTGAATAAATGGTGCAAAGACCAAGGCGTATCACGCCAGTGGGCTGAGCTGGCATTGTCAGGAAAGAGGAAGGGGCCGGCTGCACAGCGTTTAGTAGTGCAGGCCTTAGAATTCACCTCAAACATTGCTCAGTAACAATGAGCAATTGGCTTTCTACCAATCAATTCGCCGAGCTTGCCGGGATAGCCGATCGGAACGCCGTTAAGGCGCTAAATCGATCTGTAAACGGTAAACCGTGGAATGGTTATGCACTACAAGTCCGCGAAATCCCCGGCGTCGGCGGAAAATCCGGCCTTCAATACGAAGTCGCACTTTCCAGCCTCCCTCAAGCCTTACAAGATCGCTATCACGAGACCTACGCCCCGTTAGAAAATGACCGGGCCACAAGCGAGAAGGCCACTCGGCTTCGGGAATTTCGTTACTCCGTCATCCGGCCGGTCATTGACCTGCCACACAAATCCACCGGTCGTGGCAAGATCGTCCGCGAGATCGTTTCGCGTGAACACCTGTCGCCAGATGGTCAGTTCATCACAATCACCGAGAAGACCTTTTACAACTGGCTCAAGGCACATGAGACGGGTGGTGTCGCCGCGCTGGCGCGCAAGGTGGACAAGCGAAAGGGCCAGAAACTCGTTCGTGTCAGCGCCCGTTGGGATCGCGGTGTCCGGCTTCCCGAAGACGTTAAACTCCGCATTGCCATTGATTTGCGCGACTATGTGCGCGCCCTGCATAAGAATTTGGAAAGCCGCAGCAACATCATTGCCAAGGCTTCCCGCGACCTCCTGAGATGGACGCAAGACGCTGGTTTTAACGCGACGGCCGAACTCTGCCGCGTGCCCGAACCGTTCGTCCGCGCCGAATCCTCTTTCCGAAAAGCTGGCACTTTCAAGAAAGATCGCAAAGCCCACGAAGACAAGCGCCCGCGTATCCGTCGCGCTGCGGGCCTGCTCGATCCCATGGAAATCGTCTTTGGCGACGTTCATCACCTCGACTTCCTTCTAACGCGGGTTCCGGGCTTCCAAGCCTATCCCAAGGCGGTCGCGTGGCTCGATATGGCGACGAACCGCATATGGATGGACATTTACATGCTGCCGGATCGGCAGGGCATCCGTAACGAACACGTCATCGAAAGCTTCATTCGCATGTGCACAGCTTGGGGCGGGCCAAAGCATCTCTATCTCGACAACGGTAGTGAATACAATTGGGCGGACTTTATTGGCGATGCCATGAAGCTCGTTCGCGAGGACGGCCAAAAGCCGCGCATCGACCGTCTTGACCGCAAGAGCGGCCTTATCAGGGCGAAGGCGTACAACGCCCCCGCAAAAACCATTGAAGGCGTGTTCGGTAACTTGGAAACCCATCATTTCCAGACCTTGCCGGGCTGGATCGGCGGCGACAGGACGAAGAAACCGACCGCCAACCTTGGGAAACTGCCGGACCCGTTTCCCGGCACCTTTGACGATTTCAAGGACGCTATCGCAGCTGCTCTGAAACTCTATCACTACCGATCACAGACCCGCGACGGCGGAAGCCTCAAAGGCGCGCCGATGGAAGTCTACCAGCGTGCCATTGATGCGGGCTGGACCGCAACGGCTGTCGATGCGGACGCGTGGGCGGTTACGTTTAGCGAAGAACAGGTCAAGAAGGTGACGCAGGGGAGCATTTCCCACAAGGGCCAGTGGACATGCCGCGAGCTGCAATCCTACCAGGGCGAGCGCGTCACCGCCCTTATCCCGAAGTATTCGACATGGAACCGCATCCCATTTAAGGGCGAAGATGGCCGTCTGCTCGGCTTTGCCGAACGTGATCATGCCTTCCACCCGCTTGACCCGGCTGGCGCTGTCGAGAGCGAGGCCAGAGCGAAAGCGCATCGAGCTTCGCTCCATCTTATGGCGAAATCCCTTTCTGTCGATCCGGTGGCGGACAATTTCCGCCACGCCGCAATGCTTCCCGCCGATCCGCTTATGCCGGTCGGCGGCACGGTTACTGCCTCGCCGGAAGCAAGAGAAATCGCGGCCGGTATGGCTGAAAGCCCAGCAAACCGTCTCAATCGCCAGATCGAGGCTGATCTGAAGGAAAGCCGTGAAGCTCGGGAAATTGAAGCAAACTTTGAAAAACTTCTGGAGGCCAAAAAATGGGCGTCGTGATGAAGCCTCTCGCTCCACCAAAAGGCTTTGTGGAAACAAGTATATATAAGCGGGTAAAGTCGGCTGTCGATTACACTCTGACCGTTAAATATCCATCGGTTATTCGTGGGCCGGCTGGCCTCGGTAAAACCACGGCGCTGAACAAGCTGCACTGGAACGACCCGAACGCCGTTCTCATCAGCGCATCCGGGATGCAGAAACACCTCCTGCAGATGATGCGGCTCATCGCGGATGCCATGAACATACACGTTTTCGGGCGGACCTCCTACGAAGTTTACTCAGCAATAACGACTGGCATCCGGGAGCGGGCATCAGAAGGGACGTACCTTTTCATTGATGAAGCCCACCGCATGAACCTCGACACGTTGCGCGAGATTTTCGACCTGTGGGAAAATTACGGCCTGCCGATCATCCTATGCGGCAACAACGAGGTCGCGAAAAAGACCCGTACACGCGCTTCCACGTTCGACCAAATAAGCAGCCGCATCGGCAAGGAAGTCAGTCTCACCGTCATGGAGCCGCACGATTTCGTCCTGTTTGGCATCGAGCGGGGTGTGGAAGGCATAGAGGCTTTCGACGCACTCACAAGCTACGGGATGAGAACGTCTATGCGTGAAGCCGCCCAGCTTCTGGATGCCGCGCGCCTGATCGTAGGCGGAAGCGGCTCAATAAAGGTCGGCCAAATCAAAGCGGCCGCAGAATATTCGTTTGGCTCCAAAAAAGCTCGGCAGATGCTGTCTCCAGACTGAGCGGCTTCGTCTCGAATTCCTACCCAACCGCGCATTTGTATCGTGTTGCGCTTCTCTTTCCTTAAACCAGGAGAAATGCCAGATGACCCCGAACACGAAGTCGGCCCCCAAGCTCAAGGGCTGCTTAAATGAGCCAGTTTACAACCTCGACAAGGGAATCAACGATCTGCATTGGGACCTGCAGGCGCTCGCATGGGGCTGTGAACAGCTTTGGTTAGATAATGCCGACAAAGCAAACCCTCCGTCAGAGCTAGCGCGGTTTCCCGTAGCAATAGTGCGCATGCTTGCCCAGAGAACGCAGCCTCTTTTGGATAACGTCGAGAAACTGGAGCTCTTCAAGGAATGAACAGCCTCACTGCCAAACATTACTCTATCCTCCGTGTTGCCAAGTCTCAGCTCGGCCTTACAGACGAGGATTACCGCGCAACCCTTCTACGATTTGCCGGATCGGAAAGCGCAAAGGCGCTTAATGCGCAATCCTTCCAGAAGCTGATGGCCCATTTCGAGCAGATGGGCTTTCAATCGACAGCGAAACGAAAGGATGCCGTCCGCCGCCCTGGTATGGCCTCTCAAGCCCAATTGCGAAAGATTGCAGCGCTGTGGGCAGACTTCACAGATGAGACCGGTACGGAAACCAGCCTTCGCCATTGGATGGAGAAGCATAGCCACGGCCATGGCACAAAATGGCTTGATGCTGCCGGAGCTCAAAAAGTCATCGGCGCGCTCACCAAAATGATCGAGCGTAAAATATCGCAGCCACATTGACGATAGTATCATTGGGGTATCAGCGGATGTTCATTGAGTTTTTAACGGAGGTCAGGGTCCTCCGTTTTGTTTTTTTCAGACCGCAGAGCCGGGTGATCGGCTCCACGCGATTGCAGACGGCTGTTTTGCTGATTTTACAAGTGGCATGACGGCCGGGTGAAAGTATGAAAATCCCCGACCGTCATGCCGGTCACAACGAGAGTGCAGCGAAGGGAACGTTGTGATTGGCGCACCATAGTCGCGCGCGCGCGTGTGCGCGCACGGAAGTGAGTTCCGGTCGATCGATTGGACACCGGAACCTAGTTCTATTGGGGCAGCACTACCCTGGGGCCAGACATGAAAAAAAGTGCCATTCAAAGCAAGGGCGGCGTTTCCGAAAATCCCGATACCGTGACATCCCACTTATTGGCGTTATTGGGTGCCGATCTCTTCGTAAAATTGCAAGAGAAATTTGGGGGCGAAGAGATATGGTTTCCTTGCCGCCGTAGCCTCAATGACGATCATTGGCTTGTGGTTGCCATGGGATGGGACGACGCCAAAACCATTGTTACCGATTTCGCCTCAATCCTTGCCTACATTCCGGCATTACCGATAGACCGCCACGCCGGGAAGGCTGAATTGATCCGGTCAGCGGCCGGTGAGGGTAAAACCCGGAAAGAAGTAGCAAAACACCTGGGTATCAGCGAGAGATGGCTCCGGGAGCTTGTTGTAAAGCTTGACCTGCAAGGGGTCTTTCCGCTCCGCCCCTACAGTCGCAGCCGCCGTTTCTATTTCCATATCGAGCCGTCCGCTCTCAAGCGTTGCGAGTCAGTCGTGGCAACCGTCCGGCAAAAGGAAATGACACGGGTTCAGGGTGCCCGTCGCCTCAATGTCAGTGCGACAGAATTTGCGCTGATGATGAATGAACATCGCAAAAGCGGCAACCTGCAAGCTCTCTTGAAGCCGACGCAGCTGCATCCTGCCAATTCTAACGGCCCTCTAACGGGCCTTGCCGCAAATTCCGGCACCTTGCCTCATTCCGCCAACGAAAACCGCGTCAGCGGCGCTTAAATCCAGTTTCCACAGAAGGGAAAACCATGACTATCCTCAATACCAGAGGTGCCCGCGTTATCGATCCGGTCTTGACTGGGGTTGCGCAGGGCTACCGCCATGCGCAGCGCGTGGGCCATATGCTGTTTCCAGCCGTTGACGTTCCTGCCCGCGGCGGACAGGTCATTGAGTTCGGCAAGGAAAGCTTCCGGCACTACGCCACGAAGCGTGCGCCTGGCGCTTCAGTCGGCCGCGTCCAGTTCGGCTACAAGGGCAAGCCGTTTGCGCTTTCCCAACAGGCGCTGGACGCCGTGGTGCCGCGTGAGCATATGGACGATGCAGCCGTGGTTCCCGGCATCGACCTTTCCAGACGGTCCGTCAGCAACGTCATGGATGTCCTGACGCTTTCGCTGGAAATCGAACAGGCGCTGATTGCCCGCAATACCGCGAACTATGCGGCGGAGAACAAAACGGCGCTGGTCGGCGCGGCGCGGTGGACGGGGGCAAACAGTACGCCGATTGCCGATGTCGAGCTTGCCAAGAAGAAAATTCGCACCTCCTGCGGTCTTAACCCCAACACGATGGTGATCGGCAGCGATGTATTCAGCGCCTTGAAGGGACATCCGACTATCGTTGACCGCTTCAAATATGTCAGCGCTGAATCGATCACGTCCAAGATGCTGGCCGGACTTTTCGAGCTCGAAGACCTTGCGGTCGGAACGGCAGCCTATATCAACGGTCCCGACGACAATTCACCGTTTGTCGAGGCGTGGGGTTTGGATGCCGTGCTGGCCTATGTTCCGAAAACCGATATGGGAATGGAACAGCCGTCCTACGGCTACACCTACACCCTGAAGGGCCATCCGTTCGTTGAACAGGAACGCTGGGACGGCGACACCCGGTCTTTTCTCTATGGGGTGACCTATGAGCGCGAGCCTGTCTTGACCGGCATCGCGTCGGGCTTTCTGTGGCAGAATGCTGGCGCGGCGGCGGCTTGAGGAACAATCATGACCAGCACCGACAAAACGACGGTTCGCATCGAGGTTTTCCGCACCGGCACATTCACGCCCATGGAAGGCGGTTCCCTCAGCTATTCCGCTGCCGATCTCAGGGCCGTGGCTGACAATTACGACTACGACTTGAGCCCGGCTCCGGTTGTGGTCGGTCACCCTTCGATTGATGCACCGGCCTATGCCTGGGCGAAGTCATTCGACTTCGATCATGAGACCGGGACGCTTCATGCGACCGTGGGCGAAATCAATCCTGCCTTTGCGGCCGAAGTCAGGAAAGGTTCTTACAAGAAGGTCTCGCTCTCGCTTTTTGCGCCCGACCAGCCCGCTAACCCGTCGCCCGGCACATGGTATCCGAAGCATATCGGGTTTCTTGGCGGGGCAGCGCCAGCCGTCTCAGGCCTGCGCAATGTGGAGTTTGCGGCGGATGACGACGCTGTCACCTTCATCGCTCATTTCGCGGGCGCTCCACGGAGCCGTGTTACCGTTCCGGCCGGGCGGGTAACGCCTACCAGCCCTTCCAGCTTTGCCGAACGGGAGGCATCCTTTGCCGAGCGGGAAGCAGCCTTTAACGCAAGGCAGGCCGAGTTCGATGCTCAACAGGCCGAGTGGAAACAGAAAGAGCGCAGTTTCGCGCATGCTGAAAACGTCAACTTTGCCGAAACGCTGATCTCGCAAGGCAAGATGCTTCCGGCCCTCCGCGACCGTTTCGTCACCATCCTCGACGCCGCCAGCGTAAGCCAGACCGTTAGTTTCGCGGAAGGCGAACAGCCGGTTCCCATGCTTCAGGCGCTTCGCGACATTCTCAGCGAACAGCCATCGGTGGTTTCGTTTGGTGCGGTGAACATCGGCAGTCTGCAAGAGGAGGAGGAGAACCTAGCCGTTTCCGAAATCGCCGTTCCGGAAGGCTATGAGGTCGATACGGAAAAAACCGAACTCTATCGCCGGGCGCGGGAGCTTGAAGCGCGGGAGAACATCAGCTTTGCGGCGGCGTTGGACATGGCAGGCCGAAAGCCGGGCCGGAAGGCGGATGTCAACCGGACCAGCTCCGCCCGCAAGTTTTGATGCGCCAGGATCAAATCATTTGCGTAGCGTTTTTCTTCGCTGCCGGTCTCGCATGCCTGTTGCAATTGCTTTCCCTTGCGGTGCCCACGGACGTAGTTGTGTCGCTACTAAGCGGTTTATTAGCGACCACTGCGGCCCTAATCTTCATCGGCCTGAGGGACAAATAGTGGATGTCACCACAGCAGTGCTGCCCGGAACCTCTAATACCTAGCTGAAGCCCGTCGCACAAATCCGCGTGGGCTTGGGCAAAAGGCCGGGGTGATCCGGCCTACTATGCACCAAAGCGCTAACATGACCCATCACCGGTCTCGCGTGTCTGATCGCAGAGCAATGTAATTGAATATCGGAAAACGTCCAGAAGCTACCGCCGTTAGACACCATTGCAGTTGTTTCCGTTCTAACGCAACGGGGACAACTGGCCAGTCTGGCGACCCCAAGGACCTCGCCCGTGTTTTCATCCGATGACGAGAAAACAGGAAAACAAAATGATGCAAAAGGCCGAACGCCTGCCATATCCTGAGATCATCTCTGCCGATCTCATCGACCGCATTAAGGAAGTCTATGATTGCAGGACTGACCGACAATTGGCGGCGCGGATCGGTGTGGATGAGGTCATTTTCACACGCTGGCGCAACCGGAACACCTTTCATAAAGAAGTGGTGTTTGCAGTCGCCTTTGATCAAGGCATCAGCTTGAATTACCTCTTGTTCGGCCGGCCGGAGAACGCTGTAGGTGCCATCCTCACTGTGGTGGAAATGGAAGCGGTCAAAACGATTTGCAAAAACGAAGGTCTGACAGAGTCAGGTCTCGTTAGATTTTCACTTAGCCTCTACAGAGAAATCGGTGAGCTATTTGCGGCCGGACAAAAGCTCAATTTCAAGGGTTCCGGTCAAACCCCTAGCGTACTTTCCGCTCCCATTCTCGGCCTTCTACGGGCGCGTCACTCCGTGGGTAAGACCCTCTAACAGCGCCTAAGTGCCCCAAATCACCGGCAATTTTCCACTTGTTGGAAAAAGTGCGGGTCCATGCGGAAAAGCGTCAGTATTTTGCGGGCAAAATGCCGCCAGAATGCAAATTCTTGACAGCTTATCGGGGGATTTTGAGGGATGATTTTCATCCCATTGCGAGCGAGTTTATCGATAACCCTTTGAACTTGCATTCTGAAACAGAAAGCTCCCTTCTGTAAAATGTCGATACCCCCCTCAGTTGTTTCACTGCTTTTCAAGACAAGTATTGCCGTCGCTTTTATGGTTTTAGCGTCAGCATCGGCGGTTTTCGCGCAAGAGGCGCAGAGACAGGGAAAAACCGATTATATTCTTGCCGTCAGCTGGCAGCCGGGCTTTTGCGAGACGAGGCCGAAGCGCAAGGAATGCGCCGCTCAGGCCGGCGCACAACGCGATGCCACGCATTTTTCCCTCCATGGTCTCTGGCCCATGAAGAAGAGCTATTGCGGGGTCGCAGCCGATATCAAGGCGCGCGACAGGAAGGGCGGCTGGACGGAGTTGCCCCAGCTGGCGATGACGACTGAGACGGCAGCAAGGTTGCAGGTGGCCATGCCGGGAACACAGTCCGGCCTTGACCGTCATCAGTGGCTGCGCAGCGGAACGTGTTACGGCGGCACGGCGGATCACTATTTCCAGACCCAGTTGCGTTTTCTTGACGAACTCAACGGTTCGGCGGTGCAGGCGCTGTTTTCCGGCCGCATCGGGCGGGAGGTGACGGAAGCGGAGGTCAAGCAGGCGTTCGATGTAGGTTTCGGCGAGGGCGCCGGCGAACGGGTGCGGATGCGTTGCGAGAAAGCGGGTGCACGGAACGTCATTACGGGGCTGACGATCGGCCTCTCTGGAGACGTATCCGGCGCTGCCGGTCTTTCAGGGCTGGTTCTTGCTGCAGGCCGCACCGATTTCAAGTGCCCGAGGGGTGTGGTGGATGCCGCCGGGATTCAGTGATGGCCGATGTGACGCGGGTTTCTTCATTGCTCCGGCGGGATAATTCGCCTACATAGCGGGCAAAATCCCATTCCGTCGGAGCAATGCTGCATGGCACGCCAATTCATTTATCATATGTCGGGGCTGAATAAGTCCTACGGCACGAAGAAGGTTCTGGAGAACGTCAATCTGTCGTTCTATCCCGACGCCAAGATCGGTATTCTCGGACCGAACGGGGCCGGCAAGTCGACGGTGCTGCGCATCATGGCGGGTCTCGACAAGGAATATACCGGAGAGGCCTGGGTTGCCGAAGGAGCCACTGTTGGCTACCTCGCCCAGGAGCCCCAGCTGGATCCGAACAAGACCGCGATGGAAAATGTGATGGACGGAGTGGCCGACAAGACCGCCATCCTCGAGCGTTACAATGAACTGATGATGAACTATTCCGACGAGACGGCGGAAGAGGGGTCGAAGCTTCAGGACATCATTGACGGGCAGAACCTGTGGGATCTGGAGAGCCAGGTCGAAATGGCGATGGAGGCCTTGCGCTGCCCGCCGGGCGATGCCGATGTGACCAGCCTGTCGGGCGGTGAGCGCCGCCGTATCGCACTGTGCAAGCTGCTTTTGTCGAAGCCTGACCTGTTGCTGCTGGACGAGCCGACCAACCATCTCGACGCGGAGACCATCGGCTGGCTGGAAAACCACCTGCGCCAATATCCCGGCGCCGTGATGATGATCACCCACGACCGCTACTTCCTCGACAATGTGACGGGCTGGATTCTTGAACTCGACCGGGGCCGCAGCATTCCCTACGAAGGCAACTATTCGGCTTACCTGCTCGCCAAGGCCAAGCGCATGCAGCAGGAAAATCGCGAGGATGCTTCGCGTCAGAAGGCGATCAGCCGCGAACAGGAATGGATCGCTTCCAGCCCGAAGGCACGCCAGTCAAAGTCCAAGGCCCGTATCAAAGCTTATGACGAACTGGTCGATGCAGCCGACAAGATGCGGCTTGGAGACGCGCAGATCATCATTCCGATCGGCGAGCGTCTCGGCCAGATCGTTATCGAGGCCGAAAACATCACCAAGGGATATGGCGATCGCGTGCTGATCGACAACCTTTCCATCAAGCTGCCGCCGGGCGGCATTGTCGGCGTCATCGGGCCGAACGGCGCCGGCAAGACGACATTGTTCCGGATGATCACAGGTCAGGAAAAGCCGGATAGCGGCAGCTTCCGCGTCGGTGATTCCGTCAAGCTCGGCTATGTCGACCAGAGCCGCGATGCGCTGGATGGCAGCAAGACCGTCTGGGAAGAAATCTCCGGTGGCGCCGAAGTCATCAAGCTGGGCAAGATCGAGATGAATTCGCGCGCCTATTGCGGCGCTTTCAACTTCAAGGGCACGGACCAGCAGCAGAAGGTCGGCAATCTCTCAGGGGGCCAGCGCAACCGCGTTCACCTCGCAAAGATGCTGAAGGCCGGCGGCAATGTTCTGCTTCTCGACGAACCGACCAACGATCTCGATACGGAAACGCTGGCCGCGCTGGAAATCGCGCTGGAAAACTTTGCCGGCTGTGCCGTCATCATCAGCCACGATCGCATGTTCCTCGATCGGCTCGCGACCCATATCCTGGCCTTCGAAGGTGATAGCCATGTCGAGTGGTTCGAGGGCAATTTCGAAGATTACGAGAAGGACAAAATCCGCCGCCTGGGTCCGGAATCGGTCAATCCGAGCCGCGTCAGTTACAAACGCCTGACGCGCTAATCGATACGATCGAACCGAGTCAAAGAGAATTGCGACAGGCGGCCAGCGAACCGCCTTTCGATTCAGCCTCGCAATTTGCCATAATCCGTCTTGCCGTTAGTTCGAAAATCACATAAACATATCTTTATGTGTTGATGAGGATTGGGATGGCGGCGAAGCAGGGACTTGGACTGGACAACCTTGTGGACGTCCTGAAGGCGGCGGGAGAATCGACGCGCATGCGTTTGCTCGCATTGCTTGCCGTCGGCGACCTGACCGTCACAGACCTGACGGAAATCCTCGGACAGTCCCAGCCGCGCATTTCCCGCCACCTGAAGCTTTTGGCGGAGGTCTCGCTGATCGACCGCTATCAGGAGGGTGCCTGGGCTTATTTCAGGCTGACGGCGGAGGGTGCCGGCGTTGCCCTTGTTCGGGACTTGCTGTCGTTTGCCGATCCGGGCGATGCTGTTCTGGCCCGCGACGCGGCTCGGCTGTCGACACTAAAGCAATCCCGGTCGGAAAAAGCGCAGGCTTATTTTAGCCGCAACGCTGCCGGCTGGGACGAACTACGCCGCCTGCATGTCAGCGAGGCGGATGTCGAGACGGCTTTGAAGCAGGTGGTCGGCCCGGATCCAGTCGATGGTCTGCTTGATCTCGGCACCGGCACGGGGCGCATTCTGCAGCTTTTCGAGGGGCTCTATCGCCGGGGCGTTGGCGTCGATGCCAGCCGCGATATGCTGGCCGTGGCCCGTTCCAATCTCGATCGGGCCGGGATCACCAAGGCGTCCATCCGGCACGGCGACATCTTCAATCTGCCGCTTGACGATCATCAGTTCGATCTCGTGGTCATTCATCAGGTGCTGCATTTCCTGCAGCAGCCGGAAGCGGCCATTGCCGAGGCGGCGCGGATGCTCTCGGCCGGCGGACGACTGGCGATTATCGATTTTGCCCCGCATTCGGTGGAACATCTCCGCGACGAGCATGCGCATTTGCGCCTCGGCTTCTCACGCCAGACCATGGCGGAGTGGCTGGACAAAGTCGGGCTGCGGGTCGAGCAGATTGTCGATCTCGCGCCGGAGCAGGACCGTGGCGGACAATTGACGGTGACCATCTGGCTGGCTCGCAATCACCGGCAGGTCGTCCTTGCCGATCTAACCCCAGGTGACAGGACTGTCGCCGCTGCCGGGAGAACCTGACATGCCGATCCATACGCTTTATCCGGCCGAACGCGGCAATCTCAATCTGTCCTTTGAATATTTCCCTGCGAAGAACGACGAGATGGAGGTCCAGCTTTTCCAGACGGTCGAGACGCTTGCGGCGTTCGGTCCCGCGTTCGTGACGCTAACCTATGGGGCCGGCGGATCGACCAAGGCTCGATCCCTGACTGCGGTGCGGCGGATGATTCACGAGGCCGGTATTCCGCAAACGGCCGCGCATCTGACCTGTGTCGGCGCGTCCAGAGCCGAGGTGGATGGAATTATCGAGGAATTCATTGCAACCGGTGTTCGCCATTTCGTGGCGCTTCGCGGCGATCCGCAAGGCGGTGTCGGCGCTTGCTACGAGCCGTTCCCGGATGGCTATGAGAATGCGGCTGCGCTTGTCGCCGCCATCCGCGCCAGGGGTGATTTCGAGATTTCCGTGTCCGCCTATCCGGAAAAACATCCGGAAAGCCCCGATGTTTCCGCCGATATCGATATGCTCAAGCGAAAGGTCGACAATGGCGCGACGCGGGCGCTCACCCAGTTCTTCTTCGATAATGATGATTTCGAGCGATATCTGCAGCGTGTTCGTGGGGCAGGGATATCAATTCCTGTTGTCCCTGGCATCATGCCGATCAATAATCTGGCATCGATAATCAGGTTCGCCGGGCTTTGCGGCGCAAAAATTCCTGATTCCATCGTAACGCGGCTGGCCCATCTCGACGACAATCCCGAAGAACGTTTCAAGGAAGCGACCCTCATCGCAGCCGAGCAGATCGTTGATCTCGCCCGTCGCGGCATTCGTGACTTCCATATGTACACAATGAACCGAGCGCCGCTCGTGTCGGCGGTTTGCGATCTCGTTGGCTTCGAGCGTCTGCCCTCGGCGTCCCGCGCTGCAGGAGCAGCAGCCTGATCTGAGGCTGTGGCAAAACAAACCCCTCGGCAAGCAATGCGCCGAGGGGTTTTCTGTCGTGAGCAACTTTGTCTAAATCGCCGAGTTGAAGGCTGCTGACGTGTTAGTCATGCTGCGATTGGCTATCGATATTATGGTTCTTCTATCGACCGGGCGGTACGCCTGCGTGTTTTCAGATGAAAAGCATGGTTGCGACGAATACGAACGCTGCACTTATCATGAGAACATTCAAAGAATGTGTAATACCCATAACCGGCTCTCCTTGCGTTGACGTTAGGAAGATAGGGTTAAAATGTCACGGTTGAAAGGAAAAGTTATGCTGCGCTGCAATGATTTATGGCTAAAAAATCGTTATCAACAGGATCAAGTATTTGTTTTTTAACATTTATTTATGCCGCCACATTTTTTTCACAATGTCATCGATTCGGTTAATGTAACCTTCTGAAATGTACCGTGAGTGGCCGATTGGATACATCGCGGGGAACTGATTCCAGCGGTCAGGCCTGTTTCTGTCGTGTGAAGCGGCCATCCAATACCACGAGCCCTAAAGCGATGAGCAGCATGCCGGTTATATGAGTGCGTTCAAGACTTTCGCCGAGAAACAGAAAACCGAGGAGAATCGCGCCTGGCGGCACGAGGAGCGTCACCAGCGACGCATTGGTCGCTCCAGCCCGGCCTATGATGCGGAAGAACAAGATATAGCCATAGGCCGTGGAAACCAATGCCAGGGCGAGGATCGCCAGAAGGGTGGTTGGCGGCGGAGCGGGTAAAATCCAGGGCGTGTCCACGAGGAGCGAGACCGGCAGCATGATGAGCGTCGAGGCCGTCAACTGCCCGGCTGCGGTCACCGGCGGGGTAAGATCCCGAAAGCGCTTGCCGTAGGTTCCCGCAAAGCCGTAGCTGATTGCGGCGATCACTGGAAAAAGCAATGCCCACATCGGTTTCGCGCGTCCTTCAGCGGCAAGGCCGGGCAAGGCGCTTGGGCCGATCAGTGCCACGGTACCGGCCAAACCCAAGAGGGAGCCTGCAATCTTTGAGAGGTTGAATTTCTCGTCTTCGGTCAAAGCGTTGGCAATCAGCACGGTCCAGATCGGCGTCGTGGCATTAAGAATGGCGGCAAGGCCGGCTCCGATCTCCGTCTGACCCAGAAAGATGAAGCTGTGCGGTATAGCGTTGTTGATGAGGCCCAGCAGCAGGAATTGCCGCCAGCGGTTGCGGATCTCACGGTAGATTTCGAAACGGCCCCGAACATAGAGATGGAGCGCCAGCGCGGCCAAAGCCACGCGGAGAAGAACCAGCGTCAGGGCCGGCACGTGCTGGACGGCGATGCGCGCGAAGAAGAACGATCCGCCCCAGATCAGGCCAAGCAGAGCCAGCAAGCCCCATGTCGATGGCGTCATCCGATGCTGCAAATCGTACATTTTCGCGTCCATTGCCTTGACCTCCCGTCATCTCATTCGAAACATAGGCTGGGCTAAGACTTGAGGCGTATAGAATCCACCCGATTCTTGAGCTTTGTCAGGGCAATTCAAAGGGGGCCGAACAACTGGAGCCGACACCGCACATCATCGCTTCTGCCGCCCATGACGGGCAGGGGCTTGTTCCCATTGCCATCGTCGTCGCCGTCGCGGCGCTTCTGGGGCTCGGCTTCCTTCGCCTGCGGCAGCCGCCGCTCGTCGGTTTCATTCTTGCCGGCGTGGCGCTTGGACCGACCGGCTTCGGCTTCATTTCATCGAGCGGCAATGTCGCGCTTTTGGCGGAAATGGGCGTCGTCGTATTGCTGTTTTTCATCGGCATGGAATTGTCGGTCAAGGCCTTCGTGCTGAGCCTGCGGCAGGCGCTTCTGGTTGCCGGCGGGCAGGTAGCGGCCGCGGTCGTCGCGGGCAGCCTTATCGGCCTGATCACCGGCGCCAGTCTCGCCGAAGGCGTGATTCTAGGCTTTGTCATCGCCATGTCGTCCACTGTCGTCGCGATGAAAATGCTTGAGGACATGGGCGAGCTTCGCAGCGAGACCGGGCGAATTGCGGTCGGCGTGCTGATCGCGCAGGACATCGCAGTCGTGCCCATGCTCATCCTCGTCTCGAGCCTGGGAGGCGATCAACCCGATTTTGCGGCAATTGCCATCAAGATGCTGATCGCCATCGCCGTGCTCGCCGCCTTGCTCTGGTGGTTCGGCCGTCACGGCAAAATCAGGGTTCCGTTCAGCGAGGCGGTGGAGGACAAGGTGGAGATTCTGGCTCTCGGCGCGCTTGCCGTCTGTTTCGGGGCCGCCGCCATTTCCGGCCTTGCCGGCATGTCACCTGCCTATGGCGCATTCCTGTCCGGCATCGTGATCGGCAATTCCACCTTGCGCAGCCGCGTCATTCCGGTCATCGAGCCGATCCAGAGCGTTCTCCTGGTGGTTTTCTTCCTGTCGATCGGGCTGCTGATCGATCTGGACTTCATCGGAGATAATATCTGGTCGGTCTTGAGCGCGGCTCTGATCGTCATTGCAGCCAAGTCTATCTTGAACATCTTTCTTCTGCGCAAGACGGGCTCGCCGCCGCAGATCGCGCTGGTCGCGGGATTGTCGATGGCGCAGATCGGCGAGTTCTCTTTCATCCTGGCTGCAGCGGGCCTCAGCGCCGGCGTGCTGCAGTTCGACACGCACAAGGTGGCAATTGCGGTCACTGCCGTCACGTTGCTGGTCTCGCCGCTGTGGGTCAGCGTCATGCACCGGCTGGAGAACATCGCCTCGGACCATATGTCGACCTACCGCAAGGCATTTGCCGTTGCCTATGCGCGGGAACTAAACGAGGTGTCGAAAGGCGGAGCCGCACTTGCCGATGCGCGCTGGTCGCTTCGGCTCCGCTATCGCGCCTTCAGGCTTGCCCGCCACCACAGGCGGCGGGCGCGGGAGAAAGCCTTGGGAAAACATTGATCAGAGCGCGTCGAAAACGCTCTGCGTTGCCCATCCGTCGGCTGGAATGCCCAGGCGCAACTGCTCCTTTTGAAGGGCTGCGCGCGTACCGGAACCGAGAATGCCGTCGATCTTTCCGACATCATGGCCGAGACTCTGCAGCTTGGTCTGCAGCGCCTTCATGCTCTCGTCGCTGAGGCCAGGGTCCGGATTGCGGGTCTCATAGGGTGGTGCGCCGGCAAGACGCGTGGCGAAATAGGCTGCCGATGTCGTGTAGATGAAGGACTGGTTCCATTCGAGATAGATGTTGAAATTCGGATAGGTCATGAAGGCTACGCCGTGGCGGCCCTGCGGAATGACGACGGATGCACCGAGTTGCGGAAAGCCCATATTGCCGTCGCGCGGCTTGACACCCAAGGCGAACCAATCACCCGCCGTCATGCCCGGCTGCAGGCCGGTCTTTTCCCAGGGAAGATTTTCCGGCAGGCTGACTTCCTGGATCCAGGGCTCGCCGGCCTTGAAGCCGAGGCTGTTGATGAATTTGGCCGCCGTCATGATGGCGTCGGGGGAGCTCTCCTTGAGCTTCACATGGCCGTCGCCGTCGCCGTCCACACCATGGGCGATGATGTCTTCCGGCAGCATCTGGACCTGTCCGATCTCGCCGGCCCAGGCGCCGGTGGTCGCTGCCGGATCGAGATCGCCGTGTTGAACCATCTCGATCGCCGAGATCAATTGCGGCCGGAACATTTCCGGGCGTCGGCAGTCATGGGCAAGAGTCACCAAGGCGTTGCGGGTGTTGAAATCGCCCTGGACGGCGCCAAAATCCGTCTCCATCGCCCAGAAGGCAGCGATGACCGCTGCCGGGATGCCGAACTCCTTTTCCGCGCGGTCGAAGACGGAGGCAAATTCCGTCATCTTTTTCGCGCCCATGTCCAGCCGTGCCTTGCTGACCGTGCGCTGGGAAAACTCCGTAAAGCTCTGCTTGAAGACGCCCTGCGCGCGATCGCGGCTGAGCACTTTTTCGGAGATGGCGGCACCGCTAAGCGCCCGATCCACGGCTTCCGCCGGAATACCCTTGGCGAGGGCTTCGGCCTTGACGCCTTCCAGAAAAGTCGCGAGATCGCCGCCGCAGGGGGCTTTGGGCGTCGCCGCATCCTGCGCCATTGCAGAAGATGCCAAAAGAGTGAGAAAACCGATCGAAAGAACGGAGCGCAGGGTGCCGCGGATCATCGAAAGTCCTTGTTGTCAGGCCGGAAACCGGCAAAGGGCATTGGGCTTGAAGACGCCGACGCCGCAATCATTGAAACTATGAAAGTCGAGTTCGCACGGCAATAGGGCAGAAACAAGAATTCAGCGCAGAAGGCTTATTTTCCGGCCACTTCCCGCGGCTGCGACACGGCGGAGACCCATGCTTTCCAGTTCTTTGGCGAGCCGGCGAAAACATTGATGTCCGTATTGCCTTCGATGCCGGGGACGACGCCTGTGCTGGTATATTGCCAGAAGGCCCAGCGCCGTTCCGGATAGATTTTCGTCGGATGCGCCGCTACCGAGCGAACCCAGAAATGATGGTCGTTGAACTGGCCGACGAGATTGTCGCGATGGAAATCCACCGAGGTATAAATGATCGGCCGCTTGCCATAATGCTGCTCCAGCCGGTCCATGAAACGCTTCATTTCGGCCTGGACCGTCGCCGGCGACGGGCGGGAGCGGCAGGTCTTCGATTCGCCGTTCCACTCGACATCGAGCACCGGCGGAAGATGCACGGCGCTCTTGGGCACATTGGCGATGAACCAATCGGCCTGCTGGTCGGCCGTCGAGCAGAAATAATAGAAATGATAAGGCGCGTAGGGGAGGCCTGCGGCACGGGCGCGTTGCCAGTACTCGTTGAAGCGCGCATCGACCCGGTCCTTGCCTTCCGTCGCCTTGATGAAGGCGAAAGCGACGCCGGACGCCCTGACCTTGGCCCAATCGACGTCGCCCTGCCACTTGGAAACGTCGATGCCGTGGATCGTGTGGTGGTTCGGCGTCTTCACACCGAAATCCTGCGGATCCTTGTCCTGAAATTTTGGCGGGATCGACGCGGTCGAGACGAGATCGTAATCCGTCGAGGTGCAGGCGGACAGAAGTGTCACGATAGGCAGGAGAGCCAGAAATAGCCGGCGCATGGGGGATCCGTTCCGAAACGATCGACGATGCTGCCTCACACGATAATACCCGTTAATGTCGTAATCCCCGGAGGCTCGAGCCTCATCTTCACCCTATCATCGTAAAAATTCAGTTATTTTCAAGCAACAATTGCGTCAACAGCCGTCACACGGCAAGTCGCTTGCCGATGGTATAGGATGGCTGGGTTACCTGGAGCTTGCCTGCGCGGCGTCGCTGCTACGGTGATAGGTGAACAGCCAGGCATAGCCGCGGCCGAGCGGGTGGAATTCGACCGCGTCGCCGTTTTGAGCGGCTTTGCGGTTCAGGACCGATTTAAGACTGGCACGCGGCGTGACATGAAAACGCTTCAGCCAAGCCTGAAGAAGGATGCGGAAAATCCGGGGCAACCGTTCCTGCTGACCGAAGTCGGCGATGTGGAGGCTTCCACCGGGCTTCAGCGCCGCGATTGCCGCATCAATCGCCATGTTCCAATCGGGGATCATCGACAGGGAATAGGAAATGACGACACGGTCGAAGCCGGCCTCTCCGAAAGCGAAAGCGTCGAAATCCGTGGCGTCGGCGATGCGCAGGATTGCGTTGCTGGCGCCGGTGCGCTTCAGCTTGGCTTCCGCAGAGGCGATCATCTCGGCGGAAATATCGAGACCGAACAGGCGCGATTTCGGGTAGCGGCGGCCGATAAGGGCCAGGTTGCGGCCCGTGCCGCAGCCCACTTCCAGCACACTGCCGCCGGGAGGGACATCGAGCGTTTCAATCAGCGTGTCACGCCCGAAGAGATAGTATTTTCTGGTCAGGTCGTAGATGTGCCGCTGGGTGCGATACATCCTGTCCATGCGCTCGGCGTGACCGGGATCGACGGTGGAACGGGCGGCCGTCATGCCGCCTTCCTGTAGATATGAAAGCCGCCATAGATGGCCGAGCGATCCTTCAGGTTCAGCGCCTGCGATTGTGCGGCATCGTAGCGCCACTGATCGAGCAGGGCCGGCGAAACCCGGCCTTCCAGAATGCTGTCTTCGGCTGCGGTCCGGAAAATCACGACCGCACCCTCGGCCGATGTGCGGGTGATCTCGGTCCAGAGTTCGTTGAGCTGCCGGTCGCTCATCCAGTCTTGCGCATCAAGAAGGACATAACGATCGACGCAGTCGGCGGATTTTTTGGCGAGCAGTTCGGTGAAGCTGGCGTGGTGCACGTGGACGCGTTCGGCATTGTTACGGATCGCTTCGTGCCGTTCGGCCTGCAGATAGAGAGGCAACTCGCCCTCATGCGGCATGGGATAACGCCGTGCGAAGGCCTGCCAGGCAAAATAGTTTTCCTTCATCGGAAAATGACAGGACAGCTTTTCCAGACGCTGGCGCAGCACGCCTGCCAGCGATTTTTCGCTGCTGAGACTTGCGAGCTCATCGAACTGGCGTGGAGGAATGCCGAGACCGAACAGCGAGCTCTTGCGGCTGGTCAGCCAACGGACAACCGGGCGATCGAACAGGGGCGCCAGCCGTTCATCGAAGAATTGCCGCTGCTCGCGCATGGAGCGGGCATTGGCAATTTCGGTGGGGTCGACGCCATGAAGCCGGGCGAGAAGATGGCCAAGACCAATGAACCTGCCGAGCAGGCCGGTGCGATAGATGTTTTCGCCGAACACGCCGATGCGGCGGCGCCCGTTGAGGCCGCGCCGATTCCAGTAAGCACGCGTGGCACTGTCGAGCCTCGGGGCGATGAACATGTCGAAAGCCTGAATATTGCTCTTCATGTCGTGCCGGGCCAGAAAGCGGACCACATCCGCATGCGACGGCAGATGGCGGAAGGCGGCAAGTTTCAGTTTGTTGAGGGCGATGTGGTGCGGATTGAGATCCACCACGTCGATACGCTCCGGAAACGCGGACGAATAGGCGAGCATGTTGCAGCCGCCGGAACCGATGGTGACGATGTGATGCTCGGGCCGGATCTGCATCGCTTCCATGTCGACGGCCGGGTCTTCCCAGATCTGTGGGTAGACGAGGCCGGAGAAAAGCAGGCCGAAGAGCCGTTCCGACAATCCGTCCAGCGTCAGGGCCTTGTGTTGTATCAAGGCGGTCTTGAGCTTGCGGTTGCTTTTGCCGTAGCCTGCGCCGGGTGCGAAATCGGTCATGTCACCTGCCATCCGTTGACGATGGGCGAGCTTCTAGGGCGAGTCCGCTACACTTTGATGACGGAGCCCAGCATCGTGTTCTGGCTTATGCCGTTCCCGTCGGCTGATGGGCACAAACGGCGGTCGCGCCATTGTGATCGTCATAAACGCTTCCTAAAGGATGGGAATCCTGTTTTGGTGGGTCCGGCGAAGCAGAGGCACTATGATGCGCAGACGACTATTGTGGCTTGCAGGATCGGTTTCGGCGGTTCTTGCCGCCGTCGCCGGATGGCTGGTGATCCTGCCGCCAGAACTGCTGCGCGTCGGCGATGGTTATGCCGCGAAAATTGTCTGCTCGAATGTCTTCCTCGCCGGACGGGAAGCGGACAGGGTTCTCGCCGAGGACGTACAGGCACCCGGGCATCCGTTGCTTCGTCTGGTCAGGGTCTCCGTCGATCAGACCCGCAAGACGGTAACGGCGCGGATGTTCGGCTTCGCCGCACCCGCCCATGCCATCTATCGCGAAGGTCTCGGCTGCACCAATGTGACCGAGGGTGAATTCGCCGCCTTTCCCGGCAATCGGCAATTGCGGCGGCGCATGCCGGAGATCGACGACGCGAAACCCTGGCCCGATGGCAGTGGCGCCAGCATCAATCCATCGGTTCAGGGCTTACTCTCGGACGCGCAGCTTGCCGGTCCGGGCATGCGCGCGGTCGTGGTGGTCAAAAACGGGCGGATCGTCGGCGAGGCCTATGGCGAGGGTTTCGACAGCGCGACGCCGCTGCTGGGATGGTCCATGACCAAGACCGTGACTGCGGCATTGATCGGCATCCGCATCCGCGACGGTCAGATGGCGCTCGACAGGACCGAGCTTCTGCCGCAATGGCGCAACGACCCGCGCAGCCAGATCAGGCTTTCCGACCTGCTTGCCATGCAGAGCGGCCTTCGGTTCAACGAGGACTATGGCAATGTGACCGACGTGACCCGTATGCTTTACCTGGAAGGAGACATGGCGCGCTTTGCCGCCTCCAGGCCGTTGGAAGCCAAACCGGGCGATCGTTTCAGTTATTCCAGCGGCGCGTCGATGATCCTGTCACGGCTCTGGATGAACACGTTTGGAAGCGTGCGGGAGGCGCTGACCTTTCCAAGGGCGGCGCTGTTCCGGCCGCTGGGCATGACAAGCGCCGTCATCGAGCCAGACGCGCACGGCACCTTCGTCGGCTCGTCCTACATGTATGCAACGGCGCGCGACTGGGCGCGGTTCGGTCTTTTCCTTCTGCAGAACGGAAGCTGGAACGGCGAGCAGATTTTGCCGCCGGATTTCGTAACCTTCATGCGCAGCCCGACGAAGGCGTCGAATGGCCGTTATGGCGCGGGGCATGTCTGGGCCCGGTATGGGCGGGAAGGTGGGCCGCCGCTGCCGGAGGACGCTTACTGGCTGCAGGGGCATGACGGACAAACCGTCCTGCTCATTCCGTCGCAGGGCCTTGCTGTCGTGCGTCTTGGCCTCACGCCATCGCGCCTCGGCTACGACGCCCGGATATTGGGTGCCAGAATCATCGAAGCGATCAACTGAGAGACACTTTCAAGCCTCGGTGGTGCGTGGGGAATAGCTTTTGGCTACCGCATGCCCAAAGTGTCGAGCAGGCCCTTGCGCTTGGCATGATAGTAATAACCGCTGGCATAGAGCCGCACAGCCCCATCCAGTTCGTTGTCCGCAACCATCAAGGCGCCTGCCAAATATTTCGTCGCATATTTCAGGTTGGTTTCGGCGTCGAACAGGCCTTCGGCAGAACCGGTGTAACCCAGGCCCTTGGCGGTGTTGTAACGGATCTGCATCAAGCCGTAATTGCCGGAATGATAGGCGCGCGGATTGTATGTGCTTTCGCGCTTGACGACGCGATGGACCAGTTCTTCGGGAACCTTGTTCAGCTTGGCATAGTGGGAGATGAGCCGGTCGAGCTCGGGACGGGAACTTGTCGGCTTCTTCTCCGTCAGTGACGCGAAAACGGCCTGGGGAGCCCCCAAAACCTGCTGCGCCATGGACGGCTTCTGTACCGGCACGATCATGCGCTTGGCGACAAGTGTTTCAAGTCCAACCGGTTCACCGGTGTCGAAATCCGATTCCATCGCGGCCATGACCATGCCGTCGGGAATTTGCGGGGAAGCTGCCATTGCGGTCCGGCTTTTCGCCGGAGCGACCAGAGCGTTTGCCGTCTGGGGAAGGACGGATACGGCAGCTGTTTGAACAGTGGCGGTCGCCTGAGGCGTCGAAATCGGGTTGGCGGCATTCATTTCGCCCGGCGCCATCATGGCTGCTTCGACAGCCAGTGCTGCGGCCGTCGAAGCCGTTGCTCCATCGGGCGTCGGCAAAGCGTAAGCCGTCATTTCCGTTCCGGGTTTCGCCAGCGGCACGGCCGTCTGCACGGCCATCAACTGCTCCATCGGCGTTCGCTCGACGCTGGAACAACCCGCCGCAAGCGACACAGAGACCAGAGCGCAGGCCGTAACAGCCGGTTTCGAAACGGAAAAACGGAAATTCGCCATGCTGTCGCTTTCGTGCTTTCAGGCCCCGCAGCCCCCGCAAATCAGCGGCCATTGACCACCCTTTGCAAAACTTCATTAACGCAAAGGGCGGCCGTTCGCAAGCGCGAGCGGTTTTTTCAGCAGCCAGCGCGTCTCAAGCCGGCCGTCAGAAGGCCCGCGCCGATCAGGAGCGTGCCACCCGTCCGGTTGACGGCGGCCTGCACTTTGGGCTTTCGGATGGTTTTTCGCGCGGCTGAGGCGATCAGCGCGTAAGCCCCGGCGTTCACAGTGGCGAGGACGAGGAACGTTGTTTCGAAGATCAGCATCTGGTTCAGAAGCGGCCGCTGCAGATCGAGAAACTGCGGCAGGAAGGCGACGAAGAAGACAATGCTTTTCGGGTTCAGCGCGGTCACGACATATGTGTGCAGAAAGATTCGAAACGACCGCTCCGCCGGCGAGCTCCAGGCCGAGTCGGTATCGATGGCAGGCGGTGTGCGCCAGAGTTTTATACCCAGCCAGATCAGATAGGCGGCGCCGGCCCATTTCAACGCGAGGAAGATCGCCGAGGAGGTGGCGAGCAGCGCGCCAAGGCCGAGCATCGAGGCGGTCATGGCGGTAAAATCGCCGAGGGCCACACCGGCGACCGTCGAGCCTGCAACCTTCCGCCCATGTCCCAGCGCGTAGGAGATGACGAGCAGGATGGTCGGGCCGGGAATGGCAAGCAGGACGGCGGAGGCGGCCACGAAGGCCAGCCAGTGTTCGATTGACATGAAAAGCTCCGTTTTGCGCGTGGCGGGACCGCCATGGGGCCACGCGCAAAACGTTCCGTCAATAGACCGTTACGGCCGCTCAGGCCGTCGTCGACCATTTCTGGCCGATCACGTCCATCACATCGCCGAACCACTTGACGGAGGTGTCGAAATGCTTGCCGCCGCGGATGCGCGGGAATTCGATCGTCCGCAGCCTGCCGCCCTTGTCCTCGTCATGACCGGTGACGCCGGAAACCTTGTTCAGCGCACTTTCGACTGCAAGATCCACCATGCCCTGGATCAGGCGCAGGTCGTCCGCATTGGCGGGCGCCGAGCGGGCATAATAGCCGGATTTCTGGACCATCGAGCGCTCCGCGCCGAGAAGTGCCGCGAACTGTTTGGAAAACCAGCCGCCGACATTGATCGTGTCGATCTTCACGTGGCCGAAGGCATCGCGCTTGACGGCTTCACCGGCAGCTTCGCGCTCGGCGACGACAGCGTCGAGGCATGCACCTTCCGAGACGAACAGTGTCACGAATCCGGCTTTGTCCATGACGGCACGCAGGCGCTCGGCTTCCGATTCGAGGTCGAATGCAGTTTCCGGCAGATAGAGGCCGTCGATGTTCTTCATTCTCTCATTCATCATGAAGCCGTCGACGAATTCCTTGTCGTCGGTCATCTGGATATAGGCGCGCGCCGTTGCCGCCGTCAGCCAGCCGCAGTGGCGGCCCATAACTTCGTGGACGACGAGGGTTCGGGGCGCGGCGCTCTGTTCGTTGCTGACGTGGTCGAAGAATTTTGCGCCGTACTCGGCAGCCGTCCAGGCGCCCAGCGACTGGCGAATCGGCACAACATCGTTATCGACAGTCTTCGGCAGGCCGACGACCGTGAGGTCGTAACCATTGGCACCGAGATAGGCGGCAAGATCCGCAGCCGTCGTGTTGGTGTCGTCGCCGCCGATCGTGTGCAGGATGGTGATGCCGTCGGATGCCAGCCGCTCGGCCGCGACCCTCAGCGGGTTCTGGCCTTCCTTGACAAGGCCGCGCTTGACGCAATCGGCCGTGTTGGTCAGCTTCACCCGGCTGTTGCCAATCGGCGAGCCGCCGTGGCGGTGCATGATATAGGCCTTTTCCCGCATCTGTGGGGTGATGTCGATATGGTCGCCCAGGAGTACGCCCTGGTAGCCGGAGCGGTAGGCAATGAGTTCGATATCGGGCGAAATATCGGTATAGCGCTCGATCAGGCCGCCGACGGCGGAGGAGAGGCAGGGCGCAAGGCCACCTGCGGTCAACATGGCAACTTTTTGCTTGGGCATTCTGGTCTCCTCGAGAACTGCGGCGGATCGTTTATGGCTCTCTAGCGCAATTCTCCTGGAAGTTAAATGACAGGTCTTAACCTCCGAACACTGAACGGTGTCAGGCGATCCGCGCCTTGCGTCCGAGCCAGACGATGAGAGCGACCGCAACCGCAAAGCCGATCGTGGCAAGGCTGATCACCTCGCCCAGAACCACGGCGGAGACGGCAAGGGTAACGAAGGTTTGCAACAATTGTACCTGCGCAACACGGCCGGTTCCGCCGAGCGCCAGCCCTGCGTTCCAGAAGATGAAGCCGCCGAACATCGACATCAGCCCGAGATAGGACAGCGCGCCCAGTTCCGCGCCGCTCGGCTGGTGGATGCCGTTGGCCGCAACCAGCAAGGTGGCGACAAGCGATACGGGAGACGTGATGACCAGCGCCCAGGAAATGACTTCCCAACCGCCGACAGTACGGGACATTTTGGCGGACAGCACATAACCGAGCGAAGCGGTAACGGCAGCCAGAAAGAGCCAGGCATCGCCGGCCTGCAGATGAAAGCCGCTGTCGCGAACAGAGAAGAGGACGACCAGTGCGGCTCCCGCCAGTCCATAGGCCCAGAAGGTGGGGCCGGGCCGCTCCCCGTCGACGAGTGCTGCGAAAATCGACGTCAGCAGCGGCAGAAGTCCGAGGATGACGCCGCCATGGCTTGCCGGTATCGTTTGCATCGCAATCGAGGAAAAGATGGGAAAGCCATAGACGACGCAGATGCCGGCACCGAGCAGCATTGCGCCGTGTCCCTTGGGCCAACGCCTGCCAAGCACCAGCAGCGCCAGTCCCGCGGGGATGGAAGCGATGACGGCGCGGCCGAACGTTATGAAGAACGGTGAGAAACCTCCAAGTGCAATATGGGTCATCGGCAATGTCGCGCCGAAGATCATGACGCCGATCAGGCCGAGGAGCATTCCCATGGCCTGAGGGTGGGTGGAAATGCGCATGAAAGCCTCCAGATTGAGGTCCGTTGGCTCGCATTGCAACGCGCAACGAGTCAAATTCATTTGCATGATCGACCGATCACCCCGACGAATGGGAAATAGTGAGGGGCCATCACAAATTCGTCAGATATGGCCGATGGCTGGCCGCCAAGCCTTGCAATCCGCCTCGACATCTGGTCATGCTGTGGACTTTCGCGCCTGCGAAGACGGCGCAGCCTTGTGTCTTTGGGCCTGTGCACGGAACTACCTTCCGTGCAGCCGCTTTCCGCAGCTGTGGGTCCGCAATCATGGGAAAGAACGTGCCTATGTCATTCTGGGAGAGCATCCTCAACATTGTCAACACCACGGGTAATGCGCTTGCCGGTGTGGTGGAGGCGATCCGGACGCTGTTCGAAGGCGATCCCGAGACGCGCCGCAAGGTCGCCTTTTCGGTGGCCATGATTGCGCTGTCGGCAAAGATGGCCAAGGCGGACGGCATCGTCAGCGAGGCTGAAGTTGCGGCCTTTCGTGACATTTTCAAATTTCCGGACGATCAGGCGCGGAATGTTGCGCGGCTCTACAATCTGGCCCGGCAGGACGTTGCCGGCTACGAGGCCTATGCCGAGAAAATGGCGTCGCTCTGCGTATCCTGCGAGCAGGACTGCCCGATCCTCGAGGACATTGTCGACGGGCTGTTCCATATCGCCAAATCCGACGGCGCGCTGCACGACAAGGAAATTGCTTTCCTGTCGCGCGTGGCGGAAATCTTCCGCATGGACCAGCACCGTTTCCAGGAGATCATGGCGCGCCACGTCGATATCAACGGCGCGGATCCCTACAAGGTGCTCGGCGTTTCGCCGAAGGATGATTTTCTCAGCATCCGCAGGCGTTATCGTGTGCTGGTGTCGGAAAATCATCCGGATAAACTGGTGGCGCGCGGCGTGCCGGAGGAGTTCCATGCGATCGCCAACGACCGCATGGCCGCCCTCAATGCCGCCTATGAGGCAATCGAGAAAGAGCGCCGCGCGGCATGACGGATTTCGCCTGTGACTATCCCGCCGCAACCGCCGTGCCTTCGCCGAACCATGGCGAAAGGGCCGGTGGCCGGACGCCCGATATGATCATCCTCCACTACACCGGAATGGCGACCGGCGCAGCGGCGCTCGACTGGCTTTGCCGCGAGGAAAGCCAGGTCTCCAGCCATTATTTCGTCCATGAGGATGGCCGTGTCGATCAACTGGTCTCCGAGAGCCGGCGCGCATGGCATGCCGGGAAAAGTGCCTGGAAGGGCGAGGTGGACATCAATTCACGCTCGATCGGTATCGAGATCGCCAATATGGGGCATCCCGACCTGCCGGATTTTCCAGATATGCAGATCGATGCCGTCGGTGAATTGTGTCGCAATTGTGTCAGTCGATGGTCGATAGCCCCCGAACAGGTACTTGGACACAGCGACGTCGCCCCTGTTCGTAAGGTCGATCCCGGGGAAAAATTCCCCTGGCAGAGGCTTTACGCCAAGGGCGTCGGACATTGGGTTCCGGCAGCCCCGATCGGCGGCGGCCGGTTTTTCCAAAAGGGCGATCAGGGGCAGCCCGTCGAAGCTGTCCAGACGATGCTGTCGCTCTATGGTTATGAAATTGAAGTCACTGGCCTTTTTTGCGACAGGACGCAAGGCGTGGTGGAGGCCTTCCAGCGCCATTTCCGCCAGTCACGCGTCGATGGTATTGCCGATATTTCGACGCTGGACACACTGCACCGATTGCTGTCCACGCTGCCTGCATTCAGCCTCTGAAAAGCCATTCGTGGACGCCCGATTTCCAGCCGCAGTTTATTTTTTTGTGCGCTGCCACATCCTCGTCACGAAGGCCGGGTCTTTTCCGGCCGTGCCAAGCGGCAGGTGATTTGAGGCAAAACCTCCCTGCTGATGACAAAAAAATCGGTGCGCGAGATGGCGGGACCGGGTATGTCCTGATGCCACCGCGCCGACAGCGGAGACTTCAACATCAATGAGACGATCGCAACTTGCTGCGGCTGCGGCATGCGCCTGCATGCTGTTTTCCGGAGCCGTATCGGCCTATGCCAGGGACAAAGCCGAAACCATTACCTCCTCCATCAAATCGGTGACCCGCACCACCGGATATGCGTCGCCCGGTGTTTCGCTTAAATCCGCCCTCTACAGCGATCTGATCAAGACTTACGCCACCGAGTATGGCGTTCCCGTCGATCTCGCCAATGCCGTGATCACGGTTGAAAGCAATTTCAATCCGAAAGCCCGCGGCAGCGCAGGCGAGATCGGCCTGATGCAGATCAAGCCTGCGACAGCGCGGATGATGGGCTATTCCGGGGGCAGGAACGGCCTGTTCGATGCCGAGACCAACATCAAGTTCGGCATGAAATATCTTGCCATCGCCCATGAACTGTCCGGCGGTTTCACCTGCGGCACCATCCTGCGCTACAATGCCGGCCACGGCGCCAAAAAAATGAATCCCGTGTCGCGCCGCTACTGCGGCAAGGTCCAGAGCATCATCGACTGAAACCAAAGAGCCGGGCAGGTTGCGCGTACCGGCATCTGAATTTTCGCGGGGTGCGGCCCTGCCGGTCCCATGCTATTTCCGGATATCGATCCGAAGGTGTAAGGCATGCAGGAAAAATTCGATTTCATTATTGTCGGCAAGGGCATGATGGGTGCCGCCGCCGCACGGCATCTGGCAGTAGCCGGGGCTTCGATCGCGCTTGTCGGGCCGGATGAACCTGCGGTCTGGGCAAGCCATGACGGCGTGTTCAGCAGCCACTACGACAATGGCCGTATCACCCGGACCATCGATCCCGATTCCGTATGGGCGCGGCTGGCCCGCCGGTCCATCGAGCGCTACGGCGACATCGAAAATGCCAGCGGTATCAAATTCTACAGCGAATCAGGCTGCCTCATCGTAGCGCCCCCGCCGGGCGGGGCCGATGCGGAGATCGAGAACGTCATTGCCGCCCGCGACCGCCTCGGTGTCGAGGCGCCGTTCATCGACACTGCCGGTCTCGCGAGCCGTTTCCCGTCATTTCGCTTTCCGCCCGGCTATTGTGGCGTTTACGAACCCCGGAATGCCGGCCATATCAATCCCCGCGCCCTTGTGGCTGCGCAGGTCCTGCTGGCGGAACGCACCGGAGTGAAGATTTTTCGCGACGAGGTAATTGCCATCGACGAGTTTCGGGACGGCGTCGAGGTGCGGCTGAACCACGGCCGTTCGCTCACCGGCGGGCGCGTCCTTGTCGCAGCCGGCGGGTTCTCCATTTCGGACAAGCTGATGAAGCGGCCGCTCGATCTAACCGTGAAGGCGCGGACGGTTGTTTTTGCCGAGGTTGCCGAGGCCGATCTGCCACGATTGTCCGGCATTCCCTCGCTGATAACCTCCGCACCGGAGCAGGACGAAAGCTATTACCTGCTGCCGCCCATCCTGTATCCGGATGGCAAGTGGTACATCAAGATCGGTGGCGATCCGAGCGATATCGATCTGCAAGATGAAGCCGGCATCAGAACATGGTTCCGCGGCGAAGGGAACCGCGCGGCCGTCGATCACATGGCCGGTTTGCTGAAGGGAGCGATGCCGTCCTTCACGCCGGCCAAGTTCGCCTGGGCGCCCTGCGTCACGACGTTCACCCGGCACGGCTATCCCTATATCGGCTTTGCCGGATCGGACAGAATTGCCGTTCTGACCGGCGGCAACGGAATGGCTGCAAAGAGCTCGGACGAGATCGGCCGTCTCGGCGCGACGTTGCTCGCGAACGGCGTTCTCGATGCGCCCGAATACGAAACGGATTTCGCCGTCTGCACCAAATAGACGCCGACGGGTTGTCTTTCGCTCTGGCAATCATGGCCCGCCTCGGCTATGGACCGCTTGCCAGTTGGCCGGGCAGCCGCGCTCCGCTAGGGCCGAAAGGCTGCGGGGGGAGGAAAGTCCGGGCTCCACGGAAAAACGGTGCCGGATAACGTCCGGCGGGGGCGACCCCAGGGAAAGTGCCACAGAGAGAATACCGCCTGCCTTGGCAGGTAAGGGTGAAAGGGTGGGGTAAGAGCCCACCGCGCGCATGGCGACATGGGTGGCAAGGCAAACCCCACCGGGAGCAAAACCGAATAGGGATGACGTGGCCCACGCAAGTGGTCCGGCCGTTTCCGGGCCAGTCATCCGGGTGGGTTGCAGGAGGCATCGCGCAAGCGCTGTCCCAGATGAATGGCTGCCACGTTCCGGCTTTCGGGCCGGAGCCATACAGAACCCGGCTTACAGGCCAACTGGCATTTTCCCCTGTTAACATGTGCGAACAGACGATCGCGGAAATCGTACATCCATTTGAACCGACAAGCTTATTCCGCATGTCTAATTCAAAATATCGTATTTTTTGAGGAGACGGTTTCCTTTTTTAAACCAATGCCTTGACGGCCAAATCGTAACTCTTTTTTAAACTTAACAGACTATCAATATCCGGCTATGGCACGTGCCGGAAGAGAGCAAATCCCATTGACGCCCATATGGTCCCATGTTATCCCAATCATGCACTGCACAAGGGCTGATTAAGGCCCGTTCACCGCAAGTTTCGGGACTGCCTGACGGCAGTTTTTCGAACGGGCATGTCGCCCGGTGGTGGAAACTTGTGCCTGGTTTTGAGAGTGCGTGCCGGCCGTGTGGTCGGGCATTGCTTTCGGGAACGGCTGTATTTCGTCATGAACCGCTTCCTCTCGCATGCGACACATCGGATCGATTCGAAGGGGCGGGTGTCCGTTCCCTCGATGTTTCGGTCCGTTTTGTCGGCGCTGGATATTCGGGAGCTTTACTGCTTTCAGGATTTTGTCTTTCCGGCTATCAGCGCCGGCGGCCCGGAGTTGCTGGACCGTTTCGAAAGGCAGATTGTCGGCGAGAACCCGTTTTCGCCGCAGGCCAATCAGATGTCGCTCCTGATTCATGGGGGCGGGGTCTTCATGAAGCTCGATCAGGAAGGCCGGCTGATGGTCACGGATTTTATCCGCGACTTCACCGGAATAACCAACGAAGTCACCTTCGTCGGACGGGCGGATCATTTTCAGTTGTGGTCGCCGCAGGTGTTTCAGGAAACGCAGGCGACGGCACGGGAAGAACGCAGGTTGCGAGGTTTGCGTTCCGACTAGAGCGGAGAAACGGAATGATGGCGGATCAAGGCACAGCTTCCACTGATGCCGATGGCGGACCGGTCCGTCACATTCCGGTTCTTCTCCCCGAGGTTCTGGCGAGCCTCGATCTTGCTCCCGGCAAGATCATTCTCGACGGAACCTTCGGCGCGGGAGGCTACACTTCGGCCATCCTCGCATCCGGCGCCGATGTGATCGCGCTCGATCGCGACCCGGCGGCGATTGAGGGCGGGCAGGCCATGGTGGGCGCCAGCAACGGCCATCTCACTCTCGTCCACTCCCGGTTTTCGGCCTTGGCGGACTATGCGCCGGACGACGGCCTCGACGGCGTGGTTCTCGATATCGGTGTCTCCTCCATGCAGATCGACGAGGCGGATCGGGGGTTTTCCTTCCAGCGGCGCGGGCCGCTCGACATGCGCATGTCGAGCGACGGCGTGACCGCCGCGGATGTCGTCAACCGTGCCAAGGTCTCCGATCTCACCCGCATTTTCGGTTTCCTCGGCGAGGAGCCGCAATCCGGCCGGATTGCACGCGCCATCGAGAAGCGCCGCCTGGAGGAACCCTTCGTCACCACCCGCGATCTCGCCGGCCTCATCGAAATCGTCACGCCGCGCAAGGCCAAGGACAAGATCCATCCCGCAACCCGCGTGTTCCAGGCTCTGCGCATTTTCGTCAACGACGAACTTGGCGAACTGGCGCGGGCTCTGTTCGCCGCCGAGCGGGCGCTAAAGCCAGGTGGGCGCTTGACTGTCGTCACGTTCCATTCGCTGGAAGACCGCATCGTCAAGAAATTCTTTCAGGACAGGGCCGGCAAGGCTTCGGGCTCGCGGCACCTGCCGCTGGTGCATGAGCGCGCGGCAACCTTCGCACCAGTTGGCAAGTCCATGATCGCGGCCACAGAAGAAGAAGCGTCCCGCAATCCACGCGCCCGATCCGCCAAA
This sequence comes from Pararhizobium gei, assembly GCF_029223885.1. Classification (NCBI taxonomy): domain Bacteria; kingdom Pseudomonadati; phylum Pseudomonadota; class Alphaproteobacteria; order Hyphomicrobiales; family Rhizobiaceae; genus Pararhizobium; species Pararhizobium gei. The sequence continues at coordinate 2,840,044 of NZ_CP119409.1, read as the reverse complement.
ATGCGGGTGGGTGTCCGTACAGGCGCTCCGCCAGAGGCAGATGATCTGTCGATCTTCGATTTGCCAAATCTTGCGAGCCTGGGAAGGATTGGAGGTTAAGAGATGCTGCGTAGCCTGGATATCGTCCTGATCGTCGTCATGACCGCTGCCGCGACCGTCACCTATACGATCAAGCATCAAGCGGAAAACAAGCTGGAAGAGGTTCGCAAGCTCGAGTCGAACATCAAGCTCGAGGAGGATACCATCGACCTTTTGCGCGCGGACTGGGCGCTTCTCACCCAGCCCGGCCGGCTGGAAAAGCTCGTGACGGTCTATCAACAGGATCTGCAGTTGAGTCCCACCGTTCCGACGCAACTGGCCCGACCGGAGGAATTGCCGATGCTCAAGGCCGATCTGCCGCCACCCGAAGACGTTCTCGAGATCATGGGTATGGCCAAGCCGAAGGGCAAGGCCAAGAAGCAAGCTGCCAAGACAGACACGATTAAAACAGGTTCTGTGGCCAAAACAGATTCGGTGGCGCGCTGATGTCTTTTCTGTCCCGGATCATGATCGTCAAGAGCAAGGCTCATTTTTCCCATGGTGGCAACAACCATCCCGGCGATCTGGGGCGTCCCTTCGAGGGAACCCGCAAGAAGAGCAACAATCAGGCGCGCAGTCGCGTCGCCATCGTCATCGTCAGCTTCACCCTTGTCTATTGCATCATCGGCGGCCGTCTCGTCCAATATGGTCTGGCGCAGCCGGACACGGTGTCGAGCATCGGCCGCGCCGACAACCTCATGGCGTCACGTCCCGATATTCTCGATCGCAACGGCGAGATCCTGGCGACGGATATCCGCACCGTCTCGCTCTATGCTGAGCCGCACAAGATCGTCGATGCGAACGAGGCCGTCGAGCAGCTTTCCACCGTGCTGCCCAATCTCAACGTCGCGGAGATCTACAACAAGCTGAAATCCGATTCGCGCTTCCAGTGGCTCCGGCGTCAGCTGACGCCCAAGCAGCAGAGCGAAATCCTGGCGCTTGGCATTCCCGGCATCGGTTTCCGGCCGGAAAAGCGCCGTTTCTATCCCGGCGGCGCCACGGCCTCGCATATCGTCGGCCATGTCAATGTCGACAACCGCGGCATTGCCGGCATGGAACGCTGGATCGACAATCAGGGGCTCGCCGATCTTGCCGCCATCGGCATGACCAGCGACGCGAAACTCGAACCGGTCAAGCTGTCCATCGACCTGCGCGTCCAGAACATCCTGCGCGACGTCGTGGTCGATGCCATGGTCAAGTTCAAGTCGCTTGCCGCCGGCGGTGTGGTCCTGAATGCCAGGACCGGCGAAATTCTCGCCATGGTGTCCTATCCCGACTATGATCCGAACAAGCCCGCCGACGGTGCCAAGGAAGGCTGGATGAACCGCATGTCGAACGGCACGTTCGAGATGGGGTCGACCTTCAAGTCGTTTACGACTGCGATGGCGCTCGATTCCGGAAAGGTGAAGCTCACCGACAGTTTCGACGCACGCTATCCCATTCGCATTGGCGGGTTCACCATCAAAGATTTTCACGGCAAGAACCGCGTTCTGACGGTACCCGAGATCTTCCAGTATTCATCCAATATCGGGACTGCCAAGATGGCCGATCTTGTCGGCATTGCGGGCCACAAGGAATTCCTCACCCGCATAGGGCTGCTCTCAAGGATGCAGACCGAACTGCCGGAAGTGAAGATGCCGAGCCAGCCGCGCGAATGGAAGAAGATCAACTCGATTACCATCTCCTTCGGCCACGGCGTCTCGACCACGCCACTGCAGACGGCGGTCGCCGGCGCAGCGCTGCTCAACGGCGGCAGTCTGATCGAGCCGACCTTCCTGCCGAGAACCGTCGAGCAGGCCCAGGCCGCGTCAACGCCGGTCATCAAGAAGAGCACAAGCGACGACATGCGCTTCCTGTTCCGCTGGAACGGCGTCAAGGGATCGGGCAGGAACGCGCGCGTACCGGGCTTCAATGTCGGCGGCAAGACCGGGACAGCGGACAAGGTCGTGAATGGACGCTACTCGAATGCCGCCAATTTCAACGCCTTTCTGGCCGGTTTTCCGATCGACGATCCGCGCTACGTGGTCTTGACGTTCATCGACGAACCGAAGACCGACAAGGGCAATGGCGCGGCCCTTGCAGGCAATACGGCGGCGCCGATGGTGCACGACATCATCAGCCGGTCGGCGCCGCTTCTCGGTGTCGAACCGAAATTCGGAGAAGATGGCTCTGCCTTGCTCGTGTCTTATTGACCATGGAATGACAACACGGGGACCTGTCGCCCGGCCGGTCGGAACAACTGAAAAGTGCATCCATGAAGCTCAAAGACCTCATCGGGAAGGATTTCCCGGACATTGCCGAACAGATGAACCCGGCCGCCGGTGACGTCGATATTACCGCAATTACCGCCGATAGCCGGCAGGTCGTTCCGGGCTCGCTGTTCGTGGCTCTTGCCGGCAGCAAGGCCGACGGAAGGGCATTCGTCGCCGACGCCGTTGGGCGCGGCGCGGCCGCCGTGGTGACCGGGAACGGTGTGTCCGAAGCGCTTTCCGTGCCATTGCTGGTTGCTGCATCGCCGCGCCGGCTGCTTGCTCTGGCCGCAGCCCGTTTTTACGAACGCCAGCCGCAGACCATGGTTGCCGTGACCGGGACTGCCGGAAAGACCTCGGTCGCGTCCTTCACCCGTCAGATCTGGGCGCATGCCGGACACCTTGCGGCGATGATCGGTACGACGGGCGTGATTGCGCCCGGCCGGAACGATTACGGCTCGCTGACGACCCCCGACCCTGTGTCGCTGCACAAGCTGCTTGCCGAACTGGCGGATGCCGGCGTGACCCATGCGGCAATGGAGGCTTCCAGCCACGGGCTCGACCAGAGCCGCCTCGACGGTGTCCGTCTGGCAGCGGCAGGCTTTACCAATCTCGGCCGCGACCATATGGATTATCATCCAACGGTTGAAGACTATATGGCTGCCAAGATGCGGCTGTTCGACGGCGTCCTTCCGAAAGGCTCGCCGGCGGTCATTTTCTCGGACGACAGCTGGTCGGCGCAGGCGATCGCCGCGGCGAAGGGGGCGGGACAGGACGTTCTGACAGTCGGTCGCAAGGGCGATTATTTGTCGCTGAAGCGCGTCGAGCATTTCCGTCACAAGCAGATTGCCGAAATTCACGTGGGAAGCGAGATTTTCGAAGTCCATGTGCCGCTCGCAGGCGACTTCCAGATTTCGAACGCGCTGGTCGCGGCGGGTCTTGCCATGGCAACGGGGGTGGGTGCCGGGGACGCAATGTCGGCGCTTGAGAAGCTGCAGGGCGCATCCGGTCGTCTCGAACTTGTGGGGCAGAGTGAAAACGGCGCACTCGCCTATGTCGATTACGCCCATAAGCCGGACGCGCTCGAAAACGTCCTGACATCGGTCAGGCCCTTCACGACCGGCCGCGTCATCGTGGTGTTCGGGTGCGGCGGCGACCGCGACAAGGGCAAGCGGCCGATCATGGGGGAAATCGCCACCCGTCTGGCGGATGTGGTTATCGTCACCGATGACAATCCGCGTTCAGAAGTTCCCGAAACCATCCGCAGCGAGATCCTGGCGGCAGCTCCCGGCGCCACCGAAATCGGCGACCGCGCCGAAGCGATCAAGTCAGCCGTCGCCATGCTGTCATCCGGCGACACGCTGATCGTCGCCGGCAAGGGGCATGAGGAGGGGCAGACGATCGGCTCCGTCACGCTGCCTTTCTCCGACCATGCCGAACTGAAAAAAGCATTGGGAGGTCAGTGATTTGACTATTCTCTGGACTATCGACGATCTGATGGCGGCCATGCACGGGCGCCCCATGGGAAACCTGCCCGAGGGCATTACCGGTATTTCCATCGATAGCCGCTCTATCGGCAAGGGCGAGGCCTTCTTCGCGATCAAGGGCGACCGCGTCGACGGACATGACTACGCGGGAATCGCGATCGCCAATGGCGCGACCCTGCTTGTCGTCAGCGAGGCGAAGCTTCCGGCGCTCGGACGGCTGAGCGCGCCGATGATCGTGGTCGATGACGTGCTGGAGGCCATGGTCCGTCTCGGCTGTGCCGCGCGCGACCGTAGCGCCGCCAGGATCATCGCCGTTACCGGCTCCGTCGGCAAGACGACCACCAAGGAAATGCTCCGGCATGTGCTTGCGCCGTCCGGCCGCGTTCACGCCTCCGTCGCCTCCTTCAACAATCACTGGGGCGTGCCGCTTACTCTTGCCCGAATGCCGGAAAACACCGATTTCGGCGTCTTCGAGATCGGGATGAACCATCCGGATGAAATTCGCCCGCTCGTGAAGATGGTAAGGCCGCACGTCGCGATCATTACCACGATCGCCGCCGCCCATCTCGGGAATTTCAAGGATCTCGGCGAGATTGCCGCGGCCAAGGCTGAGATCATGGAAGGCCTCGTCGATGGCGGCCATGTGATTCTCAACCGGGACAATGAACAGTTCGATATGCTCGAAAGGGCGGCGACGTCGCTTGGAATAAGCCACATTCACAGTTTCGGCAGCAATCCCCGTGCGGATTTCCGTCTGCTGGAATTTGCCGGCGGTTCGGAGCGGGCGGTGCTCTGGGCTGGGATCGGCGGACGCACCCTCGAAATCGAGATGGGTGCTCCGGGACGTCATATAGCGGAAAATGCACTGGCCGCGATCGGTGCCGCCACCTTGGTCGGCGCGACCATCGACAGCGTCGTTGCTGCGCTCGGCACCCTGCGGCCGGAGAAGGGCCGCGGCGCCCGCCACCGGTTCCCGATCGGCACGGGATTCTTTGTGCTGATCGACGAGAGCTACAACGCCAACCCGGCCTCCATGCGGGCGGCGATTGCCCTTCTCGGCGAAACCGAAACGCCTCAAGGCGGACGAAAGATTGCCATTTTGGGCGACATGCTGGAGATGGGCGAATTCGCGGGCAGGGTCCACGCGGAACTGGCGGCTCCGCTCGTCGAAGCCGGTATTGCCCATGTCTGGCTGGCCGGCCCCGAGATGGTGCATCTGCGGGACGCGCTGCCGGAAGGAATCCATGTCGAATATCGCGAAACCGTCGACGCATTGACCGATTTTGCTGTGTCGTCCGTCACTGCCGGAGATGTTGTCATGATCAAGTCTTCGAAGGGCACGGGCTGCGGCAGGATCGTTCAGGCGCTGCTTGAAAAATACCCGTTGTCGTCCATGGCGGGAAACGCCGCTTAAGGCTGGGACAAGGCTTTTATGGCCAGCCTGTTGCTGGCTGACATTTTTGATATTGAGCGAGATCCATTCACCGCGATTCTGGTGGATGGATCTCGCAAGAACCTTTGGGGAAAGGTCCCTTCATGCTTATCTGGCTTGTCGAACTGGCGGACCATTTTCAATTCTTCAACCTGTTCCGGTACATCACCTTCCGGACGGGGGCGGCCCTGTTCACTTCGGCACTGATCGTTTTTCTCTTCGGACCAAGGATGATCGCTTCTTTGCGCGTACGGCAGGGACGAGGACAGCCGATCCGGGCGGACGGGCCGCAGACCCATTTCAAAAAGGCGGGAACGCCGACCATGGGCGGGCTGATGATTCTGGCCGGGATCGTCGGCAGTTCGCTGCTCTGGGCAGATCTGTCGAGCGTCTATGTCGTTTCGACCCTGCTGGTGACGCTCGGTTTTGGCGCCATCGGGTTTTACGATGATTATCTCAAGGTCACCAAGCAGTCGGACAAGGGCTTTTCCGGCAAGGCGCGTCTCGGTCTCGAATTCCTGATCGCAGCAATCGCGGTCTTCTTCATGATGCGCAGCGCGCTATCGGCCGGTGTTGCGGGCTCGACCTTCGGCTCATCGCTGACCTTTCCGTTCCTCAAGGATTTCACCTTCAATCTCGGCTATTTCTTCATCCTGTTCGGCGGCTTCGTCATCGTCGGCGCCGGCAACGCGGTGAATTTGACCGACGGGCTCGACGGGCTCGCCATCGTTCCCGTGATGATTGCCGCCGCATCCTTCGGCGTCATCGCCTATCTCGCCGGCAACGCTGTTTTCGCCAATTATCTGCAGATCCATTTCGTTCCAGGTACCGGCGAACTCGCCGTCATTCTTGGCGCCGTGATTGGTGCCGGTCTGGGCTTTCTCTGGTTCAATGCGCCCCCGGCGGCCATCTTCATGGGTGATACGGGGTCTCTGGCACTCGGTGGCCTGATCGGCACCGTCGCCGTCGCCACCAAGCACGAAATCGTCATGATCATCATCGGTGGGCTGTTCGTCATGGAAACCTTGTCGGTGATCATCCAGGTTTTCTGGTTCAAGCGCACCGGTAAGCGCGTCTTTCTGATGGCGCCGATCCATCATCATTTCGAGAAGAAGGGTTGGACGGAAAGCCAGGTCGTGATCCGGTTCTGGATCATCGCCGTCATCCTCGCCATGGTCGGCCTCTCGACCCTCAAGCTGCGGTAAAGGCAATGATCCCGATCTCCACATTGGCGGGCAAGGCGGTCGCGCTCTTCGGTCTGGGCGGCTCTGGTCTTTCTACGGCGAAGGCCCTCGTCGCAGGCGGCGCGGTGGTGACGGCTTGGGACGACAATGCCGAAAGTGTCGCCAAGGCCAGGGCCGAGGGCATTGGCACCGGCGATCTCCGCCAGGCCGACTGGGCCGCCTTTTCCGCATTTGTGCTGTCGCCCGGCGTGCCCCTGACGCATCCGAAGCCGCATTGGACGGTTGATCTCGCCCGCGCAGCGGATGTCGAGGTCATCGGCGACGTCGAGCTTTTCGTGCGTGAACGCCGTGCCCGTGCCCCGCATTGCCCGTTTATCGCCATCACCGGCACAAACGGCAAATCGACCACGACAGCGTTGATCGCCCATATCCTGACATCCAGCGGCCGTGACACGCAGCTTGGCGGCAATATCGGCACGGCCGTCCTGACACTTGACCCCCCCGAATCTGGAAAATTTTATGTGGTCGAATGCTCGTCCTATCAGATCGATCTTGCGCCTTCGCTCGATCCTTCGGCCGGAATCCTGCTCAACCTAACGCCCGATCATCTCGACCGCCACGGTGACATGGACCACTATGCGGCCATCAAGGAGCGGCTGATCGCCGGCAGTCACACGGCCATCGTCGGTGTGGACGACGCCTATTGCGAGGCGATTGCCGATCGTGTGACGCTTGCCGGCAAGCGGGTCATTCGCATTGCCCGGCATCGTCCGCTCGGTGAGGGCTTTTATGCAGACGGTTCCCGCGTCATGCGTGCCGAAGGCGGGTTTGCCGAGGTCTTTGCCGAGCTTGACGGCATCGCAACCCTGCGCGGAAGCCATAACGCCCAAAATGCTGCCGCCGCGATTGCCGCCTGCCTGTCCGTCGGCGTTCCGAAGGACGAGATTCTTGCAGGCCTCGCTTCGTTCCCCGGCTTGAAGCATCGCATGCAGCCGGTGGGGCGAAAAGGCGACGTTGTGTTCGTCAACGACAGCAAGGCGACCAATGCGGATGCGGCGGCACCGGCCTTGTCGAGCTATGACCGGATCTACTGGATCGCCGGCGGTGTTCCAAAGGAAGGCGGCATCGTCTCGCTTGCTCCGTTTTTTCCGAAGATCGCCAAGGCCTATCTGATCGGCGATGCCGCGCAGGATTTCGCAGCAACGCTCGGCGATGCCGTGCCTTTAGAGATTTCGCAGACGTTGGAGAGGGCCGTGGCTCACGCCGCAGCTGATGCCGGGGGTGCGGGCGGCGTTTCAGCCGTTCTCCTCTCTCCGGCTTGCGCCAGTTTCGATCAGTACAAGAATTTCGAGGTGAGGGGCGACGCCTTCGTCTCTCATGTTGCTGCGATCGAAGGCATGACGATGTTGGTATGAGGCCACCTGCGGCTTCGATGCTAATGGCCTGATGAGTAAGTTTTGGCGCGCGGCGCCGTTGAAGGGGATGACGAGATGGTAAGCCGTGCTGAACGTGGCCCTGTGGCCGACTGGTTCTGGACGATCGACAGGTTCTTCCTGGCGACCTTCATCATGCTGATGGGGATCGGCTTCATGCTGTCCTTCGCGGCGAGCCCCGCCGTTGCCGAGCGGCTCAATCTCGACAGTTTTCACTTCGTCAAGCGCCATGCGGCCTTTCTGTTGCCATCGCTGGCGGTGATGATCGGCATCTCCTTCCTGACGCCGCGCCAGGTGCGCAGGATGGCGATGATCCTGCTTCTGGCATCACTCGGCATGATGGTGCTGGCATTGTTCTTCGGGGCGGAGGTCAAGGGTTCGCGGCGCTGGATTTCGCTTGCGGGACTGTCCGTGCAGCCGTCCGAATTCATGAAGCCCGCCTTTGTCGTCGTCTGCGCCTGGCTTTTCTCCGAACATGCGCGTCAGCCTGAAATCCCCGGCAATCTTTTCGCCATTCTGCTCTTCGGCATCGTGGGCGCGCTTCTCGTCGCCCAGCCGGATCTTGGCCAGACCATCCTGACGACGGCGGTCTGGGGCGGCATGTTCTTCATGGCCGGCATGCCCTGGCTCTGGATCATCCTGCTCGGCGGTTCGGCCATCGGCGGTCTGGTCGTGGCCTACACGGTGCTGCCGCATGTGGCGGGGCGCATCGACCGATTTCTTACTGGCGAGGGCGACACGTTCCAGGTGGATACGGCGCGCGAGGCGATCATTCGGGGCGACTGGCTGGGTCAGGGTCCGGGTGAGGGCGTCGTCAAGCGGATCATCCCCGACAGCCATACCGACTTTATCTTTTCCGTTGCCGCGGAAGAGTTCGGCATCATCTTCTGCATGGTCATCGTCCTAATCTTTGCCGTTCTCGTCATGCGCGGGCTGTCCCACGCCTTCCGCGAGCGCAACGACTTCAACCGCTTCGCCGTCGCCGGACTGGTGCTGCAGATCGGCATCCAGTCGATGATCAATATCGGCGTCAATCTGGAACTGCTGCCGGCCAAGGGCATGACCCTGCCATTGATCTCCTACGGCGGCTCCTCCATGGTGGCAATTTGCGTAACGGCCGGCTTTATCCTGGCGCTTACCCGCCACCGCCCGGAAAAACGCGCCGTCGAGCGCAGCCTGTTCCGGTCCGGCATGGGCGTACCGGCGGAGTGAGGTGCGTATGGAGTTCGCGGTGAGTTCCCCCCCTCTGTCACTTCGTGACATCTCCCCCTCAAGGGGGGAGAACATTCTTTTTCGTTACAGCTTCATAAGCCAGCGGCCAATCTCCCCCCCTGAGGGGGAGATGTCCCGGAGGGACAGAGGGGGGGAAGTCTCCCCATGCACAGGGGCGGATATCCTATGACCAAAGGCATCATCATGCTTGCCGCCGGCGGGACCGGCGGTCACCTTTTTCCGGCGGAAGCGCTGGCGTACGAACTGAAGGCACTCGGCTATTCCATCCATCTTGTCACCGACAGCCGGGCCAAACGCTATGCGGGAACTTTCCCGGCCGATGAAATCCATGTCGTTCCCTCCGCCACCATTGGTTCCAAGAACCCTTTGAAGGTTGCCGGATCGCTCTGGACGCTCTGGTCGGGCATGCGGATTGCCGGACGCCTGATGGCGAAGGTCAGGCCCAGCGTCGTCGTCGGCTTCGGCGGTTATCCGACCATTCCGCCACTGCTGGCCGCCGTTCGCGCCGGGATCCCATCCATGATCCACGAACAGAATGCCGTCATGGGGCGTGCCAACCGGGCGCTGGCGAAACGCGTGATGGCGATTGCCGGCGGTTTCCTGCCTGAAACCGAAGGCCCCTATGCGGCGAAGACGGTGACGACAGGCAATCCGGTGCGCCCGGCCGTGCTCGAGGCTGCAAAGGTCCCGTATCAGCCATCCGGACCGGGGGAGGAGTTCAGGCTCGTGGTGTTCGGCGGCAGCCAGGGCGCGCAGTATTTTTCAAAGAGCGTTCCGACGGCGATCAGCCTGCTCGACGACAGCTTGCGGCGCCGCCTTCGCATCACCCAGCAGACGCGCGCCGAAGACATGCCGATGGTCGAGGGCTGCGTCGTCAAACTGGAGATGAAGGCCGAGATCGCTCCTTTCTTCAACGACATGGCTGACCGGATCGCCAGGGCGCATCTGGTGATCTGCCGTTCCGGGGCTTCCACCGTGTCGGAAATCAGCGTCATCGGCCGTCCGGCGATCCTGGTTCCCTATCCCTATGCGCTCGACCATGACCAGGCGGCCAATGCCGCGGCGCTTGCCGCAAGCGGCGGTGCAAAGGTCATCGCGCAGGCGGAGCTTTCGAGCGAAAAGCTGAGCCGCATTTTGACCGAGGCGATGAACAATCCTGAAAAACTTGCAACTATGGCCGCAAACGCCAGACAGGCCGGAAAGCCCGATGCGGCCCGCTTGCTTGCCGCCATGGTTGAGGCTATTGCCAGCGGCGCGACGATTGCACAGTTCAAGGAAACACGTTCATGAAAATGCCGCAGACGATAGGCCTCGTTCATTTCATCGGCATCGGCGGCATCGGCATGAGCGGCATCGCCGAGGTGTTGCACAATCTCGGCCACAGGGTGCAGGGGTCCGACCAGTCGGACAGCGCCAATGTGCAGAGGTTGCGCGACAAGGGTATCGAGGTCTTCGTGGGGCATGCGGCCGAAAACATCGGCGAGGCCGAGGTGGTCGTTGTCTCAACTGCCATCAAGAAGACCAACCCGGAACTGATTGCGGCGCGTGAAAAGCTGCTGCCAGTCGTGCGCCGCGCCGAAATGCTTGCCGAACTCATGCGGTTCCGCAATGCCATCGCCATCGGCGGCACCCATGGCAAGACGACGACCACCTCGATGGTGGCGACGTTGCTCGAAGCCGGCGGGCTGGATCCGACCGTGATCAACGGCGGCATCATCAATGCCTACGGCACCAATGCCCGCATGGGCGAGGGCGAGTGGATGGTGGTGGAGGCCGACGAGTCAGACGGCACTTTCCTCAGGTTGCCCGCCGATATTGCCGTTGTCACCAATATAGATCCCGAACATCTTGATCATTATGGCAACTTTGACGCTGTGCGGGCGGCCTTCCGGCAATTCGTCGAAAATGTTCCTTTCTATGGATTCGGCGTCATGTGCCTCGACCATCCCGAGGTACAGACGATGGTGTCGAAGATCGAGGATCGTAAGGTCATCACCTATGGCGAAAACCCGCAGGCCGATGTGCGCTATTCCAATATCCGCATGGACGGCGCCACCTCGGTCTTCGACGTCGAAATCCGTCGCCGCCGCACCGGCCGGGTGATCCAGTTGCAGGATCTGCGCCTGCCTATGCCCGGACGCCACAATGTCTCGAACGCCACGGCGGCGATTGCTGTCGCCCAGCGACTCGGCATTTCGACGGAGGACATTGCCAAAGGACTCGCCTCCTTTGCCGGCGTCAAACGCCGTTTCACCTTCACCGGTGAATGGAACAACGTGCGGGTCTACGATGATTACGGCCATCATCCGGTCGAGATCAAGGCCGTTCTGAAAGCTGCGCGCGAAGCGTGCCAGGGCAGGGTCATCGCTGTCCACCAGCCGCATCGCTTCAGCCGCCTGCACAGCCTCTTTGAGGATTTTTCGTCCTGCTTCAACGACGCAGACACGATCCTGCTGGCGCCGGTTTACTCGGCCGGGGAGGAGCCGATCGAGGGGATCAATTCGCAGGAGCTTGTCCTGCGGATAAAAGCCGGGGGACATCGCGACGCGCGATTCATCGAGGGGCAGGATGCCATCGCGCCGATCGTTGCCGCCATTGCGCAACCCGGCGACTTCGTGGTTCTCTTGGGGGCAGGCAGCATCACCTATTGGGCCGCTGCCCTTCCTAAGGAACTCGCAGGCATTTCGGGACAGTCCGCATGAAACAGGTCGATGGCAACAAGCTTCTGGCGTCGCTCGGAGAGGGCATAAACGCGCTGAGGGGGCGCCTGACCCCGGACGCGCCGATGGAGCGGGTCACCTGGTTTCGCGCCGGCGGACTGGCGGAGCTGATGTTCCAGCCGCATGACACCGATGATCTCGTCACCTTCCTGAAGCTTTTGCCGGAAAACATTCCGGTCATGGTCGCGGGTGTCGGCTCGAATCTTCTGGTGCGCGACGGCGGTATTCCGGGTGTCGTCATCCGCCTTTCGGCCAAGGGTTTCGGGGACATCGAACTTGCCGGAGAAAACCGCGTCAAGGCGGGCGCGATCTGCCCGGACAAGAACCTTGCTGCCATGACGCTTGATCACGGCATCGGCGGGTTCCATTTCTACTACGGCATCCCCGGCTCGGTCGGCGGCGCGTTGCGGATGAATGCCGGGGCCAATGGCGGAGAGACGCGTGAACGCGTCGTCGAGGTTCATGCGTTCGATCGTCAGGGCAACAGGCATGTTCTTGATAATGCGGAAATGGGCTACACCTACCGGCATTCCGCAGTCTCGAAAGACCTGATCTTCACACATGCCATCTTCGAAGGCTATGCCGAAGACAAGGCGAAAATCCGCGCCGACATGGACGCCGTGCGTCAGCACCGCGAGGCTGTCCAGCCTATCCGCGAAAAGACCGGCGGATCGACCTTCAAGAACCCAGAGGGACATTCCGCCTGGAAGCTGATCGACGAGGCCGGTTGCCGCGGCATGATGATCGGTGGCGCGCAGATGTCGCCGATGCACTGCAATTTCATGATCAATACAGGCCAGGCGAGTGGCTACGAACTCGAATATCTCGGCGAAACCGTGCGCCAACGCGTGATGGAAAATTCCGGCATCAAGCTGGAATGGGAAATCAAGCGCATCGGCAATTTCATGCAGGGTTATGAAGTGAAGGAATTCCTGGGGCGGATGACGGCGTAGGCTACCATGAGCCTTATACACAATGAGAGGACCAAACTTCTAGCGAATGCTCTCGACCGGTTGGCAACAGCACTGATTGCCGTCGGAGTTTTGGGGCAGGCGCTATCACTCACGCCCGCAAGCGCGACGTCTTCGCAGGTGCTGAATGTCGGGGCTTGGTTCTTGGGTGCGTTTGTCCTACATTTGATAGCACAACGTGTGCTTGGAAGGTTGAAGACATGACACAGCAGGTGCTGTTCTGGTGGGGCTTCCCCTTGGCGGTCTCGATCATCGGTCTGGCCTGGCTGGCGGTGGACTATTACCGTCATCCGGACCAAAGCGAAAAATAGCGCACCACGACCTCAAAGAAAAAGCCGCGAAGTTCAACAACTTCGCGGCTTTTTCGTTTGTCATGATTCAACCTGAACTCAGACTTCTTCTTTGCCCGACAGCAGAATGCAAACGAGTGTGATGACGGCGGCCACGGCGAGGTAATAGCCGACATAGGTCATGCCATAGGTCGATTGCAGGTAGGTGGCGATATAGGGTGCCAGCGAGGCACCGAAGATGCCTGCAAAGTTGAAGGTGATCGATGAGCCGGTATAGCGCACATTGGTCGGGAAGGGCGCGGCAAGCGCCGTGCCGATCAGGCCGTAGGTGATACCCATCAGTGCCATGCCGATGACCACGAAGACGATGACGTTCGCTTCTCCACTTGTCAGCAGGCCGGGCAGGAAGAACGAAAAGATGCCGATCAGGATGGTCACCCCGATCAGGATTTCGCGGCGGCCGAAGCGCTCCGCGAGCTTGCCGGCGATCGGGATGAACAGGCCGAACAGCACCGAGCCCAGGATCTGGATTTCCAGCGCGTCGATGAAGGGCAGCTTCAGGACTTTGATGTTGTAAGACAGAAGATAGGCCGAGCCGATATAGAACAGCACGAAGGTGGCAAGTGCGACAAAGGTGCCGAGCACGAGGCTACGCTTGTGATTGCGAAAGAGTTCCATGACGGGAACTTCGACGCGCTCGTGTTTGTCGATCGCTTTCTGGAAAGCCGGCGTCTCGGTAATCGAGAGCCGTACCCAGAGACCGACGGCGATCAGCAGGATCGAAGCGAGGAAGGGCACACGCCAGCCCCAGCTGAGCAGGGCATCCTGCGAGATGACGTGCAGGAGCAGCCAGAAGACCCCAGATGACAGGAACAGGCCGACCGGCGCGCCAAGCTGCGGGAACATGCCGTACCAGCTCTTCTTGCCTTCCGGTGCGTTTTCGGTGGCCAGCAGAACGGCGCCACCCCATTCGCCGCCGAGACCAAAGCCCTGGCCGAAACGGCAAAGCGCAAGCAGCAGCGGCGCGGCGACGCCGATCTGCTCGTAGGAGGGTAGCAAGCCGATGATGACGGTGGAGATGCCCATGGTCAGGAGAGCCGCAACCAAGGTGGTCTTGCGCCCGACCCGGTCACCGAAATGGCCGAAGACAATTGCACCCAGCGGGCGGGCGAAAAAGGCGATCGAAAAGGTCGCAAAGGATGCAAGGAGCGCGGTCGTCGGATCGCTGTTCGGAAAGAACAGCGTCGGGAAGACGAGCACGGCTGCGGTCGCGTAGACATAGAAATCGAAGAATTCGATGGTTGTGCCGATCAGGCTTGCCAGAAGAACGCGGGAGGGCGAATTGAGCGGGCCCTTGTTCAACGGCTCTGCCGTCGGCGACAACGTGGAGATTGTGTCGCTCATGATGATGTATCCGTATTGGGAAGATGAAGGCCGTCTTGGGAGGCAGCTGCCCGGCTCTTAACGCAGTCACGCCGCCATGAAAACCGCCAAACGCACCAAACGTAAAGATTTGCTGCCTTGTCTTCGCCAAGCTGTCGCTGCCGCCGCACGGCAAGCGTTGACCGTCGTCGCGTTGAGGCCATTTTCCTGTCTTGACGGGAATCGCTGAATGATAAATCTCCGGTTGTGTGTGGGAATTGTTACCACGCATAACTCGCCGAATTGCGCATTCGCCCAAGTCAGGGGGCTGACGATGGGCGTGGACATTGTGCGAGGAGGTTCTTGGAGCACGGCTCCGTACAAGGGGAAATCATGATCAAAAAGCTTTCGGCTGAATTTTTAGGAACATTCTGGCTCGTGTTCGGCGGCTGTGGCAGCGCGGTGCTGGCCGCTGCTTTTCCCGAACTCGGCATTGGACTGCTCGGTGTTTCGTTGGCATTTGGCTTGACCGTTCTGACCATGGCCTATGCAGTGGGGGGGCATTTCAGGCGGTCACTTTAATCCTGCCGTGTCCGTTGGCCTGACCGTGGCCGGCAAATTTCCGCTATCGGCGCTTCCCGGCTACATCATCGCGCAGGTGATCGGCGCAACCTTTGCCGCCGCGGCACTGTATCTGGTCGCAAGCGGCAAGGCCGACTTTCAGCTCGGCGGTTTTGCCGCCAATGGTTACGGCGAACATTCGCCCGCGGCTTATTCGCTGACATCCGCTCTTGTCATTGAAGTGCTGCTGACGGGTTTCTTCGTCTTCATTATCCTCGGTGCCACCCACGGCCGGGTTCCCACGGGATTCGCGCCCGTCGCCATCGGTCTGGCATTGACGCTTGTTCATCTGATTTCCGTTCCCGTGACCAATACATCCGTCAATCCGGCGCGCTCGACAGGGCAGGCGCTGTTCGTTGGCGGCTGGGCGCTGCAGCAGTTGTGGTTGTTCTGGCTCGCGCCGATCGTTGGCTCCGTCGCCGGTGCAATCGTCTGGAAAGCAGTCGGCGAGGATTGAAACGCCGCTTGCCGTTCAAAGGCTTGCGACAAATGAAGGCTTCCGCGCAGACCGCGCGGGGGCCTTTTTTTCACTGCAGATATTTCTGTCAGCCGAGGGCAGCGAGTTAACCAAAGTAAACGGTTCATTAACCATAATGCCGTTCTAGTGATCCCATGCCTGTTGTCTGCGACTCGGTGGATGCGGACAAGCCAGGCGCAAGTGGAACTGGGTAAGGCTGGCGTGATGTCGGGGGTTTTGATGACTGGTAAGCATGTTGCTGTCCTGATGGGCGGATTTTCCTCGGAACGGCCGGTCAGCCTGTCGTCGGGGACGGCGTGCGCCGATGCGCTGGAAGGCGAGGGCTACCGCGTCACCCGGATCGATGTCGATCGGGACATTGCTTCCGTGCTTGCCGATCTGAAGCCCGACGTGGTGTTCAACGCGCTTCACGGGCCCTTCGGCGAAGACGGCACGATTCAGGGATTGCTCGAATATCTGCAGATTCCCTATACCCATTCCGGCGTGCTTGCCTCGGCGCTTGCCATGGACAAGGAGCAGGCCAAGATCGTTGCCAGCGCTGCCGGTATTCCTGTTGCCGAAGCGCGCGTGATGGACCGCCACGATTTCGGCTCCGACCACCCCATCAAGCCGCCCTATGTCGTCAAGCCTGTCCGTGAAGGCTCGAGCTTCGGCGTTGTCATGGTCAAGGAGGATCAATCGCATCCGCCGCAGATCGTGACATCCAGCGAGTGGCGTTACGGCGATCGCGTGATGGTCGAGCGCTATGTGCATGGCCGTGAATTCACATGCGGCGTCATGGGCGATACGGCTCTTGGCGTCACCGAGGTGATACCCCAGGGGCACGCCTTTTACGATTATGACTCAAAGTATGTGAAAGGCGGTTCAAAACACGTCATTCCGGCCGATGTTTTACCAAATATTTACCAAAAAATACAAACACTCGCGGTCAAGGCGCATCAGGCGATTGGATGCCGCGGCGTAAGCCGCTCGGACTTCCGCTTTGACGACCGTTTTTCTGAAGACGGAGAGATCATCTGGCTGGAGATCAACACCCAGCCGGGAATGACTCCAACCTCTCTGGTGCCTGAGATGGCGGTTCATGCCGGCCATACATTCGGTAAATTCCTTACGTGGATCGTGGAGGACGCGTCGTGTTTGCGTTAAGAGGCAGGAAGGCTGCAAGAGTGCTGGCGCCGTTGGAGGCCGCCGATCTGGACGGACAGCGCGTGCTGCCGCGTCCGCTGCGCCGCGCCGTTCGTTTCGTCGTTGGCCTTGGCACCGGCCGTTTCCACTTTGCACCCTACACAGGGACTGTCTCCGCTGCCGCATTCATGGCAGCGACCGGATTTTATGGCATGGCGCTCGGCGGGCACAGCCATTCCGTCGCCCAGACGACCACCACGGTGGTCGGCTTTGCGATCGAGGACGTGAAGGTTTCAGGGAACGAACAAACCTCCGAGATCGATATTTTCCAGCAACTCGGGCTCGATGGCACCACATCGCTGGTGGCGCTCGATATCGACGCCGCCCGCAAGCTGATCAGCGAGATGCCCTGGGTCGAGGACGTTGCCGTTCGGAAGGTTTATCCGGGAACGATCGAGGTCAACCTCAAGGAGCGAAAGGCGTTCGGCATCTGGCAGCACGGCGCCGATCTGTCCCTGATCGAAGCCAGCGGCAGCGTGATCGCACCGCTGCGCGACAACAAGTTCGCGGAACTGCCGCTGTTTGTCGGCCGCGACGCCGAAACGGCTGCGGCCGAGTTCCATCAGCGCTTTTCGCAGTGGCCCGAGATTGCAAAGCGCGTCAAGGCCTATGTCCGGGTCGCGGGCCGCCGCTGGGATCTCATGCTCGACAACGGCATCACCATCAAGCTTCCGGAGCATGATCTGGAACGTGCCATGCAGGTTTTGTCGACGATGGAGGAGGGGCAGCAGCTTCTCGATCGCGACATTGCCGCAGTCGATCTAAGGCTCGAAGACCGCACCACCGTGCAATTGACCCCGGAGGCGGCCGCCCGCCGTCAGACCGTTCTGGAAGCGCGCACGAAAATGCTCAAGAAGCAGGAACAAGAGGACCGTATATGAGTGCTTTCGGTTCTTCCCATTTTGGTCTGCCGCGCCTGAAGCCGCTCAATTCCAAACGGTCGCACATCGTCTCCGTTCTCGATATCGGCTCGACCAAGGTTGTGTGCATGATCGGCCGGTTGACACCGCGTGCCGAAAGCCAGATCCTGCCCGGCCGCACCCATGCGATCGAGATCATCGGCATCGGCCACCACAAGTCGCGTGGCATGAAAAACGGCGTGATCGCCGATCTCGATGCCGCCGAAAGCGTCGTGCGCCTCGCAGTGGATGCCGCGGAGCGTATGGCCGGATTGACCATCGACAGCCTGATCGTCAACATCTCGGCAGGCCGACTGCAGAGCGACATCTACACCGCCTCGATCGATCTCGGCGGTCAGGAAGTCGACGCGGCCGATCTGCGCAAGGTTCTGGCTGCTGCAGGCCAGCAGTCGCTGCGCCAGGATCGCGTCATTCTGCATTCGCTGCCGACCGGATTTTCGCTCGACGGCGAGCGCGGCATCCGCGATCCGCTGGCTATGTTCGGCGATCAGCTCGGCGTTGACATGCATGTGCTGACAGCCGAGCGCGCCGCGCTGAAGAACCTCGAACTGTGCATCAACCGCGCCCATCTTTCGGTCGAGGGTATCGTTGCCACGCCTTATGCCAGTGGCCTTGCGGCACTGGTGGACGATGAGGTCGAGCTCGGCTGCGCCGCGATCGACATGGGCGGCGGCACCACGACGATTTCGGTTTTTGCGGAAGGCAAGCTGGTTCATGCCGATGCGGTCTCGCTCGGTGGCCATCACGTCACCACCGATCTCGCCCGCGGCCTCTCGACCCGGCTCGAAGATGCCGAGCGTCTCAAGGTCGTTCATGGTTCGGCACTGCCCAACAGCACGGACGAGCGCGATATCGTCTCGGTTCCGCCGATCGGCGAGGACGACCGGGATCAGCCGACCCATGTGCCGCGCGCCCTTGTGTCGCGCATCGTGCGTGCCCGCATCGAAGAAACGCTTGAACTTATTCGCGATCGCATCCAGCGCTCGGGCTTTTCGCCCATCGTCGGCAAACGTGTCGTTCTGACCGGCGGCGCCAGCCAGCTGACGGGACTGCCTGAGGCGGCGCGCAGGATTTTGGCCCGCAATGTCCGCATCGGCCGGCCGCTCGGTGTTTCCGGCCTGCCTGTCGCAGCAAAAGGCCCTGCCTTTTCGACGGCAGTGGGCCTGATGATCTATCCGCAGGTGGCGGAACTGGAAACGCATGTGACGCAGGGCGGATTGCTCTCGTCGCTCGCAGGAAACAACAGCCGAATTGCCCGCATGGGCCAGTGGCTGAAGGAAAGCTTCTGATCCCGGCGGCTTTGCCCCGGGGGCGTATTATTGAGAATTTGGTGATTTGGCCGGCTCGGCAAGGCGGCCAGAAACAAGGAAGGAACGGGTACAATGACGATCAACTTGCAGAAGCCGGATATCACCGAGCTTAAGCCGCGCATCACCGTATTCGGCGTCGGCGGCGGCGGCGGCAACGCTGTCAACAACATGATCACCGCAGGCCTCGAAGGCGTCGATTTCGTCGTTGCCAACACCGATGCGCAGGCGCTGACCATGACCAAGGCCGACCGCATCATCCAGATGGGTGTCGCCGTTACCGAAGGCCTCGGCGCGGGATCGCAGCCGGAAGTCGGCCGTGCTGCCGCGGAAGAATGCATCGATGAAATCATCGATCACCTCAACGGCACGCATATGTGCTTCGTCACCGCCGGCATGGGCGGCGGCACGGGCACCGGTGCTGCTCCGGTCGTTGCCCAGGCTGCCCGCAACAAAGGCATCCTGACGGTCGGCGTCGTCACCAAGCCGTTCCACTTTGAAGGCCAGCGCCGCATGCGTCTCGCCGACATGGGCATTCAGGAACTGCAGAAGTCTGTGGATACGCTGATCGTCATTCCGAACCAGAACCTGTTCCGGATCGCCAACGACAAGACCACGTTTGCCGACGCTTTCGCAATGGCCGACCAGGTTCTCTATTCCGGTGTTGCCTGCATCACCGACCTGATGGTCAAGGAAGGCCTGATCAACCTCGACTTCGCCGACGTTCGCTCGGTGATGCGCGAAATGGGCCGTGCCATGATGGGCACCGGCGAAGCTTCGGGCGAAGGCCGCGCCATGGCCGCCGCCGAAGCCGCGATTGCCAACCCGCTGCTCGACGAAACCTCGATGAAGGGCGCGCAGGGGCTCCTGATCTCCATCACCGGCGGCCGCGACCTGACCCTGTTCGAAGTTGACGAAGCCGCGACCCGCATCCGCGAGGAAGTCGATCCGGACGCCAACATCATCCTCGGCGCAACCTTCGACGAGGAACTCGAAGGCCTTATCCGGGTTTCCGTTGTCGCCACGGGGATCGACCGCACGGCTGCGGAGCTCGCCGACCGCAACTCCAGCTTTCGCCCGGTAGCCCGGCCGATCATTCGCCCGTCCGCTGCCATTCCGGCGGCTCCGGTTCAACAGGCTCAGGCCGCCATTCAACCGGCTCCTGTTGCCGTACAGCCGGCCCCGGTCATTCAGCAGGCAGCGGCGCAGCCGACCCAGCAGAGCGACGAGATTGCCCATGCTATTCGCGAAGCCGAACTGGAGCGTGAACTGTTCCTGTCCATGCCGCGCGGCGGTTTGACGCCCGCCGCCCAGCCGGCCCAGGAAGACTTCCGCCCCCAGAGCAAGCTGTTTGCAGCCACGGCTCCGGTTGAACAGCCCATTGCGCAAGCCGCAGCACCTGTTCAGCGTGCGGTGGAAACGCCGGTCTACCAGCAGCCGGCCGCACCGGTTCGCCAGGAACAGGTTGCCCCGGTCATCCGCCAGCAGGCAGAGCCCGTGCGCATGCCGAAGGTCGAGGACTTCCCGCCGATGGTGAAGGCCGAAGCCGAGCATCGTGTCCAGCCGGTGCCGCAGGAAGAACGCGGCCCGATGGGTCTTTTGAAGCGGATCACCAATTCGCTTGGCCGCCGCGACGAGGAAGACCACAGTGTGACGGCCGACATGACGGCCGCTGCTCCGAACGCCGCCTCGCAGCAGCGCCGCCCGCTGTCTGCCGAAGCCAGCGTCTACGCGCCGCGCCGTGCGGCTCCCCTCGACAACCAGGCCCGCGCCGCCTCGCAGCCGCGTGTTCATGAAGACGATCAGCTCGAAATTCCGGCCTTCCTGCGCCGTCAGTCGAACTGATTTCCCGCCACCTTCCACCTTGCCGAATGCCCGGGTTAACGCCCGGGCATTTTTTATGAATTTTTCAATTCTTTCAGTATTTAATGGACTGTCAGCAAAGCGTAACAAAACGAAACGAACAGTGATTTGGAATGACGGTCGCGTGCCTTTATCTTCAGGATCAGGACTGAAGGGCGACTTCGCGATTCGAGACATCGCTGGCTGCAGATCGGACCGGTCAGCGAATATTCGCTCTCCGACACTGTTTTCTGCGGCGTGGGGTTACCTTTCGTCATCTAGGAATTGGTGGTGACACCATGGCATATGTGAAGGCGAAGAGCATGGGAATTGGCTTGCTGGGGTTTCAGACGACGGTCGCAAACTCTGTAACTCTGAGCGGTACCGGCGTTCATTCCGGCGCAGAAGTGTCGATAACCTTTCATCCGGCGGAAGCCGATAGCGGCATTGTCTTTCAGCGTATGTCCGATGGACAGGTCATCAGCGAATTCAAGGCGGTTTCGTCGCAGGTCGGCAATACCGATCTTTGCACTGTCCTTGGCTTTTCGGCGTCAACCTCCATCGCCACGATCGAGCATGTCATGGCCGCGCTTTATGCGCTCGGGATCGACAATCTTCTGGTCGAGGTGCACGGTGCCGAAATGCCGATCATGGACGGCAGTTCCGCTCCTTTCATCGATGCGATCGAACAGACGGGTATTCGGGCGCTTGCCGTCAAGCGCCGTTATATCCGCGTGCTCAAGCCGGTTCGCATTGAGTCCGGTGCCTCCTGGTCGGAGTTTGTGCCCTACAACGGGATGCGCTTCGAGGTGGAGATCGATTTCGATACGCCGCTGATCGGACGCCAATCCTGGAAGGGCGACATGACGCCGTCCGCGTTCAAGAACGAGCTTTGCCGGGCCCGGACCTTCGGCTTCATGCGCGATGTGGAGCGCATGTGGGCCGCCGGTCGCGGTCTCGGCTCTTCGCTCGAGAACTCCGTCGTCATCGCCGACGATCACACTGTTATCAATGTCGAGGGCCTGCGCTACGCCAAGGATGAGTTCGTGCGCCACAAGACACTGGATGCCGTGGGCGATCTTGCTCTGGCCGGCGCGCCGTTTATTGGCTGCTACCGTTCCTATCGCGGTGGCCACAAGATGAACGCTTACGCCTTGAAGGCCTTGATGAGCGATCCGACGGCTTACGAGATTGTCGAAAGCACCGCACCGCGCCAGCGCGTTGTGATGCGTGAGGCGATGGCTGCCAACGCGCTCTGACGTTTCCTGGCTTCGCGCCAGGTGGGAAAAGCCGTTGCACTTCTTTAAAAGCCGGTCTTTGTACCGGCTTTTTCATGGTCAAGCCGCCATAAAATTGCGTTAATCCATCATCATGACGTTGCGGTCTTGTTGCATCTTGATCTAAAACGCGGTTCATAGGCGGCGGTATTCTTACCGCTGTGCGAGTTGGGATTTACGAATGGTATTTGCAGGCCAGGTTGAATTGAAGAAGATGGCGCGGATTGCTGTCATTTCGCTTGCTGCGTCCGCAGCCGGTGTTCTGGTCAGTGCCTGCCAGAACGATCCCGATATCGATATCACCAAGTTGACGGCCGAGACAGATCCGCCGGAAGTGCTCTACAATCAGGGCCTTGCCAACCTCAATGCCGGCAAGACGACAGAAGCGGCGCGCAAGTTCGAGGCTCTCGACCAACAGCATCCCTTCTCCGAATATGCCCGCAAGGCCCTGGTCATGAAGGCCTTCGTCAATTACCGCAACGGCCAGTACCAGGACGCGATCAACGGTGCGAACCGGTACCTCAATCTTTATCCGGAATCCCCGGACGCCGCCTATGCCCAATATATTGTCGGCCTTTCCTATTCGAAGCAAATTCCGGGTGTGACGCAGGACCAGAAGCCTGCGGCACGGACGATCGAAGCGATGCAGACCGTCGTGACGAAATATCCCGATTCGGAATATGTCGAGGACGCGCAAGCCAAGATCCGTTTCGCGAAGGATCAGTTGGCAGGCAAGGAAATGCAGGTCGGCCGCTATTATCTCGAGCGTCGGGAATATCTCGCGGCGATCACCCGTTTCCGCACCGTGGTCGAACAATATCCGACGACAAATCAGGTTGAGGAAGCCTTGGCGCGTCTCGTCGAGACCTATTTCGCCATGGGCATCACCGGCGAGGCCCAGACGGCGGCCGCCGTGCTTGGACATAATTATCCCGACAGCCAATGGTATGCCGACAGTTACAAGCTGTTGCAGACAGGTGGTCTGGAACCGCGCGAGACCGGCAATTCCTGGATTTCGCGTGCTGGCAAGAAGCTGATCGGCGCCTGAGCTGCGGCTTGTCGCAGGGCAGAGTGCGAAGAGATTTGAGACGGGATGCTTTCACAGATTTCGATCCGCGATATCGTCCTGATCGAACGGCTTGATTTGTCCTTCGACGCCGGGCTTTCCGTGCTTACGGGCGAGACGGGCGCGGGAAAATCCATTCTTCTCGACAGTCTTTCGCTCGCCCTCGGGGGGCGGGGCGATGGCTCGCTTGTTCGCCATGGCGGCGACAAGGGACAGGTCACCGCGGTGTTCGACGTCGGCATGGATCACCCCGCCCGCGTCCTTGCACGGGAAAACGGCATCGATGACGATGGCGACCTGATCTTCCGGCGGGTGCAGTCGGCTGATGGCCGAACCAGAGCCTATGTCAATGACCAGCCTGTTTCCGTTCAACTGATGCGCCAGGCCGGACAATTGCTTGTCGAAATTCACGGCCAGCATGACGACCGGGCGCTTGTCGATACCCACGCACACCGCACGCTGCTCGATGCCTTTGGCGGCCTTGCCGAAGAAGCCGAGCGTGTGGCCGGTCTTTATCGCACTTGGAAGGATGCCGAGCGGACGCTTCGAAAGCACCGCGACAAGGTGGAGGCCGCGGCGCGCGAGGCCGATTATCTGCGCGCCTCCGTCGACGAACTGGAGACCCTTTCGCCGGAGGACGGGGAGGAGGAGGATCTTGCCGAACGCCGGTCGCGGATGATGAAGGCCGAGCGGATCGCCGTCGATATCAACGAGGCCAGCGAATTCCTCAACGGCAATGCGTCGCCGGTGCCGCTGATCGCGTCGATGGTGCGCCGGCTGGAGCGCAAGAGCCATGAGGCGCCCGGCTTGCTGGAGGAGACTGTCGAACTTCTCGATGCCGCTTTGAACCAGCTGTCAGACGCGCAGATGGCCGTGGAAGCCGCGCTGCGCAGAACCGAATATGATCCGAGGGAACTGGAGCGCTCCGAAGAGCGGCTGTTTGCCTTGAGGGCGGCCGCGCGCAAGTATTCCGTGCCTGTCACGGCGCTGCCGGCGCTCGCCGTCAGGATGATTTCCGATCTTGCCGATCTGGACGCCGGTGAGGAGAAGCTAAAGCAGCTGGATGCACAGCTCGGCCTGACCAAAGCCGCCTTCGACGCCGCCGCGGCCTCGCTTTCCGCAAAGCGCCACAACACGGCAACGGCCTTGTCTGATGCCGTGATGGCCGAGCTTCCGGCACTGAAGCTGGAGCGGGCGCGGTTCATGGTCGAGGTCACCTCGGACCCGCAGGCGGCGACAGCCGAGGGGATCGACGTGGTGGAATTTCACGTTCAGACCAATCCCGGCACGCGGCCCGGCCCGATCATGAAAGTCGCCTCGGGCGGTGAACTCTCCCGCTTTCTCCTGGCGCTGAAAGTGGCGCTTGCCGATCGCGGTTCCGCGCCGACACTCGTCTTCGATGAGATCGACACCGGCGTCGGCGGTGCGGTGGCGGATGCAATCGGCCAGCGGCTGAAACGGTTGTCGGAAACGGTTCAGGTCCTGTCCGTGACCCACGCGCCGCAAGTGGCGGCACGGGCGGCAACGCATCTCCTGATCTCGAAGGGACCGTCTGCGGAAAAATCCGAAACCATCACCACCCGCGTCGCCCGCATGGACGACAAGGCCCGCACCGAGGAGATCGCCCGCATGCTCGCCGGTGCATCGGTGACGGACGAGGCGAGGGCGGCGGCGGCGCGGTTGCTGGCGGGGAACGGGTAGTTTTACCCTAGCCTTAAGGGGGGCTCCTTCACGGGCGCGTCCGCACGAAGTGCCGAACGCATTGACTTTTCGTGAAACCCAGGGATCAAGCCTGCTGCGCTTTCTCTTGGGCCTTTCTACCAAGAGAGAGCCGTGAGCGAGGTCTTCCCATTCCCCGAAATTTCTCTAAAACGACTCCCAAAAATCTGGAGTCTATCAGCATGTCGACCGAAGCCGTTGCCGTTGAAGATCTGACGCTTGAGGATGTCGGGATCGAGCTGGAACGGCTGGCTAAGGCGCTTGCCCATCACGATGCCCTCTACCACGGCAAGGATGCGCCCGAGATTTCGGACGCGGACTACGATGCCTTGAAGTTGCGCAACGGCGAGATCGAGGCGCGCTTTCCCGAACTCATGCGCGACGACAGCCCGTCGCACAAGGTTGGCGCCGCGCCATCCGGTATCTTCCAGCAGGTCACCCATGCCCGGCCGATGCTGTCGCTCGGCAACGTCTTTTCTGACGAGGATGTGGCCGACTTCATTTCCAGCGTCTACCGCTTCCTCGGACGCCTGCCGGATGATTCGATCGCCTTCACCGCCGAACCAAAGATTGACGGGCTGTCCATGTCGCTGCGCTATGAAAAGGGCAGACTGGTCAGTGCAGCCACGCGCGGCGACGGCACGACTGGCGAGAACGTCACCGCCAATATCCGGACCATCCGGGAAATTCCAGACGCGCTGCCCGCCGGTGCGCCCGATATCGTGGAGGTGCGGGGCGAGGTCTATATGGGCAAGAGCGACTTTCTGGCGCTGAACGCGCAGATGGCCGCAGATGGCAAACAGACCTATGTCAATCCGCGCAACACGGCGGCCGGATCCCTGCGCCAGCTCGATCCGACGATTACCGCGACCCGAAAGCTGAAATTTTTCGCCTATGCCTGGGGCGAGATGTCGGACATGCCCGCCGATACCCAGTTCGGCATGGTCGAGGTGTTCAAGCGTTGGAACTTTTCCGTCAACCCGCTGACGGAGCGGCTGACATCGGTCGCGGCGATCCTCGACCATTACAACGGCATCGGATTGCAACGGCCCGATCTCGATTACGATATCGATGGCGTCGTCTACAAGGTTGACGACCTGAAGCTGCAGGAACGGCTGGGGTTTCGCTCGCGCAGCCCGCGCTGGGCGACGGCGCATAAATTCCCGGCCGAGCAGGCCTTTACCAAGGTCGAGCGCATCGACATCCAGGTCGGCCGCACCGGCGCGCTGACGCCGGTGGCGCGGTTGACGCCGGTCACGGTCGGCGGCGTCGTCGTCACCAATGCGACGCTGCACAATGCCGATTACATCGAGGGCATCGGCAACAGCGGCGAGCGCATCCGCGAGACCGAGCACGATATCCGGATCGGGGATACGGTGATCGTCCAGCGGGCAGGGGACGTCATCCCGCAGGTCCTTGACGTGGTGATGGAGAAGCGCCCGGCCGAGGCCGCGCCCTATGTCTTTCCGAAAACCTGCCCGGTTTGCGGCAGTCATGCGGTGCGGGAACGCAACGAAAAGACCGGCAAGCTCGATTCGGTGACGCGCTGTACCGGCGGGTTCGTCTGCCGGGCGCAGGCGGTCGAGCATCTGAAGCACTTCGTTTCGCGCAATGCCTTCGACATCGAGGGGTTGGGCGCAAAGCAGATCGACTTCTTCTTCGAGGCAGAGGATCCCGCACTGTCGATCAGAACCGCACCGGATATTTTTACACTTGAAGACCGACAGAGCCAATCGCCGCTGGCGAAGCTCGAAAATATCGATGGCTTCGGCAAGGTCAGCGTCCGCAAGCTTTATGACGCGATCAACGAGCGGCGGCGGATTGCGCTGCACCGGCTGATCTATGCGCTTGGCATCCGCCATGTGGGCGAGACGACGGCGAAGCTCCTGGCCCGCTCCTATGGCAGTTATGCCGCCTTTGCCGGAGCGATGAAGGAGGCCGCGGATGTGACCTCCGAGGCTTGGAGCGATCTCAATACCATCGATGGCATCGGGGAGGTTGTGGCGCGCGCCATTGTCGAATTCTACAAGGAACCGCGCAACATCGACGTCGTGTCGCGCCTTCTGGAAAAGGTGACGCCGCTTGACGCCGAAGCACCGGTGTCGAGTTCCAGCCCGGTTGCCGGCAAGACCGTCGTCTTCACAGGCTCTCTCGAAAAAATGACCCGTGACGAGGCAAAGGCCATGGCGGAGCGGCTGGGCGCCAAGGTCGCCGGGTCCGTTTCGAAGAAGACCGACCTGTTGGTTGCCGGTCCGGGTGCAGGGTCCAAGCTGGACAAGGCCCGTGAACTGGGCGTCGAGACGACCGACGAGGATGGCTGGTTTACGCTGATCGGCGGGTAAACCGCGCCTGCCTTTCATTGCCGCCGGTGCCCCGGTTTTGCGGTCTGCTCATCGAAGCAGATTGCCCGAAATTCTAGCGCGACACCTGGCGTCAAATAGTGTCCTATGGGGGAAGGCGGTCGCAGAACTGCCGGTGAAACCGGAACCCGAGGAACATCCATTCATGAAGCTCGCTACCCTGAAGGACTCGACCCGCGACGGAAAGCTCGTCGTCGTCTCGAAAGATCTGACACGCTGCTCCGAGGTCGGCCATATCGCCCGTACCCTGCAGGCGGCACTCGACGATTGGGCGCATGCCGCGCCCCGGCTGGCAAGGGTCGCTATCGGCATAGAGACTGGATCGCAGCCAACCATGCGGTTTCACGAACATGATGCGGCTTCGCCCCTGCCGCGGGCGTTTTTCTGGACCAACGGCTCCGGCCGGTTCCTCGGTCCACGCGATACCGTCTTCGTCGCTTCTGGCGATGGACTGAACGTCACGGCCCAGGTGGCAGTTATTTCCGGTGATGTCGGCGTTGAACCAACCGGCGAAGATGCCGTTCTTCTGGTTCTGCTCGCAAGCGATTTCACGGCTGCCGGCGAAACGGTCGCGACCACGTTTTCACCCGTTGCCGTCACGCCCGACGAACTCGGGGAAGGCTGGTCTAACGGCGACATTGCCCTCACGATGCGCCGCAACGGACAGGCTCTCGATGGTGCCGAGGTCGGCCGGAAGGATGCGGCGGACATCGTCATGAAGGTTGCAGCGAAGCGCGCGCTTCTGGCCGGCAGCCTCGTCGCCACGGGTCTGTGCAAGATATCCTCGGCGATTTCGAGCGGCGACACAGTACGCGTCGAGATGAACGACAGAACCGGCCATTCCGTTTTCGGCGCGATCGAACAGACCCTCGAGACTCGTTCATAGGCAGCTTTCGTCGCAGATATTGCCGGGCAATTCTTGAATTGTCTTTTTGCACTGCACACGTTAGGGAAAGCGCGCCGGTTTTTGGGACAAGCTCATGAGCCGGCGAAAGCCAGCCGCCGGTCTCAAGGCGGCGGCCTTGACGGATTGGAGGATCCCGGGATGGAAACGGTCACCGCCATTGACGATCTGCGGGCGCGTCTGAGCGTATACCGGCGCGCTGGAAAAACCATCGGCCTGGTGCCGACAATGGGCTTTCTGCATGTCGGTCACATGGAGCTTGTGGCGCGCGCCCGCGCCGCAAACGACATTGTCGTCGTCAGCCTCTTCGTCAATCCGCTGCAGTTCAGCCCGAGCGAGGATCTTGCCAGATATCCGCGAGATCTCGCCAGGGATCAGGCCATGCTGACGGAAGGCGGCGCGGATTTTCTCTTTGCGCCGGGTGTTGTCGACATGTATCCGCGCCCGATGGAGACCGTGGTCGACGTGCCGTCGCTGGGCGGTGAGCTCGAAGGATCGATTCGGCCCGGCCATTTCGCTGGTGTCGCCACGGTTGTCACCAAGCTCTTCAATATCGTCCAGCCGGACCGGGCCTATTTCGGGGAGAAGGATTTCCAGCAGCTGCAGATCATTCGGCGCATGGTGGAGGATTTGGCACAGCCTGTCGAGGTGGTAGGCGTGGCGACGGTGCGCGAGGCCGATGGTCTTGCCTGTTCATCGCGCAATGTCTACCTGTCGGTCGATGAGCGTGCTGCAGCGGCGATCGTTCCGAAAGCGCTGGATGAAGCTGAGAGACTGGTCGCAAACGGTCTGCGCGACGTGGCGACCCTGGAAAAAGCAATCGCCGATTTCATCGCCTCGGAGCCGTTGGCAAAGCCGGAGGTGGTCGCAATCCGTGACCCCGAGACATTGCATGCCCTCACGGAGATCGGCGAAAAACCGGTTCTTTTGTTGCTTTTCGTTCGTTTCGGGAGCACGAAGCTGCTCGATAACAGGGTTTTCGCGCCGAAAACCGCTCAATTTGCAAAGGTGGCGTAAGCATGAGTGTACAGGCATCGAAGCGTCGCCTGAGCCCCGGCAATATCGAGGCGCTGAAGGGTGAGCGGCCGATCGTCAGCCTCACGGCCTACACGACGCCGATTGCCCGGCTGCTCGATCCGCATGTCGATTTCATGCTGGTCGGCGATTCCCTCGGCATGGTTCTCTACGGACTGGACTCGACTGTCGGCGTGACGCTCGACATGATGATCGCCCATGGGCAGGCGGTTATGCGCGGCTCGGAGAAGGCCTGCGTCGTCGTCGACTTGCCGTTCGGCTCCTATCAGGAATCCAAGGAGCAGGCCTTTTCCAGTGCTGCCCGCATCCTGAAGGAGACCGGCTGCAGCGCGGTCAAGCTCGAGGGCGGGGCCGAGATGGCCGAGACCGTCGATTTTCTCACCCAGCGCGGCATTCCGGTGCTTGGACATGTCGGCCTGATGCCGCAGCTCGTCAACACCATGGGCGGCTACCGGTCGCTTGGCCGCAGCGACAAGGAAGCCGCAAAGATTCGCCGCGATGCCAAGGCTATCGACGATGCGGGCGCCTTCGCCATCGTCGTCGAGGGGACGATCGAGCCCTTGGCGCGCGAGATTACCGAGACGTTGCGCGCGCCCACGATCGGCATCGGCGCCTCGCCGGCCTGCGACGGCCAGATCCTCGTCTCGGACGATATGCTGGGCATTTTCAGCGATTTCAAGCCGCGTTTCGTCAAGCATTTCGCGGAACTGGCACCGCAGATTTCCGCTGCTTTCGAAGCTTATGCCAATGAGGTGAAGGCGAGGACTTTCCCCGGAATCGAGCATACATTCCAGGTCAAACGCTGAAATCTGTTGGTGCGTCTGATGTCCGATCAGCAAATCGGATCGCTGCATCAATCTTATTGAATTGTTCCGGGCATGACCCCGGCCTATCTGTGCGGTCTGTTTTCAATGGCGGCGAAGCGACCGCGCGGTATCCCGGAAAAGCGTGGCATGACAAAGGACGATTTCTGGCAGGGCGTTCGCGGCGGTTTTCCCGTCATGCTTTCCGCCTCTCCCTTCGGTGCCCTGTTCGGCGCCCTTGCCATTGAAAATGGTTTTTCGGTTTTCGACGCCGTGTTCATGAGCATGACGCTTTACGCCGGCGCCAGCCAGATGGTGGGTATCGAGCTGTTCGGCAACAAGGTTCAGCCCTGGCTGATCGTTTTGTCGGTTTTTGCCGTCAATTTCCGGCATATCCTGTATTCGGCGTCGATCGCCAAGCATATCCGTCATTTTTCGGGACTGCAGAAGTTTTTCGCCTTTTTCCTGCTGGTCGATCCGCAATATGCGGAAACCGAAAAACGGGCCGAGCGCGGCGAGCCGGTGACGTTCGCCTGGTATCTCGGTTTCGCCATGATCATCTATATCCCCTGGCAGATGACCACCCTGCTGGGCGCGATTTTCGGCCAGCTGATCGGCGATCCCCATGCGATCGGTCTCGACGTGCTGTTGCCGATCTATTTCATGGGTCTGGTTCTCGGTTTTCGCAAGCGTAACAACTGGCTTTCCGTCGTCGCCGTCAGCTCACTGGCTTCGGTCGCTGCGATCCATTTCGTCGGATCACCCTGGCATGTGAGCATCGGTGCCGTTGCCGGTATCGTGGTTGCGGCCTGTATGCCGCTCGAAGCGCAGGATGCGCAATCCGGTGCCCGGGAAGAGGAGGTCTGATCGTGGACAGTGCCGAGCATCTGCAACTGATATACGTGATCCTGGCCGCCGCCGCCGCCACCTTTCTCACCCGGATCGGCGGCTACGTCCTGATCATGCAGATGAAGCGCATCCCGCCGCGCATGGAAGCGGCGCTGAACGCGGTTCCCGCCGCCGTATTGTCGACGCTGGTCGCTCCGGCTTTCTTCTCGGGAGATCTCGACGTGGCGGCCGCCATGCTTGTCGCGCTCGCGGTCGGCCTGCGCTTTTCGTCGCTGTGGATGTTGCTTGCCGGATGGCTTGCCGTCATGGCTATCCGGCATTTCGTTATCTGACGAGGCCTACCGCTCGAGCGGAGCTGTTGCTGCCGCAAGCCAAGCCAAAACCTTTTCGTCGGAAATCAGCGGTGTCAGCTTCTCAAGCGTTTCTGCGTGATAGGCGTTCAACCAATCCAGTTCCTCGTCCGTCAGCAGGTTGACCAGGACCAGACGGCGGTCGATGGGGCAGAAGGTCAGGGTTGCAAAGGCGAGCATCGGCAAATCACCGCCCTCGATCGGCTCTGCGTCCAGCACGTGGACCAGATTCTCGATGCGGATGCCGAAGGCACCAGGGCGGTAGTATCCCGGTTCGTTCGACAGCATCATGCCCGGCAGTATCTCCTGCATGGCCGCACGGGAAATCCGCTGGGGTCCCTCGTGGACCGAGAGATAGGAACCAACGCCGTGGCCGGTGCCATGGGCGAAGTCCGCGCCTGCCTTCCAGAGCGCGATGCGCGCCAGCGGATCGAGATCGACGCCGCGCGAGCCCCTTGGGAAGCGGGCCACGCTGATGGCGATCACGCCTTTCAGGACGAGGGTAAAGAAACGTCGCTGCTCGTCCGGAACGACGCCGATTGCGACCGTGCGGGTGATGTCTGTGGTGCCGTTGACATACTGGCCGCCGGAATCGATCAGGAACATCGAACCGTCTGATATTGCGACATCGCTGTCCGTCGTCACCCGGTAATGCATGATGGCTGCATGGTCGCCAGCGCCGGCGATCGTGTCGAAGGAAATATCCTTCAGCGGATTCTGCATCCGCTCGCCGACAGCCGTCCGGCAGGCTTCGAGCTTTTCGACGGCGGCAATCTCCGTGACTGTGCCCGGCTGCGTGCCATCGAGCCAGGAGAGGAATTCCACCATGGCAACACCGTCCTGCAGGTGAGCGCGGGTGGAACCCTCGATTTCCGCCTTGTTCTTGCGCGCACGCGGCAAGCGGGCCGGATCAATCGCCTCCAGCACCGTGCCACCGCTGTGGCGAATGCCCTCGACAATCGCAAAGGGTGCCTGGTCCGGATCGATCATGATCGTCGCGTCGGCGGCGGCAAGCGCTGACACCCGTTGATCGAAATTTCCAGGCGCTTCAAGACTGGCGATTTGCGTCAGATAGGCTTCCTCCTCGATGCCTGTCTTGCGCTTGTCGAGGAACAGTTCGGCTTTTCCGTCGGCAAAGATGATTGCCCGGGCGAGGGGATGCGGGGTGTGCGGTACGTCGCTTCCGCGGATGTTGAAGGTCCAGGCGATCGACGAAGGGTCGGTCAGCAGAACAGCCTTTGCACCTGCCTTGCCGATGGCGTCCGCCATGGCCGCGAGTTTGTCGGCGGCACGTGTCCCGGCATGATCGAGAGGCTGGATCCTGACCCGGCCAAGCGGTTCCGCCGGCCTGTCGGTCCATTGTCGGTCCAGAGGGTTGTGATCGAGAACGACGAGACTGCCATCGATGGCGTCCAGCGTCTTTTGCAGTTTGCGGACCTCTGCGCCGGTGTGCAGCCAGGGATCGATGCCGAGGCGAAAGCCCTTTTTGCCATTGTGCTTCAGCCAGAGATGCGGTGGCTCGCCGATCAGGTCGCCGGCCTGAAAGACGTCGCCGTCGACCTGTTCCTTGAGCTGGGTGACGTAACGGCCATCGACAAAGACAACCGCCTGTTGCCGCAGGATCAGCGCCACGCCGGCCGAACCTGTAAAACCCGTCAGCCAGGCCAGGCGCTCGGCCGATTTCGGAACATATTCGCCCTGGAACTCGTCGGCCCGGGGAACGAGAAAACCATCGATACCCAGGGCGTCAAAGGCTGCCCGCAACGCTTCGACGCGCGCCTTGCCGAATTGCGGAGTAGAGGTGACGTCGAAAGACTGAAACATCGGATGTCCTGGAGTAGGGTTGAAATTGGGATGCGGCGTGAATGATTCCCGGCAAATGCCAGCCACCTTAGCTGAAACCGGCACGACGGCGAAAGCCGGTCGTGGTCACTCAGCAGCGTGTCGTGAACAAGACCAAAACTGAATTATCATACTTATGCGCGGGGTGCATGGCACCCATGCTGCAACGCACCTAGATCGTTTTGCCGCTTCGTCTATAAAGACACTCAACGAACGCGGAATATCTGTTGTTCGCACGAATGCCGAAAGGCAAGAACTGCATGATCCG
Source organism: Pararhizobium gei (assembly GCF_029223885.1). Lineage (NCBI taxonomy): Bacteria > Pseudomonadati > Pseudomonadota > Alphaproteobacteria > Hyphomicrobiales > Rhizobiaceae > Pararhizobium > Pararhizobium gei. Next base: position 2,806,779 of record NZ_CP119409.1, on the reverse strand, counting down.
AGAATGGTCTGTCACCTTCTCCTCCTCCCTCCGGGTGGCTGATTTCGGTTCATGAAGGTCCGCTTGAGCGCTCCTCCTCCCAAGCTCGCGGATATTGGCCGGCTTGCCGGTCAGCGGGCGATGCTTCGGCATCGCCTTTGTTTCGAAAGGCCGCTTGTTCGTGACGGACAGGCGGCCTTTTCGTTTTTAATCATTTTGCCTCAAGGCCGGTCGAGGTGAATGGTTACCCAGCCATTGCGCCAGATCGTGCGAACATGGCGAAGGTGTTGGCCGTTGTAGGCTGAGAGAACTTTCCAGCGCTGCGTGGCGAGAATACCCGACAGGATCACCGATCCGCCGGGCGCAAGATGGCTTGCAAGCTGCGGCGCCATCCGGATCAGCGGACGCGCCAGAATATTAGCGATGATCAGGTCGAAGGGGCCATGCTCGGCAAAGGCTGGCGAGTGAAATCCGGGGGCGGTGACCGTTGTGATCCCACTGGCAATGCCGTTTCGACGGATATTTCCGGCTGCGACACGCGTTGCTATCGGATCGATGTCGGTGGCGAGCACCGGCACGGGCCTGAGCTTGCGGGCTGCGATGGCGAGAACGCCGCTGCCTGTGCCAAGATCCAGCGCATTGCGCACCTTGCGGGCGCGCATGACGGTCTCGATGACCTCCAGGCAGCCTGCCGTCGTTCCATGATGCCCCGTGCCGAAGGCCTGACCGGCATCGATCTCGATCGCGATGTCATGGGGGCGAACCCTGTCCCGATCATGCGAGCCGTGGACCAGGAAGCGGCCCGCACGCACCGGCGATAAACCCTCCAGCGATTTGGCGATCCAATCGACATCCGGAATGACTTCGCGATGGATCGATAGATCCGGGATATGCGGCGAAAGGGCCTCGTCCAGCTTTTCCCGCATGGCCTCTTCTTCGTCGAAGTCGATATAGAGGGATGCCTCCCAGATATCGTTCTTCTCGTCCATTTCCATCGTCGCGATGGCGTAGCCGTCATCCTCGAAAGCAGCAGTCATCAACTGCATGATGAATTCCGATTGCTTTTCGGTCGTGGTAACGAAAAGACGCAGGTCGCTCATGTCTTTGTCCTCGTGCCAGTCCCGAAAGTGGCGGCTTGCTGTCGGGACGACGCTCTAGCATGCCTGCCAAGTCACGGTAAAGACGCGTGTTCCGTCATGATTTGATCAGGTTCTCGAGCTTCTTGACGGCAGTATCAGGATTTTCGCCATAGGCGATCGTTCCGGTAAATTTCCCTTCGGAATCCAGAAGAAAGACCGACGCGGTATGATCCATCGTATAGTCCCCGTCCGGCTGCTTTTCGTCCAGCGGCACCTTCCTGGCATAGACCCGGAAGCCCTTGACCATGTCCATGACCTTATCCGGCGGGCCGGAAATGCCGGTGATGCGCTTGGAAACGTTGGAAACATATTGACCGAGAATTTCGGGCGTATCGCGTTCGGGATCGACGCTGATGAAATAGGCCTGCAATTTCGTCTGGTCCGGATCGACCTTTTCGAGCCAGCCGTTCAGTTCGAAAAGCGTCGTTGGGCAGACCTCGGGGCAATGGGTGAAGCCGAAGAACAGCGCCGTCGGCTTGCCCGTGAAGGCCTTTTCGGTGATCGGCTGGCCGGTCTGCGAGACAAGTTCGAAGGGAACGCCGAAGGGACCGGCTGCAATCTCGCCCTTGGACATCGTCATCTGAAAGGTCAACCAGCCCAATACGGCAGCGACGACCGCCACCGCTGCCCAGAGAATGATGCGAAATGTTTTCATGACGGGTCAATCCGGTTGCTGTTGCGGACCAGATAGCCTTTCAAGCATCACGATGCAAAACATTCACGCATACAGCGTCAAAATGCGGCACCCTCAAAGGCACCAGGCAAGGCCGTTTGCGGCAAGGGTCAGAAACATGTCAGGCCCCTGCAGGATCCAGCCGAAAATTCCGGCCACAGCCGTGATAAGGAGCAGGCCGGAAAAGGCGGCGACAGCCAGCATCTTTGCCAATTTTTTCGGATTTTCCTGCATGAAACGACAATACCGTCTCCGCCGCTTCAGGGAAAGCCCCCGCCGTCGGCAGTTGCCGCCAGTCCTGCGACTAAATTCATCAGGCGTTTTAGCAAATGGTTAATTTATCTTTGCGATGGTTTGGTGGCGTGGGAAATTTTTCCCAGACTGACATGACGTCACCGGTATCCCGGACCGGACGAATGCATCGGGTCCGAAAGCAAACTGGAAGGAATTCTGATCATGTCAAATGCAATCAAACAATCCGGCGCCTATCTGGAAATCGTTTCGTTTCATCTCGGCGACCAGGAATACTGCATCGACATCATGGCAATCCGCGAAATCCGTGGCTGGGCGCCGGTGACGCCGATGCCGCATACGCCGCCCTATGTTCTGGGTCTTATCAACCTGCGCGGCGCCGTCATCCCGGTCATCGACATGGCCTGCCGCCTCGGCATGAAGATGACCGAGCCTTCCGAGCGTTCGGCCATCATCGTCACGGATATCGCCGGAAAGCTTGTCGGTCTTCTGGTCGAGCAGGTCTCGGATATGATGACGATCAAGAGCGAGGCTTTGCAGCCGGCCCCGGAAATCATCCCGGAAGCGCAACGCGCCTTCTGCCGCGGCATCGTCGCCCTCGAAAAGACCATGGTCTGCTTCCTCAACCTCGATACGGTCATCGCCGACGAACTGGCGCAGGCCGCCTGATATCGGCAGGCGACAGAGAGATCCACACCGTGCCGGCAACGGCGCGGTGTTCGTGTTTTCGGCTTCAGGTGTGCGTTTTGTCATCCGTTCTTGCTGCTGACGTCCGGGGCGCTATGATGGCGCGCGAGGGGCGTTGCAAACCGCGCCCTCCGTTTGATGATTGGAGATGCCGATGAAATGCCTTCTGCTTGTCGATATTCAGAACGGGTTCTGTTCCGGCGGCAATCTGGCGGTCCCGGCGGGCGAAGACATCGTGCCGGTCGTCAACAGGCTGATCGCCGAAGGCAAATACGATCTGGTCGTCGCTTCGCAGGACTGGCATCCGGCCGATCATGGGAGCTTCGCCTCCCAGCATCCGGGACGGCAGCCGTTCGAAACGGGGATGCTCGGCGGCAAGCCGCAAATGCTCTGGCCAGACCACTGCGTGCAGGGAACGCATGATGCGGCGTTTCATCCCGGGCTTAGTCTTGCCGGTATCGACCATGTGCAGCGCAAGGGGGAAAACCCGGAGGTCGACAGTTATTCCGCCTTCCGGGACAATGACCAGACAGCCTTGACCGGACTGTCGGACTATCTCGTGCGGGCAGGGGTCGACAGGCTCGACATTTGTGGTCTGGCAACGGATTATTGCGTTAAGGCGACGGCGCTCGATGCACGGGACATGATGCCCACCGTCGCTGTGCGCTTCGTCGCCGACGCCAGCCGCGGCATCGATCCGTCAGGCGTGGCAGCGGCAATCGCGGAAATGTCCGCCGCCGGGGTGACGATCACCAATTCAGACACCGTGCTGGCCGAAGCTCGAGCCGAATGACTATTTCGGTAGGCCGTTGGTCCAGGTGACGGGCTGGTTGAAAAGCGGGATCGTCGAGATCGACATCTTGGCAGAACCTTCCGTTACCTGGCGGGAGTGGGCGAGGTAGATCAGCGTATTGTTCTTCTTGTCATAAATCCGGTTGACGACCAGAGACTTCCAGATCAACGAGAGGCCCTCGCGAAACACCTCTTCGCCCTCCTGGCCAAGATCGATATCGCCGATGGTCACCGGCCCCGTCTGGCGGCAGGCGATCGAGTTGTTCGATGGGTCCTCGAACCAGTTGCCGTTTTTCAGCCGATCGATGACGCTACGGTCGAAATAGGTGACATGGCATGTAACGCCGGTTACCTTCGGATCGGTCACCGCGTCGATCGTAATATCGTTGCCCAGCCAATCCACGCCGACCTCGCCAACGGTTTCCGCTTTTGCGGGCATGGCGGCAAAGCTCGCGGCGAAAACCGCGCAGGCGCTGAGAAGGCAGGTAAGTCGGGGCATCGGCATCTCCGAGGGTGTTTCATACCACATAGGAGGGGCTTCGGTTTATACAAGATGCGGATCTTTCCCGATCCTCAGCCCGCACGCGATATCGGGCGATTCGGAAGAACGGTGCCGGCTGCCGCCCGCATTTGTGCCGCCGCCCCGGCAAGCGCACGCGCACTGCCAGTCACAGGCGCCTGGAAACTGCTGGCAATGCTGACCCGGTCGCGCCCAAGCGCCTTTGCCTCGTACAGTGCGGCATCCGCCTGCAACATGATTTCCGCGGGCGTGTTCGTCGGATCCGCCATGGCGACACCGATGCTGACCGTCAACGCTATGTCTAAATGCGTGTCTGTCCGGGCGGGCATTGTCCTGACGATCGAGCAAATTTCACCGGCGACCTTCGTTGCGTCGAGCCGGTTGATGCCCGCAATGACGATCCCGAATTCCTCACCGCCGAGGCGGCCCAAAGTTCCCCGTCCGGCCAGGCCCGAGCGCACGACGCGGGCAAAATGCGCAAGTGCAACGTCTCCTCCGGCATGTCCATAGGCGTCGTTGATCTGCTTGAACCGGTCGAGATCGAGAAGCATGAAGGCGGTTTGCCGGCCGGCTGCGGCGTTGGCCGCAATGATTCGTTCGAATTCCGCCATGAAGGCGCGCCTGGACAGCGCTCCTGTAAGATCATCATGGGCCACCAAGTGCCGCAAGCCGGTAATGATGCGGCCATGGAGCATCAGGACGACGCAGAGGAAAAATAACGGCATCGCCAACAGCCGCAGCGTGAGAAGGGATGTCTCCCACAGACGCGGTTCCACGGCTCCCAGGATGCCGAGATGCCCGTCGATCCAAAAGATCCGCATGATATTCAGGGCCGTCGTGGCAAAGGCGGCGAAGCTGCAAAGCAGAAGATAAGGTGCGATCGCCCTTTCCTTCGCGCAACTGTGCAGGACGGTGAAGCCGGCGAGCATATAGATCGATGCGCCAACGCTGGCGTCGATGATTTCCAGGGCTGCCGTCCGTCCGGCATAGGGCAACAGGCTTGCGAGAAGCAACAGGAGGCCGGACAGAATTGCCAGAAGCAATCGGAGACCGAGAGGCTTCTGCCCGAGGAACTCCTGGAGGCCATTCAATATTATCAGCCCGGCTGCGATGGTCAGTGCCGTGCTGCCCGTTTCGAGGAACGCACCATGCGCAGACCCGTCGGCAATGCGGGCAAGGGCGGCAAGCGCCGATAAGAGACTGGCGAGGCAGAAGCTGGAAATGCCTGCGACACCCGTCTTGCGCAGGGACAGCAGCACTGGAAGCAGGACGACGAAGGACAGGCATGCGATGGCTTCAGGAGAGCTCATGGACGGAATTCCCATCGGACGGTGCTGGATTGTCGGTCCGCGCCTCACGGATCGCGCAAATTGGTAAAACTGCCGGTTTAATTTTCTCGGTGAAAATTCCATCCGATTTTAACGAAATCGCCTGTGAAGGAGACAGTCCATCACCATTTCTCAAGGCCATCCGTAAAGATGATTTTCTATCATAGGTTTAGCTATAGCGAGGGGGTTGGCGCGACGCGAAATTTATTTGAGTATAATACTAAAGTTGTGCCGGACATGCTTTGGCTTGCGATCCCTATCTGTGCGAAACGGCCGGATTTTACAGTGTCCGCGAATCGCTCTCCTTAATATCGCCAAAAATAAAGGGTCTGAGCCAGTAACGAGCGGCATTGAACCCGACATTGGAGCCTGTTTCAGGCAAAGGGCTTCGCTCCCTGGCATTGTCCCACTGATGGCGCCGACTGTTCGCAGTTTTTCTCCGCGATATTGCCGGAGCCGACGTAAAGGAATTGGTTACCATACTTTGTCATTCTTCTGATCAGACGGAATGCACGGCGAGGCGAGAGACCATCCGCCCATCAGGCATGGGACCGGCTTCCTCGGCAATGCGTATCGTTGCCTTGCGATTGGGTAATGCGTTTCGGGTAGCGGGTATCATGGCGTTTGCGGTCGGAAAAATCAGTCACGTCGCCTCGAAGGCAAAAGCGCGGCGTCCTTTTGACAGACGGGGCTTTCTTTCAACGCCCGCCCTTGTCGGCATCGGCGCCGCAGCCGGCGTCTGGGTCACGGTGGCTTTTGCTGTCATCCACAGCATGGGGTCGTCATTGCCACCGGCAAAGGACGCCCGGTTCAGCGCATCGCTTGGGCTGAACGGCATCATGCGCGAGGCGCCAAAGGAGCAACGCCTCGTTCGTCTCCCCAAATTCTCCCGGATCACGGTCATGCCGCGGATCAATCTGGCTGCGCGTGGTTTGCCGCACAAGGCTGCAGTCGCGGTTGCAGCTGCAAGGCCGGCTGCGGAATTCATCGAGAAGACGCAGGTTGCCGCGCTTGCCCAGGCTGCGGCATCACGGAGTGAGGGTGTGATCACCGGCTCGGTGCCGGTCGTTGCCAATGCGCTGGTGGAGGAGGTTTCCCTGGCAGAGCAGGGCGTCGCAAAGCCGTTCGGCCTCGTCATGACCGAGGCTTCAGCGTTGAATGGAACGCTCCCCGATCTCGGACCGCTGCCGCTGACAAAGCCGCGCAGCCTGGCCGGCGTCACGGACATGCCGTCCGAGCGCAAGCCCCTGAAACAGCTCGCCTATGCCAAGCCGGGCATGGTCATGGATGACGAGGATACGGTTCGCCCGGTCGTGCGCGGCCGCAAGGGCGTCGCCTATTACGATATTTCCGCCGGCGTGGTCCATATGCCGAACGGCGAGCGGCTCGAAGCCCATTCCGGCATCGGCAAGATGCGCGACAATCCGGATTTCACCCATGTGAAGATGAAGGGTCCAACGCCACCGGGCACCTACAAGGTGACCATGCGCGAATCTCTGTTCCACGGTGTCGAGGCCGTTCGTCTGACGCCAACCAACGGCGTGGCACCGCTTGGCCGCACGGGCCTGCTTGCCCATAGCTACCTGTTGCGCAAACCCGGCGACAGCCACGGCTGCGTCGCCTTCGCCAACTACCCGAAATTCCTCAAAGCCTTCAAGCGCGGCGAAATCACCCATATGGTCATCGTCGAAAGCATGAAGGGCGGCTTCTCACCGGCGAAGAAGACACTGGCGTCGTTGTTTTCGCGCAAGGGGTGAGTAGGGCCAACGGAACATTCAGCTTTGAGATGAAATTTTGGCAGGCCAAAGCCATCATCCTCACGCTGGAGTTACGCCTCCTAGCCCTGCGAATTGTCGCGGCGAATTTGTTCTCGCCATCATGTTCCGGTCAAGCCTGATGATGACGGAGGGGAGGGATGCGCGGTTTGTATGAGAGACTTAGCTTCCGGGTGTCTTAAAACCTGCTGACCCCAAAAGGTGTCATCCTCGGGCTTGACCCGAGGATCCACGCCCAAGCATCATCACATCATGGCGGGCTATGTCTATATCGTCACCAACCACAAACGAGGAACGCTTTATATCGGCGTAACCGCCGATATAAAGCGGCGCATTTGCGAGCACCGTGAGGGTAAGACAGAAGGCTTTGCTGCCAAATACGGATGCACGCAACTCGTCTGGTATGAGGAACATCTGCAGATCGGTACGGCAATTCAGCGTGAGAAATCGCTGAAGCGCTGGTACCGGCAATGGAAGATTGAATTGATTGAGGCCATGAATCCGGATTGGCGGGATTTATATCATGAACTTTGGTAGGCTTGGGCGTGGATCCTCGGGTCAAGCCCGAGGATGACGGAAGAGAGGGTGCAGGATCTGAATGAGATACTGCTCGCTTCCGCGCGTCTTTCGACTTTGCTGATCCCAAAAGGTTGTCATCCTTTCCCCGTGCCCCGTGCCCCGTGCCCCGTGCCCATGGATACGCTTTCACAGCTGGCAGCGTATCCATGGGCGCGGCGAGGGAATTGTAGAATGGGGATTGGACGCGGCGATGGTGGAGCCCAACGTGCGCGCAGCATATCAAAGCACCTCGTCGAGGTACGTTATACAGGGCTGAGTGCATTTTCCGATATGTTGCCGTAAACTTAAGGTAATTATGGGAGGAGTCCGGCATGAATATCGAAGACGCATTTTGGGCGCAAATTGATCCGCTCTACCATCTGAAGCAGGCAAGTTGCATTCGGTATACAAGGGACATCGATCAGCATTATTGCTTGGACGAGCAGCCGAGCAAGGATACCGACTTCGGCGCCGAATTGGTCGACGGTATGGATGAAATGAGAGCATCAGCGCTCATGTTTATACGTTTTCATGCCATCGAAACGCTGCTCACCGTGCTTTTGGGCGCTCATCCGCACGGCCCAGTTCCTCGGTTTGCTAAGAAATTTTTTGGCACGAAGCTCAATGATGCCGTGCAGTCCGTAGCTCTTAAGCAGATACCCACCGCGCTCGGGATTAGTGATGTTATACCAACCGTCAGTGAGCATGACTCTGAAGGGGATTCCCAGCAGCCAACGAATCTGAATCTGTGATGCAAACTGGAGGTTTGTGATGGGTTCAGCGATTTCTTTGCGATCGGACTTCGACGGAGCCAGGTTGCGGCTTCTGGCTCGGCAGACACGCGATGCCGATCAGGCACGGCGGCTTCTGGCACTTGCATCGATCTATGATGGCGGCTCACGCGCCGATGCCGCCCGGCTTGGCAGTGTGACGGTTCAGATCGTGCGCGACTGGGTGGTGCGCTTCAATGAACGCGGTCCCGCCGGCCTTATCAACGGCAAGGCCCCGGGCAAACCTTCTCTCCTGAACGATGAACAGCGAACGGCTTTGGCGCAAGCCATAGAGCGCGGACCGACCCCGTATCTGGATGGAGTCGTTCGCTGGCGTCTGTGTGATCTGGCGCAATGGATTTGGGAAGAGTTCCGCATCTCGGTGAGCGAGGAGACCCTGGGCCGCGAAGTGCGTGCCATGGGCTATCGCAAGCTCTCGGCTCGCCCAAGACATCATGCGCAGGATGCCGAGGCGGCCGAGGCATTTAAAAAAACTTCCCCGCCGCTGTGGCAGAAATCGCCGCAGGTCCCGCCAAGGGCAAAGTAATCGAAATCTGGTTCCAGGACGAAGCCCGGATAGGCCAGAAGAACAAGATCACGCGTCGTTGGGCCAAGCGGGGCTCAAGGCCGTCCGCGCCGCACGACCAGCGAACCCGATCGGCCTATATCTTCGGTGCCATCTGTCCCAAGCACGGCAAGGCCGCCGCTCTCGTCATGCCGTGGTGCGACACCCATGCCATGAACCAGCACCTGATCGAGATATCCCGCAACGTCGCCGTTCATGCACACGCCGTCCTCATCATGGATCAGGCCGGATGGCACATGTCCAACAATCTCGTCGTTCCAGAAAACATCACCATCCTGCCACTGCCGCCCAAATCGCCCGAGTTGAACCCGGTCGAAAACATCTGGCAGTTCATGAGGGACAACTGGCTCTCAAACCGAGTCTTCAAATCCTACGAGGATATCGTCGACCACTGCTGCTACGCTTGGAGAACCCTCCAGCAACGACCATGGAAGATCATGTCAATCGGCCGACGCAAATGGGCGCAAGGGTTCTAATCAGTGACGGTTGGTATTACTGATTTTGAAAGATGGATCGCAGCTAAATTCTGGGGCCGTATTGGAAATGAGTATGTGCTAGACAATGAGGTCATCAAGTTCATCTCAGTGCAAGCGGCGTTATTCGGCCAAAAAACAGTCTACAATGCTTTCAAGCATGGGTGCCGCATCGGCCGGTCATGGCCAACAATTAAAGTTCGGGACGAAAAGGCAGACGAATGGCATCCCTTACTGGAAATATCTTCGGGCGTCGGCTGGCTTCATTGGGAGGAAGACAAAAAATCCAAATCTGCGAGTGTCACGTTCGGCGCGATGGCGTGTGATCCAGCGGATGATCACGGAGCCGTCCTAATCATGGCTTTACTGGTTCGCGCGATGAGGACGATCCGGCAGGCGAAGCCGGGGGATAAGATCAACGTTCAACTGCCGAATGCAATAAAGGTCGGGATGCGTCTACCGGCAAACATGAATTTTAGAATGTCCTTGTAGTCACGCTAAGGGTGCTTCCTATTTGTTTCGTTAGCTGACTGTTGCCGAGTGGGAAGCGCTTTGCTTCACGACTCCGGGCGGCAAACGATTCCGTAACACCGATCCGCGCACGCAACTCAAAATGCCGGCTGCCGGTGTGCACCTCCGCCCAAATGCAGACAGTCTGAATTCGGCCTGAAGTCGTTCGATCTTACAATCCAAGACTGTTTCCGCTTTAGCGTAAGCCCTTCACACCCGCTCCACAAACCCGTCCAGCACCCGTTTCTGCCCGGCCCGGTCGAAATTGATCGTCAGCTTGTTGCCCTCGATCCCCGCAATGTTTCCATTCCCGAACTTGATATGAAAAACCCGGTCGCCGATGTCGAATTTCGAGGGTTCGTCGATTTTCGACTTGGCAACGAGTTCGCCGTCAATGGTGCGGGCCTTGGGGCCGGATTCGCCGTAGCCGATGCGGTCGATTGAGACGCCGGAGCGGTTGCCCCAGTTGTCGCGGGTGGCGTCGGTCTTGTTGGCCTGGGCGCGCTTCCAGCCGGGGGAGGTGTAGGTGCTGGCGAAGGGCTCCTGCTTGTCGAAGCGGGACTGGCCGTAGCCGCCGCGGTTGTAGCCGCCGTAGGATTGTTCGGGCTCGGCGACATCGCAGTGCGTGACCGGAAGCTCATCGAGGAAGCGCGAGGGCAGGGTCGATTGCCAGAGGCCGTGAATGCGGCGGTTGGAGACGAACCAGATGTGACAGCGGCGCTTGGCGCGGGTGAGGCCGACATAGGCGAGACGTCGCTCTTCCTCAAGCCCCGAGCGGCCGCCCTCGTCCAGCGCGCGCTGGTGCGGAAACAGGCCTTCCTCCCAGCCGGGCAGGAAGACGGTCTCGAATTCCAGGCCCTTGGCCGAGTGCAGCGTCATGATCGAGACGGCATCGAGGTTTTCGTTGGTCTCGGCGTCCATGACAAGTGCGATATGTTCGAGGAAGCCGCGCATGCTCTCGAACTGCTCCATCGAGCGGATGAGTTCCTTCAGGTTTTCGAGCCGGCCCGGCGCTTCGGCCGACTTGTCATTCTTCCACATGTCCGTATAGCCGGACTCTTCGAGGATGGTTTCGGCAAGCGCGGTATGCGGGGTGGTTTCGAGCAGGCCCTGCCAGCGCTTGAACATGGTGACCACGTCGAACAGCGATTTGCGCGGCTTGGCCTTCATCTCGTCGGTTTCGATGATGTCGGCGGTCGCCTGAAGCATGGGGATGTTGCGGGCGCGGGCATAGTCGTGCAACTGGCGGATAGAGGTGTCGCCAAGGCCGCGCTTGGGCGTATTGACGATTCGCTCGAAGGCGAGATCGTCGGCCGGCTGGCAGACGAGGCGGAAATAGGCGAGCGCGTCGCGAATTTCCATGCGCTCGTAAAAGCGCGGGCCGCCGATGACGCGGTAGTTGAGCCCAAGCGTGACGAACCGGTCTTCGAATTCGCGCATCTGGAAGGAGGCGCGCACCAGAATCGCCATGTCGTTGAGGAGATGCTTGTTCCGCTGGAGCTGTTCGATCTCCTCGCCGACGGCACGGGCCTCTTCTTCCGAATCCCAGGCGGCATGCACCTGCACCTTGTCATCATCGGGATTGCTGCGGTCGGTAAACAGCGTCTTGCCGAGGCGGCCCTCGTTATGGGCGATGAGATGGGCGGCGGCACCGAGGATGTGTTCGGTGGAGCGGTAGTTGCGCTCAAGCTTGATCACCTTGGCACCCGGGAAATCCTTTTCGAAGCGCAGGATGTTATCGACCTCGGCGCCGCGCCAGCCATAGATCGACTGGTCGTCGTCGCCGACGCAGCAGACATTCTGGGGTACGCCCTTCGGCCGCTGGGCGAGCAGCCGCAGCCACATGTACTGGGCCGTATTGGTGTCCTGATACTCGTCCACCAGAATGTAGCGAAAGCGCTCGTGATACTCCCTCAGCACATCCGGATGGGCACGGAACATGCGGATCGGGTGCAGCAGCAGATCGCCGAAATCGCAGGCGTTCAGCGTCATCAGCCGGGCCTGATAGGCGGCGTAGAGTTCGCGGCCTTTTCCATTGGCAAAGGCGCGGGCGTCGCCTTCGGGTATATCGGCAGGGCCAAAACCCTTGTTCTTCCAGCCGTCGATCATCTGGGCGAACTGTTTTGCCGGCCAGCGCTTGTCGTCGATGCCCTCGGCCTGGATGATCTGCTTGATCAGACGAACCACATCGTCCGTATCGAGGATGGTGAATGAGGATTTCAGGCCGACGAGTTCGGCATGGCGGCGCAGGAGCTTGACGCCGATCGAGTGAAAGGTACCCATCCACGGCATGCCCTCGACGGCATTGCCGACGAGCACGCCGATGCGTTCCTTCATTTCGCGCGCGGCCTTGTTGGTGAAGGTGACGGCAAGGATCTGGCTGGGAAAGGCGCGGCCGGTCGAGAGGATATGGGCGATGCGGGTCGTCAGGACACGGGTCTTGCCGGTGCCGGCGCCTGCCAGTACCAGAACCGGCCCGTCGAGGGCTTCCACCGCTTCGCGCTGTTCCGGATTGAGACCGCCCAGATAGTCGGGCACCCGATGCTGGTCGCGCGCCGCCATGGCGCGGGCGGCGATGCCGCCGCCTGAGCCTCCAGCCGGCGCGGAAGGCACCGCCTGCGGGGTCGTGCCGCGGGCTGGCCGCGGGGCCGGTTCCTCGTCGAAGAAGGGGATATCATCAAAACCATTGCTCATGCGGCTCAATGTAGTGATTCGGAGCCGAAAGGCCAGAATTCTGTTCCTCTTTTATTCTGCTTGTCCAGCGTCTTCAGGCCGAAGATGGGCGTTTTGCCTCTCAGGAGCGCCGGTCGGCGTCAAAAGCGGGATCGACGGGCACCTGCAACCCCGTTGCCAGTTGGTTGGTCCGGGCGGCGAGCGAAATGACACTGAGAAGATCGGCATGCTGGGCGTCCGTCATGCCTTTCGCACGGGCCGCCGCGGTATGGGAATGTGCGCAATAGCCGCAGCCATTGGTGACCGAGACGGCGATATAGAGCATCTCCTTGGTCAGGGGATCGAGCGCCGATGGCGTTGCCATGATCGCCTTGACATCGGCCCATGTCTTTTCGAGCAAGGCCGGATCGAAGGCGAGGTAATGCCACATATTGTTGATGAAATCCGCTTTGCGGGTGCTTCGGATATCGTCGAAAACGGCCTTGACGCGCGGGTCGGCCTCGCGGTCGTGAGGCGGGTGGATCGTGCTCATGGCATCTCCTTGGGAAGGGCCGGCGGACGCGCCGCCGGCAACAGGGTTCAAACCAGTGCGAGAACGCGGGAGGGGCCACCCGTGCCGCCGCGGATTTTTGGCGCACCGACGATCAGCGTCGCGCCCTTGGCCGGGAGCTGGTCGAGATTGGCAGCCGCTTCCAGGCCCCAGTGGCCGGTGGCAAGCCAGGCATAATGCGTGGCGAAATCGGGCGAAATTCCGTAGTCGAGCGAAAGCGTATCGACGGCGATCCCGACGGCGCTCGAATTCTCGGCGAGATACTGAACGGCTTCGACATGGAAGCCGGGGAAATGCATTTTGCCGTCGCCGTCGGCATTGCGGAACTTGTCGGTGCCGAGATGCTTGCCCCAGCCGGAATTCAAGGCGACGCAGGCCTTTTCCGGCAAATCGCCGTTCGCTGCGATCCAGGCCTTGATGTCGTCGGGGTTCAACTGCGCGTCCGGGCTCGCGGCAGCTTTTTCGCGGATATCGATAACGGCGAGCGGTACGACCAGATCGGTAACCGGGATTTCCGCGACCGACTTTCCATCTTCGGAAAAGTGCAGCGGTGCGTCGATATGCGTTCCGGTATGCTCGTTCACCCGCAGTTCGAAGAGGTTGAACTTGTGTTCCTTGTAGTTGAACTTTTGCTCGCGGAAAAACTGCTGTTGCCCGAAGAAGGTCGGGAACTCCTCGAAAAGCTCATGGGTCAGGTCGGTGACGCCCTTCGGCGCCTGGGCAAGTGCCGGGCTCAGTGCGCCGGAATTTGCAGCTGTAACCGTGGCAGCGCCAACGGCCGCCGCACGGAAGAAGCTCCTGCGCGAGAGCATGCGGCTTTTCACGGAGTCTATGATGCAGGCGTCACACATGGGTTCCCCTATCGATATATCGGTTGATGAAAAGATACTGAACTCTGCCCGTTCGCACGGCCTGTTGGAAATTACCATAAGCATGGCGGAGGTCCAGTCGCGGCCATGCTCCGCGGGCCGGGTGAACGGGAAGATTTCTCCATTGTTTCTGACATTCCGGTCATGAAAGGGGCGCTCAATCTTACAATTCCGTAATGATCGGATTCATTCATTGCCGCTTCATTTCCAAAAGAGATAGTTGTCCTATGTGCCAGGGTAAGACGAGCCAGTTGTCCCTCTATCCTCAACAGGCTTCGACCAATCGGAGAGAATGCGAATGCGGCTTTGGAAGCAGCTGTTGATCTGTATCATCATCGGCCTCATCGCGGCCGGGGTCTGGATACGGTTCATGCCGAATGCAGGCGTAGCGCTTGCGAAGGTGGGCGTGCCGCAGGCGGTGATCGCGCTCCTTGCGCCATCGGCAGATGACCGGCAGGAGGGCGCAGGGCAGGTTCAGGGACAGGCGCAGGGTCGCGGTCAAGGCGGGCGGGGCGGAAATCAGACTCCTCTCGTGGTCACGCAACCTGTCGATACGGCGCTTGTGAACGACCGGCTGAGCGCTATCGGAAATGGCGAAGCTATCGTCTCGGTTGCAGTCACCCCGCAGGCGACCGGAAACCTGACGGAGATTGTCGTAAAATCGGGCGACCGTATCGAAAAGGGACAGGTTATCGCCCGTCTCGACAGCGATGAGCAGAGCATTGCCGCAGCCCAGGCGAAGGTCGCGCTCGACAGCGCCGGTGAGAAAGTCGAGCGCAACCGCAAACTCGGCAATGCCGTGTCCGTTGCCGTGCTGCGCGATGCGGAATTTGCCATGCAGGCGGCCGAACTTGCTCTGCAGACGGCGCAACTCGATTTGAAGCGACGCGATATTCTGGCACCGTCGGGCGGCATTGTCGGTATCATCACGGTCAACCCGGGCGATTATGTCACAACCTCGACGCCGGTCGCGGTCGTCGACGACCGTTCACAGATTCTTGTGGACTTCTGGGTACCGGAACGGTTCTCAACGAAGATCTCCGTCGGCCAGCCGGTGACCGCGTCGCCGATCGCGTTGCCTGGCTCTGAATTCACCGGCGCCATCCATGCGATCGACAACCGTGTCGATCAGGCAAGCCGTACCCTGCGGGTCCGGGCAAGAATCGACAATCCGGACGATACGCTGCGGGCGGGCATGTCCTTTTCCGTATCCGTGCGTTTTCCGGGCGACGCGTATCCGACTGTCAACCCGCTGGCAATCCAGTGGAGCGCCGATGGCTCCTATGTCTGGCGTGTCAAGGACAACAAGACGGAGCGCGTGCCGGTAACGATCATCCAGCGGAATTCCGACAAGGTGCTCGTCGAGGCGAAGCTCGCAAAGGGCGATACGGTCGTGATGGAAGGCGTGCAGCGCCTGCGCGACGGCGGCACGGTACGCTCGGCTGGTGACGACGACCCGCAACGTGCGCCTAAGCCGGCCGGTGCCGAGGAACAGAAGATTTCCGCAGCCGAGGCGGCGAAGTGAGCGGCGGCGGCGAGCATTCGCCCGGACGCACGGCCGGTTTTACGGCGCTTTTCATCCGCCGGCCTATTCTGGCGCTGGTGGTGAACACGCTGATCATCGTTGCTGGGCTTGCGGCCCTCAACGGCATCGAAGTGCGCGAACTGCCGCAGGTCGACCAGCCCGTCGTTTCGGTCAACACGCGGTTCGAGGGGGCCTCTCCTGAAACGGTGGACCGGGAACTGACATCGGTCATCGAAGGCGCCGTGTCGCGCGTTCAGGGGATCAAGGATATCTCCTCGACCTCGCAGTATGCGCAAAGCCGCGTGACACTGCAATTTTCCGACACCACCGACATCGGCCAGGCCTCCAACGACATCCGCGACGCGCTCGGCCGGGTGGCGAACCAGTTGCCCGACGATGCGGACGAGCCGCAGATCGTCAAGGCGGATGCCGACAGCCAGCCGATCGTGCGGCTGGCGCTGACCTCCGACACCTTATCGATGGAAGACCTGACGCTGCTTGCCGAAAACGAGGTCACGGATCGGCTTGCGGCAGTCGAGGGCGTCGCGGATGTGCAGATCAACGGCGACCAGGAGAAGATTTTCCGCATCGACGTCAATCAGTCAAAGCTCGCGTCTCGCGGGTTGACCATCGCCACCCTGCGCACGGCGCTGGCGACGGCGTCTCTCGATGTTCCCGCCGGGTCGCTGACCAGCGTCAATCAGGATATCTCCGTGCGGGCGACCGCCGGGCTGCAGACACCGGAAGAGTTCGAGAATCTGCTTCTGAGCGACAATATCCGGTTGGGCGATGTCGCCACCGTCACGCTCGGGCCGGATATCGGCACGTCGTCCCTGCGCTCCAACGGCCGGCAGGGCATAGGCCTTGGTGTTATCCGGCAGGCGCAGTCCAACACGCTTGACATTTCGGAGGGTGTGAAAGACGCAGTGAAAACCATCGGCGAGATCCTGCCCAAGGGTACGCAGCTGACGATCACCAGCGACGACGCTGTTTTCATCGAGGGCGCAATCCATGAGGTCGAGATCGCCCTCGGCGCCTCAGTGATTATCGTCACGCTCGTCATCTATCTCTTCCTGCTCGACTGGCGTGCGACGCTGATCCCGACGCTGACCATGCCGATCGCCCTGATCGGTACCTGCGCCGCAATCTATCTCGCCGGTTTCTCGATCAACATCCTGACGCTGCTGGCGATCGTGCTTGCAACCGGGCTTGTCGTCGATGACGCCATTGTCGTGCTGGAAAACATCGTGCGCCGCAGAAGCGAGGGGATGGGGCCGCGCGCTGCTGCGGTACTCGGAACGCTTGAAGTGTTCTTTGCCGTCATCGCAACGACCGCGACCCTCGCTGCAGTCTTCGTTCCGCTGTCCTTCCTGCCCGGACAGACCGGCGGGCTGTTCCGTGAATTCGGCTTCGTTCTCGCCTTCGCCATTCTGCTTTCTTCTTTTATTTCTTTGACGCTTTGCCCGATGCTGGCGTCGCGCATGCTGAAGGCGCATGACGAAACGCGTGCGCATACCGGCGTGATGGCGCGGATCGGCGATTATGCCTCCGGCTTCTACCGGCGCACGCTGCGCGCCTGTCTCAATGCGCCGCTCATTGTTTTCATTGTCGCGATTATGGTAACGGCCGCCGGGGCGGGAACCTTTACTCTGCTGAAATCGGAGCTGACGCCGACGGAGGATCGCTCGCGCATCCTGTTGCGCATGCAGGCGCCGCAAGGTGTTTCGCTGGAGTACACGCAGGCTCAGATGCGCAGGGTGGAAGATGGTTTGAAGCCGATGCTCGACAATGGCGAGATCGCCAATGTCTTCTCGATTTCGGGGCAGGGTGGTTCCGTCAACACCGGCTTCATGGTGCTGACGCTGGCGCCGTGGAGCGATCGCAACCGCAGTCAGCAGCAGATCTCGGCTGATATCGCCAAGATGACGGCGGCCATTCCATCGATCCGCGCTTTCCCGATCCAGCCGAACAGTCTCGGAATCCGGGGTGCCGGCAACGGTCTCCAGATAGCGCTTGTCGGCAATAACTACGGCGATCTTGGCGAGGCCGCCGCGAAACTCGTGCGGCAGATGGAAGACAGCGGCCGCTTCGAGAATGTTCGCCTGAACTATGAGGAAAATCAGGCGCAGCTTTCCGTGACCATCGACCGCGAAAGAGCATCCGATCTCGGTATCGACATCACCGGCCTGTCGGCGGCTTTGCAGGCCATGCTCGACGGCAACAGCGTCCTCGACGTCTATGTCGAAGGGGAAGCCTATCCAGTGAAGCTGCTATCGACCACGAACCCTGTCAACGATCCGACAGACCTGCAGAACATCTTCCTGAAGACCGGTGATGGCAAGATCGTGCCGATGTCGACCATTGCAAGCGTCAAGGAGCAAGCCGTCGCCCCGCAGCTGTCGCGCGAATCGCAACTGCGGTCGGTGTCGCTGTCCGCAGGCCTTGCGTCCGACCTTGCGCTTGGCGATGCGCTGTCGATGGTGGAAACCATGGCCGAGCCGCTGTTGCCCGCAGGGTCACGCGTCGTGCCCCTTGCCGAAGCCGCTTCCCTAAACGAAAATTCGGGCGGACTGATCGTAACCTTCGGTTTTGCGCTCATCATCATTTTTCTGGTTCTTGCCGCCCAGTTCGAAAGTCTGATCAGTGGGCTGATCATCATGTCGACGGTGCCGCTCGGGCTTGCCTGCGCTGTCTTCGCCATGCTGATGACCGGCAATACGCTCAATATCTATAGCCAGATCGGGCTGGTGCTGCTTGTCGGCATCATGGCCAAGAACGGCATCCTGATCGTGGAATTCGCCAATCAGCTGCGCGATCGTGGCGAGGATCTGCGCTCCGCGATCGAGAACGCCGCCAATATCCGGCTTCGACCGGTTATGATGACGATGATCGCGACCATCGTCGGTGCGGTGCCACTGGTGCTTGCCAGCGGCGCGGGGGCTGAGGCGCGGATTGCGCTCGGCTGGGTGCTTGTCGGCGGGCTGGGACTGGCGACCGTCGTTACGCTCTATCTGACGCCGGTGGCCTATCTGGTAATTGGCCGCTTTACCAAACCGCATGTGGACGAGGAACGGCGCTTGCATACAGAAATGGAGCAGGCTCAGGCCATGCAGCTTGCGCAGGCCGCCGAATAGCGGCGGCTTTGTAATGTCCCGGCACGGTTTCGCTCGGATGTAGCCCGGCGCGGGTTTTAGCGCTGTGTCCCGGCCGGCTCACTCTCCGATAATTCTTTGCCAAATGGTGCTTGTATCGGATGAGGTTCTGGACAAAGTGATTCCGATTTGCACAGTAGCCTGTTGAAAACTTGAGAATTTCTGCTGGAGTGGCGGTGCAAGGGAACATGACATGGCATTGAAGGCGATCAAGCCCGGCCTTCGCAACGAAGCTGGTATGGATGCTGCCATGCAACGGATGCGTGAGCGTTTCGGCGACCGTTTCCAGACGGGTGAAGCGATCCGGGCACAGCATGCCCACACCACCACGTACATTCCCGCACAACTTCCCGACGGGGTCGTGTTTCCGGATAATGCCCGCGAGGTCGAGACGATCGTCGCCATTGCCGCGCAACATCGCGTTCCGTTGATCGCCTTTGGTACCGGGTCCTCGCTCGAGGGACATATCAATGCGCCCTATGGCGGCATCAGCATCGACATGAGCCGCATGGACAAAGTGCTGGAGGTGAATGCCGCCGATTTCGACTGCACCGTGCAGCCGGGCATTACGCGCGAGGCTCTGAATGTCTATCTGCGGGATACCGGTTTGTTTTTTCCGATCGATCCGGGTGCCAACGCCTCGATCGGCGGGATGGCCTCGACGCGTGCGTCCGGCACCAACGCGGTGCGCTACGGCACGATGAAAGACAATGTGCTGGCTGTGACGGCGGTAACTGCCGGGGCCAAGGAAATCCGCACGGCGCACAGGGCGAAAAAATCGTCCGCTGGCTACGACCTGACGCGACTGTTCGTCGGGGCCGAGGGAACGCTGGGGATCATCACGTCCGTCACCCTGCGGCTTCAGGGAATTCCAGAGATGATCGCCGGCGGCGTCTGTTCGTTTCCAACAATCGGTGCCGCCTGCAATGCGGTCATTCTGACGATCCAGTCCGGCATTCCCGTTGCCCGCATCGAACTTCTCGACGCGGTGCAGATGCGCGCCTCCAACGCATATTCGGGTCTGAGCTATCCGGAGAGCCCGGCTCTGTTCGTCGAATTCCACGGCAGTCCCGAAAGCGTTGATCTTCAATCGCGCCAGTTTGCCGAGATCGCCGCGGACTTCGGAAGTTCCGTATTCATATCGACATCCAACACCGAGCAGCGTAACGCACTGTGGAAGGCACGTCACAATGCCTATTGGGCTCAGAAGAGCCTGGCGCCGGCGCTGGCGATCCTGTCGACGGATGTCTGCGTGCCGATCTCGCGGCTTGCCGACTGCGTGGAGGCGACGCAGGTGGACATTCTCGAACATGGATTGATTGCGCCCATCGTCGGCCATGCGGGCGACGGGAACTTTCACGTCGGTCTGTTGTTTGACGACAAAGATGCGGCCGATATTTCGAAGGCGGAGGCATTTGTCGAAAGGCTGAATGCGCGGGCGCTCGCCATGGACGGCACCTGTACGGGCGAGCATGGAATAGGTCAGGGCAAGATGCCGTTTCTCGAAGCCGAGATGGGGGATGCGCTGGATCTGATGCGGCAGGTGAAACGGGCGCTGGATCCGGACAATATCTTCAATCCAGGCAAGATTTTTGCCATGTGAAATGCGCGAACGGGTGTTAAGGAGGGTGGCGGCCGGCAACGGCCCTTGTCTGCCACATGTTACGGAATAGGATTGTCGACGGGTGCTTTCGCGAATTCTGGTTTTCATCGGTGGCCTGCTCGTCGCGGCACTTTTCGCTGCGCTGATTGCGCCGCTCTTTGTGAACTGGACCAATTTCCGAACCGACTTCGAGCGCGAAGCAAGCCGGATCATGGGCAAGCCTGTCGTTGTGCATGGCCGCGTCGATGCCCGCCTGATCCCCTTTCCCTCTGTCACGCTCAACGATGTCAGGGTCGGGCAGGGAGAAGGCGGCGAACCGCTTATCCAGGTGGCGCATTTCTCCATGGATGCGGAACTGGCGCCGTTTCTAAGCGGCGAAGCTCTGATTTTCGATATGCGGCTGGAGCAGCCGAAAGCCCGCATTCGGCTTTTGCCGGATGGTACGCTGGATTGGGCGCGGGGACGGCGGGCGTCGATACCGGCAAAAACGGTCATCCTCGAAAATGTCGAGATCACCGGCGGGCAGATCGATTTCATCGACGAGCAGACGGGTCGCACGCGGCATGTCACCGGTCTCGATGCCGATCTTTCCGCCCGGTCGCTGGCCGGCCCCTGGCGGATCGAGGGCCGTGGCGCGCTGGACGGAGAAGCTGGCAGTTTTGCATTTTCCAGCAACGAACTCGATGACACGGCGGCTGCCATCGGCCTGAAGGCCCGGCTGACCCCGGACAAACGCCCTTTCGGCGTCGAGCTCGACGGCAATCTGAAAATCGTCGATCTCAAGCCGGTCTATCAGGGCAGTTTTACGATGACGGAAAACAGGCGCGCCGAGGCGCAGCCTGTCGAGGACGAGAGCGGCGCATTGCGGGTGACCGGCGACTTCGAGCTGACCAATGAGCGTATCCGCGTTCCGGAATACCGGCTTGAGATCGGTCCGAAGGATGATCCTTATCTGGTCACCGGCGAAGCGACGCTGGACACGGGGAAGGAGCAGGAATTCCTGCTTCTGGCCGATGGCCAGCAGATCGACGTCAGCCGCATCGGAAATGCAGGCGAGGCAGGCAAGACCGGCCGTGATCCTGCAATCTCCGTGCGTCAGAGGCTCAGCGCCATGCTTGCCATCGCCGCCGACATTCCCATCCCGCAAGTGCCGGGGCGGGCGAGCCTCAAACTGCCGGCGATTGTCATCGGCGATACCACCCTGCGCGATGTTAGGCTTGACCTGAGGCCGGACGGCGCGGGATGGATGGTGGACAATGTCGTGGCCCAGTTGCCCGGACGGACACAGTTCGAGGCCAAGGGAAGGCTGCAGCTGACGGGCCAGAGGGCCTTCCGCGGCGAAATGCTGGTCGCATCCAATCAGCCTTCGGGACTGGCCTCCTGGATCGCCGGCTCGGTCGATCCGGCAATCCGCAAGCTGCGGACGGCAGGGTTTTCCGCAACGGTCAATCTGACCGATACGCTGCAGCAGTTCGAACGTCTGGAACTTGCCGCTGGTCCGGCCGAGTTGCGTGGTCGCATTGAACGGCAGGCGCTGAACGGCGTGCCGCCGAGCCTGACGCTGCAACTGAAAGGGAACCGCATCGATCTCGAGGCCCTGCAGGCGCTGGCGGGCCTTGTCGCAGGTGACGCCTCCAGCGAGACGGTGCTATCCCACACGATCGCTGCCGACCTCTCTGCCGAGAATTTTTCGGCGTTCGGCGAGGCGGCGGATGGCGTGCAGATCGTTGCAACATTGAAGAACGGGCAGTTGCAGGCGGAGCGAGTTTTGATCGGTAATCTCGCTGGAACACAGCTTGCGCTGTCGGGCCGGATGAGTGGCACGCTGGAAGCGCCCACCATCTCCGCAAAGATGAAGCTTGCGTCGAAGGACATGACGCCTTTCCTTGAGGTGATCGAGCGGCACGCGCCTGCTCATCCGGCTCTCGCCCGTCTTGTGAAAAGCGGCTCCTACTATTCCGACGCCACGCTGGACGTGACGTTGACGTCTGGCGGCCAGGATGGGAAGGCGCCCTTCACTTTCGGGGTGATCGGTGCCGCCAACGGCACGAAGATCGCTGCGAATTATCAGGCGCCAAGCCTTGCCCAGGCCATCCAGGGTGCCGGGATCATGGTCGAAGCCACGATGGAAAATCCATCGACGCCGATCCTGCTTGGACAGCTCGGCTTCGAGCCGCTGCCATTCGATGCAGACGAGAATGCCATCATGTCGGTCAAGCTTCAGGGCACCGACGATCAGAAGGCCAATGCGGAACTGAGTTTCACCACCGCGCAAACGGCCCTGTCCCTCAACGGCGAGATCGATCTGGCGCGCGATGATTTTCTATCGGGCCAGACGAAGTTGTCCCTGGAAAGTCGTGATTTCGAGCCGCTTCTGCTGTTGCAGGGTATTGGATTGCCGCAGATGGGAACGGGTCTTCCCATCCAGATCAAGGCCGATATCGCAACGACGACGGAGGCGGTCACTCTCTCGGCAATCGACGGCAGGGCGGATAACAATGCTTTTTCAGGAACGGTTGCAATAGACCGCAAGCTGCCGGGCAAGGCGCGCGGGCAGATCGCCATCGACATGGTCGATCTTGCCTTTGTCGGCGAGGGCGTGGTTGGCCCGATTCGGGAGGCGGTGACGGGAGAGCTTGCAAAATCGCCGCTTGTCCGGCCTTCGGTCAGCGGACTTGACGTGACGCTGGATATATCCGCCAAGCATTTCTGGCCCGGTGTTTACGGGCCTGTTTCGGATATGACCGGTACCTTGATCTGGAAGGGCGACCAGATCGAGTTTGCAAAAGCATCCGGCAACTGGCTCGGCGGAAAGCTTACCGGCAATCTCCTTCTGGGTAACGGGGACGGCACCGGCTTTTTTCAAACCCGGTTGGAGCTGAAGGACGCGGATCTTGCGTCGGCGGGTTGGTCGACCGGTGCCACACCCGTGGCGGAAGGCAAGGTCGATCTGATGCTGACTGCGGAAGCATCGGGAAAAACCATCAGCGCGATGGCCGAGTCTGCCAGTGGTTCGGGAACAGCGACCGTGCAGGGCATCGTTATCAACGGTCTCAATACCAGCGCTCTCGCACCGGTCATGGCGGAAATCGATGGCCGTGAAGGTGAAATCGCGCCGGACGCCGTTGCGACGGTTGCGGCAAAGCACTTGCTGGAGGGACAGTCTGCGCTCGGCACGGTGACGGTTCCCTTCACGATTGCCGGTGGTACGCTCAGGGCGCAAAACGTCACCGCGGGAGATGCCGCAGCGTCGTTTTCGGCCAGTGCCGAGATCAGCTTTCCGGACGAGCGTCTGCGGGCCGACGTGACTGTTGGCTTCAAACATGCCGAAGAGGCGCTTTCGGGTGCCGAGCCGCAGGTGACGCTGGATTATGCCGGGCTTCTCGCGATGCCCGGCTTCAGCCTCGACGTTGCTGACCTCGCAAACTACCTGTCTCTCAGGGCTTTCGAGCGCGAACGTCGCCGGGTCGAAACGCTGCAGGCGAACGTGCTCGAAAAGCAGCGACTGCGGCGGGAAGTAGCACTCTACAGGGCTGCAGCAGCCGAGCGCGAGGCGGTGCGTCTGAGGGGAATCGAAGAGGATCGCCGTCGGAAGGCAGCGGCTGACGAGGCTGCACGGCTGAAGGCGCTGGCTGAGGCGAAGGCCGCCGCGCAGAGGAAGGCAGCCGAAGAGGCTGCCGTAGCGGCCGAAAAGGCGCGACGCGAAGAGCAGCAGCGCGTCCTCAGCCTCAAGCCATTCGATGCGACGGGCGGGGATCTGACCACACCGCAGAACGGCGATACCTTGCAGAGGCCCCTTGAAACCTTACCGGGTGACACCACACCGCAACGGGGCCTGGACTTCAATGCCTTGCCCGGCGTAACGCCGCAATAAGGGGCCACCCCTTCCGCTCAGGCCTTCAATCTCGATGAGCCTTTATCCAGTCGAGAACATACACCCTCAAGGCCGACGACAGATTGCTGTCCGGCGGTCGCGCATCGTCGATCTCGACAATCAATTGCGCCAGCGCAATGGCGCGGCTTTGTGAAATTGCCTTCAGCTCCAGCCAGAACGGCTCCTCGAGCGAGAAACTGGTGCGATGGCCATGCAGTGTGGCGGAATGCTTTCGGATCAAACGGCGCACCTTGAGAAAGCGATTCAAACAGTTTCCAAATTGATTCGGCCGGCCAGCTCAAGTCATTGAAAAAGCGAGGTAAAAAAATCGCCATTTTTCGCTTCAGGACTGATCGTCGCCCGTTCCGGATAATGTTTCGCGCCGGCCCTGCTCGTGCAGTCTGCAGGCTTTTTCATTCAGCACGCTGGTCAGAGTTTTCTCCGCCTTTGTCCGGCCGAAAGTGATGCGGTTCTGGTCTGCGGCCTTGTCCTTGTCGATGCGGGCCTTCCGCTTGCGGAATTGACGCAGATTGACAATGTCGCCGGACATTTTGCCGTCCTTCCAGAAACGCGTTTCAGTTCTTCTTACGGAAGGAATCGAGCGAAATCACCGAGCCGCCTTCCTTCTTGATCTCATCAGCAGGCTTGGCCGTACCGTCGATATCTGTCTCCACAGGTCGCTCCGCCGGCGACATGGGATATGCTGTAATCTCTGCGCTTTCCTCTTCTTCCTCGCCCACCGCCGCCACATCGAATTCAAGCTCGAAATTGACGGAGGGATCATAGAATCCGCGGATCGCGTTGAATGGAATAACGAGCTTTTCCGGCGTATCGGAAAAGGACAGCCCGATTTCGAACTGTGCCTCGGTCACTTTCAGTTCCCAGAACTGGTGCTGCACGACAATCGTCATCTGTTCGGCATATTTTGCCTTGAGATGCTGGGAAATGCGCACGCCGGGAGCCCCGGTGAGGAAGGTAATGAAAAAATGATGATCACCGGGCAGGGACCCTGTTGCTGCGACTTCGGTCAGGACCTTGCGAATGACGCTGCGAAGCGCATCCTGCGCGAGAATGTCGTAGCGGATATGGTCTTGGCCCATAAGATCCCCGTCTTTCTTCTGAAACTCAACTCTTCAATAGCATCTGTTCGTCGTGCGGATGTTCACCAGACGAGTCAATCTCATCCTGTATAGACCATTTCAAGGCAGGGAAGAAGTGGAGGTTTCTGTTGCCAGGTACCTCCGAACCCCGCCTAAGAGTGCGACCCCTTAGGACTTGATTTGAAGTGTCACACCGCGATTAAGCAGCGAGACGAGCTTCCGCATAGTTGTCATTTGCAACTACAATTTTAGCCCGATAACGGTGGTACAATGCCGAGCGAAAAGTCGATCTTTACACCCTTGTCGATCCTATTTCGCCCCCATCAAAAGCCGGTCTGTCAAATTTCGACCGGCCGGTTTTTGGTGGAGGCGCCGGGTACCGCCCCCGGGTCCAATAGGCTTATTTCACCGCCTGTTTATCGCCATAGCTGCCCGAAGACAGCAGCAGTCATATAAGTGTTAAATGAGGCCAAGGAAAGGGCCGCGGTAAAAAATCCGGCGGAACATCGCGGCGCGGCGTTCGCCGGTTGGGGATTGCGTGCAATTGACGCTGGTGTGGAGCGTCGAAGCTCTTATTTTACCTTGCAAACGAATCGGCGGCGGATCCATGAAACAGTATCTCGACTTTCTCTCGCATGTGATGGAAACGGGTTCCGACCGCGGCGACCGCACGGGCACGGGTACGCGCTCTGTCTTCGGATACCAGATGCGCTTCGATCTGTCGGAGGGCTTCCCGGTGCTGACGACCAAGAAGCTGCATCTGAAATCGATTATTTACGAACTGCTCTGGTTCCTGAAGGGCGATACCAACATCGCCTATCTCCGCGAAAACGGCGTCAATATCTGGAACGAGTGGGCCGACGAGAACGGCGATCTCGGTCCGGTTTATGGTTACCAGTGGCGCTCCTGGCCGGCACCGGACGGCCGTCATATCGATCAAATCTCCGGCCTGCTGGCGGAACTTAAAAACAACCCAAATTCGCGCCGCCACATCGTGTCCGCCTGGAATCCGGCGCTGGTGAACGAGATGGCCCTGCCGCCCTGCCACTGCCTGTTTCAATTCTACGTCTCCGACGGCAAGCTGTCGTGCCAGCTTTACCAGCGCTCCGGCGATCTGTTTTTGGGCGTACCCTTCAATATCGCGTCCTATGCCTTGTTGACGCTGATGGTGGCACAGGTTTGCGGGCTGGAGCCCGGTGATTTCGTGCATACGTTCGGAGACGCGCATATTTACCGCAATCATTTCGAGCAGGTGCGCGAACAATTGACGCGGGCGCCGAAAATCCTGCCGAAAATGCGCTTGAACCCTGAGGTAAAGGATCTATTTTCCTTCCGTTTCGAGGATTTCGAACTGTTGGGCTACGACGCGGACGCCCATATCAAGGCTCCGGTCGCCGTCTAGCGAGCCGAGCATTTCGGGCCCTCTGTGGCTCACGGTCGGGAGGATCTGATGCTGACATTGTTTCACGCGCCGCAGTCGCGGTCGGGCCGAATTCTCTGGCTTCTCGAGGAACTCGGTGCCGAATATAATGTGCGCTATGTCTCCATCCGCCGGTTTGACGGGTCCGGTGGGCCGGACGAGACCAATCCGCATCCGCACAAGCAGGTTCCGGCGTTGCTGCACGACGGCGAACTGGTGACGGAATCGACCGCCATCACTCAGTATCTGACCGAACTCTTTCCAGACTCGGGGATGGGCCGGCCCTTGGGTCATCCCGAGCGCGGCGCCTATCTTTCGTGGCTCGCCTATTATGCCGGCGTGATCGAACCCATGGGAACGGCCTTCCTCAGCGGTCTTGCGCAAAACAATGCCAATCTGGCCAGGGGATATGAGGACATGTGCGCGCATGTCGTTGCAACGCTCGACCGTCATCCTTTCCTGCTGGGCGACAAGGTCAGCGGCGCGGACGTGATGCTTGGCGGCGCGCTTGCCTGGATGCGCAGGCTGCTGCCCGAAAGCGTCAGTGTCGATCGCTATGTCCACGAACTCACCGCGCGCCCGGCGCTTGCCCGCGCCCGCGAAATCGACAGCCGTCCCGATGGTTTTCATGACTGAACGGGGGGCCGGCGAGGTTGAGTAGACGTATGCAGATAACGGAGATCGTACTTGTATGTCAGTCCCAGTGCGTATAACCAACTGACAATGCTAGTGAAATGTAACCTATGATTGCAATCTAAATATGAATGATAAGCGGAGCAGGGTTAGAATGCCATCGGCGACTTCAATTGTCGCCCGCAGTTATCCGGATAATATAATCGGTATTGAGAACAGATTGCCGTGGCATCTGCGTACTGATTTGCAAATGTTTAAAAAACGCACGCAGGGCCACGCTGTAATCATGGGGCGTAAGACGCTGGAGTCTATAGGTAAACCGTTGCCTAACAGGACAAATATTGTCTTGTCCAGAACTGAGATCAAATCGGATTTCAGCAACTTAAAATGGGCGAAAGATCCGGAGACTGCACTGCTTTTTGCGGATGTAGACTCAATTTTTTCTGGAAACGTAGAGTTTTTTATCATCGGGGGGGAGCAGATTTATAAAATTTTTGAACGATTTATAAATCAGGTTTTTCTTACGGAAGTTTTTTGTGGCCACATTAATGGTGACGCAAAATTTGAAACTGATTTCGAGAAAGACGCGGTTGGCCCTAAATCTGAATGGAAACGAGGGACCGAAGACGAATACCCAAAATCAGAGGTCGATCAATATCCGTTTCGAGTTACCCGCTACGAAAGACGTAAACCGGCCCATCGGTACAAATCGAAAGAGGAGTTTATGGGACGGCAGCCTGATTTCTTTAAATACTTTGAGTTGTATGAAAAGAAAATCGACGCGTTGGATAGCCAGAATCCAAATCAGCTAAAATTTTTCACTGACTTAAATTGAGCCTGCTCAAAGCTTGAGCTCAAAGCGCTTCCGGCGCAAAAGCTGACGAAGGCTAACTATTTTAGCGGATTTACGGTGAAGTTCCATACGCCGCGTTGAAAGCGGTTCTGCAGATACCTATAACGGGAACACATCGCGGCATGCCGATTTTTGCGGCCGGCGATCCTGAATTTTTTGAGTGGAAGAGGTTTGAATGCCCTGGAGCAATCAGAACGGCGGCGGTGGTGGTCCTTGGGGCGGCGGCGGCGGTGGCAGCGGTGGCGGTGGAAACAAGGGTCCCTGGGGCCAGGGGCCGAACCGTCCGCGTGGCGGCGGCGGTGGCAGGGGCAATGGCGGGCCGCCGGATCTGGAAGAGATCTTCCGACGCGGGCAGGACCAGCTGAAAAGCGTCGTTCCCGGCGGCTTCAACGGCGGTGTCGTTGCGATTATCGGGCTCTTGCTCGTCGGTTTCGTGCTGATCAATTCGATCTACACCGTCCAGCCGGATGAACGCGGTGTGGAGATGCGCTTCGGCAAGCCCAAGGAAGAAGTTTCCATGCCGGGCCTTCACTACCATTTCTGGCCGCTCGAGACCGTCGAGATGGTCAAGATCACTGAGCAGCAGCAGAATATCGGCAGCAAATCGGGTCTCGGCAACCAGGCGGCGGCAGGCCTGATGCTGTCCGGCGACCAGAACATCGTCAATGTCCAGTTTTCCGTGCTGTTTTCCGTGACCGACCCGAAAGCCTATCTGTTCAATGTCGAGAACCCGGCCCAGACGCTGCAGCAGGTCGCTGAAAGCGCCATGCGCGAGGTTGTCGGACGTCGTCCGGCGCAGGATATTTTCCGCGACAACCGTCAGGCGATCGCAGCCGATGTGAAAACAACCATCCAGGCGACCATGGACACTTATGGTGCCGGCATTTCGGTCAACACCGTGGCGATCGAGGACGCAGCTCCGCCGCGCGAAGTGGCTGACGCGTTCGACGAGGTGCAGCGCGCCGAACAGGACGAAGACCGGTTCGTCGAAGAATCCAACCAGTACTCGAACCAGGTTCTCGGCCGTGCGCGCGGCCAGGCCGCCCAGATCCGCGAAGAGGCCGCCGCCTACAAGGGCCGGGTCGTCAAGGAAGCACAGGGTGAAGCGCAGCGGTTCATCTCCGTCTATGACGCTTATGCCCAGGCGCCGGATGTGACGCGCAAGCGGCTCTATCTGGAAACCATGCAGAACGTGATGGGTAAATCGAAGAAGGTCATTCTCGACGAGCAGAACGGTCAGGGCGTGCTTCCCTATCTCCCGCTCAATGAAATCGGCAAGCCCGCGCAGTCGGGAGGGGCCCAGTAATGAACAACCGTCTTCCTTACATCCTGATCGGCCTCGCGCTTGTGCTGATGGTCGTCTATTCGTCGGTCTTCATCGTCAATCAGCGGCAGCAGGCCGTCGTGGTTCGCTTCGGTGAAATCCGCGACGTGAAGACAGAGCCCGGCCTTTATTTCAAGCTTCCCTTCGGTTTCATGGATGCGGACCGCGTCCAGTATGTCGAAAAGCAGGCCCTGCGCTTTGACCTCGACAATATCCGCGTCCAGGTTTCTGGCGGCAAATTCTATGAAGTTGACGCCTTCGTCGTCTACAAGATCTTCGACGCCCGCCGTTTCCGCGAAACCGTTTCCGGGGATCGGGAATCGGCAGAATCGCGCCTGCGCACCCGTCTCGATGCGTCGCTACGCCGGGTTTATGGTCTGCGCGGCTTTGAATCGGCATTGTCCGACGAACGTGCGTCCATGATGCGGGAAGTCCGTGCCGACCTCAAGACCGACGCCGAGTCGCTCGGCCTGCAGATCGAGGACGTCCGGATTCGCCGCACCGATCTGACGCAGGAAGTGTCGCAGCAGACGTTTGACCGGATGAAGGCCGAGCGTTTGGCGGAAGCCGAACTGATCCGTGCCCGCGGCAACGAACAGGGCCAGCGTCGTCGAGCGATCGCCGATCGCCAGGTGGTCGAGTTCGTCGCCGAGGCACAGCGTGATTCGGAAATCCTGCGAGGCGAGGGCGAAGCGGAGCGGACCAAGGTGTTTGCGGATGCTTTTGCCCGTGATCCGCAGTTCTTCGAATTCTACCGCTCG
Source organism: Pararhizobium gei (assembly GCF_029223885.1). Lineage (NCBI taxonomy): Bacteria > Pseudomonadati > Pseudomonadota > Alphaproteobacteria > Hyphomicrobiales > Rhizobiaceae > Pararhizobium > Pararhizobium gei. Next base: position 2,776,400 of record NZ_CP119409.1, on the reverse strand, counting down.
ATGGCCGCCTATGGCGCGGCAATCGCCAGCCCGGACACAACGCTGGTTCTATCGCCAGATTCGGAGTTCTTCCGCTACTTCAACAGCTCCGACGGCACCGCGAAGTCGCCATCCGTGCAGCCCACGGCTGGAATACCGGCTGCGCAGTAAGCGGTGATACGGGAATGTATATTTCCTGTGATCGAGGGGCCGGTGCATGCACTGGCCCTTTTGGTTTTGGTGGAATTGGTAAAATGCTTGCCCCATATTCCGGTTTGACCGTTGCGGCTTTCCGGGCTTGTGTCCATCGCACCCGGCGTGGCAAGTGTCTGGCTGGCTTGAGGATAGACAATGACACATAAATTGCTGATCCGCCTCGTGGACGCAGAATATGCGATTACCAGGCTCAATATCGGGACACCGCTGCCGGAATGGCTCGTCGGCGCCGGTTTCTGGGCGGTATCCAGTTCCCGCGAGGAGATGACGCTGGTCTGCCGTGCAGCGCGCATCCCATCCACGATCCAATCCTCCGGCGGATGGCGTTGCTTCCGGATCGAACAGCATTTCAAGTTCGACGTGCCAGGCGTGCTCGCCTCCGTTCTCAACCCGCTGTCGGATGCCGGTGTCGGAATTTTTGCTAATTCGACGTTCAGCACGGACTATATCTTCATCATAGGCTCGGACCTCGACAAGGCCGTCGCGGCGCTGAAGGCCCATGGCCACGAGATCATGGTCTGATCCTGGCGCATGATCGGGTATCGACAACCTGCTGAGGAAAAGATGACTGGACGCCTCCCGAATCCGCCTTATCTTGTCGAGAGGTCAGCTGCGTCGGCGTCTTGATGCTGCCTGACGCGGACGGGGCGAGAGCTTCGGCTGATCCGAACTTGGTCACTGTCGGCGAGCCATCCAAATCGAGAGGACCCTATGGGTTTCAACTGCGCTTTCCTCCTTCGATCCATCGCTCTGACAACGGGCGCAGCCTTGCTGGTCAATTCCGTGCCGATGGTTTCCATCGCCCGCGCCCAGACGACGGCACCGGCAAGGATCCAGCAAGGCCCTGATTCCGTAGCCGATCTGGCAGCCGGCTTGCTCGACGCCGTGGTCAATATTTCCACATCCCAGAACGTGAAAAACGACGACCAGGCGCCGGCGCCGCAGGTGCCGGAAGGGTCGCCCTTCCAGGATTTCTTCGATGAATTCTTCAAGGGGCAGACCGGGGAGGGCGGAGGACGACCGCGGACAGTCGATTCACTGGGATCCGGCTTCGTCATCGATCCCACTGGCTTCATCGTCACGAACAATCATGTCATCGAAGGTGCTGATGATATCGAGGTCAATTTTGCCAATGGCAGCAAGCTTAAGGCCAAGCTGATCGGCACTGACACCAAGACCGATCTTGCGCTGCTCAAGGTCGAGCCGAAACGCCCGCTGACGGCGGTTCCTTTCGGCGATTCCCGCCAGATGCGGATCGGCGACTGGGTGATGGCAATCGGCAATCCTTTCGGACTTGGCGGCACCGTGACGGTCGGGATCATTTCGGCGCGCGGGCGCAATATCAATGCCGGTCCCTATGACAATTTCATCCAGACGGATGCGGCCATCAACAAGGGCAATTCCGGCGGGCCTCTCTTCAACATGAAAGGCGAGGTCATCGGCATCAACACGGCGATCATTTCGCCAACAGGGGGATCGATCGGCATCGGCTTTTCGGTGCCGACGGAACTGGCGCAGAATGTCATCGGCCAATTGCGGGAATTCGGCGAGACGCATCGCGGCTGGCTCGGCGTGAGAATACAGCCCGTCACGGACGATATCGCCGAAAGCCTGAAGATGGAGACACCGAAAGGTGCCCTGATCGCCGGCATTATCAAAGGCGGGCCTGTCGATGGCGGAGCAATTCTGACCGGCGACGTGATCGTCAGGTTCGATGGCCGGGACGTGGTGGAGATGCGCGATCTGCCGCGCGCCGTTGCCGAAAGCCCGGTTGGCAAGGCCGTCGATGTCGTGATCATCCGCGATGGCAAGGAGATGACGGTCAAGGTGACGCTCGGCCGGCTCGAGGACGGCGAGGAACTGGCGCAGGCAGATGCCGCGCCGACGACGCCATCGCCGGAAGGAGGCGACGAGGTCGCGCCGCCGGCAACAGCCCTGCCTGTCTCCGATTCGGTTCTGGGCATGAAGCTTGTGCCGCTGGATGCGGCTGCCCGCAAGAGCTATGGTATCGTCGAGACAGTCGAAGGGGTCGTGGTGTCGGAGGTCGCGCCCCAGTCGGTTGCGGCGGAGCGACGGATTGCAGTCGGGGACGTGATTGTCGAAATCGGCCAGGAAGCGATGAAGACGCCGCAGGATGTCTCGGCCAGGATCGACAAGCTGAAGGGGGATGGTCGCCGCAACGCTTTGCTGATGATCGCCAACACCACCGGCGAACTGCGGTTCGTGACGGTGCGGATGGAATAGGCAAGGCGACGGAGCCTTTGTCAGGTACGCAAACGAAGTGCGCCGTCAGGACGCTTGACGAGACAATGTCCTCTGCGCGCCGTGATCGCGGTCAGGCCGCGAAATCCGTCTTCCGGTAGCCCTGAATGTAGAGAAGGGCGGTCAGGTCGGCATGATCGATGCGGATGTTTACCTGCGAGGAAACGATGGGCTTCGCATGCAGGGCGACGCCCGATCCGGCCAGATGCAGCATGCCAAGATCGTTGGCGCCATCGCCGACAGCAAGGGCCTCGGCCGTCGAGATGCCGAGCCTGGTCGTGATGTCCACCAGAGCATCGACTTTGGCTTGTTTCCCAAGGATTGGCTCCGCTACCGCGCCGGTCAGGTATCCGCCTTCCTCGAGAAGGATATTGGCGCGGTTTTCATCGAAACCCAGCATTTCGCCGATCGGGCCGGTAAAGACAGTGAAGCCGCCCGAGACGAGAGCGGTGTAATAGCCTTTGGCCTTCATCGTCGCGATGAGTTCCCTGCCACCCGGTGTCAGCGTGATCCGCCGGTCGATGACATCGCCGACGACCGTAACGGGCAAACCTTTGAGCAGGGCGACGCGCTCGATCAGCGCCGGCTCGAAGGCGATCTCGCCATTCATGGCACGCGCGGTGATTGCCGAGACCTTGTCCTTCAGTCCGACTTCCGCCGCCAGTTCGTCGATGCACTCCTGGCCGATCATGGTCGAGTCCATATCGGCGATCAGCAGCTTCTTGCGCCGCGTTTCAGCCGTCTGCACCACGACGTCGATCGGCAGGTCGCCGACGACGCCGCGCAGCAGCGCTTCCTGCCAGTCCGGATTGCTGCCGTCCCTGAGCGCGATATCGCAGGCAACCCCGTCGGCCAGCCAGTACAGGCCGGACGCATTGACGGCAGCGGCGGCTTCCTCGGCGATCGCCGGCGTCAGAACGGGATTTGACGGATTGGCAACAAGCGTGGCAACGAAGGCCATGATGAAAAACCTTGAAACGGGACAGGATGCGATCCTGATAACCGGGCCGACTGCCAGCGGCAAGTCCGCTCTTGCAGTCGAGATGGCGAAACGGCACGGCGGTGTCGTCATCAATGCCGACAGCATGCAGGTCTACGACACGCTGCATGTGCTGACCGCGCGCCCGTCCGACGACGATATGCAGGATATCCCGCATCATCTCTATGGTCATGTTCCGGCTTCGCAGCTTTATTCCACCGGCGAATGGCTCCGTGATGTGGGCGCGCTCCTTGGCGCCGTGCGTGGCGCCGGGCGAATTCCGGTTTTCGTCGGGGGGACCGGATTGTACTTCAAGGCGCTCACCGGCGGGCTTTCGGATATGCCGGCAATCCCACCGGCCGTTCGTGACACAGTAAGGGGGCGTTTGCACGACGAAGGGCCGGAGGCCTTGCATGCCGTGCTTGCGGCAATCGATCCCGCAACGGCGGCCAGCTTGCGACCGGGAGACGGCCAGAGGATCGCCCGCGCGCTTGAGGTTTTTGCCACGACCGGACAATCGATTCGCGTTTTTCAAGCGCAGCAAGGCCCTATGACCATCGCTGCTGATCGCGCCCTGAAACTCGTCGTCCTGCCGGAGCGCCAGCTTCTGCGCCAGCGCATCGACAGGCGATTCGCGCAGATGCTAAAACAAGGTGCGGTAGAGGAGGTTGAAAAGCTGCTCTCCCTCGGCCTTCACCCGGACATGCCGGCCATGAAAGCGATCGGCGTGCCGCAGATAACAGCCATGCTGGGGGGAACGATGACCGAGGCGAAGGTCGTCGAAACCGCGTCGGCGGCAACACGGCAATATGCAAAGCGGCAGATGACCTGGTTCCGGAACCAGCTGGATGAAAGCTGGCACCGTCTCGACCCGGCCAGTGTCTGAAGGTGCTATTTGCGGATGATGCCGCTCAGCGGTTTCTTCAGAAGGCTTTCGCGCAGAGATGGCCTTGGCAGGTCTGGAGCGGGCTGTTGAGCAAAGCCCGACGTGGTGCGCGCAGCCGGGCGATAGGGTTCCGATGTTTGTGGAGAAGGCGTCTCGCCGCCGAGTAACTGGCTACGGATCTGGTTGAAGCGGTCAAGATGCGGACTGGCCGGTTCGTTGCGCGGCAGCATCCCCGGATTGTAGGGTTCGTTAAAGGCGATTTCGGTCGAGACAGATGGTCTGTCATCGGCGCTGGACGCAGGGACCGCGCTCTCCGGGACCGGAGCGTAGGCAGGATCGACATTTGCTGCGTAAGACTGCTGCAAGTTTGAAATATCGGGTCCGTTCAGGGCACGCATGCGGGCGACAACAGCGCGCAGATCGATCGTCGATGGCGTTTCGTCCGTCGTTTTCGCGGCGATTCCATTGGCTTTCGGAAGGTTGTTTTCGCCAACGCGGGTAAAGCGCATGCGCATCGGAACCGCAACGGCCTCGCCAAAAGCAATTGCTTCGCCATTGCCGATGGAGGAAATGAAGCTCGTTGTCGAAATCGACGAATTGGGAATGGCGGAACGAATGATCTCCTGATCGCGGTCGTTGGACAACCGCATGGCAAAGACCGTCGAACACTGCGACAGGATGGTCGGATCGAGTTCCCCTGGCCGCTGGGTGATAATCCCCAGCGATACCCCGTATTTGCGGCCTTCCTTTGCGATACGGGCAATCGCCTGCCGTGTCGGAATAAAGCCGAGGCTCGGATCTGCAGGCACGTAGCGGTGGGCCTCCTCGCAGACGACAAGCATATGGACGCCGCCATTGCTCCAGAGCCCGATTTCGAAAGCCATGCGGCAGAGTACGGAGGCGACGGAATTGACCACTTCGGACGGAATTCCGGCAAGTTGAAAGGTCGTCACGGGCTTGCCGTCACCGGGGATGCGGAAGATTTTCGCAATCGTTTCGAGGATCGTGTCGGTGATCGTGTTGGACGAAAACATGAAATTGTAGCGCGGATCATTGATCGCGCTCATGATCCTTACCTTCAACGACCGCAGGTGCGGCTTGTCGCTGCGGCCTTCGAGCCGGCCAATTCGTTCGTCGATCAGCGATAGAAGATCGGCGATGCGGTAGGGCACCGGCGTGTCGGCGGTAAGGGAGCTTTTCTCGCTGGCGCGGCGCGCGAGGCCTGATTCCATAGATCCCTTGAATGCCCGTTTTGCCTCGGGAATGACGTCGCGGAGAATGTCGAGCTCTTCTGGAACGGCCGGCCGCCCGCGAAAGACGACCTCGGCAAATTCCTCGAGCCGCATCAGCCAGAAGGGCATGTCCAGATTGTCGGTATCGATGACAACGGCAAGATCAGGAAAGGCGGCGGCGAATTCATTGTGCGGATCGAGGATCAGCACCCTGAGCTTCGGATCGGCCGCGATGGCTTTGCGCAGAAGTAGACTGACGGCCGTCGACTTGCCGACGCCGGTGGTGCCGACGATGGCAAAATGCTTCGAAAGCATCGAGGGCACATTGATGGTGGCATCCAGGCTCTCATCCTGGGTGAGTGTGCCGATGATGCAGTTTTCATTCTTGCCGGCATCGTAGATACGGGCCAGGTCCGCGGAACGGATCCTGTGGGCGATGGCTCCGAGATAGGGATATTGGCTGATGCCGGCTGAAAACTCCTCGCGGCCGGAGGGGGCGACATTCACTTCGCCCATCAATTCCACCTCGATGCGGAATGTGTTGTCGAGTTCCTCGCCCCAGTCGTTGGTAGCGGTCTGCATGGAGTAGACGAGGGCGACAACGCGGTTGTCGCCGACACTGATCGAGATCAGCCGGCCGACGGACCAGAGCTCACTGAGCGCAGTCTCGCCGTTTTCGGCAAGGGCGGAGATGGTCGCGCGCGACCCGTTGCACGCGACGACCCGGCCGAGAAAGCGATTGCCGCGTTTCAGGGTATCGCGCCGCTCCTGTTCGCCGGCGCTGACGGATGTATGAAGGTCGCTGTTCAGCAATGGGATGCCTCTGCCATGATCGGACAGTATTACGGGAAGGAATTTAACAAGATGTTTCCGCCACTTGCTGCCACTTTGCCGATAGGGTGCAGTTGATTTCATTTTCCCGAATTGTCGTTGACGCCGTCCGCTTTTGTGGCTATCACTGCCGCCATGAAAAACTCTGTTGTTATTCTTGTGGTGGGACGGCGCATGGGCAGGATGGTGTAACCATCCGGCGATAGCCACCCATGCGCGATACGAGGCTCCTGACGGGGCCTTTTTTTATGCCCTGAAACCAGCTAATCCCCAATAAAACACGCTAACATGGACGGAAACAGGCCAATGAGCGGGACAGATACCCAGACGGCAGGCAACCAGATGACAGGCGCGGAAATCGTTCTTCGCGCGCTGAAGGACAACGGCGTCGAGCATATTTTCGGCTATCCGGGCGGCGCCGTCCTGCCAATCTATGATGAAATTTTCCAGCAGGAAGATATCAAGCACATCCTCGTCCGCCACGAGCAGGGCGCCGGCCATATGGCTGAAGGTTATGCGCGCTCTACGGGCAAGGTCGGCGTCATGCTGGTAACATCCGGGCCGGGCGCCACGAACGCCGTGACGCCGCTGCAGGATGCGCTGATGGACTCGATCCCGCTGGTCTGCCTGACGGGCCAGGTTCCGACCTCTCTGATCGGTTCGGACGCATTCCAGGAGTGCGACACGGTCGGCATCACGCGTCCCTGCACCAAGCACAACTGGCTGGTCAAGGACGTCAACGATCTCGCCCGGATCATCCATGAGGCGTTCCGCATCGCGCAGTCCGGCCGCCCGGGCCCTGTCGTCGTGGATATCCCGAAGGACGTCCAGTTCGCGACCGGCACCTATACCCCGCCGTCAGCCGCTCCCGTCCAGGCAAGCTATCAGCCGAAGCTTCAGGGCGACGCGCGGCGGATTGCCGAGGCCATCGCGCTGATGAAGACCGCGCGTCGTCCGGTCATCTATTCCGGCGGCGGCGTCGTCAACTCCGGCCCGGAAGCCTCGCAGTTGCTGCGCGAACTGGTCGAATTGACCAATTTTCCGATTACCTCGACGCTGATGGGGCTCGGCGCCTATCCCGCATCGGGCGAGAACTGGCTTGGCATGCTCGGCATGCACGGCACCTACGAGGCCAATATGGCGATGCATGATTGCGACGTCATGGTTTGCATCGGCGCGCGCTTCGACGACCGCATCACCGGCCGGCTCAATGCGTTCTCCCCAAACTCCAAGAAGATCCATATCGATATCGATCCGTCCTCGATCAACAAGACCGTTCGCGTCGATGTTCCGATCATCGGCGATGTCGGCAATGTCTTGGAGGACATGGTTCGCCAGTGGCGGGCGTCGGCGAGCGAGATCGACAAGAGCCGCCTGGAAGACTGGTGGACCGGTATCGTTCGCTGGCGCGGCCGTAACTCGCTCGCCTACAAGATGAGCGACGACGTCATCATGCCGCAATATGCGATCCAGCGGCTCTATGAGCTGACCAAGCATCGTGACACCTATATCACCACAGAAGTTGGCCAGCACCAGATGTGGGCAGCCCAGTTCTACGGCTTCGAGCATCCGAACCGCTGGATGACCTCCGGTGGCCTCGGCACCATGGGCTATGGCTTCCCGGCGGCAATCGGCGTTCAGGTCGCGCATCCGGACTCACTCGTCATCGATATTGCCGGCGATGCCTCGATCCAGATGTGCATCCAAGAAATGTCGTGTGCCGTGCAGCATAACCTGCCGGTCAAGATCTTCATCCTGAACAACCAGTATATGGGCATGGTACGCCAGTGGCAGCAGCTGCTGCACGGCAACCGCCTTTCCAACTCCTATACCGAGGCCATGCCCGATTTCGTCAAACTGGCCGAAGCCTATGGCGGCGTTGGCATACGCTGCGAAAAGCCCGGAGATCTCGACGGTGCGATCCAGGAGATGATCGACAGCCCGGCACCCGTCATCTTCGACTGCCGCGTCGCCAATCTCGCCAACTGCTTCCCGATGATCCCATCGGGCAAGGCGCATAACGAGATGCTGTTGCCGGACGAAGCCACGGACGAAGCGGTCGCTACGGCGATCGACGCCAAGGGCCGCGCACTGGTTTGATGGAATAGAGAGAGACAAGATCATGAACGCACATCTTCAGCCCACCGGCTCTGCCTATTTCATCGCCAAGGAAACCGAGAAGGCGGAAAACCATACGCTCTCGGTTCTGGTCGATAACGAACCGGGCGTTCTCGCTCGCGTCATCGGCCTGTTTTCAGGCCGGGGCTACAACATCGAAAGCTTGACGGTTTCAGAGACCGAACATCAGTCGCACCTGTCGCGCATCACCATCGTCACACGCGGTACGCCGCATGTGCTGGAGCAGATCAAGGCGCAGCTGGAACGCATCGTCCCGGTCCACCGCGTCGTCGATCTGACGGTTCGCGCCGCTGAACTCGGTCACGACCGGCCGATCGAGCGGGAGGTGGCGCTGGTCAAGGTCAATGGTCAGGGCGAGAGCCGCGCCGAAACCTTGCGTCTCGCCGATGCCTTCCACGCCAAGGTGATCGACGCGACGCTCGAGCATTTCATCCTCGAGATCACCGGCAAGTCCTCCAAGATCGACCAGTTCGTGGCTATCATGAAGCCGCTTGGGGTCATCGAAGTCTGCCGCACCGGCATCGCAGCGATGAACCGCGGCCCTCAGGGGATGTAGATAATGGAATGGGCGCCGCTGGCGCCCAGTCTCACCGATGCAGCGTCTTCGTCAGATCATTTCCAGTGCCATTTTTGCCATGGGCGGAGGAAAGGCCTTGTCGAGCAGCGTCAGGTCGTCCCCGGTCAGCTTGACGTCCACGCTTCCGCGGTTTTCCCGAACACGTTCCTGCATGCCGGTCTTGGGAATGACGATGACCCCCGGTTTGCTGATCAGGAAAGCAAGCGCAACCTGGGCGACGGTCGCCTGGTGGGCCTTGGCGATGTGGATCAAGTCCGGGTGGCGCAAAAGCCGGGCCTCGTCGAGCGGAGAATAGGCCATGACCGGCATGCCCCGCGCCTGGCTTGCCCCCAAGAGGTCATACTCAATGCCGCGACGGTTGAGGTTGTAAAGCACCTGATTGGTCGCGACCTCGGTTCCATTGGACAGGGAGAGCAACTCGTCCATGTCGTCCGTGTCGAAATTCGAAACACCCCATGCGCCGATCTTGCCTTGCCGCCGTAGCCCCTCGAAGGCGTCGATCGTCTCAGTCAGCTTATAGCGCCCGCGCCAATGCAGAAGATAGAGGTCTATATAGTCCGTGCCCAGCCGCCGGAGGCTGGCTTCGCAGGCTCTTTTGGCACCTTCAGCACCGGCATTGGTCGGCAACACCTTGCTGACGACGAAAGCATCGTCGCGCCGCCCCTTGATCGCTTCACCGACGACGCGCTCGGCACCGCCGTCGGCGTACATTTCCGCGGTGTCGATGAGGGTCATGCCGAGGTCGAGGCCGTGCCGCAAGCTTTTGACTTCTTCTGCGAAAGCCTGCTTGCGCTCGCCCATGTGCCAGGTGCCCTGGCCAATGACGGGAACGGTTCGCCCCGAAGGTAACGCTGTCGTCGGAATGGGGTGGTGCATGAATATCCTCCTGGCCTTCAAAGACGAACGTTCTAGGCGCCGCCAATGTTTCATTTATGGCGCAGTGCGACAGTGCAAAGGTCAGGCGCCAGAGAAAAGGCAGCGTTGTCTGCTTCTTGTCATGGTGACAAGTTTCGGGTGGTCCGGGAAAACAGCTCAACTAAGTTGCTGAAAATATCTGGAGTGAATTTCATGCAGGCCGATACGCTTGTCGCGCTGTTTCTCTTTGCGCTCACGACGTCGATTACGCCGGGTCCGAACAATATGATGCTTTTCGCATCCGGGGTGAATTTCGGGTTCATGCGGACGATTCCGCATATGTTCGGTATTGGCACGGGGTTCCTGTTCCTGCTCATCTCCGTTGGCCTCGGTCTCGGCGCGCTTCTTCACTCTGTGCCTCTGCTCTACACGGTGCTGAAATTTGCCGGCGGCGCCTATCTGGTCTGGATCGCCTGGAAGATCGGCACGTCGCGGACGCTGTCAGAGGGCAAGGCGAACGCAGTGCCGATGACCTTCCTGCAGGCTGCCGCTTTCCAATGGGTCAATCCGAAGGCCTGGGTCATGGCCGTTTCCGCCATGGCGACCTATACAAGCGAGCAGAGCTATCTGTTCAGCGTTATGGTTGTCGGCCTGATTTTCGCGCTTGTGAATGTGCCGAGCGTGTCCACCTGGGCCGGCTTTGGCTCAGTTCTGCGGCAATGGCTTTCGGATCCTGTTCGGCTCAAATGGTTCAATATCATCATGGCGGTCTTGCTCGTCGTCAGTCTTTGGCCGATGCTGCGCTAGAGTAGTTCAGCTTCTCCGTGGCGGGCTGCGATTCCGTCCTTTTCAGAACGAAGATGTGCCGATGCCCGGGTTCGTCGTTTCAATCATCACAGGTTTTGTCTTTGTGGCGGGCGCGCTCGCGATCGTTTTAGGCTGTTATTTTCTTGCGCGGAAAGTGCTTGCGCCCGGCGCCGACGGTGATCGTACCCATGACGCTGCGGCAACGATTGCCGTGCGGATTGCCGCACTCCACGGCCTGATCCTTGCCCTGGTCTATGCTCAGGAACTTGACGACTACAAGGGCATCCGAAACAATCTGATGGAGGAGGCCGTGGCGATATCCGACGTCTACAATGACATCGGGCGCTATGGCGGGCCTTCGGTTGCGCTGATCCAGACCGGATTGGCCAAATACGTTCTTGCCGTGGTCGGTGAGGAATGGCGCAGGCTGGGCCATCGTCAAGGGCTCTCACCAAAGGCGTGGGTGGAGTGGAACGATGTCTATGAACGGTTGCTCGATCTGACGGCGGAAACGGAGCGGCAGCGTTATCTGGGCAACAGAATGCGCGATCGGGCAACGGCTATCGCACGGTTTCGACAGATCCGCGAAGAGACCGCGGCGGGCAGTTTCAGCGGCTTGTTCTGGGCGCCGGCCCTGACTGGCCTCGCGCTGCTTGCGGTGCCATTCTATGTCTTTCGTCCGACACGGACGCATGTTTTTCTGCTCTCCACTTTCGCCGCCTATTCGGGTGTCGTCCTCTTCTTCATATTTGCCTTTTCCAATCCCTTCGAGCAGCCGGGGAAACTTGAGCCTATACCCTTCGAAAATCTGTTGCGCGGAGATCTCGGCAAGAGCCTCCCTGCCGGTGACAACCCGTTTTCCAGTCCATAGCCATCGAGGATAAAATGCATCACCCCCATCACGATGAGCATGACCATCATGACAACCATTTTTCGCCGATGGAAGCGCGGGTGAAGGCGCTTGAAACCGTGCTGACGCAGAAGGGCCTGATTGATCCGGCAGCGATCGACGCCATCGTCGAGACCTACGAGACCAGGATCGGGCCGCGCAACGGCGCCCGCGTCGTCGCAAAGGCATGGAGCGAACCGGACTTTGCCGACTGGTTGCGACGCGACGCCACGGCTGCGATTGCCAGCCTCGGCTATAGCGGCCGCCAGGGCGAGCATATGCGCGCGGTCTTCAATACGCCTGATATCCACAATCTCGTGGTCTGCACCCTATGCTCCTGCTACCCATGGGCGGTGCTCGGACTGCCGCCCGTCTGGTACAAGGCACCGCCCTATCGTTCGCGCGCGGTGATCGATCCGCGTGGTGTGCTGGGTGAATTCGGAGTTGTTTTGCCCGAGACCAGGAAGATCCGCGTCTGGGATTCGACGGCCGAGCTTCGCTATATCGTCATTCCCGAGCGGCCAGAGGGCACGGAGGGGTTCACGCCGGAGGCGCTCGCCGATCTTGTGACACGGGATTCGATGATCGGCACCGGACTGGCAAAAACAGTCGGAGAAGCGGCATGAACGGCGCCCAGGACCTTGGCGGGCAGCATGGGTTCGGCCCGGTCGCGCCTGAAACCAACGAACCGTTGTTTCATGCCGATTGGGAGAAGCGTGCGCTGGGGCTGACCCTGTCCTGCGGTGCTTTCGGGGCCTGGACCATCGATGAAAGCCGCCATGCCCGCGAAAGCCTGCCGCCGGCGACCTACCTGTCGGCCAGTTACTATGAAATCTGGACGCGAGCGCTGGAGGTGCTCCTGCAGCGCCACGGCTTCGTTTCAGCCGACGAACTGGCTGCGGGCGTGTTGCTGGAAAAGAGCCGTGAGCCGAAACGCATATTGACCGCCGCTATGGTCCCGTCCGTTCTTGCCAAAGGCGCCCCCTGCGACCGCCCCGCGACGACCGATCCGCTGTTCACCCCCGGCCAGCAGGTGCGCACCCGGAATTTCAATCCTCTGACCCATACGCGCCTGCCGCGCTATGCCCGTTCGAAGACGGGCATCGTCGAGAGCGTGCAGGGCTCGTTCGTCTTTCCCGACGAGAATGCCCATGGGAAAGGCGAAAATCCACAATGGGTTTATACGGTAGTGTTCGATGGAGAGGAAATATGGGGCGAGGGGGCGGATCCGTCGCTGACGGTGTCGATCGATGCCTGGGAGAGCTATCTTGAACATGCGTAAGCCTGCTGCATTGCTGGCGAACTCGCCCGAACTTCCAAGGTCGCCCGAGGGCGATCCGGTCTTTGCCGAACCCTGGCAGGCGGATGCCTTTGCGATGACGGTGAGCCTCTACGAGAAGGGCGTGTTCTCCTGGAGCGAATGGGCGGAAGTCCTGTCGCAGGAGCTTTATCGCCCGGGCCGGCGCGCCGATGCGGCCGATTATTTCGACTGTTGGGTCGCGGCATTGTCACGGCTCGTCACGGAACTGTCGATCACCTCGAAGGCCGATCTCGATCAACTCTCGCAAAGCTGGCAGCGTGCGGCCGCGGCGACGCCCCATGGAAAGCCCATCCGGCTGGACAACGATCCGCTGCGGTAAACTCACGATCGCTTCCGCGCGGCGCACTTCGCGACAAAGCCCCATTGGACCGGCTTTTCCCAGCTGCCGATTCCCGAGGCGGTCGCAGCTTTGGGTTTTCAAAAGGCGCTGTCGTGACGTCAACGCTTTCACAGTCACCAATCACGGCGGTGGACGGTCTTTTTGCTTCTATCATGTATTATGCGACACGGGTGCCGATATGCCTTCCGCGTGGCGGTTTCCCGAGGTTGCCGGACGCGTATGCGATTGCCAGCGCCAAGCCTGCCCTTCAAGCCGGGCGACAGAAGACGGCGAATCGGGCAATAGATCGGCCATGGAATTCGCACCACAACAGGATGAAGCCCTGAAGGCCGTTTCGCGCTGGCTGAAGGAGGGACGATCGCCGCTCTTTCGCCTCTTCGGTTATGCCGGAACCGGAAAGACCACGCTTGCCCGCCACTTTGCCGAACATGTCGATGGCGATGTGCTGTTCGCCGCCTTTACCGGCAAGGCTGCACAGGTGCTGCGCTCAAAGGGCGCGTCGAACGCCAAGACCATTCATTCGCTGATCTACCGGCCGCGCGGCGAGGAGGAAGTGTCGAACGAGGAAACCGGCAAGACGTCCATCGCGCCGATGTTTTCGATCAACCGCCAGAGCCCGGTCGCCAAGGCGGCACTGATCATCGTCGACGAATGCTCGATGGTGGACGAGGCATTGGGCAGGGATCTGATGAGCTTCGGCACACCGATCCTCGTGCTTGGCGATCCCGGCCAACTGCCGCCGGTCTCCGGTGGCGGCTATTTTACCAACGAGGAACCGGATTATCTCTTGACGGACATCCACCGGCAGGCCCGTGACAATCCGATCATCAAGCTCGCCATGCAGGTGCGCGAAGGTAAGGAGATCATGCATGGAGACTATGGCACGACGGCCAGAGTCATTTCCAAGAACGAGGTGACGCAAAGCCTCGTGCTGGACGCAGATCAGGTGCTTGTCGGAACCAACAAGACGCGACGCCGCTATAATATGCGGCTGCGGGAGTTGAAAGGCTTTACCACCGATTATCCGCAGTCGGGCGACAAGCTGGTCTGCCTGCGCAACGATCCCGCCAAGGGACTGCTGAACGGCTCGCTCTGGCAGGTCATGACCTCGTCCAAGGAAACGGTGAAGCCGGGTATCAACCTGATGATCCGGCCTGAGGACGACGACATGGATCGCGGCGCGGCCAAGATCAAGCTCTTGAAAACCGCCTTCGAGGATGTCGAGGGCGAAATCCCCTGGTCGACGCGCAAGCGGTACGATGAGTTCGACTACGGCTATGCCCTGACCGTGCACAAGGCCCAGGGCTCGCAGTGGAACGATGTGGTGCTGTTCGATGAAAGCTGGGCCTTTCGCGACACCCGCGAACGCTGGCTCTACACGGCGATCACCCGCGCCGCGGAAACGCTGACGATCGTCCGGTGACGGCTCGGGCAGCCGTAGCGGCTGTCCTGGTTACCGGGCCAGCGTGAAAGGCAGCGCCCCTGCGCTGATCACGAACTGCAGCTTGCGGCGATGCTCGCTCGACAAGTCCTCCTGGCAGGACCTGGCCTCGTGAAAGGCCTCCCGGGTCTGCAATTTTCCATAGGTATCGGTCAGCGCCATGCAGGCCATCAACGGACTGGCGGTCAATGTCCTGCGCGCATAGCGGTACAGATCGCCGTCCGCCGACAGCGCTTTTTCTGCAAGCGCCAGGCTTTCGAAGAGAATATCGGCGTCCGCAGCCAGATGAGCCTGATCGATCAAACTCTCATGGAGGATCGTCGAGGACGCATCCTGGACAATGACGACACGCAGGCCGGCCTGCAGTTTCTCTTCGGCGATCGTGACGGTAAAGGCAAGCGGGTCGGCATCCGGGCGTGGATTGGCAGACATTGATCTTGCCGGAGCTATCGTGATGGTGCGGTAATGGGACGCTGCCGTTCCAAATGCATCGCCGAAACGGGCAGCCTTGCCGCGTTTCGGCCCCTCCGTCCGGATGGTGATCCGCGGCAGGGCGCCAGCGAACTTGCGTTCGACGACAGCTCCGTGCAGCCGGGCGGGTGTGGGGATGCTGACGCTCATGGCGGGCGACGACAGGGGCACGAAAATAAGCAGAGGCAGAACGGAAAGGAGGGCGAGCGGCGACGAGAAGGGCGCCGGCCGCCAGGCGGGACGGCGCCTGGGCGCGGCGACCACAATGCGTTCCGGCTCCGGGCCAGGCGGTTGATTGTGGCGGCTGTAGATGGGCACATAACTTCCCTTGGGAATATCGATCCGCCAATCGTCCTTTGCGCCTTCGCCGGCGTAGTAAGCTGCCATAAGCTTGCGAAGTTTTCCGGCATGGACCCGCACCAGAGGGTCGCTATCGGCGTTGAAGGCCTGCGGCCGATCGAAAACGTCGATCCCGATCGTGTAGCCCTTCAATTGATGGCCGTTGCCCTCCATTTCGCGCTCGACCACATATTTCAGGAACGCCCGAAGCCGCTCCGAGCGGGCGAAGACCGCGCTCGACAGCAGCCGTTCGAGCGCTTCGAGAATGAGGGCATCCTGGGGACGCGCCGTCTCAGTCATCGGCTTGTCTCCCCGATGCGAGCGGCATGGACGTGGCTCTTCTGCAAGAGACGGCTGGAAACAAAAGGCTGGTGGGCAAACAACGTGTCATCGGTCCGGTAGATGTCTTTCCATGGTGTTGGTGCGGTGCAAGTCTCAGACGATTGCTCGCCCTCTCCACCAGATCAGGCTTTTCCTGGTTTGGCGGGCGTCCGGTTGTTACACGCATATAGTACATGAAATATGCGTCATCCGCATTTTTTGTTGCAGGCGAAGATTAAACCGGCCGTTTTCTTGCAGCCTGCGGAGTGAGCCGTTAAGACAGGGGCACGGCTCCTCTCTTGTCGAAAGTCCTGAAATGCCTGCCAAACTCTCGGTAAATCTGAACGCCATCGCCATGCTTAGAAACCGCCGCGATCTCCCTTGGCCATCGGTGACAGGGCTTGGAGAAATCGCCCTTGCGGCAGGCGCGAGCGGCCTAACGGTGCACCCGCGCCCCGACCAGCGGCATATCCGTTTCTCCGATCTGGCGCCGATTCGCGCCTTGATCGACGATCTCTACCCGCAGGCGGAATTCAACATGGAGGGGTATCCGAACTCGGAGTTTCTCGATCTTGTCGATCAGCACCAGCCAGATCAGGTGACGCTGGTGCCGGATGATCCGGCGCAGGCAACCTCGGACCACGGCTGGGATTTCCGAAAGAACCACGTTCTTCTTGGCACTGTCGTCGGCCGGTTGAAGACAAAGGGCTTTCGGGTGTCACTGTTTGCCGATGGCGACCCGGACGGCGAAGCATTGAAGATTGCGAGCGAGACTGGCGCTGACCGGATCGAACTCTATACCGGTCCCTATGGTGGCTGCTATGACGATCCCGAGCGCAGCATTGCCATTCTGGACGATCTCGGCTGGACCGCCGAACTGGCCGCGGAACTCGGGCTCGGTGTCAATGCCGGTCACGACCTGACCGTCGCCAACCTGCCGCCGCTTGCCGCGCGCATACCGGGCCTTGCGGAAGTATCGATCGGCCATGGCCTGACCGCAGATGCGCTTCAATACGGCATGGACGAAACCGTGCGGCGTTTCTGCCGGGCCTGCGGACAGACCATCTGACTGAAGGATGCGATAGGTCAGGGCTCCGCGCAAACGGAGCCCTTTTTGGATTATGCGAGCAACACGGGCTTGCTGGCTTCGAGGAAGCTTTCGAGGGTGGTCAGCGTCTGGCCCGAAAGTTTTGCAGCATCCGCAGTGACCATGCTGATATGACCTTCGCGGGTATTGGTGTCGAAGGAGACGATCACCGGAATGAAGCCTTCCGGCAGGCCCGCTGCCTTCAGTCCGCCCGCGAGCTGTTCGTCCGTGACATGCACGACCTCCAGCGGCTTGCCGGTGGCTTGGCTGACCAGCGCGGCCACCTCGTCCGTCGTGTGTTTCGTTTCTCCGGTCAGCGTGTATGTCGCGCTTTCCGTTGCGTCAGACAGAAGGGCGCCGACGATGGCCTTGGCGATGTCCGCGCGGGCGATATGCGCGAGTTCTCCATTTCCGGCGGCGCTGTACCATTGGCCCGAGGCCAGAGCATGCGGCAGGGCCATGAAGAGGTTTTCCATGTACCAGCCATTGCGCAGAATGGTGTAGGGGATGCCTGTCGCCTTGATGGCGTTTTCGGTGCCGAGATGATCGCCCGCGAAGGTGACGGCCGAAGTTTCCGGGCTTGGCATGGAGGTGTATAAAATGTGCTTGGCGCCTGCCTTCTCTGCGGCGGCAACAGCGGCCTTATGCTGGCGAAGGCGCTTGCCCGGCTCGTCGAGTGCATCCGTCGAGATGATCAGGATACGGTTGGCGCCTAGAAAGGCGGCTTCGAGGGACGCTGCATCATCGAAGTCGGCCGGGCGGGTCTGGACACCCTTGGCCGCGTAGTCAGCGAGCTTTGCGGTGTCGCGGCTGGTTGCGACGATACTGGCCGGCGAGATCTTGCCGGACGCAAGCAGTCCGTCGAGGACGAGGCGGCCGAGCTGCCCGGCGGCGCCGGTGACGAGGAGGGTTTCAGACATGTTAGATCCTTTTTTGATGAGGATGGCAGCCGGTTCGTTGCCGGCGCATCCGGTTTGGGATATGGTTCCGAAATGAGACCTGCTCTTATTTCGCTATCGCCCGGCGGATGTAAAGGAGGCAGTTTTTTCTATCGTGGTTACGTGAAGGGAACCGGCTCATGAACAGGATGGCAGGCAAGACCGAAGGCGAGCAGGTGATCGTCATCAACGGCATGGTGTTTTCCAGAGCCAATTGTCCGGTGCGGGATGTGATCGACAACATCGGCGGCAAATGGAACACGCTGATGATCCTGGCCCTCGCTGATGGTCCGATGCGGTTTTCGGCGCTGCGCCGGCTCATTCCCGATATTTCCCAGCGCATGCTGACCCAGACATTGCGCGACCTGCAGCGCGACGGGTATCTGGGCCGCAAGGTCTTTCCGACCCAGCCTCCAAGCGTGGAATATAGCCTCACTCCGCTCGGTCAGTCTTTCCTCGTGCTGATCGGCGGTCTTGTCGAATGGTCAAGCGCAAATCACGACCGGATCCGGGCCGCCCGCGCCGACTATGATGCGGCTGCGCTCTAAGCGCGACAATTAGGCCGGTCAGGCTCTGTGGACGCCAGGGTCATGCCATTCTACAGATGATCGCGAGGGCAGGACCAGCGGGGCAGCATGAGGAAGCTCGAAATCGGTATAGCGGGTGCCGGACCGGCGGGTCTTGCAGCGGCGCTCTTTCTGTCGCGGGCGGGGCACAGGGTCGAGATCATTGAGCGATTCGACAGGGCGGCGCCGGTCGGCTCCGGACTGTTGATGCAACCGACCGGCTTGACTGTTCTTCATGCGCTTGGTCTTTTCGACAGTATCCGGGCGCTGGGGAATAGAATAGATCGGCTCCATGGCGCCGATGCCCTGAGCGGCCGCACCGTACTCGACGTGCGCTACGATGCGGCTCCCGGCGGCAGATACGGTCTTGCCGTGCACCGGGCAGCCCTGTTCGGGGTGCTGCATGACGCCATCCTTGCCCAAGGCATCCCCATCCGATGCGGCGTGTCCCTGTCGGCCGCGGTTCTGCGGGCCGGTAAACGGAGTTTGATGGATAAAGACGGTGCAGAAATCGGCAGCTACGATCTGGTGATCGATGCCAGCGGCGCGCGCTCGCCGCTGATCACCGGCTCGTCCTCGGCTCCGATCGTCCGCGAACTCGCCTATGGCGCTTTCTGGGCGACGCTGGATGCCGAAGACACTGTTTCCGACAAACGCGCCCTGACGCAGCGTTACGACAAGGCCAAGGTCATGATCGGCGTTCTGCCGGCGGGTCGGGCTCGGGTTGGGGCGGCTGACAAGACCGCGTTTTTCTGGAGCCTGAAACTTGCCGACGTGGAGGCAACCCGGGCCGCGGGAATCAATGCCTGGAAGAACAGAGTTTATGGATACTGGCCCGACAGTGCGCCGTTTCTCGATCAGATTCTCGACTGGGATCAACTGGTTCTGGCGCGCTACGCCCATCGCACGGCGCTTCCGCCTTTCGCCGATCGGCTCGCCTTCATCGGCGACAGCGCCCACTCCACGAGCCCGCAACTGGGGCAGGGGGCGAACATGGCCCTGCTCGATGCGGCCGCGCTCTCCCATGCACTGGAAATACATGACGATCTGGCCTTGGCGCTTCCTGCCTATGCACGCGCGCGCCGCGATCATGTCAGGCTTTTCCAGATGCTGTCGCTCGCCTTTACGCCCTTTTATCAATCCGATTCGGCAGCCGTTGCCTGGATCCGGGATCGGCTGGTTTCCAGCATCGCCAAGGTTCCGCCGATGCCGCGCCTGCTCGCCTCGATCGTTGCCGGAACGCTGATCGATCCTTTTGAATCGACCGGCCTTTCCGAATGCCGCTGGCAGAGAGATTGCGAGCCGCTGCACTGGATAGCCTGACGGGCTCGGGTCAGGTCCTCGCCTTAATTATTGATGCTCATGATGGCCCAGTGGGACTGGGTGCAGTCATCATTATCGCAGATGGCGCTCATCCAGAGCGCGCCGTTGGCGAGACCGACGCCGTCGCTGTTCACGATCAGATCGCCATATTGCTGTTCCGAAACGGCATTCTGGGTTTCCTGCATCACCAGCGAGCCGTAGTTGTCGAGCATGTCCTTGGCGGACAGGATATCGTAGGTTTCGCCGTTGGCGTTCACCGTCAGCGGATAGTTGCCGAGGTCGGAGATCGTGACCGGATCGCCGAATTTCATTGCTTCCGTCACCAACTTGAAAGCCTCGTCGAAGCCGTCCGCATTGCCGTGCAGGTCCTCGATGCGGCCGCGCACGTCGTCCGCGGATTCGGCTGAGGCGGTCAAGGGCGCAAGCAGCATGAAGCAGGACAAGACAGTGGTAGCGATAGGCCGGAACATGGAACCTCCCCAGGAGAATGAAGCTCATCTATAGCTGAGGGCAGGAGCGCATGTCACGGAACAAAAGCGATATCGAATACACCGCGGCTGCACATTTTCGGAGTATTTGGCTGGTCGCGCATTCAGCGTGTGACCGTGGGATTTCTGCCTGATTATTCTGCACTTGCCTCTTGACCCGCCAAAATCTTTGCGACATAAGCAGAACCGTACCGTACGGTACTTTGATGGAGTTTTATGTCTTGCTTGTCCACCACCAGTCCCAGCCGGAATTTTCGCCGCGCCAGAACGCCGTTCTGGATAGCGCGCTCAGGCTTCTGGTCGATGGCGGCGAGAAGGCACTGACGACGGCCGGTGTGGCGCGGGCGGCGAACTGCTCGAAAGAGAGCCTTTACAAGTGGTTCGGTGATCGCGACGGCATCCTGTCGGCG
The DNA here is from genome assembly GCF_029223885.1 of Pararhizobium gei. Lineage (NCBI taxonomy): Bacteria > Pseudomonadati > Pseudomonadota > Alphaproteobacteria > Hyphomicrobiales > Rhizobiaceae > Pararhizobium > Pararhizobium gei. The sequence goes on along the minus strand of NZ_CP119409.1, from coordinate 2,755,703 downwards.
ATGATCGGTTTCCAGGCGAGCAAGGTCCGGACCTTCGACGAGCGTTCGGAACGGCTGACGGCCGAGAGCCTGCGCGCCCATTTGGTGGTGTTTGCGCGCGACCTGCTCGACGTTCTCTCCGGCGACGTGTCGCTGGCACTGAACCGTCTGGCGATCGGGCAAGCGAGCCGCGACGGCTCCAAGCTCGGCGAGATGCTGCAGGAGCATGGCCGCCGGCAGATCGGCAAGCGGGCAGGGGCTCTGCTCGACGCCGGACGCCGCTCCGGGCTTCTGGCCTTCGAGGACGGCGAGGAGGCTTACGGCACACTGTACGGGCTGGTTGTTTCCGATCTGCATCTGCGCATGCTGCTCGGCGAGGACATAAGCCGGGCAAAACAGGGTTTCAGCCAAAGGGCGGAGCGGGCGGTCGATGCCTTTCTGTCGCTCTGCGGCTCGAAAAGAGATACGGCGAGCCTTTGAGGGCAGCCGGAGAACCAAAACAGACAAGCAAAGGGAAGGAAATTACAATGCGCGTCTATTACGATCGTGATGCCGATCTCAACCTCATCAAGTCCAAGAACGTCGTTATCGTCGGCTACGGCTCCCAGGGCCGCGCCCATGCGCTGAACCTGAAGGACAGCGGCGCTTCCAACGTCGTCATCGCGCTCAAGGCCGGTTCCGCCACGATCAAGAAGGCCGAAGCCGACGGCTTCAAGGTCATGACCGTTGCCGAAGCCGCCAAGTGGGGCGACCTTTTGATGATGGCGACGCCGGACGAACTTCAGGCCGACATCTACAAGGCCGATATCGCGGGCAACATCCGTGACGGTGCAGCGATTGCTTTCGCCCACGGCCTTAACGTTCACTTCGGCCTGATCGAGCCGAAGGATACGCTCGACGTCGTCATGATTGCACCGAAGGGCCCCGGCCATACGGTTCGCGGCGAATACCAGAAGGGCGGCGGCGTTCCCTGCCTCGTTGCCGTTGAAAAGAACGCGTCGGGCAATGCGCTCGATCTCGCTCTGTCCTACGCCTGCGGCGTTGGTGGCGGTCGTTCGGGCATCATCGAGACAAATTTCAAGGAAGAATGCGAAACCGACCTCTTCGGCGAGCAGGTCGTTCTCTGCGGCGGTCTGGTCGAACTGATCCGCGCCGGCTTCGAGACGCTGGTCGAAGGCGGTTATGCGCCGGAAATGGCCTATTTCGAGTGCCTGCACGAAGTCAAGCTGATCGTCGACCTGATCTATGAAGGCGGTATCGCCAACATGAACTACTCGATCTCGAACACGGCCGAGTGGGGCGAATACGTCTCGGGTCCACGCATCATCACGGCTGAAACAAAGGCTGAAATGAAGCGCGTCCTCACCGACATCCAGACCGGCAAGTTCACCTCCGACTGGATGCAGGAATACCGTTCCGGTGCTGCCCGCTTCAAGGGTATCCGCCGCATGAACGACAACCACCAGATCGAGGAAGTCGGCGCCAAGCTGCGCGGCATGATGCCGTGGATCGCCAAGAACCAGCTGGTCGATAAGGCGAAAAACTGATTTTGCATAGCAACATGGAAATGTTGCATCGCATTGTACTGGAAGGCCGGAGTTTTGTTCTCCGGCCTTTCCCCTTTTTCAAAGCAAGATTTGGAAAATGACGCATTTTGGAGTATTATCCGCCTTAGGAGGATACTGCCATGTCTACGTTCTTCTATCATTTCGCTGTGTTCGATGTCGTCATCATCTGCGCAATCGTCACGCTGGTGGCGCTCAGCTTCTACGGCCATGAGGTCTGACGGCAGGCTGTCTGCCGTTTCGGTTTGATAAGCCATCGAAACGGCCGGCATCAACCGCCGGACCGGTCTCCCGCGTTGGGCCTCGTTGACGCCCGTGCATGTCATCGCTTCAGCTTAGATTCTGCCGGAAGAAAGCGCTTTCGGAAGTGAAAATATAGGTCAGCATTGTTGACTTAATAAGCTCATCGTGGTCTTGTCCTGGAAAAGCATAATCTGAGGAAACTGCCATGCTGGATTGGGAAAAGATCTTTGCGACCCGCTCGTCGCGGATGCGCGCTTCTGAAATTCGGGAACTGCTGAAATTGCTCGACCGGCCGGATATCATATCCTTTGCCGGCGGAATTCCGGATCCGGCACTTTTTCCCGACAAGGAATTCAAGGAAGCCTATGCCGATATTTTCGGCGGTCCGGCTGTCAGCGCCGCCCTGCAGTATTCAATCAGCGAGGGCTATCTGCCGCTGCGTCAGTGGCTTGCCGGCCGCATGGCGGATATCGGCATTGCCTGCGAGCCGGAGAATATCCTGATCACATCCGGTTCGCAGCAGGCGCTGGATTATCTCGGCAAGCTGTTCCTGTCGCCAAACGATACCGCCCTGGTGACGTGGCCGACCTATCTCGGCGCCCTGCAGGCTTTCAATGCCTATGAGCCGGCTTACGATCAATTGACGATCGCCGGCAACCGCACGCCGCAGGCCTATCGCGAAGCCGCTGCAGCGGCCGGCGGACAGGTGAAATTTGCCTATATGTCGGCTGAATTCTCCAACCCGACGGGAGAAAGCCTCGATCTCGCGGCGCGTGAAAAGGTTCTGGATCTCGCCGAGGAACTCGATATAGCCCTGATCGAGGATGCTGCCTACCAATCCCTACGCTATGACGGCGATGCCGTGCCGCCGATCCTGGCCCTTGAAATCGCCCGCAAGGGCAGCATCAACGAGGCGCGGACCATTTATTGCGGCAGTTTCTCCAAGACGCTGGCGCCGGGCCTCAGGGTCGGTTGGGTTTGCGCGTCCAATACGGTCATCCGGAAGCTGGTCCTGATGAAACAGGCAGCCGATCTCCATTCCTCGACCATCAACCAGATGGCCATCTGCCACGTTGCCGAGCGCGGCTTCGATGCGCAGGTTGCCAAGATCAAGTCTGTCTACATGGCGCGGCGCGATGCCATTTTGGCGGCGCTGGCGAAATATATGCCGGCAGGCGTCAACTGGACGCAGCCTGAAGGCGGCATGTTCATCTGGCTGACCCTGCCTTCAGGCATGGACGGAGCGGAGCTTCTCGCCAAGTCCCTGGTTTCGGCCAAAGTTGCCTTTGTGCCGGGCAAGGCTTTCTTTGCCGATGGCTCCGGGGCCAATACGCTGCGTCTCAGTTTCTCCTGCGCCGACGAGGCGATGATCGAGGAGGGCATGTCGCGTCTTGGTGGCCTGATCGGTGAGGAAGCCCGGGCCGCAGCCTAACCGGCATCGTTGAGGGCGGCAAACGCCGCCTCGTAGATCACATCCGGCAAAACGTTGAAAGTATAGTCCATGTGGACGCGCTCCCATTTCTGATGGTAGTCGCGTCCCCATGGCCCGATGTTCACCACGGGGAAAGACAAGGCTTCACCTTGAGCCCTGTCGATAAAGCTGGCGCAGGGCGTATTGGCGGCGAGAAGCTCCGTCTCATCAGCCTCGGGGCGATGGCCGAAGAAGCTCATGTCGGAAATACCGGCAAAAAACTGCTTCGCCCTGATGCTCGTTGCGTGCTTCTCCGCACACCGCTGTGACGCCGACACAATTGTCGTTCCAAAGACCTCGCCTGCATGGCCCAGGCTACCGATATGGACGCGAGGGTAGTGAAGGGTGGAAAAACCCACCACGACCAACGGTCCTTCGAGACCGGCTTCGGCGAGCGTGGCAGTAACGATCTGCCGGGTGATCGCCATCGGGTCTTCCGCGTCCGCAAGGGACTGCTGGACGGCCGCCAGCCGTTCTGCCGCCGCTGCGCCGCCATTCAAAAGCGCTTGCGCGTGCAGTTGAGCGAACGTCAGCACATGCGCCTGACAGGCTTCAGTTCTTTTTACATTGCCCTGCCGTTCGAAGAATGCCGCGGCATTGCACGCCTGGGCGTCGAGCGCCGCCTGCATCGCTCCGGCCACCAGCGTTTTGAAGGTGTCCAACAGCTCTGGCGGCGTGCGCTTGTGCGTCAACCAGTTGAACGACAGCCAGACATGGGCGGGCGTCGTCACTTCGTAGCCACGACGCAGATCCCTGGCTTCCAGGCAGACGGGAGCCGGAGAAATCTCGCCGTGGGCTTCGTCGCAAAGCGCGCTGTTCGTTTCCATGGTGCGCATGATTTCTGCACCGATCAGATGCGCGCTGACGCCGTCGAAGGCATAGCCGGCATGGGTCGGTCGGCCGGAGACGAAAGCGAAAGGCGAGAACTTGCCGACAGAGCCGAAATAAACGGCGCGGCCTTCCGTTCCGTCGCCATCGTCGCCACTGGCGTCCAGATTGATACCGCCGATGATGTCCAGTCCGAATTGGTTCGCCAAGGACGGCAGACTATCCCTGAGAGCCCGCATACCGCGCGACCGGTTTTCCTCGTCTGGAGTGGCCACGAACAGGAGGTTTCCCGGCGGCTCCTCAAGGGCTGCGAAACGTTCCAGAACAGCGATGCCGGCGGCCAGGCCGCTCTTCATGTCGAGCAATCCGCGCCCTGCGAGAAACGCGCCGCTGAGGAGGTCTTCAAGCGTCCTGTCTTCCGCCGGACTGCGCGTTTTGCCGGAAAGCGCCTCGATCAGCGCCTGGGTCAGTGCCTCCGGTTCGCAGGCGAGGGGTGCGAGACCGCCATAATTGTCGATCGAGACTGTATCGTAGTGCCCGGCCAGCACAAGGCAGTGGCGGCCCTTGCCGCGCACCAGCGCCGCCACGTTCCGGCGCGGCGGATTTCCGTGAGTGTCGAGCGCCAGCAACTGGGCAGGACGCGCTTGAAAATAGTCCAGTCCTGCAAGAAGGCTGATAAGCCGCCCCGAAAAGGCGGCCTCGTCGTCACTTCCTGTCACGCTCGGCCAGCGGGTCATCTCGATCGCAAGTGCGCCTGCGCGCGACATCGGGCGGGAATTGTCCGGGCGGAGACTTGGGGTCATCATCAGATTCCAGCATTATTTCGCCGGATCATATCCGTCAGGTCGGGAGAAAAGCCAAGGCCGTTCAGCACTGCACACCGCTTTTCCCAAACCAGGTTCGGCTGTCACGTGTGGGCATGGCCTATAAATGTGGCCCGAGCAGCGACAAGTCTGCCTCGCCGAGCCTATCGCTCGCCGTGCGCAGCTGGTGCCAGTAAGGATAAAGAACGGGCGGCTTGCTGACGTCGTCAAGGCGCTTGCGCTCCTCGGCGGTGAGCGTCAGCTCGGCGGCAGCGAGATTGTCCTTGAACTGCGCTTCCGTGCGTCCGCCTATGATCACCGATGTGACTGGCTTGCGGCCGATCAGCCAGGCAAGAGCGACCTGTGCCCCGGAAACGACGCGGCTTTCCGCGATCGCGACCAGTGTGTCGACGATCGCCCATAACCGGTCTTCGTCGCGGATCGGTGGCTCGTCCCAGCCGGCAAGCTGGCGCGATCCCTCCGCCGTCTTGTCGCGCCGGTGCTTGCCGGACAACAGGCCGCCGGCCAGCGGGCTCCAGACAAGAACACCAAGACCCTGGTCGATCGAGACCGGCAGCAGCTCGTATTCTGCGTCGCGCGCTTCCAAGGTGTAGTGGATCTGCTGGCTGACGAAGCGGTGGCGATGGTCGGTCGCGCTGATGCCGAGCGCTTTCATGATGTGCCAGCCGGAGAAGTTGGAGCAGCCGTTATAGCGCACCTTGCCATGGCGCACGAGCAGGTCGAGCGCTTCCATGGTTTCCTCAAGCGGCGTCTGGCCATCCCATTCGTGCAATTGATACAGGTCGATAACATCGGTCTTCAGTCGCCGGAGACTGGCCTCGCAAGCGCGCACCAGATGGTGTCGCGAGGAGCCGGCATCGTTCGGGCCATCACCCATGGGAAAGCGTGCCTTGGTGGCGATCAGCACGCCGTTCTTGCGCTCGCCGCCGAGGATCTCGCCAATAATCTCCTCCGAGACGCCTTGGGAATAAACGTCGGCCGTGTCGATCAGATTGACGCCGGCGTCAAGGCAGAGATCGACCAGACGGCGGGCGTCATTGACGCCGAGATCGCCGACAGTCTTTGCCCAGCCCTTGCCGCCGAACGTCATCGTGCCGACGGTGAGCGTTGAAATCTTGAGGCCGGAACGGCCGAGAAGACGATATTCCATGATTGTTCCTCGATCGGATCGCGCCAGACGAGAAAGACAAGCTAGCGCCAGCTTATCAAGTTAAAAGGGCGGTTCGGCAATCGAGATGCATTTTCAGACGGTCAATCCTGCGCCAGAACGATGACCCGGTCCTCTTCGCTGTAGAGCAGTTTTTCCGCTTTCGACGGGTTGACCACGACACCGCCGAGCCTGCGTGGGTCCGGAGCCTCGTCGCGCTGGCGGCGATAGCCGATTGCGACTTCGCCCCGGCGCAGCGCAGCAAGGCAGATGGTGTAGTAGGTCAGCGGCTCGTCGATCCGGACATAATCGCTGACCGGGCGCATATAGATTTCAGAACCGTTCTCATCGAGCAGTTCGTCGAAGATCGCAGCCATGGATTCATTCTCGGAAGCCTGGGCGAGCATCAGGCTGACCAGCTTGTTGCTGACGACGAAATCGTCGGCACGGGTGACCTCCGCCAGTTCGCGGTTGCGCACATCCGTCATCTCGCTGACGACGCTGATATGCCTTCCGGCCTTTTCGGCGATCTTGCGGAGTTGCAAAAGCGTCACCAGTGTCCGTGTGTCAGCCGGCTGCGGCGCCATATGATCACTGTAGCCGAGCACGAGCACGTGGTCGTAGCTTGGAATCTCCAGCGCATCGAGCTGCTCGCGGCTGCTCGTATCGACAATCCGGTAATCGACGGCCATGTTGCCGTTGGCGACCATCAATGCGCCGATCTCCCGCTCGAGTTCCGGCGTGTCGGCGGCAATGGTCAGCAGAGAACCGGGAGCGACGTAGCGGGACAATTCGAAGCTGATGATTGGGCCGCGGCGGTTCCAGCCGAGAATCAACGTCCGCTCCGGACCGATCTGGCGCGGCGAGACGGGCAGAATAGCCTCCTTCTCGATGTGGACTTGATGATTGCCGGACCTGATCGCAGCATCGTCCTCAGCGACGATGACAGCCTGTTCTCCCGGCTTGAAAATGCGGCCGGGCGGCGGGTTGAGAAGAATTTTGCCCCGTTCGTCGCGAAGGCCGATCAAGGTCGAGGTCTCATAGGCCATGACGGCTGCAGCAAAGCTCTTTCCCATGATGTCGGGTTGCTCCAGCGTATAGATTTCGCAACCTTCGAAATCGAGCAGTTCGGAATAGACAGCGCTCAGGCCCGTTTGACGGCTGGAATGGACGACGATGCGGGAGATCAGGTCGTCGGCGAGAACGAGCTGCAATTCGCTGCCACCGACGATGCGGGCGACATCGGCATTTCTGCTGTCGCGGATTTCCGCCGCGATCTGGTACGGCTTCGTCCGTCGGCCGGGATCGTTGACCAGTGCCAGAACGCTTTTAATGACCTGCGAATCGGGATCGTCACCTTCCGGTGAGAGCACGATGACGGAGCGCGAGGTAGGCGGATTGACGATTGTGAGATCATAGAGATCCGTCGGGTCGCCGCTGCGGCAGATAATGCGCGTATTCTTGAGATCGGCGACTTTGGCCGCGATCTCGTCCTCCATCTCGACCTTGTCCTTGTTGGCCATGATGACGATGCGCGGCTTGCGGCGGCTCGTGTTGGCAATGACAAGCTCGGCGATCACATCGAAAATCGATGGCGACCAGTTGAGGATGATCGTGTGATCCTGTTCCAGCACCTGCGAACGACCCTTGCGTAATTCCTCGAGCTTGTTTTCAAGGCCTGCGCTCAAAACGCCGATCAAGGCCGAGAAGACGAAAATGCCGGCGATCGTCACGAACAGCGAGACACCGCGAAAGGCCCAGCCGACATCGCCGCCCATGGCGCCGGCATCCATGGTCCGCATCAGCGATTCCCAGGCGCCTTCGATGAAGCTGACGGGTTCCCCGCCTTCCGGCGCAATCTGCGTCAGGGCCAGGAAAAGGCCTGCAAGAACGATGACGACAAGAGAAATAACCGTTAGCCAGCCGATCAGGGCGATGGGACCGGCAGCCATGCTCTTGTCGAACTCGTAGCGCATCCGCGCGCGCCACCCGGTCTCTGTACCCATTCTGTTTCTCCCCGCCAGCAACAGCCTGCCCGCTTCCGGATCGCAGATATGCTGAATATAATCAACTACCATGCATAGCGACGTTCCGCGGCCGGGTGCGAAAGAGGTTCGACATTTGCCAGTCTTTGTCTAAAGTCGCGGCACCGCATACGGAATCGTCTGATGTCCCTTCGCCTTGCCACCTTCAATATCGAGAACCTGATGAGCAGGTTCGATTTTTCCGGATTTCGCAACATCTTGAAACAGGACCGCGTGCTGCGCCTGTTCGAGGTGAAGAGCGAAGGCGAATATCAGAGGCTGGAGGAGGCGCGGACGATCTCACATACCGATGATACGCGACAGATGTCGGCGCTGGCGATTGCCGATTGCGACGCCGACATTCTCTGCCTGCAGGAGGCCGACAACATGGCCGCGCTGCAGGCTTTCGAATATGGCTATCTTTTCAAGATGGTTGGTAATGGCTATCGGCAGAAATACCTGATTGAGGGAAACGACAGCCGCGGCATCGATGTCGCGGTGCTGGTGCGCGAGGAAACGCGCGACGGCCGCAAGATCGAATGCATCGACGTCAAATCCCACGCAAGCCTCACCTATGCCGATCTCGATCTGTTCAACGACGGGCTTGCCGCAACGAACGTGCCAGGGGACAGGATCTTCAAGCGGGACTGTCTGGAGCTCGATTTCAGGATCGGCGGGCGGCCACTGACGCTTTTCGTTGTGCATCTCAAGTCTATGGGACCGGCGCGGAACGGGTTTGACGGACGGACTTCGACCATGCCGGTCAGGACGGCCGAAGTGGCTGCCGTTCGCAGGATCATCGAAAATCGTTTCGGTGCGGGCAATACGGATGGCGAGATGTTCGCTGTCTGCGGCGATATGAACGACTACCAGGAAAGGGTGGACGTGACCGGCGACCGGCGCGGCGGCTACAGCTTCGTCCCGCGGCAGGAAAGCGCCAGCGCGCTCGATATTTTCAGCCATGACGGCTTCGTTGAAAATGTCGTCCGGCGCCGTCCGGAGCTGGATCGTTGGACACTCTTCCACAGCCGCGGGCCGCAGGAGCGGCATCTCTGCCAGCTTGATTATATCTGGCTTTCGAAGGCCTTGGCGCAGCGCAATCCATCGAGCGTCCCGGAAATCATCCGTGCGGGCCAGCCTTATCGGACGCTTTTCCCGCCGGGGCAGGAGGTCGAGCGCTATCCGCGGACGGGCTGGGACCGTCCGAAAGCGTCGGACCACTGCCCGGTCGTCGTGACCCTCGATGTCTGACGGAGGAACGCCATGATCAGCAACAGAGCCGCGTGGCCCGATGAGCGCACAGTCTTTTCCGTCGATCGGATACAGCTTCCGGTGATCGGCGGGCCACATCCCTACGCCATCGCCGAACGGGACTCGATCGCGCGGAATTGGCAGCAGGAGGTCGCGGCCAATCCGGCTTTGTTCGACGGCCCCATGATGCTTCCTCGCTGGATCAGGATCGAGGATGGGGTGATTTCCGGCGACATGCATATGGTACCGTTTTCCGCCTTCCTGCTCTGGCGAAAGACCCGACCGCTCGATGCCGCCCTGCATATTTTCGCGCTACCGGTCATTCTGTCCTCGGACGGCGCCGTGATCGCCATCAGGATGGCCGCCCACACCGCCAATCCGGGGCGGGTCTACTGCGCCGCCGGGTCGCTTGACCCCAGCGACGTGGAAGATGGTTTCTGCAATCTCGACAGCAACATGGCGCGGGAGGTGCGCGAGGAAACTGGCCTGGACCTGGCCGACGCCACGGATGTTGCGGGACTTCAGGCCATGCATGACAACGGTGTCGTGACTGTGTTCCGCGTCTACCGCTTTTCCGTGACCGCCAGGGATTTGATCAACTGCATCGACAGGCATCTCGCTGCCGATGCCCAACCCGAGATCGACGAGGCCGTGGCGATCCACAGCCCGGACCCGCATCTGTACCCCTATTCATCGTTCATGCCGCCGGTACTGGCCTGGGTTTTCCAGACGGTGCTTTAGCGTTTCCGCTTGCTGCCCGCCGTTCGGCATGCAAGGTCAGGGAAAACCGGAAAGAGAGGTTATCGTGGCTCGGCGTTACGCAATCTACGACGTGTTCACACAAAACAGGCTGGAGGGAAACCCGCTTGCGGTGGTCTTCGATGGCGACGGCTTGAGCGACAGGCGGATGCAGGCAATCGCCATGGAGTTCAATCTGTCCGAAACGGTATTCGTGCAGCCGGCGGACAATCCGGCCCATACCGCCCGGCTGCGGATCTTTACGCCGGGACACGAATTGCCTTTCGCCGGTCATCCCACCGTTGGTGCAGCGGTTGCCCTCGCAGAGGACGGCAGGGACGCTGCGAGCGGTAATTTCGACCTCGTCCAGATGCTCGAGGAAAATGTCGGGCCGGTGCGCTGCGCAATACAGGGACGGGAGGGTGCGGTCACATTTGCCGAGTTCGATGTTCCCAGAAAGCCCGTACAACTGCCGGCTGAGTTCGACCGGCTGGAAATCGCCAATGCCCTGAGCCTCAAGGTGACGCAGGTCGGTTTCGAAAATCATGTCCCGACCTTCTGGAGCGCCGGCGTGCCCTTCGCGATGATCCCGGTGCACGATGTCGCTTCTGCCGCGGCAATCGAGTTCGAGCCGGGGCTTTGGGAGAAGGTCGCGCCCATGGCGGAAGGACGGCTTGCCGGCGCCTATGTTTACTGCCGGGGCGGCGTCAACCATACGGCACGGTTTCACAGCCGCATGTTCGCGCCGGGAATGGGGATCGTCGAGGACCCCGCCACGGGCTCGGCCCTTGCAGCCTTTGCCGGCACGATCCATCATTTCGACCGCCTGATTGACGGCCATCATCCTTTTATGATCGAGCAGGGCGTGGAAATGGGCCGACCGTCCTTTCTGCACCTCCACCTCGATATCGCGAGCGGCGAAATTGCCGCTGCCCGGATCGGCGGACAAGCGGTCAAAATTGCCGCCGGCGAACTTTATCTTTGAAAAACAGGGCACAAACGGCCCATACAGATTTTTCCGCGGAAAGCGGCGGTAAATGCATTGCGGGGGTAGACAAGCCGTCAGAAGGCCATTATACGCCCCATCAGACCGCAGCAACGCGGTTCTGGACGGGTGATTAGCTCAGTTGGTAGAGCAGCTGACTCTTAATCAGCGGGTCGTAGGTTCGAACCCTACATCACCCACCAAAATTTTCAGTCAGAATTTTAATGACGCGCGCAGTGGTACCTCAGGGTAACGGCCTTTTTGATTGTATCTGGAAGAGCGTCGCGTCTTGTACGCTTTCTCTCAGCCAAACCCGGATCGCCCTATCTACTTCGCGGCTTTCCTGATAGCACCGGGGCAATCCATCGGAGCACAATCATGACCCTCGCCGACCAGCATCAAATAATCGTCAATGCCTTCAAGAACGCCCGATATGGGATTTCCCCGACTGCCACCCGCGGCGCTGTGGAAAGTCATGCGAGAAAGCAAGGCCTGGAAGGCAAGAGTTACACCGACGCGCTTGAATCGGCCATGGCGGCCGGACTGGTTGCCCAGATGTCCGACTCCTCGATCACCATACGCAACGCTGGCCGTGCTCTGTTGCCAAGACGCTAATCTGGTCGCCCGGTTAACGGGGACGTTGTTCGATTGGCTGACACATCTCTATTGTTGCCGCAGACTGAAAATGCTGGACGACAGTTTCATTGTTGCGGAGACTGATGATAACGGCGAGGTCCACACGGCTTCTGCGCTGTCGTGAGCATAGCAGCCATCACGCCGATCACGGCAGCAAACAAGCCCGGCGCCATGCGTCGGGTTTACTGCTCGCCCTCAAGCGAGGCATACGAGATTCACGCCACGTTCCGATAATCCAGCGATGCTTCGCAGGCTTGCCGCAATGCGTCGGGATTGCGCTCGCCGTTTCGATAAAGCCGTATCATCAAGTCGGCCGAAGCTTCCATGTCGGCATCGCAGCGTAGCTTGTGGTGCTCCCGGCAGAACAGCTCGAACGCGTCCCGCAATGCGGCGATATCATCTGCACAGAGGACGTGCTTGTAGTGATCATCGTTCATCATGGCGGACCTCCCGAGTGCTGCCAGCGAAATGAATGTCTCTGCTGGTTTGCATCAAGGTTTGAATCTACCCTGATTTACGGACGGCGCAATTCAATAAGACATGTTGCGAAGTCGCGTTATTGCGTGACAGCAGCCGGCGTGCGGCCGGCGATGGTACGAACGGCCTCCAGCAAGGCGGGAACCACCAGCGCCGCTCCTGCATCCGACAGATGATCGTCGTCGAAATAGAAGATCCTTTCGGCGCTGAGGCTGTTGATGCAGCGGTCGGGAATTGCCTTGTTGCAAAGGCTGCCGGCCGGTTTGACGCGGAACAAGTTGGGATGGGATATGCCGTCGAACGCCTCGATTACCGCCCGGTTCCGCTCCTGATACCGGTCGTAACCCGTGCTGAACGCCAGATCGGTGCGCCCGGCCATCGCTGACTTTGCGACGATTTCCGGCACGTTCCAGCCTGCCTCGGGTATGGGGTAGACAAGCACGACATTTCGGCCGGCATCGAGATATTTCTGCACATCCGCCACATATTGCTTGAGGACGCGGGCCTTGCGGGCCGGATCGTCGCGGCTTGCGGGCTCGTCCATGCGATCGAGGAGATCAACATAGGTCGGGCCGAGCGATTCGATCCCGCCTTCGCCATTGTCGAAGGGCGTTCCCTCGACATAGAGGGTCCAGCGGCTTGCCATGATCACCGTTTTCTTGTCGGTCTTGTCGATATAATCCTCGATGCCTGTGAAGAAGGCATTGCAGCGCAGCCGATATTTCGGATTGCTGACAAAAAACCCTGAAAAGCCGACGCAGGCCGAATGCGTCATAACGTAGAGGTCGAGCGCGGCGGCATCGAAGCTGCGTAGCGCCACGCCCGCAAGCGCTGCCCCGTGGGAATCGCCGATCAGAATTGTTTCGCTGTCGTTCGAATGGGCGGTCAGGCAGGCGCGGACCGGATGGGGCAGAGAAATTTCACCCTTGTCGAAGAGGCAAGTGTCGAGCACCGGATCGTGTCGTTCCCGAGCAATCGCAAGCCGCGCTTCCTGCGGGAGGCGGAAATCCAGCCCATTATGGGTACTGCCATAGAAGCCAAGGGCAATGAAGAATGAGGCGGTGAGGGCGGCGGCCGTAAAGAGACGACCGCGTTGCGGGAACAGTGTGACCGCTTTGCCCTTGCGGAAGGGCCCTTCGATAAACCGCCATGACAGATAGGCAAGGGGAACGCAGGCCAGGGCGAGCGATCCCAACAGCAGAGCCGACGGCTCGGTCAGGCTGCGGATGCGGGCGAAGGCCAGAACCGGCTGATGCCAGAGATAGAGACTGTAGCTGATCAGCCCGATACCGACCATCGGCGGCGTCGACAGAAGGCGGGCGGTGACGGTGCCGGACGTACCCCAGAGAATGACCATAACGGCGCCGAGCACGGGAACCACCGCGTACAGCGAGGGAAACGGCGTCGCCTCGTCATAGGCAAGCACGGAAAACAGAATGATTGCCAGTCCGGCAAGCGAGAGGCTGTTGCTGCGAAAGGTTCTGTCGCCCCGCACCAGCAGTGCGCAGAGGGAGCCTGCCAGAAGTTCCCATGCGCGCGTGTGCGGCAGGTAGAAATTGGCGTTGGCAAAGTTCAGCGAGCCGTACTGGGCGAGCGCCAGGCTCGCAACGGCAAATGCTGCGATTGTCCCGATCAATGCTCTGCGGCCGAAACGCCACAGCAGGGCAACAAGCAAGGGGAAGAGCACGTAATACTGCTCCTCCACCGCCAGGCTCCAGGTGTGAAGCAGGGGCTGCTCGTCGGCGGCGGATGAGAAATAGCCGCCGCTCTGGCTCCAGAAAAACACATTGGAGAGAAACAGGCAGACGGCGACAAGGCTTTCGGCAAAACTCTCCATCTGCTGCGGCAGCATCCAGGCCCATACAAAGGGCAGGCAGCAGAGAAGGACTACAAACAGTACCGGCAGAATGCGGCGCACGCGCCGCTCGTAGAAGCGGACAATTGAAAACTGGCCTTTTTCATGCTCTGCAGCGATGATCGACGTGATCAGATAGCCGCTGATGACGAAAAAGATGTCGACACCGACAAACCCGCCGCTAAAGCCTTTGACGCCCGCATGGAAGAGCACAACGGGGATGACCGCGACGGATCTGAGACCGTCGATTTCGCGTCTGTATTTCATGCGCATCTAAAATTCATGATTGTCTGCCGAGTCGCAATGAGGCGGATAAGGTCGGCAGGATGCGACGGAGGAGGTGCTCGGATCAAGCCTTTCTGCGAGCATTTGCACGAAGAATGGCCTATTGTTGAAAGCAACCTTTAGGCGAACATTCAGGCGCGGAACAGCTTCCACCGGGTGGGGCGGAAGGCGATACGCGATCGTTCGGACGTGGCTTTTTCCGGCGGCAGTTCGATCTCGACCTTGCTGTGGCCGGTGCCGATGGCAAGCTCGACATGCCGCGTGCCGGCAACGCGCCGCGTTACAGTGACGATGCCTGCGATGCAGCCGCCGCAGCCATCCAGAAGCTCGATGTCGTGCGGTCTAAAATAGAGTTGCGCCGGGCCGTCCGGCTCCCCTTGAGCGCTGACGCCGATCGACCGGTCGTCGAGCCATAACTGGCTGTTTTCGACCCGCACCGGCAGGATATTCGACTGGCCGATAAAGCCGAAGACGAAGGGAGAGTTGGGCGTATCGTAGATCTCGTCGGGTGTTCCAATCTGCTCGATGCTGCCTTTGCTCATGACAACGACGCGGTCGGCAAGTTCCAGTGCCTCGTCCTGATCATGCGTCACAAAGACGGTGGTGTGGCCAGTCTGGTCGTGGATTTCCCGCAACCAGCGCCGCAACTCCTTGCGCACCTGCGCATCGAGCGCGCCGAAGGGTTCGTCCAGAAGCAGGACATTCGGCTCGACAGCCATGGCGCGAGCAAGGGCGACCCGCTGGCGCTGACCGCCCGAAAGCTGTGCCGGATAGCGTTTATCCAGTCCGCTCAACTGCACGAGGTCGAGCAGTTCCAGCGAACGTTTGCGGATATCGGCTTTCGAAGGACGGCGGTCGGCCGACCGGATCGACAGACCAAAGGATACGTTATCGAGCACCGTCATGTGGCGGAACAAGGCATAGTGCTGGAACACGAAGCCGATATTGCGCTCCTGCACCGTCTTGCGCGACGCGTCCTCGTTGCCGAAATAGACCGTGCCGTCGGTCGGGCTTTCCAGACCGGCAATCAGCCTCAGCAGCGTCGTTTTGCCGGAGCCGGAGGGGCCGAGCAGCGCGATCAGTTCGCCGGAACGGATGTCGAGCGACACGTCGTTCAGTGCGGGAAAACGGCCGAATTCCTTGCGTATGTTTTGAACGCGGACTTCCATCGTGACTTAACCTTTCAATGCCGGCGGCTGGCTGCGATCTGGGCGCTGTACTTCATTTCAAGCAGCGATTTCAGAACGAGAGTGACGAGCGCCAGCAGGGCGAGAAGCGTTGCGACCGCAAAGGCAGCAACGAAATTATATTCGTTGTAAAGTATTTCGACCTGGAGCGGCATGGTGTTCGTCAAGCCGCGAATATGGCCGGAGACCACCGAAACGGCCCCGAACTCGCCCATCGCGCGCGCATTGCACAACAGGACGCCGTAAAGCAGGCCCCATTTGATGTTCGGCAAGGTTACGTACCAGAATGTCTGCCAGCCGCTGGCGCCGAGCGATAGCGCCGCCTCCTCGTCACTTGTCCCCTGTTCCTGCATCAAAGGGATCAACTCCCGGGCAACGAAGGGAAACGTGACGAACACGGTCGCGAGCACGATGCCCGGCACGGCAAACAGGATCTGGATGCCATAGCTTTGCAGCCAGGGGCCGAGAAGACTGTGGGAGCCGAACAGAAGAATGAACACCAGACCCGAAATGACCGGCGAAACCGAGAAGGGCAGGTCGATCAGCGTTGTCAGGAAAGCCTTTCCCTTGAACTCGAACTTGGCGATCGCCCATGCCGCCGCAATGCCGAAGACAAGGTTCAGCGGCACGGCAATCACAGCCACGAGCAGCGTCAGCTTGATCGCGGACAGGGTTTCCGCGTCGGCGAGAACGGTCAGGAACTCGCCCGGACCCTTGCGCATCGCTTCCGTGAACACCGCCGCCATCGGCAGCACGAGAAAAAGTCCCACATAGCCGAGGGCAAGCCCGATCAGACAGTAACGTGCAAAGCGGCTTTCGGACGTCGCGACGCGGACCATTTCCGTATTGCCGTTTCCACGGTGGGTAGAAGAGGCGTCATGCGCCATAGCCGTACCTCCTTCTGCTCCAGGCTTGAATCACATTGATGATCAACAGCATGGCGAAGGAAATAACCAGCATCACGGCTGCAATGGCGGTGGCTGCGGGGTAGTTGAATTCCTCAAGCCGGATAACGATCAGAAGCGGCGCGATTTCCGAGACATAGGGAAGGTTGCCGGCAATGAAGATGACGGAGCCGTATTCGCCGACGCCACGGGCGAAAGCCAACGCAAATCCCGTGAGCACCGCGGGAGCAAGCCCCGGCAGCAGAACGCGGCTGATGGTCTGGAAGCGATTGGCGCCCAGCGTTGCGGCTGCTTCTTCCACTTCGCGATCGATTTCCTCCATGATCGGCTGCACGGTGCGGACCACGAAAGGCAACCCGACAAAAATGAGCGCAAATATGATGCCAAGGGGCGTGAAGGCGATCTTGATGCCGAGCGGTTCCAGAAGACTGCCGATCCAGCCGTTCGGTGCATAGAGCGCCGTCAGCGCGATGCCGGCAACGGCCGTCGGCAGTGCGAAGGGGAGATCCACCATTGCATCAACGATGCGTTTGCCAGGAAAGCGGTATCGAACGAGCACCCAAGCCAGAATGACGCCGAAGACGACATTGACAAGAGCCGCCGCGAAGGCGGTGCCGAAGCTGATCTTGAGGGCGTTGATGGTCCGCTGGTCGGTCGCCAGCTGAAAAAACGTGGTCCACCCAAGAGCGCTCGAGCGCCAGGCGAGACCTGAAAGCGGAATGAGGATGATGAGAGTGAGCCATGACAAAGTAACGCCGAGCGCCAATCCGAATCCCGGAATGACGCTCGGCTGTCTGAATTGCCACAGCGAAGCTGTGCGTGCGGTCATTAAGTCTTATTGCCCCGGCTTGTAGATCTGGTCGAACAGGCCACCATCTCCGAAAAATTTCGGCTGAGCTTCCTTCCATCCGCCGAATTCGTCAATAGTCGTCAGCTTCACATCGGCAAAACGCTTGATGTCGTCCGGATCGGCCGCTTCGGGCCTGAATGGGCGATAGTAGTGTTTTGCCGCGATCTTCTGTCCGGCATCCGAATAGAGATATTGCAGATAGGCTTCCGCGACCTTGCGCGTTCCCTTCGCATCGACATTCCCATCGACGAGAGCCACCGGAGGCTCAGCCTTGATCGAAATGGATGGCGTTACTATGTCGAAGTTGTCGGGACCGAGTTCTTCCAGCGACAGATAGGCTTCGTTTTCCCAGGCGAGGAGGACGTCGCCCAGACCGCGTTGTACAAAGGTCGTGGTCGCGCCACGTGCACCGGTATCGAGCACCGGAACATGCTTGAACAACTGCGACACATAGTCTTGCGCTTTTGTATCGTCTCCGCCGTTGGCGGCACGTGCCCAGGCCCAGGCCGCCAGGAAGTTCCAGCGGGCACCGCCCGAGGTTTTCGGGTTCGGCGTAATGACCTGAATGTCGTCCTTCACCAGGTCGCCCCAGTCCTTGATGCCTTTGGGGTTGCCCTTGCGAACCAGGAAGACGATCGTCGAGGTATAGGGCGCGCTGTTGTTTTCTAATTTGGTCTTCCAATCGGCCGGAATTTTGCCCGTGCCCTTGGCGATCGCGTCAATATCGGCTTCAAGCGCCAGCGTCACGACATCGGCTTCCAACCCGTCGATGACGGCGCGGGCCTGTTTGCCGGATCCGCCATGCGAGGTCTGGATCGTCACCGTCTCGCCCGTGTCCGTCTTCCATTTCTCAGCGAAGGCCGCGTTGAAATCCTTGTAAAGCTCGCGGGTCGGATCATAGGAGACGTTCAGCAGGGTGGCGTCGGCAAAGGCGAAACCCGTTCCGCCCATCTGGATACCGCTGGCCAGAAGCGCCACCGTCAATATCTTCATAAAGCGTTTCTTACGCATGTCCTGCCCTCCGTTGTTAGCTGGCTTAGTCTACCTATTAAGTCGAACATTATAACGCAAAGTTTTTCCTTCGATATGACGGCCAGAGAAAGTCTTGCCCTCGTTACCGGAAAAGCGGAAATCCTTTGCCTTCATTATCCAATTGCCTTGATCAACCCAGATTGCAACTTCCATCGTAGCAGGTCTTGATCCTGTGATGACGAGCGAAGAGCCAGCGTTTCTCTCAGCTCTCCGGGCATTCGAAAAATTGCCGATCTGAGGCTTGGTCACATTGTATACGGAGCTTGGGAGCCGAATACCTCAATTTTGCCATCCGGCACTGCGAGGGCATTCGCCACTCGGCCGCTTTCTGAACCGTGGCGAGGTTCGACCGGCATTCCTCGGCGGCGGAACGCATTCCGTCTCAGCCGGGCTCGCGCTTTCGAATGCGAAGAAAAGCCGCCAATGCCGGGAAACGTTTTTGCATGCCGTGGCGCCTGATATTATGCCACTGCCGAAATGGGGCTGTCACCCGGTTCTTGCGGGAAAGCGGTCGGTGAAAGGAAATGTCGTTGCCGATGATGTCTAAACTGGCTGGTATGCTTCTGTCTTTGCTTCTTGTTGCCGCCGCGCCGGCACTGGCACAGCAGTCTGCCGTAAATGCGACACAGCAACCGGCTGCGGACGCTGCGAGCCCCGAGGTGCAGACGACCGAGCAGCTCGAGGCGGCACGCAAGCAGCTGGCGCGTTTCGCCGAGCTGGCCGCCGCCGCACAAGATGACGACAACCGGCTGGCGGAACTGAAGGTCGAGATCGATGCCATCGGCAAACAGATCATCGGCATCTCCGTCGCAAGCCGTCCCCGGCTCGATCAGATCAAGGCGCGTCTGACGGAGCTCGGTGAACCGCCCGCCGAGGGGGCGCCACCAGAGGCCGATGTGGTGGCAGAGGAGCGCAAGCGTCTCGCCGCGGAGCGCGGCGCGATCAACGCTCTGACGGGCACAGCCGAAGAACTGTCGATTCAATCGACGAAACTGTCGAACGGCATCACGGCGGCGCGACGCGCACTCTTCAGCAACACGCTGCTGAAATATACAGGTATCGACCGGTCCGTCATGACCGAGGCCATGGCTGCGATCACCCTGGAGCGGCAGGCCCTGTCCCGAACGCTTGGCAGCTGGCTTTCCTTCGCCTGGAACTTCAAGAGACTGCAGCTGCTTACGGCGCTTTTCCTGTCGCTTTGCGCGGCACTCGTTCTGCTGGCCGGCACGCGCAAGGTCTTTGCGCCGCTCATCCACCGGGCGATCCGCAAGGAGGCTCCCGGTTACATCACCCGTTTGTCCGTCGCATTCTGGTCGACGATGATCCCGACCATGTCGATGGCGGCCTTTGCCGTCACCAGCTATTTCTTTCTGCAGACCTTCAATGTGCTGCGGCTCGATATCGCGCCCATCGTTTCGGCATCGCTCGCCGTCTGCATCGCTCTGATTTTCGTCACCACACTGGCCCAGGCGGTGTTTGCGCCGCGGGAAAGCGGCTGGCGGCTCGTGCGGGTGTCGGATCGTGGCGCGCGCCAGCTGGTGTTCGCGATCTTTGCCATGGCGCTGGTGAACGTGCTGGACTACCTTGCAGGCACGATCAGCGAGGTTCTTGGCTCGCCCGTCGTGCTCACCGTTGTCAAGAGCCTGATCGCATCCGTCATCACCGGTCTCATCCTGATGGCGATGGCGCTTATCAGGCCGATCGTGCCGGCCGGCGAATCGCTGAGCAGCCGCGGTCTGCCGTGGCCACGCGGCGGCTCGGTCCTCTTCGTGGTCACCGGCGCCGCTCTGATCATTGCCGCGCTGTCCGGTTATGTCGGGCTTGCCCGTTTCGTCGCAACGCAGATCGTCATGACCGGCGCAATCCTGGTGACGATGTATATCGGCATTCTCACCGGCAAGGCGGTCGCAAAGCAAAACGCGCTCTCCGATACCGTAGTCGGACGCTATCTGCAGCGGCGCTTCCGGATGGAGCAGGTGGGTCTCGATCAGGCCGGATTGGCCGCCGGCCTCGGCATCTACGCGTTTGTGGTGCTGTTTTTCATTCCGCTGGTTCTCCTGCAGTGGGGTTTCCAGATTGCCGATATCCAAGCTTGGACCTTCCGCATCTTCACGGAGATCAAGATCGGCAGCATTTCGATCTCGATCACGGGCATCATTGCCGGCATCTTGTTGTTTGCTGCGGGATTCGTCATTACGCGCTGGTTCCAGCGCTGGCTCGACGGCAGCGTCATGGCGCGCAGCCGCGTCGATCCCGGCGTGCGCAATTCGGTGCGCACCGGCGTTGGGTATCTCGGGCTGGGTCTCGCGGGCCTGATCGGCATTTCTGCGGCCGGGCTTGATTTGTCCAATCTCGCGCTGGTCGCCGGCGCTCTTTCGCTCGGCGTCGGTTTCGGCCTGCAGAACATCGTTTCGAACTTCGTCTCGGGTCTGATCCTGCTTGTCGAACGGCCGTTCAAGGTCGGCGACTGGGTGGTGACCGGTACGACCGAAGGCTTCGTCCGGCGTATTTCAGTACGGGCAACGGAAATCGAAACCTTCCAACGCCAGACGATCATGGTGCCGAACTCGCTGTTCATTAACGCTTCGGTCGGAAACTGGACGCATCGCAACAAGCTCGGCCGGTCGGATATCGCCGTGACGGTCGGTTACGACACGGCGCCGCGCCAGGTGATGGATGCGCTGCTTGAGATTGCCGCTGCGCACCCGATGGTCTTGAAAAACCCGGAACCTCAGGCAGTCTTCACGGCGTTCGGGGAGGCGACGATGACATTCGAACTTCGCGTCTTTCTCGCCGATATCGTCAATGGAAACGGCGTTCGAAACGATCTCAGGCTTTCGATCTACGAGCGCTTCCGTGACGAGGAGATCGGTGCGCCGTTCTTCAAGAAGGAGGAGCTTGAGCCGGTGCCGCCGCCGCCCGGACCGGAGACGGACGCATTGACGCTGGAGCCGCAGGTCTTGGCAAAGGCCCCCGAAGAGGAAGAGCGGCCAGTGGAATTGGAGACCGTCAAGCGCGGCGGAACCCAGCGCCGCCCGCGCAGGGTGAGCGTCGAGCCCGCAAACGAAAAGGCTTGAACTTTCACCCGATTGCGGGCGAAGCCTTTTCCGGATTTTATAGCGCGCGCACGGCTGGTCGTGCAGCATGATGATAATGTCGTAGACAGGCTCTGGTCCCTGCACGCCAAGCTTTAAACTCCGTTTCAGTCTTCAATCAGGGTCGCATGCAATGGCAGAATTTCCTCAAAAGGCGAAGGTCGTAATCATCGGCCTCGGCGGCATCGTCGGTGCCTCCATCGCCCATCATCTGATCGAGCGCGGCTGGGACGATATTGTCGGTATCGACAAATCGGGCATTCCGACGGATATCGGCTCGACAGCGCATGCGTCCGACTTCTGCTACACGACCAGCCATGACTATCTCTCGGTCTGGACCACCCAGTATTCGATCGATTTCTTCGAAAAGATGGGCCACTACGCCCGCATCGGCGGGCTGGAAGTGGTTCGCACCGGCGATGACACCTGGATGGAAGAAATCAAGCGCAAGCTGTCCTCCGCCAAGGCCTTCGGCACGCGCGCCCATTATGTTTCGCCTTCCGAGATCAAGGCGATGTTCCCGCTGATCGAGGAAGATCAGGTGATGGGCGGCATGTTCGATCCCGATGCCGGCCTCGTCGTTCCGCGCTCGCAGACGGTTGCCGGCAAGCTGGTCGATGCCGCCGAGAAATCCGGCAAGCTGCAGATCTTCGGCAATACGCCGGCAAAGTCGCTGATCGTCGAAGGCGGCCGCATCAAGGGCGTCGTCACCCATCGCGGCACGATCATGGCCGACCACGTCATCGTCTGCGCCGGTATCTGGGGTCGCCTGATCGCCGAAATGGTTGGCGAGGATCTTCCGGTCATGCCGGTCGATCATCCGCTGACCTTTTTCGGCCCGTACAACGAGTTCGAAGGCACCGGCAAGGAAATCGGCTTTCCGCTTTTGCGCGACCAGGGCAACTCGGCCTATATGCGCGATACCGGCGATCCGAAGACGACCGAGGGTGGCCAGATCGAATGGGGCTATTACGAGCAGACCAATCCGCGCCTCTGCCATCCGCGCGACATTCTCGAGAAACACGAGGCCCGTCTCTCGCCGTCGCAGCGCGACCTCGACATGGAGCAGATCCTCGAGCCACTCGAAAAGGCCATGGAACTGACGCCGATACTTGGCGAACTCGGCTATAATGAAGGCCATTCCTTCAATGGCCTGTTGCAGGTTTCTGCCGCCGGCGGCCCGTCCTGCGGCGAGAGCCAAAAGGTACGTGGACTCTGGTACTGCGTCGCCATCTGGGTCAAGGATGGACCCGGCTACGGCAAGCTCATCGCCGACTGGATGACCGATGGCCGCACGGAGATCGACCACAATTCGATCGACTATGCCCGTTTCTATCCGCACCAGTTGACCGAAGACTTCATCGAGAACCGCTGCTACGAGGCTGCCCAGAAGATTTACTTCCCGGCCGTTCACACCCGCGAACCCTATGCCTCGAGCCGCGGCGTCAAGCGCTCGCCGTTCCATGAACGCGAGAAGGAACTCGGCGGATATTTCATGGAACTTGGCGGCTGGGAGCGTGCGCACGGCTATGCTGCCAACGAGCACCTTCTGGAGAAATACGGCGACAAGGTTCCGGTTCGCGAGAACGAGTGGGATAACCGCCATTTCTGGCGCGTTTCCAACGCCGAGCACCTGGCGATGAGCGAGGATTGCGGCATCGTCAACCTGTCGCATTTCCACATGGTGGATATCGAAGGCCCGGATCATGTGGAACTGCTCGAATGGCTCTGTGCTGCCAAAATCGGCGGCGACGGCAATATCGGCAAGGGCATCTACACCCACTTCCTCGACGACGAGGGCATGGTGCGGGCCGACTTCACCATCATCCGCATGGCCGACCGTTGCCGGCTGATCAACGGGGCGGATGCCGGGCCGCGCGACTTCCACTATATGAAGCGCGTGGCCGAGGATCGCGGTCTCGACGTCACTATTACTGATGTCACTGAAAAGTTCATCACCATCGGCATCTGGGGGCCGAACGCCCGCGACACGTTGAAAAAGGTCGTTGCCAATCCTGATGGCCTCGACCCGGAAAACTTTGCTTTTGCCCAGATCAAGCAGATCGAGATCGGCGGCAAGCCGGTCACCGCCTTCCGCATCTCCTATGTCGGCGAGCAGGGCTGGGAACTGCATATGAAATACGAGGATGGCCTTGCCGTCTGGGACACGCTGCGTTCCACCGGCGTCATGGCGTTTGGGGTCGAGACCTATGCAAACTCGCGCCGCATGGAAAAGAGCCTGCGCCTGCAGAATGCCGACCTGCTCACGCAGTACAACCTGATCGAGGCAGACCTCGCACGCCCCAAGGTCAAGGAAGCCGATTTCCGCGGCAAGGCGAAACACCTGGAGTACAAAGCGCGGGAACACCAGCCGGCCATGCTCTGCACGCTGGTGATGACCGAAAATACCGACAGCAAGGGTGTGAAGCGTTATCCGGTCGGTTCGATGCCGGTCATGGACCCGGACACCCGCGAGGTTCTGATCGACGAACTCGGCCGCCGGTCTTACACGACCTCGGTCGCCTACGGCCCGACGATCGGGAAGAACATTGCGCTGGCCTATCTTCCCTGGGCCTATTGTCAGGCGGGCCGCAAGCTGGCCGTGGAATATTTCGGCGAGACTTATCCGGTCGAAGTCACGGGTGTCGGCTACAAGCCCTTGTACGATCCGGACAATACCAAGCCGCGGAGCTAGAAACCAAACGCCACCGTCAAGTCGATTGCGGCGGTGGCGCTCATCAATTCCAGTCTTATCAGACCGCGATCAACGCCAAATATTCAGCCTCTATTCAGCCGCCTGACGATATGTATCATGCAGTTCTGCCGCATGCGCTACGCTGGCGTCGGAACGAACTGACGCCTCGTCTCGTCCGGGCAGATCGCCCGGAACCGCGCGGCATACAAGGGGCGGCGCACGGCGCCGAAGGGCCATGAAAACATTCGCAAGTGCCTGTGTTCTCAGCGTCATTGCTGCTTTTCCCGCATGGTCGGCAACGGTGACCAACAAGGACGGCGAAACGGCCGTTCTCGTCGTCGTTGAAGGCGAGAACCGCATGGAAATCGCGATCGGTGCAGGGGGAACGGATTCGCTTTGCCCGAGCGGCTGCTTCATCACCACGCCCAGCGGCGACCGCGTCGGCCTTCAGGGCGACGAAACGATCGAAATCGTCAAAGGTTCGGCTGTCTTCAAGTAGGATTGCTGCCTGAGAGGGATCACAAGCCTGTTCGCCGCCGCCGTTTCCCAGTCACGCGAAGCTCTGCGATGCCGGTCGTATTTCAGCATTCGGTTAACGACTGGGAAAACCTTTCTGCGTAGCTTCGTCTCCGAGTACAATTCTTTTCAGATAGGCGAGCAATGTCATTTTTTGGCGTGTCCGGAATGTATTATTCCGGTGAATCCTTGCAGCATCACCGTATCGTGCTTGCCGAAGATTCCAATCTCTTTTCCTCAATGGTCTCCAAGCGGCTGAAGGAACTCCTGGATATCGACGTCATCGTTTGCCGAGACTATGAGGATCTGCAGTTTTCGGTCGAGAACGCGTCCTTTCCGGCGAAGCTCGCGATTTCGAACATCAACCTGCCCGGCGCCGAAAACGGGGAGGCGCTCACCTATCTCATCGACATGAGCGTCCCGACGATCGTCTTTACCGGCACGTTCCAGGAAAGCACGCGTGAAACGATCCTGGCCAAGGAGATCGTTGACTATGTCATCAAGGACAGCGTTTTCGCCGTGGATATGCTGGCGGAATCCGTCTGCCGGTTTCTGACCAATCACCGGCATCATGTTCTGATCGTCGATGACAGCCCGACGGCACGGGCCTTGCTGACAACGCGGCTGAAGCGTTTCAACTTTCGCACCAGTTCGGCTGAAAGCGGTGCTGCAGCGCTGGAGATCCTGAAGAAAAATCCGGATATCGGTCTCGTGATCACCGACTACAATATGCCTGATATAGACGGATTCGAACTGACACGGCGCATTCGTAGCGCCTATGGTCCCCACCAGTTGCGGATCATCGGCGTGTCGTCCTCTGATAACCGGCTGTTGTCGGCCAGGTTTCTGAAAGCTGGCGGTAATGATTTCATGCTGCGGCCCTTTGTAAACGAGGAGTTCTACTGCCGTGTCAACCAGAACCTCGACACGCTGACGAGGATCCAGACGCTAAGCACGAAGGTTGCAGCAACCGCGAAACGGTAAGCGAAACCTCCGCCGAGAGCGGATTTCGCTATGTGTTGTGATCGTTAAGAGAATTGCAATTTTAAGTAGAGTAAATGGCGGATGCAAACATTATGGCGGTTTGGCTGAGAAACTGACGTGTTGTGTAATTGGTTGGAGAGCCAGCGCTGCCATCGGCATCGCCTGCGCTCACATGGAGTGGCAGGGACGTGAGCTTTCGCAGGCAGCCTGAGCGAGGGGGCAATGTGCAGAAGCATTCGGGAAAGCGAATGCTTCTCGTCGAGGACTCGCGCATGTTCGCGACGGTCTTGACGCATGGCCTGGAAACCACCCATGGCCTTTCCGTCATTCACTGCTCGTCGCTGGCATCTCTTCGCCTGGCTGTTGAGAGTGGAATTGTCTTCTCCCTGGCCGTTCTCGATCTCAATCTGCCCGACGCACCCAATTGTGAAGCTCTCGACTATGTCCTTGACCAGGGAATTGCCGCCATCGTCTTTACCGCCTCGTTCAACGACGATACGCACAAAGACGTTCTGTCGCGTCCTGTCGTCGACTGTGTCATCAAAAATCGGCCGGATTCAATCACGCAACTGATCTCGGTGGTCGATCGCGCGATGACCAACTCGCTTACTCATATCCTGTTGGCGGATTCCGAAGATGCGTCCCGCAGGGAGATTTACGCCCTTCTTCGCCGGCAGCGGTTCATGGTCACAGAGGCGTTGAGCGGCGCAGACGCCCTTCAAATGCTCGATGCGGGTGAAACGATTGATATCGTGCTTTGCGACATCGCACTATGCGATATGACGGCCTGCACTCTGCTGCGCGAAATCCGCCAGCGTTACTGTGAAGATGACCTCAGCGTCGTGGCGATGGCGCCCTCGGCGGACGGCATTCAAGCCGGACGATTTCTGCATGCTGGCGGCACGGAGTTCATCCAGAAGCCGTTTTGCGTCGAGGAATTCAATGGGCGCCTGTTTCAGGTCGCCAATCTGCAGAAGCGCCTTCAGTCGCTCCACAGCATTGCCGCCCGCGACTATCTTACCGGAATCTACAATAGACGACATTTTTTCCAGCACGGGCCGAGGATGGTGGATCAGTGCCTGCGGCGCGGAGAAACGACGTCGATTGCCGTCGTTGATATCGATCACTTCAAGCGCTTGAACGATACCTATGGGCATGAAGTGGGCGATCTGGTTCTGAAAGCGGTGGCGGAGCGATTGCGTGGCATGATCGACGAGGAGCATTTGCTGGCTCGTCTGGGCGGCGAGGAGTTTGGCATTCTCTTCAATGAATTAAGCGTTGCGAAGGCAAGCGAGTTCTGTGAAGTTATCCGCCACGACATCGGCTGCACCAAGCTTGTCGCCGATGGCGAAGAATTGTCGATCACGATCTCAATCGGCGTCGCCACCATCGAAGGTCCTGAAACCTTTGACAACTATTTGAATGCCGCCGATCAGTTTCTTTACATGGCCAAACATGGCGGGCGAAACCGCATCGTCTCTGAAATGACGGCGCTCAAGGCTCTTGCTTCCTGACGTAACCTTTCACGTCGTCATTGCGTCGAGACCTTTAGCGCGCAGCCTGAAGTGTCAGCTTCCGCTCGGCGCGCTCCTGTTGAGGAGATCGGTTATAGAGTTCCCTGTAACACTTGGAAAAGTGCGAGGCGGACACGAAGCCACAGGCGACCGCGACTTCCACGACAGGCATGGCCGATTGCACGAGCAGATGCCGGGCTCGATCCAGACGTATCTCCAAATAGTAACGGGCAGGGGAGCGGCCCATTTCCTGGCGGAACAGGCGCTCGATCTGGCGGCGGGATAGACCGGCGCTGTCGGCAATGTCGAGCAGCGACAGTGGCTCGGCGAGATTGCCCTCCATCAACTCGATGATTGATAGAACCTTTGCATTCTGCACCCCAAGACGTGCGCGTAACGGCAGGCGCTGGCGATCGTGGGGACCACGTACCCGGTCGGTCAAGGCTTGCTCGCAGACGCGGTTGACGAGATTTTCACCGAAATCCTGGTCGATCAGATTGAGCATCATGTCGAGCGACGCCGTGCCGCCAGCGCAGGTGTAGATATTGCTGTCGATCTCATAGAGGTCGGCGTAGACATCAACCTGCGGGAAGGCCTCCGCGAAGCCCGGAAGGTTTTCCCAATGGATCGCGCAGCGCTTGCCGGTCAAAAGGCCCGCAGTCGCCAACACATGTGCGCCCGTACAGAGGCTGCCGACGGAAACGCCGCGATTGTAAACCTCGCGCAACCAGGCATTGACAGACTTATTGTTGAAATCCTCGACATAGACCCCGGAACAGACCAGCACCATGGAGGGACGGTTTTCGCCGCCGAGAAATTTCCGTTCGTCGGCGAGGGAGCTGTTCACCTCCAGGCCGATACCGCTCGAAGACATGACCTGCGTTCCGTCGACCGATGCCAGGCGCCATGTATAGGCGTCATAGCCCAGCATACGATTGGCGATGCGCAGCGTCTCGATTGCGGCGGCAAAGGGCAGCATGGAAAAATTCGGCACCAGAAAGAAGACGAGGGAGCGTTTCTTGGTCAGTGGCTTGTTCATGACGAGGTTTCCATGCGCCGGAGATGTCGCATTTGTCCCTTGGAGACAAATCTACGGCTTTTCCAATTGCGACATTGGCATGGACTGCAGCGACTGAAAAGAAATAAATCCGGAACATTCAAGAATGAATGGCTGGAAAATAGGCGATTCACCTGAAATTTGCGCAAATTCTTCGCTGATGCAATTTTCGATGTCGCATTTGGCACTTGAACTGTATGTGTCCAAGCGCGTGTGCCGCGCACTCTTTTTGGGTCTTTTGGTGGTGTGCAACCCGGGGCGAGTGATGGGCGATGTCGGAAACAGGCAATAATTGCAACGTCGCAAATGACAAAGGGCATTTCGTACCAACGGTCGAAATGCCCTTTTCATGTTAGTCGGAGATATCCCGGGTGGATACAGCAATCGTTATGCGCCGCCGCCGACGCTCGTGCTGTCATCTGGCATGCGAAGCGCTGTTGATGCCATGGACGGACGGAAAGCCGATATCCTTCAGGGTATCGTAGGACAGGCCTTCAAGCGCCCGTTCGGCCTGGTGACGCTGCCAGGACGCAACGATACGACCGGGCAACCTGCCCAATACCGAAACGAAGGACGGGGCGTGTTGCGACTGCTGTGTATGTTCAAGACTGTAGAAAGCCATTTCTCTGGTTCCTTTTGATGGGAGGTGTCAAAAGGTCGCGACCATGGGAGGATAATGCCGAAACAGCATTCATCATTCAAACGAATATATTTGATCTCTCTGATCAATTCGAGTGATGTTGCTTTCGGCATTTGCCGGCGCGCATACAGGCGCCGGCAAATGCCTATCTAGGCTAGTCTTCTTCAGTGAAGACCGCTTCGCGCTTGGACTTGACGGAGGGAAGGAAGACGACGATGAGGACGCCGACAGCCAGTAACAGCAGGAAGGCGCTGATCGGTCGCGTGACGAAGGTCATCGGATCGCCCCGGGCAAGAATCATCGCCCGGCGCAGGTTTTCTTCCAGCAACGGCCCGAGAACGAAGCCGAGAAGAAGCGGAGCCGGTTCGCAGCGCAGCTTGGCGAGGGCATAGCCCACGAGACCGAAGAAGGCGACGGCATAGAGGTCGTAGACGTTGGAGTTGACGCTGTAGACGCCGATCGAGCAGAAGGCCATGATGATCGGGAAGAGGACATAATAGGGAATAGTCAGCAGTTTTACCCAGAGCCCGATCAGTGGCAGGTTCAGAATCACCAGCATGAGGTTGCCGATCCACATCGAGGCGATGATGCCCCAGAACAAGGCCGGTTGCTCGACCGCGACATTCGGACCGGGCACGATGCCTTGGATGATCATCGCCCCAACCATCAGCGCCATGACCGGATTGGCCGGGATGCCAAGGGTGAGAAGCGGAATGAAGGAGGTCTGGGCACCGGCATTGTTGGCCGACTCCGGGCCTGCGACGCCGGCGATTGCGCCATGGCCGAATTCTTCCGGCCGGTCCGAGAGGCGTTTCTCGACCGTGTAGGACGCGAAGGCCGCGAGGATGGCGCCGCCGCCGGGTAGGATGCCGAGCGCGGAACCGATTGCCGTGCCCCGAAGGACGGGCCCAACCATGCGTTTGAAATCGTCCCGCGTCGGCATGAGGCCGCTGACTTTTGCCATCAGGACCGTCCGGGTCTTTTCGCCCTCCAGATTGCGCAAGATTTCAGCGATGCCGAATACCCCGACCGCCACCGCGACGAAATTCAGACCATCCGAATATTCCCGGATTCCGAGCGTGAAGCGCGGTGTGCCGGTGTAGATGTCGGTGCCGACAAGCCCCAGAAGCAGGCCCAATGCGACCATTGCCAGAGCCTTGACGATCGACCCGTGAGCGAGCGCGATGGAGGACACGAGACCGACGATCATCAGCGAGAAATATTCGGCAGCACCGAATTGCAGCGCGATGCCGGTCAGCGGGATCGCGAAGATTGCCACCAGAAAGGTCGAGACCGTTCCGGCGAAGAACGACCCGAGAGCGGCGATGGACAACGCCGCGCCGGCCCGGCCTTTTCGCGCCATCTGGTAGCCGTCGATGGCCGTCACGGCGGACGAGGATTCGCCGGGCATGTTGATCAGGATGGCCGTCGTCGAGCCGCCATACTGGGCGCCGTAATAGATGCCGGCCAGCATGATCAGCGAGGAGACGGGTTCAAGCTGAAAGGTGATCGGCAGCAGCATGGCGATCGTCGCCGTTGCGCCGATCCCCGGCAGCACGCCGATCAGTGTGCCCAGAAGAACGCCGATCAGGCAGAACAGGAGATTTTCCGGCGAGGCGGCCGTCGCGAAACCAAGTGCAAGATTGCTGAAAAGATCCATGACAATATCCTAGAATCTGAGCCAGGGGCCGAAGCGCTCGAAGGGCAGGCCGAGCGCGTAGCTGAACACCCCCACCGAAAACACCGTGATCGCCAATGACAACAGGAGAGCCATCATCGGCTTCATCCGTTGCGATGCGAAACAGGCGATCAGCGCGGTGAAGAACAGCGACGGAACAAAGCCCAGGCCCCGCACCGTCAGCCCGAAGAAAATCGGCGCGGGAAGGATGAACAGGATGCCGCGGACCGCGATCGGCCCGATCGGTTCGCCCTGGACCCGCGTCGACTGGACGAGAACCACGACACCGAGCAGCGTCAGGACAATGGCCAGCATTAGCGGGAAATAGCCCGGGCCCATGCGCAACGCGGTCCCAAGTTCGAGCGTCAGACTTTGATAGATGAAGAAGCCGCCAATGGCGACCAGGATCGCGCCGCAAAGCGCGTTGGTCGTATCGAAGGATAAAGGTTTCATGATTGCCTCCTTGAAATCGGCCGTGTCCGCTTGGGGGCGCTCGCCTCATCGCAGGCAGGACCTTGTTGCTGCGCAGACTGTCCCTCCAGGCGCTCGCGGCAGCTGCCGCATGGCGCCGCACGGCTCATCATTTCCCCGTCTTCGACCAGGGAAGAGGGAACGCGCCTTCCTGCTTTCTGAAGGAGGAAGGCGCGTTCATCGAGCCGGGATCGACGAAGCTTAGTCTGCGTATTGGCCTGCCGATTCGATGACGGGCTTCCAGCGGGCAATCTCGGCTTCGAGCTTGGCTTTCAGGGCAGCCGGGGTCGCATCCGCCTCCGGGGACGGAACGGTGCCGAGTTCCGCAAAGCGAGCCACGATGTTGGGGTCTTTCAGGGCAACCTGCAACGCCTTGGACAGGCGCTCGGTGGCTTCCGCCGGGGTGCCCTTCGGAGCATAGATGCCGTGCCAGATGCCAACTTTGAAATCGGCCAGGCCGCCTTCGATGGCCGTCGGCACGTCCGGCAGGACAGGCAGGCGGTCGCCGGAGGTTACGGCATAGGCCTTGATCGTGCCGCCGAGGATCTGCTTCGTCGTATTGGTGGTCTGGTCGCACATGATATCGACCTGGCCGCCGAGCAGATCGGTCATGGCCGGACCGGTTCCCTTGTAGGGCACGGTGACGACCGGGGTCTGGATGGCGCTCATCAGCATCATGCCGCAGAGATGCGATGCGGCGCCGATACCGGCATTGGCGACGGTGACCGTGTCCTTGTTGGCCTTGACGTAATCGATAAGGCCTTTGAGATCGGTCGGCTCCAAATCCTTGCGCGCGACGATCGTCATCGGAACTTCTGTGACGAGGCCGACATATTCGAAGGCGTTCAACGTGTCATAGGCGAGCTTGCGGTACAGCGTGGCACTCGTTGCCATGCCGATGTGATGCAGCAGAACGGTGTACCCGTCCGGGTCTGCCTGCGCCACGCGGCCGGCACCCAGTGTTCCGCCGGCGCCGCCGACATTTTCCACGATGATCTGCTGGCCGATATCCTTCGACATGGATTCGGCGACAAGCCGGGCGACCGTGTCCGTTGGACCACCGGCGGAAAATGGCACGACCATCGTGATGGTGCGCTCGGGATAGGTTTGCGCGCTGGCCGAGACTGCCAGGAGCGACACTGCAGCAAGAGCGCTCAGCCCGAGCATGGTTTTCAGAATTTTCATCGGAACCTCCCTGATGATTGCCAGCCGGCGCAGCTCCTCCCGCGCCGATTCTGGATGCGCTATTTGCCGCCTCCACCGGGCGGCGAGCAACGGGCTTCAGGGGTAATCTGCAATGATTCTCAAACAGTGCATTGCAATATGGGTGAAATCGGGAACAAAAGCCGCCGCGAGTGGGTGGATTTCCACCCATTCAAGTCATGGATTGCGTGGATCGTCGTCATAAAGGGGCAGTTTCTTGTCCAGACCGTAGCGCTGCATCTTCTCGTAGAGTGTTTTTCTGGAAATGCCGAGCTGTTCGTAAACAGGCCGCAGGCTGCCGCCATGGGCTGCGAGCGCGCGTGCAATGAGGCTCCGCTCGTAGGCCGCCACCTTGTCGGCCAGTTTTTGTGATTCCACGGGTCCGGCAGGGTCGTCCGGCTTCGGATCCAGCCCCAACACCAGCCTGTCTGCAGCGTTGCGCAGTTCGCGCACATTGCCGGGCCAAGACCGTTCGGCGATGTCGCTGATCATCTCCGGCGGCACGTCGATGTCGTTGCGCATATACCGCGCCGCCGCCTCCCGGACTAGCTGAAGGAAGAGAAGCGGGATGTCAGCCTTGCGCTGCGTAAGGGCCGGCACGTGCAGCGTCGCGACATTCAGCCGGTACAAAAGATCTGCCCGGAACCGGCCGGCCGTGACCTCCGCCTCCAGATCGACCTTGCTGGTAGCGACGAACCTGACGTCGAGCTGCACCGGCTCGTTGGATCCAAGCCGGGTGATCACCCGCTCCTGTAGCACCCGCAGGAATTTCGCCTGCAGATCGAAGGGCATGGAGCCGATTTCGTCCAGCAGGATGGTACCGCCCCGGCCATGTTCGAACTTGCCGTAGCGCGGCCTGAGCGCGCCGGGAAACGCGCCGGCCTCATGGCCGAACAGTTCGCTCTCGATAAGGTTCTCGGGGAGGGCGGCGCAGTTTATCGCGATTAGCGGACGGTCGGCGCGGGCACTGATATCATGAAGCGCCCGGGCGACGACCTCCTTGCCGACGCCGGTTTCGCCGATGATCAACGTGTCTGCATCCGTCGCGCCGATGGCACGCAGGCGGTAGCGCAGATCGACCATCGCCTGCGTCCGTCCCGGCAGCCGCGCTTCGATATC
Source organism: Pararhizobium gei (assembly GCF_029223885.1). Classification (NCBI taxonomy): domain Bacteria; kingdom Pseudomonadati; phylum Pseudomonadota; class Alphaproteobacteria; order Hyphomicrobiales; family Rhizobiaceae; genus Pararhizobium; species Pararhizobium gei. The sequence continues at coordinate 2,722,449 of NZ_CP119409.1, read as the reverse complement.
GTCGCGTTTGCCCGCGACTGCACGGAGCCGGCGGTTTTCCAGCACGAGGTTGCGCCGATCGAGCGCGCGCTTTGCGATCGCTGCCAGATGCTGGGCTGCAAACGGCTTTTCGATGAAATCATACACCCCTTCGCGCATCGCCTTGACGGCAAGCTGGATGTCTGCGTGGCCGGTCAAAAGGATCACGGGAATTTCGGCGTCCAGTTCGCGGATGCGCTGGAGCAGGGTCATGCCATCCATGCCGGGCATGCGGATATCGCTGATGACCAGACCGGAAAAACTGTAGCCGAGCAACTCCAACACGTTTTCGGCGCTCGCAAACGTGTCGACCTGCAAGCCGAACAGACCAAGGGCCTGGGCTGTGGAATGGCGCATTTCCTCTTCGTCATCGACGAGCAGCACACGGCCTTCGCTCATTCTGCGGCCTCGCGTGCAGCTGCCGCGGCCTTGAGTTCGATGCGGAAGACGGCGCCGCCGTCGGCGTGGTTGGACACGGACAGGCTGCCTCCGAAATCCTTGACGATATTGTAGGAGATCGACAATCCGAGCCCAAGCCCTTTGCCGACACCCTTGGTGGTGAAGAACGGGTCGAAGATTCGCTCTGCGATTGCCGGCGGTACGCCGGGGCCGCGGTCGCGAATGGTCAGGACGACGTTCCCGCCATCGCGCACCGCTGCAACGTCGATGCACCGGTCGGCAAGATCCTCGATCGCATCGGCGGCATTGGTGATGAGATTGACGAGAACCTGCTGCAGCCGCACAGAGCCCGCCACGACCATCGGAGCGCCGGCAACATCGACACGCAGCTCCGCATGCGCGGTTTTCAGACGGGCTGCGACGATTTCGATCGTGTCGGCGATGACACCGTCCAAGGCCACCGGCCCGAGTTTTTCGTTGGGCTTTCGCGCGAAATTTCTCAGGTGCCTGCTGATGGAGGCCATACGGTCGATCAGGTTGGAGATACGGCGGACATTGTCGCGAGCTTCCTCCGTGCGATCGAGATCGATCAGCATGGCCGCGCTGTCGGCATAGGTTTTGGCTGCGGCGAGGGGTTGGTTGAGTTCGTGGGACAGGGCTGCCGACATCTGGCCAAGTCCGGCGAGTTTTCCCGCCTGAATGAGATCGGCCTGCGTCTTGCGCAATTCCTGTTCGGTCGCCCGCCGCTCGGCAATTTCCTCCTCGATCCGCCGGTTAACGAGGGCAAGGTCTGCGGTGCGCTCCTCGACGCGCAACTCCAGTTCGCCCCGCGCCTCGATCTGCATGCGCATGCGTTCGGCCAGACGGGCGCGACGCTGAAGGACGATCGCCAAGGTCAGCCCTGCTAAGCATAAAAACAGCATGATCGCGATAATGGTGGTGCGCGCCTGTGTTCTTACCGACGCCGTGTCCATAAGGACGTTCACGGTCCATGCAGCATCCGGCATGTAGTGCGACAACACCAGATATTCCCGTTCCTGGCCGGCGCGGATCGTCATGAGACGATGACCGTCGAGCTGTCCGAGCCTGATCGGCAGAGGTTTCAGTTTCGCTTCGGCATAACGCCGCGATGCCTCAGTTCGCTGCAGGCGTTCCCTGTTCAGCGGCAGAATGCCGGAATAGAGCCATTCCGGGCTTCCGGTCATGAAGATGACGCCTTCAGGATCGGAGACAAAGATCTTGTATTCGCCGCCCCGCCAGGATGTCTCGATCGAATCGATGTCGACTTTGAAGACGATGACGCCGCTGATCCGGCCGTCGAGCTTGATGGGCGAGGCGAAATAATAGCCGCGTTTCAGGGAGGTGGTGCCAAGCGCGTAGAAACGGGACTGGCGGCCCTGTGCGGCTTCCTGAAAATAGGGCCTGTAGCTGAAATTCTGCCCGACGAAACTCGTTGGCTGCTCGTAGTTGCTGGCGGCTATGGTGCTGCCATCCATGGTCATCACGTAAATGTCCGAGGATTCGAGCAAGGCATTGATATTGCGGAGATAAGAATTTGCCGCCTCCCGCAGGGCGTTGTTGTCCGGGTTGGCGATCAGGTCCTTGATGCCTTGATGATCCGCGATCAACGCTGGCAGAGGCTCGTAGCGGCTCAAATGGCCGCTGAGCGCCGAAACCGCCAGACGCAGAGCCGAACTCGCCTGAAGCGAGGCTTCGTTCAGATAGCTCCGGGTCGCCAGCGCGCCCCCTTGAAAAATTACGGCGTAGCCAAGCAGCGGAATGAGGCAGGCGGCCAGGACAAGGCGATGTTTCACGACGTCGAGGCTCCTCCCTGCACACCGGCGCGCATTCCGGCCGGAACCGGAGTTTAGAGGGCAATGCCGGTAATTCCAAGTGCCGGCGACCGAATGACCAGAGGCGGCAAGACATGGTCACTGGGAGAATGGGCCGCTCTCACGATCGCTTCCCGTCCACAAGCGCTCCGTCCGAAAAGGCGAGATCGCGTTGCAGGCCAACTGGCAGGTTCTCGATCTCCCGTCGCGTCGATCTGCGGATGCCGGCTATGCGTTGCGCCGCCAGCGCGTCGTTGATTTGTCCGGCAAGAGCGCCGACCATCCGGTTCAACGCATTTTCCGGGGCGTGGGTCGGCTGGTGCGTGGTTTCGCCGTTCCATTGCCGTTGCTTTTGCAATTCTGACATGACGTTTCCTTTCCAGAAGTCCGTTTGCAGATTGACTATCCGCCGAAGTTGATGTTCAATCAAACGAAATCAAGTCAGCTTATCATTCAAAAAATCTTATCTTTGAGGCTCCTATGAACATGATGCTCAGGCACGCGCTGCCGCTTCTGGAACTGGACATTTTGAAGACCTTTGTCGCGATCGCGGAAACCGGCAATTTCACGACTGCGGCCGAAACGGTTTATCGGACGCCCTCTGCGGTCTCCATGCAGATCAAGAAATTGGAAGAAATGCTGGGCTGCGTACTGTTCCTGCGCGACGCCCGCTCGGTGTCGTTGACGCCAAAGGGTGAAATCCTGCTGGGTTATGCGCGGCGCATGCTGGCGCTTAACAACGAGACCGTGTCACGCTTCCTGCTGCCGGACATGAACGGCGTGGTCAGGGTCGGCGCGCCGGAGGATATCGGTGAGCGCATCCTGCCGGAAGTGCTGAAACGATTTTCGGAATCTTATCCGAACGTGACCGTCGACGTGACCATCGGCACCAGCAGCGTCATGCGCAAGCGGGTCGAGGAACACCGGATGGATATCGTCATCTTCAATTCTCTCACCGGTGAAAACACGGGTGGCGGTGAAATCCTCATGTCCGAGAAGCTGGTCTGGACAGGAATCAAATGCGGCACGGCCCATAAGCGCGAACCACTACCGGTTTCGCTTTGGGAGGACGGCTGCGTGTGGCGCGCCAATGCGGTGGAAAAACTGTCGGAAAGCGGCCGCAGCTTTCGGGTTGCCTTCCTCAGCGCCCACACCACCGGCCAGCGGGCCGCCATTCAGGCAGACCTCGCAATCGCTCCCTTGCCGCGTTATCTGATACAGGGCGATCTGGTCGCGCTCGGCGAGGCCGACGGCCTGCCGGAGCTTGGTTCCTACAATATCGGGTTGCAGATGATCGACAATCCTTCGGCACCGGTGCTAGCCGTCGCGGAATATGTGCGGACGGCCTTTATCGGCCTTCAATAGATCTAGCCGCCGCTTGTCTTCAGCCAGCGCAGGACCCTGATTTCGCTGTCGTCCATCCAGCGTGTCAGGGTCTCGCTGCGGTTGGGACGGATTTTAAGGATTTCCGTGAGATCGCCGGTCTCGAAGTCGTCGAACACCTTCGGGTGGATGTAGGACGAGCGGCACACAGCCCGGGTATTCACCAGTTGAGCCGCGACGGAATCGACGATCTCGTTGACTTGACGTGTTCGCTGGCGCTGGCTCGGTCCCGGCTCGATTGCCGCCAGAGCAGTCGCCGCCATATGGGTCGCGCCCCAGGTTCGGAACTGCCGGGACGAGAAAGCCCCGCCGCTGGCGCTGCGTATATAGGCGTTGACGTCCTGGGAGTTGATCGGGTGTCGCTTGCCGTCATCGTCCAGATACTGAAACAGATGCTGGCCTGGCAATTCCTGCAGCATGCGGATGGCGCGCGTGATCCGCGGGTCACGGTGGCTGAGCCGCCATTCCTTGCCGGATTTACCCTTGAAATTGAAATGAATGGTGGAGCCTTCCACCTTGACGTGACGGTTCCGGAGCGTCGTCAGCCCATAGGAACCGTTTTCCTCGACGTAAGTTGCGTTGCCGACGCGAATGAACAGATTGTCCAGCAGCCAGACGACGGTTGCCAGAGCCTTGTCGATGCCGAGCTTGCGCAGGCGCAGGTCCGTATCGACCTTCTCCCGAATCTTCGGCAGATGGCCGGCAAAATCGGCGAGTTGCGCGAACTTGGCCCTGCCGCGCTCTTGCGACCAGTCCGGATGATAGCGATATTGTTTCCGGCCTTTGGCGTCGCGGCCTGTCGCCTGCAGATGCGACCGCGGGTCCGACGAGATGATGACGTCGGTATAGGCGGGGGGAATGACGAGAGCCGAAATACGATCAATGACAGCCCGGTCGGTGATCCGCTTGCCGTCCTCGTCATAGTAGAGAAACTCGCTTTTGCCGGCCTTTCTGGTGATGCCGCGATCAAGGCAGTCTATATAAAGGAGGTCGGCAGAGGCATCGCTGCTTGTGCCTTCTCCGCCGTTTTCCGGCGCAATATGCGTGATGATCTGATCCACAGCCGCAGAACGTCGCGATACGGACTTGGTTCCGGAGCCTGTTGTCAAAACACAAGGTTTGTCTTGCCGGTTATTCGCGGCTGCGCCGCCGCCGCCTGCCGCCGCCATCTCCGCCATCGTCGGACAATACCTTGCGCTCGGGCAGTTTCACGGCTGCCGACAGTTTGGGAAAGGTATCGACCTTGTTGGGAAGCGCCATGGCGTAGACGAAGTGTTCCTGAAACTTCGATTCAAGCGCCGTCTCTATCTTCTCGATTTTATTGACGGTTTGCTCGATTTCCCGGCGGTGATCACGGTTGAGCAGCGCCATCAGCGCGCCGGTGCCGGCCGCGTTGCCGACGGCCTTCACCTCCGACAGATCACAGTCCGGAATGAGACCGAGGACCATGGCGTATTTGGGATCGATGAACGATCCGAACGCGCCTGCAAAGCGGATCGTGTCGACATGATCGATCCCGAGCTTTTCCATGAGCAGCTTGATGCCGGCATAGAGCGCGGCCTTGGCAAGCTGGATGGCGCGCACATCGTTCTGCGTCACAGTGATGCGCTGGGCGCCGTCATGCAGCAGATAGGAGAAGGTCCGGCCGTTCTGCAGGATGCGCGGGCTCTTTTCCGCCATGCCGCCATCCACGACGCCATCGGTGGAGATGATGCCCGTCAGGTACATCTCGGCAACGACCTCGATGATCGCCGAGCCGCAGATGCCGGTGACGCCGACGGCGGCTGCTGCCTCGGCAAAACCCTCTTCATCCGACCACTTCTCGACCCCGATAACACGGAATTTCGGCTCCAAGGTTTCCGGGTCGATGCGCACACGCTCGATAGCACCGGGTGCTGCCCGCTGGCCTGAGGAGATTTCGGCGCCTTCGAAAGCCGGCCCCGTGGGCGAGGAGGCGGCGACGACGCGATCCCGGTTGCCGAGCACGATTTCGGCATTGGTGCCGACATCGACCAAAAGCATCATCCGGTCCTGGCGATAGGGGCCTTCAGCCAGCGTCGCCCCGGCCGCGTCGGCGCCGACATGGCCGGCGATGCAAGGCAGCATGTAGATGCGCGCGCCGCGATTGACGTCGATATCGATCTCGTGCGCCCAGTATTGCAATGCGCCGGATACGGCGAGCGCAAACGGCGCCTGGCCAAGTTCGGTGGGATCGATGCCAAGGAACAGATGGTGCATGATCGGATTGCCGACGAACACCATGTCGAGGATGTCGTGACGATCGACGTTGCCTTCGCCACAGACCTTGCCGATGAGGACGTTGATCGCCTCGCGCACGGCCTTGGTCATGGCTTCGCGTCCGTCCGGGTTCATCATCACATAGGAAACGCGGCTCATCAGATCTTCGCCGAAGCGGATCTGCGGGTTCGAGGTGCCCGAGGAGGCGACGATGCGGCCGGAGAGCAGCGAGACCAGATGCATGGCGATGGTGGTCGAGCCGATATCGCAGGCAATGCCGTAAGCTTCGTTCTTCAGGCCCGGCCAGAGACCGACGATGAAGGGGCGCGACGAATCCATGTCACGATGGATGGCGGCGGTCACGCCCCAGTTGCCCTTGCGCAGGATGTTCTGGACCTGCGGTATCAGGTGTGGCGCGATCAACAGATCCTTCCAGCCCCAGTCCTTTTCCAGCATGACCTTCAAGCGGTCGAGATCGCCGAGCGGCTTGTGCATGTCGGGCTCGTCAACCTCGACATAACAGAGCTGGATCGCGGCATTGCGCTCGATCACCCGGTCGGTTGCCGCCTTGCGGATGGTTTGCGCGTTGATGACCGTGTCTTGCGGCACATCGATGACGAGATCGCCGAGGATCTGCGACGAGCAGGAGAGGCGGCGGCCATCGGGCAGGCCGCGGATGCTCTCATAGCGCTCTTCCTTCGGTCCCTTGACGGAAATATGGTCGAGCGATGAGACGATCTTGTGCTTGGCGAAATTGCCTTCCTGCACGGATACCTGGCACCGGCCACAGGTGGCCCGTCCACCACAGACGCTTTCGACGTAGACGCCAAGCGACCGCGCGGCGTCCAGCACGGGCGTACCGACGGGAAAGTGTCCGCGCTTTCCTGACGGCATGAACAGGACGAGGGGATCTTTTTTGTTTTGCTCGGCCGACACGGTCAGTACATCCTATTCGTTCAGCTCTTATTCGTTCAGCTCTTATTCGCTCAGCCGCCGCGCATTGGCGCGGACACGGCTGCCATAGGGTTTCAGCGCGGCGACCGCAACGCGATCGGACGCGCCGATAAGACCAGCACAGGTGCCGGTGGCAAGCGCGGTCGCAGCGATCAGGCCTTCGCCCATCATGGCCATGTTGACGGCCATGATGCTTTCAACGGCGGCGGACAGTTTTTCAGTGATCATCTGCCCGACGTCCGTCGGTCCGCCGGTGGATCCGTTCATTCCGGAGACGGCGAGGTCCTGTATGCGCGTGGACATCACCATCGGAGCCTGGAACCAGAGGCTCGCAAATTCGTCGAGCAGATCGGTACTGAAAAACATCATGTCTCTTTTCGGGCAGATCTCTCCGCCTGTTACGTCTTGCCGGCGGATTATTCCGCCCTTGCGCGGCCGGCACGCCCACCGCGGCGGCCGCTGGAAGCGCCCGGCGCTGCTGTCGAAGTCGCGGCGGCTTCGCCCGGCTTGTGATCGCGATAGCTCATGATCCAGTTGCCGCAGTTCGGGTCCGTGCCGTTCAGCACGTTGGCTGCGCGGACCGCTTCCATTTCCTGCGGACGGCAGGGGTTCATGATCGCCGACGTCATGCCCGCACCGATGACCATGGGGATGAAGCCTGCATTGATGCCGTGGCGATGCGGCAGGCCGAACGAAATGTTCGACAGGCCGCAGGTGGTGTTGACCTTCAGTTCGTTGCGCAGCCGATAGAGCAGCGCAAAAACCTGACGGCCGGCGTCGCCAAGCGCGCCGATGGGCATGACCAGCGGATCGACGACGATATCGTGCGGCTTGATACCATAATCCATCGCCCGCTCGACAATTTTCTTCGCAACTGCGAAACGAACGTCCGGGTCCATCGAAATGCCGGTCTCGTCATTGGAGATGGCGACCACCGGGACGTCGTATTTCTTGCACAGCGGCAGGATGGCTTCGAGCTTTTCCTCCTCGCCGGTGACGGAGTTGACCAGCGGCCGGCCCTTGGCGACCTTCAGCGCCGCTTCGATTGCGGCCGTCACCGAGCTGTCGATCGATAGCGGCACATCGACCAGCCCTTGCACGATTTCCAGCGTCTGGACGAGCAGGCCCGGCTCCGTTTCGTTGGGATTGACTGAGGTCACACCGGCATTGACGTCAAGCATGGTGGCGCCTGCGGCAACCTGTTCCAGCGCATCCCTGATCACGGTGTCGAAATTGCCCTCGATCATCTCGGCGGCAAGTTTCTTGCGGCCGGTCGGGTTGATGCGTTCGCCGATGACGCAGAAAGGCTGGTCGAAGCCGATGATAATTTCGCGGGTAGCGGAGGCAACGATGGTGCGGGTCATGCTGATCCTCTGGGTCCGGTTGAGCGCCTGATCTCTGTCATGCGCCGGAAGGTGTTGTCAAAGCCCGGCTCCCCGCCGCGCCTGAAATAGTCGTTCAATGCGGACGATGGGCGGCGACATCCGCCATTTGTTCCTGGTTTTCCGTCTTGCCGTCCTTCAGCGCTTCGAGGCGCGCGGCAACCCGATGATCGCCGGGGTTCTCCTCGCGCTTCCATGGCACGCGGCCTTTCAAAACGCCGGATTCATGGACGATTTCAGCGACGGTTTCTTCCTGCCGGTAAGCCATGACATGCACGCCCGAAACGCCCTTGATCTCTTTCACCTCGTTGATGATGTCGATGCAGAGCTGTTTGCCTTCTTTTTTCTGATCCTGCGCGCCTTCCAGCCGCTTGATGATCGCATCCGGAATATGGATGCCCGGCACGTTGTTGCGGATCCAGTTTGCTGTTTTCGCAGATGCCAACGGCCCGACACCGACGAGAATGTAGCATTTCTCGTCGAAGCCGAGATCGCGCACCTTCGTCATGTAGTCGCGGAACATCGGCACGTCGAAGCAGTACTGGCTCTGGACGAACTGCGCGCCGGCCTCGATCTTCTTGCCAAGGCGATAGGGGCGGAAATCATAGGGTGGCGCGAAGGGATTGATCGCAGCGCCGAGAAAGACCTGCGGGGGCGTCGTCAGCTTGCGGCCGGACAGAAACTTGCCACTGTCGCGCATGGTCCGCACGGTTTCGAGCAGCGACATGCAATCGAGGTCGAAGACCGGCTTGGCCCCCGGCTGGTCGCCCGCCTGCACGCCGTCGCCGGTCAGGCACATGATGTTGGTGACGCCCATGGCGGCGGCACCCAGCACGTCGCCCTGGATGGCGATGCGGTTCTTGTCCCGGCAGGCAATCTGCATGATCGGCGCATAACCCATGCGGGTGAGAAGCGCGCAGATGCCAACCGACGACATATGGCAATTGGCGCCGGACGCATCGACTGCGTTGATACCATCCACCCAGCCTTCGAAGATCGCGGCGCGCTCGTAGACATCTTCCGGATTGGCGCTATCAGGCGGGTTGAGTTCGGCCGTGACGGCGAATTCGCCGCGCCGCAGAACGCGCTCCAGACGACCGCGGGAAGAGTGACCCGGCTGGGGATCGAGGGGAAGATGGCGGCCAAGGGGATTTTCATCGATATGGGCCATGCGTCAGCTATCCTTGCCGGCTGCTGCGGCCGCTTCACGCGCTTCGGCGGCCTGCGCCGTGACGCGCAGCCAGGAGGATGTTTCCCTGAGCGACTGGTTGACCGGTTTCTGTACGTTCATGATCGCGTCCCCCTTCGCCATGTTTCGCGAGCCTTCCCAGGCCTTGACCCAGACACAGGGCATATCGGGCTCGACTTCGCAATTGCCATTGGCGCGCACGCCACCGCAAGGACCGTTGCGCAACTGCTTCGGGCAGTTCATCGGGCAGGACATGCCCGTCGAAGACAAGACACACTGGCCGCACATGCGACAGTCGAACAAAAGCCCTTTGACATTGCGTTCGACGAAGGTGACCGGCGCTTCCACGCGGCTGTAGCCAATCGTCTTCCACAGCGGATGAAGCAGCAGGAAGAGATTGGCGAAACGGTGGTAAAACCATTCGAGAAAGCGCGAATGGCGCACCGCCCAGAGGCGGATCGTATAGCTGCGCCGCGCGCGGCGGTTGGGCGAAACGCCGGATGGCGTGTAGGCGCCCGTCGCGGCTTTCTTTGCAGGGGCGGCGTTGCCTTTGGTGTTGTTCACGACGGGCGCGGTGTCAGCCATTGTCTTTGCCGCCGGATTTGACAAGAGCCACCAGACGGTCCCTGTCGTAGGCCGCTTCCAGTTCGGCTGCGGCCTTGTCGGCTTCCATCTCCAGATCGTCGGAGACTGGCGTCGGCTCGGCCTTGCGCCATTCGGCCAGATAGTCGCCGCTATCGGCCGCACCGGTGCGCATGGCGCACATGTCGATCGCCTCGGTAAAGCGCAGGGTCAGTTCGCGTTTTGCAGTCTTGCGGCCCTGCTTGATGATGACCTGCGCCGGAATATCGCGCCAGTAAACGATAATGCGATCTGCCATATGCCCGAATTCTCCTCTTGGCCGACAATGCGCATCCACATGCGTCATGGCTCACCTTGGCACGACGCCGGTCATGCTTAAAAGCGACCCGGCACCGGTATCGAAGAAATATCTACCAGATGCCGCGCGTAAATCCGTTCCAGAGCCATGTCCAGACTGGCGGATGATACCACTGGCGCGACGGTCCGCCGACCGTCAAGGGCCTGAGGTTGCCCGCAAGGGCGTCCTCGACGGCGCGGATGGCGATATCGGTTGCGGCAGCGGTTTGCAGCAGGGGGTAGGTGTGCAGCGTGTCCTCTTTCGAAGGTGCCATGCGCGATTGGTACAGAATGCCGCCGGTATCGACGCCCTTGTCGACAAGATGCACTGTCGATCCGAAATTCCGCTCGTCGCCAGCGATGCGCGACCAATAGCCTCCCATCAGGCCGCGATACTGCGGATTGATCCCGGCATGGAAATTGATGACGGGGCAGGGGATTGCGGCAAGTATGCCGGATGACAGCATGCGGCAGCTGACAAGGAAGACGACGCCGGGATCGAGCCGGCGGATATGGTTGATCGCCTCAGTCGAGTTGACCGAGAGGATGTCGATGACCGGCACGGTCGGATTGATCGTGTCGCTGACATTGTACTGGCGAATTATCTCCTGCGCGCGCTTCTCGGTAAAGCGTTTGCCGAATTTCGACACGACCATCGTCGCCAGTTGCCCGGCCGCCATCGCTCGTCCGAGCTTGCGCGCGCGGCGTTTGAAAAAAACCGTCTTCGATTCCGGCTTCTCGAGCAGGACTGACACTGTTTCGAAGCGGTGTTGAAGCGCGTTGATCAGAATTTGCGGATTTCGGCCCCCGGCCGTGACGACCAGGACTGGCCGCTTGTTGCTCTGGGTCATGGCCGGGTCCGACGCTCAGATGAGGAAAACAAGAAAGGCGCCAGCGGCTGCGACGACCGTCGCCGCGATTGCGATGGCCGTCACCCCGATCAGCGCGCCGGCGACGAGGCCGATGCCGTCCCGTTCCATATGGGCAAAGCCGATCACCGCAAGCGCAAAGGCTGGCAACCAGTTGCCGAACGGAATGGGAAGGAAAATGACGATGGCGAGAACAAGTGCGAGCAGCCCGATCAGCCGTTCGGCAAGACGGCCGGACAGAAACCAGCCGCGCGGTTTGATGACGGTTTCGGCGCGCTGCAGCCAGGGAAGGATGCGGTTGACGAAGATGAAGAAGGTGGCGTTGTCGAACGCATAGTCACCCATACGCCTGGGCAGCCAGATGCGGCTGCGGCTGGAGGCAAACATCTGCCAGGCGACGAAGACCAGCGGAAGCCCGAGGACGAAGGTGGCGCCCGGCGGCAGCGGAATGAGGTTGGGAAGCGCAAATACGACCAGAAAGGCGCCGAAGGAGCGATCTTCCATGGCGATGGCAAGATCCCGCAGACTGACTTTCGGACCTGCGTTGAGCGACAGGGTGCGCAGGAGCTGCGAGAGCTGCTGCGGATGATGGTCCGCATAGGGTCTTGACGATATCCCAGCCGCAAAAGTGTCTGCCATCCCCGTTTCCCCTCGTTCTGTTTTGAGAACAATCTGGCGGGTAGGCGTTACGATGAAATTAAATAAAATGCGCGGCAGGCAACCAAATTTCGTGAAGGATAACAAAAGGTTTTTGCCGTTGTTCAATGCGCTTCGAGAAGTGCCGGCAGAAGGTCGCCATATCCGGTGAACCGGTATTCGTAGGCAAGACCCAGTGTTTCGGCCGCAGCCATCGCCTTGGCCTGCAGCTTTTCGTCTTCCACCTGCGAGAGATAGACGAGTTTCTTGTAGTGTCCAAAATACATGTCCCGCAGTTCCGGATGACGATCGAGGCCCAAGGGCTCGATGACGAAGGCCTCGAACTGGCGGGCTAGGAAATCGGTGAGGAAGAAGGAGGTGAAATCATCGTCCCAGGCCGCTTCGAAGGCCGTATTGCCGGCAAAAAAGGAATAGCAGTGCGGTCCGTCGATGCGCTCGACCTGTTCTTCCTTGCAAAGACGGTCCAGCAGACCCCCGGTGCCGCAGTCGGCATAGGCGATGAAGATCCGGGCAAAGCCTTCCGAGCGGGCCTTGTCGATGGCTTCCTTGATGCCGGGGGTAATCTTCTCCGGCGTGTTGTGCCAGATGGCGGGAAGACAGGTGAGGTCGATGTGGGACAGCCGGTTGGCTTCGCAGATCGCAAGGATTTCACGGGCAATCGCGCCGCAACCTATGACGTGAACCTTTTCCGCTTTCACGCGTTCCATAGCCGGAGATCTTTCTTCCAGGTCCATTTACCCGTCACAAAGTGTAAGGAATTCACACCATGACAGCAAAGACAATCGCCACCATCGGTCTCGTTCTTTTCTCGGTTACAACGCTTGCGTCTTGCGGCAATACCATTCGCGGCATGGGCGCCGACGCTGCCAATACGGTGGATGCGACCCAGGATGCAGGCCGCAAGGTTGATCGCGCCGCCAACTAACGTGTGATCTGACGAGCAAAAACCGGCACGCCTGAGCAAGGCGGCCGGTTTTTGTCTTCTCCGAATCCGGATTAGGCGCCGGACAACTGGTTATGCTTGCGCTTCATGAAGTCCTTCGCGGTTTCGACAGCGACGGCCGCATCCCGGCAGTAGGCATCGGCTCCAACCGCCCGACCGAATTCCTCATTGAGCGGCGCGCCGCCGACCAGCACGACATAATCATCGCGCATGCCCTTTTCCTTCATCGTGTCGATCACAACCTTCATATAAGGCATGGTCGTGGTCAAAAGGGCGGACATGCCGAGAATGTCCGGTTTCTCCCGCTCGATGGCGTCGAGGTAATTTTCCACGGGATTGTTGATGCCGAGATCGACAACGTCAAAGCCTGCGCCCTCCAGCATCATGCCGACCAGGTTCTTGCCGATATCGTGGATGTCGCCCTTGACGGTGCCGATGACGACCTTGCCCTGCTTGGGCGCGCCGGTTGCGGCCAAAAGCGGCCGCAGGATGAACATGCCGGCCTTCATGGCATTGGCTGAAAGAAGGACTTCCGGCACGAACAGGATGCCATCGCGGAAATCGACGCCGACGATGCGCATGCCTTCGACCAGCGCCTGGGTGAGCACGTCATAGGGCGCCCAGCCGCGATCGAGAAGGATGCGGGTGGCATCCTCGATCTCTTCCTTCAGGCCGTCGTAGAGATCGTCATGCATCTGCTGCACGAGTTCGTCGTCGGAGAGATCATCGAGAATGATGTCATCGTCTGCCATGATAGGTTTCCTCGGTTCCTGGCGATGCCCGGCTCAACCTCCCGGACGGACTGGACTATACTTAGCTTTCCCGCTTCCAAAAGCTCTTTTCGAAAGCGACGCCGCAGCCGGCAAAAAACGACGGTTCCGGCTGTCTTTGCGGCTGCGCGATGTGTACGCCTGCAAAACAAGATTTTATATGACGAAGCCCGGCGATTCTGCCAAGCGCCGGGTTGCGGCACGCACAATCCTCCGGCACGATTTGAGGGGTGCCGTGTTCGAGTTGCGCCACCCGTTGGCGCTTTGAGAACCGTTCCGGTGCAGGGGCTTGGTAGCATAGACTCGGCAAGGGCGCATCGGCTGCGCGGGAGAGGATGAGAAATGAGCGACGTTACGGAACAGACGGAAGCAACCGGCGGCCGCAGGACACGGGGAGAAGGTCGCGGCGCGGCGGCGCGGCGTGCATCCCGCACCGGCGGAGGCGCTGCGCCATCGCTTCCCTACATAACGCGCAAGATCCGGGAATATGAAGTTCTTGACGAGGAAGGTCTGGCGCTGATCGAGCGCAATGCGGATACGATCCTTGAGGAAATCGGCATCGAATTTCGCGAGGATGCCGAAGCGCTTGATTTGTGGAGGCAAGCCGGCGCCGATGTCCGGGGCGAGCGGGTGCATTTTCCCAAGGGTCTCTGCCGTGAAATCCTCAAAACCGCGCCTTCGGAGTTCACCTGGCATGCCCGCAATCCCGAGCGAAGCGTACACATCGGCGGCAAGGCGACGGTGTTTGCGCCGGTCTACGGCCCGCCCTTCGTGCGCGATCTGGAGGGTGTCAGACGCTATGCGACGATCGAGGATTTCCGCAATTTCGTAAAACTCGCCTATATGGCGCCGTCGATGCATTCGTCGGGCGGCACGGTTTGCGAACCTGTCGATATTCCGGTGAACAAGCGCCATCTCGATATGATCTACAGCCATATCAAATATTCCGACAAGCCTTTCATGGGCTCTGTCACGGCGCCGGAGCGCGCCGAGGACACGATCGCCATGGCGAAGCTCGTTTTCGGCGAAGATTTCGTCGAGAACAATTGCGTCACGCTGAACCTGATCAACGCCAACTCGCCGATGGTTTTTGACGAAACCATGGTCGGGGCGCTCAAGGTCTATGCGCGCCACAACCAGGCTTGCGTCGTTTCGCCTTTCATTCTCTCCGGCGCCATGAGCCCGGTCACAGTCGCTGGAACCTTGACGCAGATTCTGGCGGAAGTTCTGGCCGGCGCATCGTTTACCCAGTTGATCCGCAAGGGCGCGCCGGTGCTGTTTGGAACCTTTGCTGCGTCGATCTCGATGCAATCGGGCGCACCGACCTTCGGAACGCCTGAGCCGTCTCTGGTGTCCTATGGCGCGGCCCAGCTTGCCCGTCGTCTCGGCCTGCCATTCCGCACCGGCGGCTCGCTCTGCGGCTCCAAGGTTCCGGACGCGCAGGCAGCCCACGAATCGGCCAACACGCTGAACATGACGCTGCTTGCCGGCACGAATTTCGTGCTGCATGCGGCCGGTTGGCTGGAAGGTGGCCTTGTGTCGTCCTACGAGAAGTTCATGATCGATCAGGATCAGCTCGGGATGATGCAAAAGATGGCCGAGGGGATCGATCTTTCGGAAAGCGCGCAGGCGCTCGATGCCATCCGCGAAGTCGGCCCCGGCAGCCACTATCTCGGCTGCGCCCATACGCAGGCAAATTTCCAGACAGCCTTCTACCGCTCGGCGCTTGCCGACAACAATTCATACGAGCAGTGGGAAGTCGAGGGCGAAAAGCGCGTCGAACAACGTGCCAATGCGCTGGCCCGCAGCTGGCTCGATCACTACGAGGCACCCTATCTCGACCCTGCGACCGACGATGCGCTGAAGGCCTATATCGCCAGCCGCAAGGATTCGATGCCCGACGCCTTCACCTGAAGCGAGCCCGAAAACGCCAGGGAGCAAGGCGGCGCGGCACAGGTGGCAGACCTCATCCAGAAGGAGGTCTGGCGTCCGCATTATATTCGCCAGGGACCGAAGCCGAAATGACCGGCCCGGCCCACGACAGCGTTTTGAACAATCTCCGTGCGGCGTTCGAACCGCACGGTATTTTTTTGCGCGGCGTGGTGACCTTCGGCGAGGACGAGCCCGCGCCGCTGCTTGCCAACGGACGACCGGCGCTCAGCGTCGTCTTGCTCGGCAATGTCGGACGGTCCATCTGGCCGGACTTCACGCGATGGCAGGGGCTGCCCGAAAATCGCGATCGGCCGGATCCACTGGACAACTGGTCGAAAGCAGTCATCGGGCCGGTTGCGCAGGCCTTTGGAGCGACCGCCTATTTTCCGTCCGATCCGCCTTGGCAGCCTTTCCAGCAATGGGCAACGCAGGCAGAGGGACTGCGGGCCTCGCCGCTCGGTATTCTCGTTCACCCGCACTATGGTCTCTGGCACGGCTATCGCGGCGCGCTGGGATTTGGCGATGTCCTTCCCGCCAATGGTTCGGTCGCGGCGCCGCATCCGTGCGATCAATGCGCCGACCGTCCCTGCCTGTCGACCTGTCCGGCCAGCGCTGTCGAGAGCGATGGTTTTCACGTCGAAGCGTGCAGGCAGCATCTGGGCACGGCTCAGGGCCGCACAGGCTGCATGTCCAGCGGATGTCTTGCCCGCAATGCCTGTCCGGTCGGGGCAGATTATCGGTATGGTCCCGAACAACTGCAGTTTCACATGGCTGCCTTGGATTTGTAGAAATTCTGCCCGCATTCCGGCATTGTCGCGTGTCATGCCCGTTCTTTTTCGATAGGGGCAGATATGTTTCGTTTCCTGTGCTTCGGTGTGCTCATGACCGCCTCTGCTTTCTCCAGCGGTAAAGCCGCCGCAGCCTGTCGCAAGGTCGAGCACCTGACACAGCCTTTTGCCGTCTGCACCTTTGACCCGACCGCGGACGATATCCGGATACTGCATCGCGGTCGCGACGGACGTCCCTATGGCGGCTTCGACAGAGTATCGCTCGATCTGAGACAGGAAGGCGAGTATCTGGAATTTGCCATGAACGGTGGCATGTATGAGCGCGACCTCAGTTCCGTCGGCCTTCTTGTGACTGATGGCGTCGAGCGCAAGGCGCTTGACCGCGGCGAAAGCTGGGGCAATTTTTACCTGAAGCCGAACGGCGTTTTTTTTCTAAAAGATGGCAGGGCCGGCGTCATGGAGACCGAGGCCTATGCTGCGGCGGGGATGTCGCCCGATTTCGCGACGCAATCCGGGCCGATGCTCGTCATCGGCGGAGCCTTGCACCTGGCCTTCCTGCCGCAGAGCGACAGTCTGCAGATCCGCAACGGCGTCGGCGTTTCGAAAACGGGTGAAGCCGTTTTTGCGATCTCCCTTGTCCCCGTCCGCTTCCATGACTTTGCGACGCTGTTTCGCGACCAACTGAATTGCCCCGACGCGCTGTTTCTGGATGGTTCGATCTCAAGCCTTTTCGCACCCGGTCTTGATCGCTATGACAACGCTAACCCGATGGGGCCGATTATCGCAGTGGTGAAAAAAGCGCCGGGTTCCTGAAATAAATTGCACCCGGACCCAAGGATCGGGCTTTGCGAAACGTCCTATGCTCGGTTGCAACAGATATGGCTGGTTCGCCTTGGACGAAAACCTGATCGAGAGGGCTAGGAACGGCGACCGTAGCGCCTTTGCTGCCATCGTGGAACAGCATTATGATTTCGTCCACGCCGTCGCGTGGCGCTGGTGCGGCAATGCCGCCGATGCGGAGGATGTCGCCCAGACGGTATGCCTGAAGCTCGCGCAGGCGATTCGCGGCTTTCGTGGCACAAGCCGGTTTCGCACCTGGCTTTACACGCTGACTTTGAATGCCACCCGCGACCATCAGCGCGGCAGGGCACGCGAGCAGCGGAATGCCGCGAACTACATGGCCGATCCGACGGTGACGGCCGCCAACGACAATCGCGATCAGGCCGAAGCGCTCTGGGAGGCGGTGCGCCAATTGCCGGACAAGCAGGCCGATGCAGTGCTTCTGGTCTATGGCGAGGGGCTGGCCCATGCGGCGGCAGCCGAGGTCATGGGATGCGCGGAGGCCACGGTGTCTTTTCATGTGCACGAGGCGCGCAAACGCCTGAAGATCCTGCTCGGCAGGGAGACAGTATGATGAACGATGACCTGAACACGCTCAAAACCATGACGCCCCCGGCGCCTTCGGCAGAAGCCCGCGCCCGTACGCTGTCGCTCGCAATGGCGGCATTCGACGCGGCCGAAAAAACGTCGACCGCTACCCAAGGATTGAACGTAGAACGGCGTCAAAGCTCCATCTTCAACAGGCTATGGAGCCCCGTCATGAACAGGAAATTTCTTGCAGGTTCGGCACTCGCCACCCTGATCATCGCCCCCGCCGCCGCATTTCTGACGCTGGAACTGACGAGAGGTAGCCCGCCGATGGATACGGGTGGGCAGCCTGTCGTCATTGCTGAAAACAAGGTGGACCAGAAGGAGGACGTCAAATCGGTCACTCCTTCGCAAAGCGCAACCGAACGCCCGGTCAAACATGAGCCGTCGCCGGAGGAGAATGCACACCGTGCACGTTCTCAGGAGGTCGGAGAGCAGTTACAGGACGGAGGCAGCGCTGCGGACAACTCAGATGATGACTTTTCGGCTGACCGGATGGCCGCGCTTCTGAATAAACAAAGCCAGCAAGGCATACGTCACGAGTCTCTCGGTGCGACGAGGTTCAGGCAGCCTCTATCTGCCGAGCCGCAGGATAACGTTGCTAATGCAGAGGCAGCATCTCCCCAACGGGCCCAGGGAGCGATCGCGGCTGCCCCTGCCATCGAGCAACAGGTGGTCGGGGGACGCGTGATGCAACTTGATCCGAAAACTCAGACGATGCCCCAAGGAGAAAACCGCGATCGCTTCACCTCTGCTGACACCAACCCGGTGAAATCGGTCGCTACGGATCCGGTATCAACGTTCTCTGCCGATGTCGATACGGCCTCCTATTCCTTTGCCCGCAAGGCGCTGATGGCCGGGCAGATGCCGGACCGCGACAGCGTGCGCGTCGAGGAGATGATCAATTATTTTCCCTTTGACTGGCCGGCTCCGGATAGCAAGGACCAGCCCTTCAAGGCGACGGTGACCGTTCTGCCAACGCCGTGGAATGCCAATACCCGGCTGATGCATGTCGGAATCAAGGGCTACGACGTGGTGCCCGCCACGGCGCCGCGCGCCAACCTGGTTTTCCTGATCGACGTTTCAGGGTCCATGGACGAGCCGGACAAGCTGCCGCTGCTCAAAAGCGCCTTCCGCCTTCTGGTCGAGAGGCTGAAGCCCGAGGATACCGTCTCCATCGTCACCTATGCAGGCAATGCCGGCACGGTGCTGGAACCAACCGCGATCCGGAACAAGGCGAAAATCCTCTCGGCAATCGACAGGCTCGAGCCCGGCGGATCGACGGCTGGGGCGCAAGGGCTGGAAGCCGCCTATGATCTCGCGCAACGGGCCTTCGTCAAGGATGGTGTCAACCGGGTCATGCTGGCGACCGATGGCGATTTCAATGTCGGCCCGTCAAGCGACGAGGATCTCAAGGCGGTCATCGAGAGAAAGCGCAGGAGCGGGATTTTCCTCTCCGTACTCGGGTTTGGGCGCGGCAATTACAATGATGCGCTGATGCAGACGCTGGCCCAGAACGGCAACGGCACGGCCGCTTATATCGACACGCTGGCGGAGGCGCAGAAGTCGTTGGTGGAGGAGGCTGGATCATCGCTCTTCCCGATTGCCAAGGATGTGAAATTCCAGGTTGAGTTCAATCCGCAGGCAATCGCCGAATATCGCCTGATCGGCTACGAGACGCGTGCCCTGAGGCGGGAAGATTTCAACAATGACAGGGTCGATGCCGGCGATATCGGGTCCGGTCATACAGTCACAGCGATCTACGAGATCATGCCGAAGGGGAGTCCCGCCGTGCTGAACGACGATCTTCGCTATGGCGCGGCTGCGTCGGAACAGCAGGCGGAGGCGGCAGGGCAGTCCGGCGAACTGGCCTTTCTCAAAATCCGCTACAAGAAGCCGGACAGCGATACGAGCAGCCTGAGCAGCACGCCGGTCACGGAAAAGAACGCGGCGGTTTCGCTGGAACAGGCGTCGCCGGATGTTCGATTCTCCGTCGCGGTGGCTGCCTTCGCCCAGAAGCTGCACGGCACGGATGCGGTTTCGAAGTACGCTTATGGCTCGATCGTCGATCTTGCCGCCACAGCCCGGGGCGACGATCCCTACGGCTACCGGGCGGAATTCCTCAATCTTGTCCGTCTGGCAAAAAGCATCAGCGGCGAATGAAGCCGCTGGTGGTCACGCCTTCGGAAAAGCCCGTTCGAGACCGCCGGAGCGGACAAGACCGGTCCTGAAGGCGAGATAGGCGGCGTGCTGGCTGGAGCGCGCCGCTTCCATCAGGCGGATCTGCAACCGGGCGGGAGCATGGGTGCCCAGCCACTCGCCCAGCTTTTCGAGTTTCAGCGAATTCAGAAGACGCGCCTCGGAGGCAAGGCTGAGATGGTGGTAGAGGCCTTCGACCAGATTTTCATCCTGTGCCGCGTTTTCCATCACAAGCTCCAGCATCGCCCGGTCGCCGTCGCCCATGTCTCTCAGTTTCTCGGTAACGGAATCCCGGTTCAAAAAATTCCCTGTGGCCCGCATAGTATCGCCTCACATCCGTCCTTGTTGTGCGTTCGCGGTGTTGTAACCACGAAAACTGGACCAGAACTGGAGTCCGGAAACGAAACAGTCTTCGGATCAGCTCCGGCGGCGGCTGCCGCGTTCGCGGACAGGCGCGGACGGGGTTTCGTTGGCTGTCTTGTTGCGCATCGGGCCGATCCGCTCGACGATAGTTTCGATGGTCGGGCGTTCGCCTGGAACATAGCTGTCGAGGGCAACGCGCATGGCCGCCAGATGTTCGCAAGACGTGCCGCAGCAACCGCCGATGATCTTGGCGCCGGCGTCGCGGGCAAGACGCGCATAGTCCGCCATCAGCGGCGGCGTGCCGGAATAGTAGATTTCCGCGCCGCGAAACTCGGGAATGCCGCAATTGCCCTTGACGATGATCGTGGCGGACGGGTTGGCTTCTGTCATGTCGAGAAGTGACGAGAGGATGTCCGAGGCTCCGACGCCGCAATTGGCGCCGGTCGCAATCGGGCCATTGCCGATATCCTGCGCCACCGCGAACATATCCTTCGGATGCAGGCCCATCATGGTCTTTCCGGCGGTGTCGAAGGAGCCGGTATAAACATAGGGCAGGCCGACCTTCACCGCGGCTTCGGCAGCAGCGCGGATTTCCTCCGGCGAGGACATGGTTTCGATCCAGGCAACCTCGGCGCCGCCGGCTTTCAGGCCCTCGATCTGTTCGGCGAAGGAGGCCACCGCCTCTTCATAGGTCATGGCACCCAGCGGAACCAGAAGTTCTCCGGTCGGCCCAACGGAACCTGCGGTGATCACCTTGCGCGGCGCCTTGTCGGCAACGGCGCGGGCGATTTCCGCGGCACGCTTATTGAGTTCATGCACACGGTCCTGCGCCTGATGCAGTTTCAGCCTGTGCCGCGTGCCACCGAACGAGTTGGTCAGGATAATGTCGGCGCCGGCATCGACGAAATCCTGATGCAGCTTGGTGATGTTTTCCGGCTTTGCTTCGTTCCAAAGTTCCGGCGCTTCACCGGCCTCCAGCCCCATGGCAAAGAGCGACGTGCCCGTCGCGCCATCGGCAAGCAACACGCCCTTCTGCGCGAGAAGATCGGAAAGCGGGTTGGAAGACACGGACATGGAGGCTGTTCCTGGTTGGTCGGTTTGGATCATATAAAGATATCTTTATGTGAACGCAAGGGCCGGCGTCAGTCGGCTCTCCGCCGGATGTCCGATCGCGCAGAGAGACCGAGGCCGAAAACGCCGAGCGCCAGCAGCATCCATTGCGGGTCGGCACGGTTGAGAACAAAGGATTCCAGCATGCCGTTATAGGTCATGAAAACAACGATCATGACGCAGAAATCAGCAAAATTCCGGCTGCTTTCACGGCGCGCGGCGCGCATGTAATCCACAAGCGGTTTTAGGAAAAGCAGCACGATGAGCAGACCGCCGCCGGGAATGCCGAAGGTCAGGAGTGCATCCAGAAACGTATTATGCGCCGAAATGATGCCGCGCACGTCCCAGTCCGCCTCGAAATTTGCCTCCATGCCGCGAATGACCGGCGATTGCCAGAAGCTTGCATAGCCGTGGCCGAACATGGGGTGCGCGGCGATGCTTTCGGTAGCGAACTGCCAGATCGCGTCACGGCCGGTAAAGGTGTAGTCCTCCAGGATGGCCCTGGTCGCTGCCAGAAGAGCCGGGGAGTAGATCGTTCCGACGGTCAGACAGCCGATCAGGATCGCAAGACAGAGATGGGCGAAGACCATCCCGCCCGGACTGCGGATGGCGCGACCGCCGAGGACGACGCCAATGGCCAGAGGCAGGAAGCCGATGGTGGTTTTGGAGCCGGTGTGAAGAACGAAGATGAGGGCAAGTCCCGTGATCAGCCAGCCGCGTAGGCGCAAGCCGGACCGGATGGTATAGATGCCGAACATGGCAAGCACGGAAAAGACCGGTGCCGTCACGTTCTTGTGGGACAGATGTCCGCGCCAAAAGCCGGCATGCCAGGATTCGAGACTCGATGCCTGATGGATCGCCTTGTCCGGTATGACGACAAGGGCTGCATAATTGATGATGATCAGGAACAGGACGGCATTTGCGCAGGCCGTGACGAAGTCCTTTTCGCTGCGTGGCAGGGCGAGGACCCCGGCAACGATCAGCATGGCCACAAGGCTGAGCGTTACGCCGCGCGCCGAAGCGACCATGTCGTAGGACTGGAGGCAGGATATATAGGCGATGGCAAACACGACAAGCCAGGTCGGCGAGGCGAGGCGCACGAAGGTCCGGGGATCCACGATCGCCAGCATGGCGAAAATATACAGGCCGCCCAGCCCGAGATAACCGATCTGGTTGACGACGTTGGCGGTGCTTGTCTGGGTCGGATCGGACGCGACATCGCCGACGAAGGGATCGAGCGTGAAGATCATCACGAACAGGCCGAAGCCCGACAGGAAGGCGGCTGCAGAGCGCAGACTGCGCGCCAGTCCATCCGGGGCCGGCTGCGCTGAGAGGGCTGTGGCGTCGGGGTGTTGCACGGCAGATGCGTCCATGAGTGGTTTTCATCCGCCCTTTGGCGTCTTTCGCGCCGCGACGGGGGTGCGACAAGCACATCATGGCATTGATCGCCAGGATCTCGCGCATTGTACGGCGTCATGGTTAAACCGCGGTAAAGCCCGCGCGGCGAATGAAAATTTACCTCGTTTCTACTTTTACCGCGCGCCCTGCTGCTGGCTTAAACAAAAATTTCGAAGGGTGGCATAAGGCTTGCTCGATCCTTGGCTACCCTCGCCCTCGACGGCGATTGTGTCTTTTTCTTTGGAGCGAACACGATCATGGACACTCTTGGAACAGTCCGGCCTTCCCGGCTGGATCAAACTGGAACGAGCGATCTGTCTGGTGTTCGGTTTTCCGTTCTCGATTCTTGGCGCGGCATCTGCGCATTGCTGGTCGCAATGATGCATTTTCCAGCCTCCGGCCCGCTATCCGAAAGCCTGATCATTCGCCACGCCTATTTGTTCGTGGATTATTTCTTCGTTCTGTCAGGCTTTGTGATCGCCCACCGGTACAGGGAATCGCTTTCCAGCGGTGTCGATTATCTCCGTTTCGGAATTTCGCGTGTCGGCCGCATCTATCCGCTGCATTTCGCGGTGCTGATGGTTTTCCTCGTCTTTGAACTCCTGAGGCTGACGGTGCCGGCCTTGCGCGGGGAGGGACCTGCCCCCTTTTCGGAAGGCAACAGCATACCGGAGCTGATCAACAGCCTCCTGATGCTGAATGGAACCGGCGTCGATAGCCGGCCGACTTGGAACAGCCCGAGCTGGAGCATCTCGGCGGAGATCTGGACCTACCTGATCTTCGGCCTTGCCGTCATGATCCTCGGCCGCCGTCACTGGATCGTCCTTGTGGCGGTTGTGATTGCCGGGATGGCTGCAATCCACGCGTGGTCGCCGACCACTATCGATACCACATGGCATCTCGGTTTGCTGCGTTGTCTCTACGGCTTCTCGCTTGGCGCGCTTCTCTATCACTGGCTTGGAAAAACACTCGTCGCCGGGCATGGCCGTGCGCGCGCGGCGGCGCGTCCGTCGCATGTCGCGACACTTGCCGAGGTGTTCACACTTGCAGGGGTTCTGGCTTTCGTCAGCGTCGCGGGGCGAGGTCCGGCGAACATCTTTGCCCCTTTCGTCTTCGCCCTGTCGATCTGCGTCTTCAGCTATCAGGGCGGCTTGGTCAGCCGTGTCCTGAACCGGCCGGCATTCCTGTGGCTCGGCACGTTGTCCTACGGGATCTACATGGTTCACATCTTCGTCCAGTCGCGCATGATCAACGTCGCCAGCGTACTGGAAAAAATCACTGGCATGCCGCTTGTTGGCTCGTTCAGGATCGGAGACGAAGCTTTTTTCGGGTTCGGCGTTCAGGGGCCTGTGGTTGGAACCGTTGTAACCTTAACGATGATCGCTGCCGTGATCGCAACTGCGCTCGTTGCGCATTTTCTCGTCGAGAGACCGGGCATCCGGCTGTCCAGGGCGCTTGCCGCCAGGCTGGGGCGAAAACAGGCTGTGGCCGAGCCGAGTAAACTTGCCCGGTCCATCCTTTCGTCCCCAGCACGCTGAGCGATCTGTCGGGGAAACCCGGAACGGTTCTCAGGCTGCCTCAAGGTGGCTGGTGGGTGTCACCATGGCGGAAATGACGGTGGCAAGATCGAGCCAGCCGACAGGCTTTCCATTCTCGTCGATGACATGCGCGGCTGTCTGATTGGCAGAGGTCATCATCCGGGCGGCATTTTCCAGAACGGTGCCGAGTTTGAGCGGGATGCCCTGTGGATCACCGGCCAGGGGCTTCATGATGGTTTCGACATTGATGACCCGGCCGCGGTTCACTTCCTTGACGAAAGCGGTGATGTACTCATCGGCCGGGTTGAGGACGATCTCCTGTCCTGTGCCCTGCTGAATAACTTTGCCATCCCGCAGGATAGCGATCTTGTCTCCAAGCCTGAGTGCTTCATCAAGGTCATGGGTGATGAAGACCACTGTCTTCTTCAGTTCCTTCTGCAGGTCGAGCAGCACTGTCTGCATATCGACGCGGATCAGAGGATCGAGCGCCGAATAGGCTTCATCCATCAGAAGAATGTCGGCATCGTTGGTCAGCGCGCGCGCGAGGCCGACCCGTTGCTGCATGCCGCCGGAAAGCTGGTTCGGATAGTTATTCTCGAACCCTTTCAAGCCAACGCGTTCGATCCAGCCCTGCGCCCTCTTGCGGCTTTCCGCATCCGGAACACCCTGAATCTCCAGTCCGTAGATTGTATTTTCAATGATCGTGCGATGCGGCAGAAGGGCGAATTTCTGGAACACCATGGCGGTCTTGAGACGGCGGAATGCGCGAAGATCCTTCTCGCTCATCTTGCAGACGTCGACGCCATCGTAGAGAACTTCTCCGGCGGTCGGGTCGATCAGGCGATTGATGTGCCGGATCAGCGTCGATTTGCCCGATCCCGACAGGCCCATGACCACCATGATGCCGCCTGCCGGCATGGAGATGTTGATATCCTGAAGACCGAGCACATGTCCGTATTGTTCGTTGAGTTCGGTCTTGGTCATTCCGCCCACGACCCGCTCAACATAGTCTGCGCCGTTGGGCCCGAAGATTTTGTAGAGGGCTTTGATCTCGATAGCGTGACTAGCCATGAACGATCTCCGAATGCTTCTGCAGGCGTTTGCCGAAGGCCTGGCTGGTACGGTCAAAAATGATGGCGATGGCCACGAGCGCGAAGCCGTTGAGGAAGCCGACCGTGAAGAACTGGTTGTTGATGGCCTGAAGTACGTTTCGGCCCAGCCCGCCAACGCCGATCATCGAGGCGATCACCACCATCGCCAGCGACATCATGATCGTCTGGTTAATGCCGGCCATGATCGTCGGCAATGCAAGCGGCATCTGCACGTTCTTCAGCCGCTGCCATGTCGAGGAGCCAAAGGCATCGGCCGCTTCCAGCACCTCCTTGTCCACCAGCCGGATGCCGAGATTGGTCAGCCGGATCATCGGCGGAATGGCGTAGATGACCACGGCGATCAGGCCGGGCACCTTGCCGATGCCGAAAATCATGACGACGGGAATGAGATAGACGAAACTGGGCAGGGTCTGCATCACATCCAGGATCGGATTGACGACCGACTGCGTCCGGTTGGAGCGCGCCATGGCGATGCCGATGGGAATGCCGACGATAACCGAGATCAGGGTACAGACAGTGACCATGGCAAGCGTGATCATCGTGTCGTTCCAGAGTCCGACCACACCGATGGCCATCATCGAAAAGACGGTGCCGATAACGATTTTAAGGTCGCGGCTGCCGTAGTAGACGATCGCGACCATGATGATGAGGATGATCGGCCAGGGAGAGCCGGTGAAAATTCCTTCGAGCGTATTCAAAAACCATTGCAATGGCTGAATGAGGGTGTCGATGACATCGCCCCAGGCACGAACGAAGGCCTTGAAACCGTCATCGATAAATTTTCGGACGACGCGGATCGCGCCATCGCTGATGGATGGAAATTTGCATAGAACGGTCGGCAGATAGCTGCAAACAGTTGCCATTCAGTCCCCCTTTATATGCCGAAATCGCTCAACCTTCGATGGCGGGCGGCGGCTCGAAACGCCGTCGGACAGAGGTCCGGTGTTGTTTCTTTTCGTCCGGAAGTGCTTTGCTGCAGAAGGCCGCCAATGCCCCATGTCCGGCGGCCTTCTGTCAGTTCTCGATGCTACAGAGCGGCCTTGACCTTTTCCGCTACATCCGGTGTGACCCAGGTGGTCCAGACTTCCGGATAAGTTTCCAGGAAGTGCTTGGCGGCGTCGGCATTGTTGCCCTGGTTCTCGTCCATCCAGGCCAGAACCTTGTTCACCGTCGCGTTTTCCCAGCTGCGCTTCTTGATATAATCCATCGCGACTTCGGCCTTTTCGGCAAAGCCCTTGGTAACGATGGTGTAGACTTCGGACGTCGGATAGCCGTTGACCTTGGGGTCGGGGCAGTCGGTCACGCTGGTGCAGCGATCCCATTCAGCCTTGTCCGTCTCCATGCCAAAGCCGAGCTTTGTCATCTCGTATTTGCCGAGAATAGCCGTCGGTGCCCAATAATATCCAAGCCAGCCGGCCTTCTTTTCGTAGGCGTTGGCGATAGAACCGTCCAGGCCGGCTGCCGAGCCCGTGTCGACCAGCGTGAAGCCGGCGGCATCGCCGTCGATCGCCTTGTAGAGATTGGTGGTGGAAATCTGGCAGCTCCATCCCGCCGGGCAGTTGAAGACGGCGCCTTTCGACGAATCTTCAGGCGCGGGGAACAGGTCGGGATGCTTGATCGCATCCTGGACGGTCTTGATATCCGGATGGGCATCGGCGAAATATTTCGGAACCCACCAGCCCTGTACGCCACCGTCGCTGAGGATTTCCGCAGCCTGGATCAACCGGCCTTCCTTGACGGCCGCATCGAGCGGGACGCGCAGCGAGTCCATCCACATTTCCGGGGCGACGTCCGGTTGGCCTTTTTCGTTCATCGAGGTGAAGGTCGGCATCGTGTCGCCGACGACGAGAGACGCGTTGCAGCCATAGCCATTGCTGAGGATGAAGGCATCGACCTGCGCGGCTACGCCAGCGGAAGCCCAGTTCATTTCGGCAATGCTGACATCGCCGCAATCTGCGGCCTGAGCCGAACCGGCCATAGCATAGACGCCGGCGGCGAGGATGGTGGAAGCGAGAAGCTTCTTCATGATTTAAGACCTCCCAGTCTTAATGCAGCCAAAAAATCGGGGCCGGCCAGAATACTGCTTGCCCTGGCGGCCATTGCTCAAGTCGAAGCGAGGGGCTGTTTGGCGAGGTCGCCGTATTCCCCGCTGCCACGGTATCCGGAGGTTTGTCTGCTTGCTTTCATCGCATGTCAGCCCTCTCTCTTGCCGTATGGGTAAGCCTAGATATTCTTAGGAAGAAATCAACCTCTCCCTTGTCAAACGGCCGTGATGACAGCCGTCGCTCTCATGGCACCTGGCGTGCAAGCTGTTGAAATATATAGCTGTGCGCGAAATTTTTGTGCAGATGCGTGACGATTGGCCGAAAAAACGGTCCGCACTCATAGGCTTTCAAGAAAGCGCGGCTGATTGCAGACGGATTCTGTTCAGTCTACGCCGTCCCGGATTTTTTCGGCATTTAAAAAAAAATCGAAAAAATCGCGAATTCACCTTTGCTTAAGGTCTTAATAACCATCCGGTAACGCCTGTCAGGCTAATTGTTCCCTGCGGCAGCAAACACTGCCGCCCGACCGGATCAGGTACTGCGTCCCGGATCGGCGCTTTCTTCGGGTGTACGCCGGAGAGCCGGATTGTCATGGCAAGCCGCACGGTTTCGTTGAGGAACCGGTGCGGCTTTTGCGTTGAACATCTGTCATCATACTGGTTGCGTCAGCAAAAAGCGTCGCCGGATTGCGAAAGGGACGACTTCGGGCGGATGCGGTGCTAGAGGATCGGCATGGCAAAAAGGATCATGCTTCAGGGGACCGGCTCGGATGTCGGGAAAACGGTGCTCGTGGCGGGGCTGTGCCGCCTGATGGCCAATCGCGGCGTCAAGGTCGCGCCTTTCAAGCCGCAGAATATGTCGAACAATGCCGCCGTCTCCGATGACGGTGGAGAGATCGGGCGCGCCCAGTGGCTGCAGTCGATGGCGGCGCGGGTGCCGTCGTCCGTGCATATGAATCCCGTTCTCCTGAAGCCGCAATCGGAAACCGGCAGTCAGGTCGTCGTCCAGGGCAAGGTCGCCGGACAGGCGAGGGGACGGGACTATCAGGCGTTGAAGCCGAAACTGATGGGCGCCGTCCTTGAAAGCTTCGAGCAGGTGAGCCGGGGCCGCGATCTTGTTATCGTCGAAGGTGCGGGGTCGCCCGCAGAGATCAATCTTCGGGCCGGCGACATCGCCAATATGGGCTTTGCGACCCGCGCCGGCGTTCCGGTGGTTTTGGTCGGCGACATTGATCGTGGCGGTGTCATGGCCTCGCTTGTCGGCACGCATACCATCCTGACGGACGACGATCGCCGCATGATCAGCGGCTATATCATCAACAAGTTTCGAGGAGACGTGACGCTTTTCGACGCGGGGATCGATGCGATCCGCGGCTTTACCGGCTGGCCGTGTTTCGGTGTCGTCCCATGGCTGAGAAGCGCCAAGCGTCTGCCGGCCGAGGATTCCGTCGTTCTGGAACGGCTGACGCGCGCCAACGGCCGGGCGCTGAAAGTGGCGGTTCCCGTCCTTTCCCGCATTGCCAATTTTGACGATCTCGATCCGCTGGCTGCCGAGCCGGAGGTCGATCTCGTCTTCGTGCCCGCCGGTGAACCCATCCCGGACGATGCGGGGCTGGTGATCATTCCGGGCTCGAAAGCGACAATTTCAGACCTCGCCGATGTGCGGGCCAACGGCTGGGATCGCGATCTGCAGGCCCATGTTCGGCGTGGGGGCCATGTCATCGGTATCTGCGGCGGCTACCAGATGCTCGGCCAGTGCGTCCGCGACCCGCACGGCATCGAGGGCAATGTCGCAGAGCTTGCCGGTCTGGGCCTTCTCGCTGTCGAAACGGAGATGGCGCCTGAAAAGACCGTTCGCAACAGCAGTGCCCGCTCGGCGGTTTTCGATGTGGTGCTGGAGGGGTATGAAATTCATCTCGGACGCACGACCGGCCCGGATTGCGCCAGTCCGATGGTCCTCATCGACGGTCGCGCGGACGGCGCTGTCTCGCCGGATGGCAGGGTGAGCGGAACCTATCTGCACGGGCTTTTCGCCAGCGACGCCTACCGCGCCGCCCTTCTCAAGAGCTTCGGCATCGAGGCGGGCGGACAGAACTATCGCCAGTCTGTTGACACGGCGCTGGACGACGTCGCCGTTGAACTCGAAGCCGTTCTCGACCCGGGCTGGCTTGACGGGCTGATGCCCTGATCGCCGGTTCCGCTCTCGATTGACAGCTTCCGCCAGAGGGCCTAATCATCGATGATTGGATGGTTCCCGTGCCGGTTTCCGGCTCGGGAGTAAATGGGAATGTGGAGGAGTGGACCCAAACCGGGCATTCTTATCGCAGCCGACCCCGCGACTGTAGAACGGTCAGGGTTCGCCATCCGGGAAAGCCGTCGTTTCCACCGGCCGCATGGTGCGGCGGCGCAATCTGCGGTCCAACCGGAAAAGCCACTGGAGTTGCAGTGCGATCAGCCGGGGCCGGACGCCTCTCACTCTACGAATCGTCCACCTCTTCGTTCTGCCCGTCGATTGCAGTCCTGCAATATGGCGTCAAAACTCCGGGAAGGCGAGGCGGACCCGTTCGGGCCTCAGAGAGAGGTTCGTGACGCCGTGAGCCAGGAGACCTGCCATCCGCAGGGCCCCGTCTTCGCCAGGGGTCCGCCCGACCCAGGGAGAGATACTCCCGATGCCAGCACGGAGGTTGTCATGGCTCTATCATCCCGCTCACGCGGCTTGCCCTTCATCTCGCGGCCCGCGGCTTGCGATCCCTCCGGCATGTGCTGAGGCCGGTATAATTTCATGACATCGATTGCAGCAGGATCCATGCTGGTCCTCGGCGGCGCCCGTTCCGGCAAATCGGCATTTGCCGAGCAATGGATCGTTCGGTCGGGTCTGGACAGGCACTATGTCGCGACGGGGCGGGCTTGGGACGACGAAATGCGGGCAAGAATAGCCCTGCACCGCGACAGCCGTGGCCCTGATTGGCAGACGCATGAGGAGCCGCTCCATCTTGTTGAGTGCCTGCACAGGATCGATGCGTCCGGACGGGCTGTTCTCGTCGATTGCCTGACCCTGTGGGTGACCAATCTGATGATGGAGAACAAGGACGTAACCGCGGAATTTGAAGGGTTGGCGGGCTTTGTCACGCAAGCGCAGGCCAGGCTCGTGTTCGTGTCAAACGAAGTCGGTCTCGGCATCGTGCCGGACAACCGCATGGCGCGCGATTTTCGCGACCATGCCGGCCGGTTGCACCAGATCATTGCCGCGAGATCTGCGGATGTCTATTTTATCGCGGCCGGATTGCCGCTGAAAATGAAGGGTTGATCCATGACCACTGCAAAGTCCGCCCAGGGTAAGATCCCGGCGACCGTCATCACCGGTTTCCTTGGCGCCGGCAAGACGACGATGATCCGCAACATCCTACAGAATGCCGGAGGGCGCCGGATCGCCCTGATCATCAACGAGTTCG
Source organism: Pararhizobium gei (assembly GCF_029223885.1). Lineage (NCBI taxonomy): Bacteria > Pseudomonadati > Pseudomonadota > Alphaproteobacteria > Hyphomicrobiales > Rhizobiaceae > Pararhizobium > Pararhizobium gei. The sequence continues at coordinate 2,691,533 of NZ_CP119409.1, read as the reverse complement.
GCGATCTCGGTATCGACGGCGACGTGTTGAAGGGGTGCGGCGCTGAGGCCTGTACCGAAGACGATATCATCGAACTTACCAATGGCTGCATCTGCTGCACCGTGGCCGACGATTTCATCCCGACCATGAGCAAGCTGCTCGACCGCCCGGACCGGCCTGACCATATCATCATCGAAACCTCGGGCCTTGCCTTGCCGCAACCGCTGATCGCCGCCTTCAACTGGCCGAACATCCGCAGCGAAGTGACCGTCGACGGCGTCATTACCGTCGTCGACAGCGCCGCCGTGGCCGCTGGCCGTTTCGCCGACGATCACGACAAGGTCGATGCGCTGCGCGTCGGCGACGACAATCTCGACCATGAAAGCCCAATCGAGGAACTGTTCGAGGACCAGCTGACGGCGGCCGACCTGATCATTCTCAACAAGACGGACCTGCTCGATTCGGTCGAGTTGGCTTTCGTTCGCAGGGAGGTGTCGTCGCGCACCAGCCGCAAGCCGACGATGATCGAAGCGAAAAATGGCGAGGTTTCCGCCGCCATTCTTCTGGGGCTGGGCATTGGCACGGAAAGCGACATTGCCAACCGCAAGTCGCATCACGAGATGGAGCACGAGGCCGGCGAGGAGCATGATCACGACGAATTCGACAGCTTCGTCGTTGAACTGGGTCCGCTTGCCGATCCCGCCGCTTTCCTCGAAAAGCTGAAGGTTGTCATCGCCACGCACGACGTGCTGCGTCTGAAGGGGTTTGCCGATGTGCCGGGCAAGCCGATGCGGCTTTTGATTCAAGGGGTCGGCACGCGCATCGACCAGTATTTCGATCGCGCCTGGGCTGCTGGCGAGGTGCGCCGGACACGGCTCGTCGTCATCGGCCTGCATGACATGGATCAGGCTGCCGTACGGGCTGCGATTGAAGCGGCGGTTTGAAATTGATGTGGGCGTTCGCGGATTACCCCCCTCTGTCACTGCGTGACATCTCCGCCACAAGGGGGGAGATCGGAAGGCAGCGTCGTCCGATCTCTACCAAAGCCAAGGCTGTGCTTAGGGTTGCCGCAATCGATCTCCCCCCTGGTGAGGGAGATGTCCGACAGGACAGAGGGGGGTATTGCTGCCCCCGGAGGCCGTCATGCACCTTCTCCTAGCCCAGAAGGGCACCATCACCGATGGCGAGGAGGCGATTGATCTCGGTCAGTCTCCCGCCGACGTCCTGTTTCTGTCGGCCGCCGATACCGAGCTGTCCTCGATCGCTGCCGCGCACCGGACCCGACAGGGCGGCGCAACCCTGAGGGTGGCAAGCCTGCTCACGCTCAAGCATCCGATGTCCGTCGATACCTATGTCGAGCGCACCGCGCGGCATGCCCGGCTCATTATCGTGCGTCCGCTCGGCGGCGATAGCTATTTCCACTATGTGTTGGAAGCCCTGCATGCGGCTGCGGTGACAAACAGGTTCCAGATCGCGGTCTTGCCGGGTTGCGACAAGCCCGATCCGGGTCTTGAGCGGTTTTCCACGGTTTCCGCAGACGACCGCAACCGGATGTGGGCCTATTTCACCGAGGGCGGTGCCGACAATATGGGCCGGCTGCTTGGCTATGGCGAGGCGCTGATCGACGGCTCGGAAAAGCCGGAACCCGCAGCGCCCTTGCTGAAGGCAGGCATCTGGTGGCCGGGTTTGGGCGTGATCGGGGTCGAGGCGTGGAGGAAAGCCATCGGGTTTGGTGTCGCCGGAGAGGCACCCCCCTCTGTCAGCTTCGCTGACATCTCCCCCTCAAGTGGGGAGATTGACCAACTGCATCAGTCGCAGGTCGATGTTGATATTCGTAAAAGTGAATGGGGAAAGCCGGGGCGCGCTGCATCGATCTCCCCCCTTGTGGGGGAGATGCCCGACAGGGCAGAGGGGGGTAAGCCCACCCCGACCGCGGCTATCGCTTCCACGCGTCCCGTCGTTGCCCTTTGCTTCTACCGTGCGCTCGTCCAGAGCGGCGAAACCAGACCTGTCGAAGCCCTGATCGCGGCCCTTGCGGCCGAAGGCATGGCGGCGCTGCCGGTGTTTGTGTCCAGCCTCAAGGATCCGGTGTCCGTCGGCACGTTGGAGGCGATCTTTGCCGATGTGCCGCCGGATGTGGTGATGAACGCCACCGGCTTCGCGGTTTCGGCACCGGGCGCCGACCGCAAGCCGACTGTGCTGGAGAGCAGCGATGCGCCGGTGCTGCAGGTGATTTTTTCGGGCTCTTCCCGTGCCGCCTGGCAAGCCTCGGCGCAGGGGCTGATGGCGCGAGACCTCGCGATGAACGTCGCGCTGCCGGAGGTCGATGGCCGCATCCTGTCGCGGGCGGTGTCCTTCAAGGCCGCAGCGGTCTATGACAGCGCCGTCGAGGCCAACATCGTCGGCCATGAGCCCGTGACCGACCGTGTTGCCTTCGCAGCGGCACTCGCCGCCAACTGGGCGAAGCTCCGCCGCACCGCTGCCGGCGACCGCCGTGTTGCGATCATTCTCGCAAATTATCCGAACCGCGACGGGCGTCTCGGCAATGGCGTCGGCCTCGATACACCTGCCGGCACCATCGAAGTGCTGAAGGCCATGGCCGCCGCCGGCTACGGCATTGATGATATTCCAGCGAGCGGTGACGCGCTGATCGACCACCTCATGCGCGGCCCGACCAACTCCGTCCGCGTCGATTGCGACATCCGCGAGACGTTTTCACTTTGTGATTACAACAGCTTCTTTGCGTCTCTTCCGGTTCAGATTCAGAATCAAGTGCGTGACAAATGGGGTGAGCCGGAGAGCGATCCCTTCTTCCGACACGGCTGCTTTGCCCTGCCGCTGGCGCGCTTCGGCAGGACGCTGATCGGTATCCAGCCGGCGCGCGGCTACAACATCGATCCGAAGGAAACCTATCATTCGCCTGATCTCGTGCCGCCGCATGGCTATCTCGCCTTCTACGCCTTCCTGCGGCAGGACTATGGGGCGCATGCGATCATCCACATGGGCAAGCACGGCAATCTCGAATGGCTGCCCGGCAAGGCGCTGGCCTTGTCCGAGACCTGTTATCCGGAAGCTGTCCTCGGCCCGATGCCGCATCTCTATCCGTTCATCGTCAACGATCCGGGCGAGGGCACGCAGGCCAAGCGCCGCACCAGCGCCGTCATTATCGATCACCTGACACCGCCCCTGACGCGTGCCGAATCCTACGGCCCGTTGAAGGATCTGGAGGCGCTGGTCGATGAATATTACGATGCGGCCGGCGGCGATCCGCGCCGATTGCGGCTTCTGAGCGGTCAGATCCTCGATCTCGTTCGCGATATCGGCCTCGATCAGGATGCCGGGATCGAACAGGCTGATGGTGAGGACAAGGCGCTCGAAAAGCTCGACGCCTATCTCTGCGACCTCAAGGAGCTACAGATTCGTGACGGCCTGCATGTGTTTGGCGTGGCTCCCGAGGGACGTCTGCTGACCGATTTGACGGTGGCACTTGCACGGGTGCCGCGCGGGCAGGGCGAGGGGCGCGACATGAGCCTGCAGCGGGCGATTGCGCGGGATGCCCGGCTGGAAATCTCCTCATTGATCTCCCCGCTTGTGGGGAAGATGTCCGACAAGACAGAGCGGGGTAAAGCCTCCTCCAGTTCAGAGTCTGCCATACCCCCCTCTGTCGGCCGGGCCGACATCTCCCCCACAAGGGGGGAGATCAATCCGGAGCGACTCTTCGATCCCCTCGACTGCGTCCTCTCCGACCCCTGGGCCGGCGACAAACCCGCCATACTCGACGACCAGACGGACGCCCCGTGGCGCACCGCCGGGGACGCGGTGGAACGGATCGAGCTTCTGGCCGCGAAATTTGTCTCCGGCGAAGTGCCATGCCCGCCGGACTGGCCGGTCACCCGGACCGTGCTCGACGAGGTCGAAACACGCCTCAAGCCGTCCATCGTGCAATCCGGTCCGGCCGAGATCGCCGCGCTGATGGCAGGGCTCGACGGACGGTTCGTCGCGCCCGGTCCCTCCGGTGCACCGACGCGCGGACGGCCGGATGTGCTGCCGACGGGCCGGAATTTCTACTCCGTCGACAGCCGCGCGGTGCCGACGCCGGCGGCGTTCGAACTCGGCAAGAAATCGGCAGACCTTTTGATTCGCCGCTACCTGCAGGATCACGGCGACTGGCCGACCTCGATCGGCCTGACTGCCTGGGGCACGTCGAACATGCGCACCGGTGGTGACGACATCGCCCAGGCGATGGCGCTGATTGGAACCAAGCCTGTCTGGGACATGATGTCCCGCCGGGTTACCGGCTATGAAATCCTGCCGCTGGCGGTGCTTGGCCGTCCGCGTGTCGATGTGACCCTGCGCATCTCCGGCTTCTTCCGCGACGCCTTTCCCGATCAGATCGCGCTGTTCGACACCGCCATCCGGGCGGTCGGCGCGCTTGAGGAGGAGGATGCAGACAATATGATCGCAGCGCGGATGCGGCTGCAGACGGCAGAACTCGAAGCCTCCGGCCTGTCGCCGAAGGAGGCGGCGCGGCGTGCGTCCTACCGCGTCTTCGGCGCGAAACCGGGCGCCTATGGCGCCGGGTTGCAGGCTGTCATGGATGAGAAGGGCTGGGAGAGCAAAACCGATCTTGCCGATGCCTATCTCACCTGGGGAAGCTATGCCTATGGCGCCGGCGAGGACGGGAAGGCCGAACGCGGGCTGCTCGAAGCGCGGCTGAAGACCGTCGAGGCCGTCGTGCAGAACCAGGACAACCGCGAGCACGACCTGCTCGACAGCGACGACTATTACCAGTTCGAAGGCGGCATGAGCCTTGCCGTGGAGGAGATGGCCGGCCGCCGGCCCGTTATCTACCACAACGACCATTCGCGGCCGGAAAAACCGGTGATCCGCTCGCTGGAAGAGGAAATCGGCCGCATCGTGCGCGGGCGCGTGGTCAATCCGAAATGGATCGAGGGCGTCATGCGCCATGGCTACAAGGGCGCCTTCGAGATGGCGGCGACCGTCGACTACATGTTCGCCTTCGCGGCGACGACCGGCGCCGTGCGCGACCATCACTTCGAGGCGGTCTATCAGGCCTATGTGATGGACGAGCGTGTCCGGCGCTTCATGGAAGACAAGAACCCGGCGGCATTTCGCGAGATGAGAGAAAAATTGATGGAGGCGATCGACCGGGGGCTGTGGTCGCCGCGGTCGAATTCGGCCCGCTTCGAGCTGCAGGGCCGACCGGTGGCTGCGGAATAGGTCACAAAAGGCCGCATTTATAAAAATCGGATTCTGAGAGGACACATGATGAACGAAGAAGACGTATCGGCAACCGAGACCGTTCCCGTCCAGGACGAGGCCCGCCATGCCATGAAAATGGCGAAGAAGAAGACCGCGCGCGAAAAAATCATGGCGACCAAAACGGACCGGAAGGGCCTGATCATCGTCAACACCGGCAAGGGCAAGGGCAAGTCGACGGCCGGTTTTGGCATGATCTTCCGCCACATCGCCCACGGCATGCCGTCTGCCGTCGTCCAGTTCATCAAGGGCGCCTGGCAGACCGGCGAACGCGACCTGATCGAGAAACATTTCGGCGATGTCTGCCAGTTCTATACGCTGGGCGAGGGGTTCACCTGGGAAACGCAGGACCGGTCACGCGACGTCGCCATGGCGCACAAGGCCTGGGAAAAGGCCAAGGAGCTGATTCGCGACGAGCGCAATTCCATGGTGCTGCTCGACGAAATCAACATTGCGCTGCGCTACGACTATATCGATGTCGCCGAGGTCGTGCAGTTTCTAAAAGATGAGAAGCCGCCCATGACCCATGTCGTTCTGACCGGTCGCAATGCCAAGGAAGAGCTGATCGAGGTGGCCGATCTGGTCACTGAAATGGAGCTGATCAAGCATCCTTTCCGCTCCGGCATCAAGGCGCAGGTCGGGGTCGAATACTGAAAAGGCCGGGCGCTCAGAGACCGAGCCACAGCCGGATCGGATGCGCCGGATCGGCCAGAAGCCGGATTGCGAGCGCAATGGAGGTGATGACGAGCAACGGCTTGATGATTCGGGCGCCGTTCTTCATCGCAAAGCGCGAGCCGACCTGCGCTCCGGCGAACTGGCCGGCGCCCATGATCAGGCCGACCTTCCACAACACGACGCCATAAAAGACGAAAACGACGAAGGCGCCGAGATTGGAGCCGAAGTTGAGGAATTTCGTGTGGGCCGTCGCTTTCAGCACGCCAAAGCCGGCAAGGGCGATGAAGGCGAGCATGAAAAACGAGCCGGTGCCGGGACCGAAGACCCCGTCATAAAAGCCGATCAGTGGCACCAGCGTCAACGAAAACACAAACGATGTCATCCGTTGCGACCTGTCGACATCGCCGACATTCGGCTTGAACGCGAAATAGAGCGCGATCGCCATCAGCAGAAAGGGCAGAAGCACTTTCAAGACGTCGCCCGGCACGAAGGTCGCGAGCACGGCGCCGAGTGCCGCACCGAGCGCCGAGGTGGCGGCCATCGGCATCTGCCCGCGCAGATCGACATGGCCGCTGCGCGCATAAGCGATCGTTGCGGAGCCCGAGCCGAACAGGGATTGCAGCTTGTTCGTGCCAAGCGTTTCCAGCGGCGGAATGCCGGCCAGCAGCATGGCGGGAATGGAGATCATCCCGCCGCCGCCGGCAATGGAATCGATGAAGCCGGCGAGAAAGGCTGCGAGGAAGAGAAGGGCGAAAAGGTGTAGCGCAAGGTCTTGCAAGGCGGGAACTCGACGATGTGGCGATTCATGGATGCGACAATTCGTGCCCTCTTTGTCAGACCGGGTAGGGAAAGCATAGGTCGCCCGATGCAATTTAATGCCTGACCTTATATCCACGCCATGGCGCAGGCGGCAGGGTGAACGCCGCAAACCGGTTTGACCGGCCCTTTTCCCTCCGGTAACAATGCTCCGATGCGACGGTGCCTATTCCGATAGGCTGAAAGAGCGTCCGGTGCGGCCGACCCAGTCAGGGGGCTTCCATCCGGTGCTGTCCAATCACTGTGAAGTTCAACGGCTTCGCAGGCCCGCGCATGATTGTTTTGGCGCGGGAGGCCGTCTTTCGGATGCAGTCACAGAGCGGAGATCCTGCCCGGCACACAATTTTCGCGCTGGGGCTTGGCTGCGAGCGCGGAACGCCGGGTGATGAACTGATCCGGCTGGCCGAGGCGGCGATGGAGGCTGCCGGCATCGGCCGGCAGGCGCTGTCCTGCATTGCCTCGCTCGATGTCCGTGCCGCCGAACCCGCGATGATGGCCGCCGCCGAATATTTTGCCGTTCCCTTCGAGGTGTTCGATGCGGCAAAACTTGCGGCCGAGAAAGACAAGCTGCAGACACCGTCCGATATCGTCTTTGCCCTGACCGGCTGTCATGGCGTGGCGGAGGCTGCGGCGCTCGCCGCCGCAGGTGGCTCAAGCCGACTGGTCGTCCCGAAGATCAAGTCGGCGCGTGCCACGGTGGCAATCGCGCAAGGCGACGTTTATGGGTGGGATCAACGGTTTGCTGCGGGTTTTGACGAAAGAGAATCGCGGTCTTCACAATCCGATTCAGGTCGTTGGCAGGCGATCTCGCCAGAGACCGCATCATGAGCGACGCGCTGTTTTCAGGGCTGCCGAACATTGATCCCGGGTCCGTCTGGCTCGTCGGCGCCGGTCCCGGCGATCCCGGCCTGTTGACGCTGCATGCGGTCAATGCGCTGCGCCAGGCAGATGTCATCGTCCATGATGCGCTCGTCAATTCGGATTGTCTGGCGCTCTCCAAGCCCGGCGCCGTTCTGGAGTTCGCGGGAAAACGCGGCGGGAAGCCGTCGCCGAAGCAGCGTGACATCTCGCTTCGCCTGGTGGAGCTTGCACGGCAGGGCAAACGCGTTCTCAGGCTGAAGGGCGGCGATCCCTTCGTTTTCGGACGGGGCGGCGAAGAGGCCTTGACGCTGGTCGAGCATGGCGTTTCGTTCCGCATCGTGCCCGGCATTACCGCCGGCATCGGTGGTTTGGCCTATGCCGGCATTCCGGTGACGCATCGCGAGGTCAATCACGCCGTCACCTTTCTGACGGGCCATGATTCGTCCGGTCTCGTTCCCGATCGCATCAACTGGGAGGGTATCGCCAAGGGCTCACCCGTCATCGTCATGTATATGGCCATGAAGCATATCGGCCAGATCGCCAGCAATCTTATTGCGGCTGGGCGGTCACCGGACGAGCCCGTTGCTTTCGTCTGCAATGCTGCAACCCGCGAGCAGACAGTGCTTGAAACGACCTTGGGCCGGGCCGAGGCCGACGTTGTCGCGTCCGGACTTCAGCCGCCGGCCATCGTTGTCGTCGGCGAGGTTGTGCTGTTGCGCCAATCGCTCGATTGGATGGGCGCACTGGAGGGGCGGGTGCTGGTCGGCGATCCCTTTGCCAGCCGTGCAGTCAGGGGCGGGGCATGACAGGTTTCCTGATCGCCGCACCGTCCTCCGGATCCGGAAAGACGACGATTACGCTTGGGCTGATGCGGGCGTTGAGAGACCGCAACGTGCGTCTGGCGCCGGGCAAGGCCGGGCCGGACTATATCGATCCTGCCTTCCATACGGCGGCCTCCGGGCGTCCTTGCCTGAACTACGACCCCTGGGCGATGCGTGCCGATCTTCTGCTGAGCAACGCCGCGGAAGCGACCGCAGGCGGCGAAACACTTGTCATCGAGGCCATGATGGGGCTTTACGACGCGGCGGTAGACGGCAGGGGCTCGCCGGCCGATCTCGCGGCGCTCCTCGGTCTTCCCGTCATCCTCGTCGTCGATTGCGGCCGCATGGCCCATTCCGTGGCGGCGCTTGTCAGCGGCTTTGCCGGTTACCGGGCGGACATCCATATCGCCGGCGTCATCCTCAACAAGGTCGGCAGCGAGCGTCACGAGGCGATGCTGCGTGTCGCGCTGGCGTCCATAGATATGCCTATCCTCGGGGCGCTGAGACAGCACAAGACCCTGAAGCTGCCCGAACGTCACCTCGGGCTCGTGCAGGCCGGAGAACATGGCGACCTCGATCTGTTCATCCAGAATGCGGCGCGGATGGTTGTTGAACAATGCGATCTGGATGCCATCCTCGCTGTGACGCAGACGGGCATGGCGCATCCGCCCGCTTGCCCGGCAATGCCGCTGAAGCCGCTCGGACAGACGATCGCGATCGCCCGCGATATCGCCTTTGCCTTCTGTTACGAGCATCTTCTCTCAGGCTGGCAGCGGGCGGGCGCCGAGATGTCGTTCTTCTCGCCGCTTGCCGATGAAGGGCCGGACGCGGACGCCGATGCGGTCTATCTGCCTGGTGGTTACCCGGAGCTTCACGCCGCGGCTTTGGCACATGCCGGTCGTTTCAGAGCCGGCATGATCGACGCCCGGGACCGGGGAGCCCGTATTTTCGGCGAATGCGGCGGCTACATGACACTCGGTGAGGGCCTCGTCGCGGCCGACGGCATTCGCCACGAAATGCTTGGCTTCCTGCCGCTGGTGACGAGCTTTGCCGAACGCAAGCGTCACCTCGGCTATCGGCGTGTGAGCCCGCTTGATGCCAGCTTCTTCGACGGGCCGTTGATGGCACATGAATTTCACTATGCCTCGATCGTATCCGAAGGGGATGCCGACCGGCTGTTCGACACGGCGGACGCCGCGGAGACACGGCTGGGTCCTGCCGGCTTGCGGCGCGGCATGGTCGCCGGGTCCTTCATGCATATCATCGACAGGGCGGCTTGATGCCTTCTCCGATCATTCATGGCGGCGGCATCACGGAAGCGGCAAGCCTCTACGGTGGCGATCCGAAGGACTGGCTCGATCTTTCCACCGGTATCAATCCCAATCCGGTCGCGCTGCCGCCTATCCCGCCCGAAGCCTGGCACAGGCTGCCGGATGCCTATCTTGCCGATGCGGCGAGGACGGCTGCAGCCCACTACTACGGCTCGGGCGGCATTCGGCCATTGCCCGTCCCGGGAACCCAGTCAGTCATCCAGCTTTTGCCCCGACTGGTCGTGCCTGGCCGCCGCGTCGCGATCTTCACGCCGACCTATGGCGAATATGCCCGGGTCTTTGACGCTGGGGGCTTTGTCATCGATCCTGTCGAAACCATCGGGGTCGAAGCCATCGGGCAAGGGCTCGCGGATCACGGGATGGTCGTGCTCGTCAACCCGAACAACCCGACGGGCCGGGCCTTTTCCGTGCAGGACATCTCAGGCATGGCGCGAGGTTTGGCGCAGACCGGCGGCCTGCTCCTGGTCGATGAAGCCTTCGGCGACATGCAGCCGGAGCGGAGCGCGGCATCGCTGGTCCATGACCACCCAAACCTCATCGTCTTCCGCTCGTTCGGCAAATTCTTCGGGCTGGCAGGATTGAGGCTCGGTTTCGTCATTGCCGCCGCGCCGGTTCTCTCCCCCTTTGAGGAATGGCTCGGACCCTGGCCGGTCTCGGGGCCTGCGCTGAGCATCGCCGCATCATTGCTCACCGGCAATCGGCACGCTGTTCACGCCCTCATTCGAGAGCGCAAGACGGCACTGGATGGCGTTCTGACGGAAGCAGGGTTGCTCCCCGTCGGCGGCACCGCTCTATTTTCGCTCGTTGTCCATGATCATGCTGACCGGCTGCACGCGCATCTGTGCCGCGCAAAAATCCTGACGAGAAAGTTCGACTATGCACCGTTCTGGTTGAGGGTGGGTCTTGCGCCCGACGCCGCAGGCGATACACGGTTGAGAGAAGCCTTGCGCCACTTCGATACCGCCTGAACGGACCCTGCATGTCGACCGAAATCTTTCTTGTCCTGTCGGTTGCTCTGATTCTCGATCGTGTCTTCGGTGATCCGGACTGGCTCTGGCGCCGGCTGCCGCATCCGATCGTGCTGTTCGGCGCAATGATCGGCTGGGCCGACGGACGCTTCAACCGTCCGCCGGTCGGCAGCGACAAGCGCAGGCTTGGTGGCCTTGTCGTCATTCTCCTGCTTCTCCTGTGGAGCTTCGCCTGCGGCTGGCTGCTGCATTGGTTGCTGATGCCGCTGGGGCTTGCCGGGATCGCCCTGGAAGCGCTTGTGGTCGCGGTCTTTCTTGCGCAGAAAAGCCTTGCCGATCACGTCGGACGTGTTGCTTCCGGCTTGAGATCGCACGGTCTTGCGGGGGGAAGACAGGCGGTGTCAATGATCGTCGGCCGCGATCCGGAAACGCTGGACGAACCGGCCGTCTGCCGGGCCGCGATCGAAAGCCTCGCCGAGAATTTCTCCGACGGTGTCGTTGCCCCGGCGTTCTGGTATGCGTTATTCGGTCTTCCGGGTCTTTTTGCCTACAAGATGTTGAACACCGCCGATTCGATGATCGGCCACAAAAACGAAAAATATCTGTATTTCGGCTGGGCATCGGCGCGCCTCGACGATCTGGCCAACCTTGTGCCTGCTCGGTTTTCAGTTCTTCTGATTGCCGCCGGTGCAGCAGCGAGCGTCAGCCGCGGTGCAGGGCGCAGCGCCATGGATGCAGCCCTGCGGGACCATGGTCTTCACCGTTCGCCGAATTCCGGCTGGCCGGAAGCCGCGATGGCTGGCGCGCTCGGTCTTCAACTGGCCGGGCCACGCATCTATTCCGGTTCCCTGGTCCAGGAGCCGATGATCCATGCTGCAGGACGTCCCGTCGCCACGGCCGGCGATGTCGATCGGGGCGTTGCGATATTCTATGCTGCATGCGGGATGCTGTTCGGGGTTACCGCTTTGGCGGCGCTCCTTTCCTTATAGTTTGAAATACTGTCTATTGACGACACCAGTGTCATTTTTAATGATCTGTTTCCCATTCGTATTAAGCCGATGTCATTTCTCGTCGTCTAAGTTTTGTCCTTGCGTACTTTTCAGTAAAAATCATATTTCGTCCTGAGGGGGACCTTATGCGCAGCTTCGTTATGGCCATTCTGGCGCTTTCTTTCATGGTCTTCCAAGCGGTTCCCGCCTTTGCCGCCAATCTTACTGCCAATATCAGTCTTTCGTCTCAAACCATGGTCGTCTCGCAGAACGGCATTGTCCGTTATCGGTGGAAGGTTTCGACGGCCCGCAAGGGTTACGTCACGCCAAAGGGCAGCTGGCGCGCAAAATGGCTGTCGCGCCATCATCGGTCGCGCAAATACGACAATGCGCCCATGCCATTTGCGGTGTTTTTCAACGGCGGATATGCCGTACACGCCACATACGACCTGAAGCGTCTCGGCCGTCCGGCTTCACATGGCTGCATCCGTCTTCATCCAGACGATGCGGCGGCGTTCTTTTCGCTCGCCAGCCGGAACGGCTTGAAGAATACGCGGATCGTCGTGACCCGCTGAACAATCGATCATCTCCGTCTGACGTTTGCGCAACACAGCCAGCAGAAATGCAACACATGGGCGTGAGGCCATTGGCTTTTCAGCCGCAGTTACCTATAGGTTCGCGCAACCACGAATTCTAAAGAGGTATGCGCGTGACAGCTACATTCGACAAGGTTGCGGACATTATTGCGGAAACGAGCGAGATCGACCGCGAAACCATTACGCCTGAAAGCCACACCATTGACGATCTGGGCATCGACAGCCTGGACTTCCTCGACATCGTCTTTGCGATCGATAAGGAATTCGGCATCAAGATCCCGCTTGAGCAGTGGACCCAGGAGGTCAACGAAGGCAAGGTTTCGACCGAGGAATATTTCGTCCTCAAGAACCTCTGCGCCAAGATCGACGAGTTGAAAGCCGCCAAGGGCTGACGAAGAATGGGTGCCTCATGATGGTGCCCTCGACGAGATCGATGCCGCTTGTGGCGCACTCCCGCGCTTGACAGGCGGCATTCGCGTTTTTACTTGACGCTTGGCGAACATGCTGCCGGACATAGCCGACAGGTGCCGCGCTGATTAGAAATCCGGAGCATTCCAAGTGCTGTTTCCGCTGCACTGCGTTCCGGGCCAAGCTGGATTTCATCCTGATGCTTCTTGAATATTTTCAAATGATCGACCGGGTCGAAAGCCTTGATCTCACCACTGGAACCTTGACGGCGCGTTCGGTCGTTCCGGCCAAAAGCCCGGTCTTCGAAGGACATTTTCCCGGCTACCCGCTGGTTCCCGGCGTTCTTCTGATCGAGACCATGGCGCAGGCCTCCGGTTTTCTTGTGCTTGCCGCCACGAATTTTGCCGCCATGCCGTTTCTGATGTCGGTTGATGGAGCCAAGATGCGGACGTTCGTCGAGCCCGAGGCCGTGCTCGATATAGAGGCCTTCCTGGAGCATGACGGGTCCGGTTTTGCCGTGACGAAGGCGAAGATCACGTCGCAGGGCAAAAAGGTCTGCGATGCGCAACTGAAGCTGCGCACCATGCCGTTCGACCAGGTGCCGCTCGGCCCGATCGTCAGGAAGCGGGCCAAAGAGGTCGGGTTGGTGGCTGCGATGGAACGCGCCGGGCTGCCAGGGGCCGGGGTAGTGGGGGAATGACGATGGGCAAATCTGCAAACGACGTCGTCATCACCGGTATTGGTATCGTGACCAGCCAGGGCGTCGGCACAGATGTGCATACGACGCTGCTGACAGCTGTGCAGCCACCCGCAGTCCGGGTCGAGACCGAGCGTTTTGCGCCCTATCCGGTCCATCCGCTGCCCGAGATCGACTGGTCGCAGCAAATTCCGAAGCGTGGCGATCAGCGGCAGATGGAGAACTGGCAGCGGCTCGGCGTTTTCAGCGCGGGGCTGGCACTGGACGATGCCGGGCTGAAGGACGATCTGGAAGCCTGCGGCAGCATGGATATGATCGTCGCTGCGGGCGGTGGCGAGCGGGACATCACTGTCGATTCGCTGATCGTTGATGAGGCGCTGAAGCGGAACGACCGCGAGCACCTGCTGAACGAGAAGCTGACGACCGAACTGCGCCCGACGCTGTTTCTGGCGCAACTGTCGAACCTGCTCGCCGGCAATATCTCCATTGTCCACAAGGTCACCGGTTCGTCGCGTACCTTCATGGGCGAGGAGGGCGCCGGCATCTCGGCGATCGAGACGGCCTTTGCGCGCATCAAGGCGGGGCAATCCACCCATACGCTGGTCGGTGGCGCATTTTCCGCCGAGCGTCTCGATATGATCCTTCTCGTCGAAGCCATTCAGGGCCATGCGCTTGGCAACTGGCAGCCGATCTGGTCGCGCAAGCCCGAACACGGCGGCGGCATGATACTCGGATCGGTCGGCGCCTTTCTCGTGCTGGAATCGCGCGGGCATGCGACAGCCCGCGGTGCCCGCATCTATGCCACGATCGATGCGATCGGCGGCGATCGCGGCAGCCGTGACGGCGACCGTCTCGAGCAGCGCCTGGACTATTTGACGACGCCTGCCGCCGATGCCGATCCGGCCTCGACCATCGTGTTTTCCGGCACGTCGGGGTTTCACGATCTCGCAGCACGCGAAAAGGCATTTCTGGACGCGCAGTTCCCGAAGGCAGCGATCCGCGCCTATGGCGGGCTTGCCGGTCACGGGCTGGAGGCCCAGTTTCCGCTCGGTCTCGCCTTCGCTGCCTTGACGCTCGGTTCCGGGGCAAAGGTTCCTCCTTTCGATGCAACGGTGGAAACGCCCATGGAAGACGCTGCCAAGACGGCCATTGTTACGACCATCGGTCATGCACGCGGCGAAGGCATTGCCGTTCTCTCGGCAGAAGAATAAGGAGCGGCGGGCATGACCAGCGCTTATAAGGATCATCTCGGCCGCCCGCTGATCGCGGTGACAGGCATGGGCGTCATCACCTCTCTTGGCCAGGGCGTGGAAGACAATTGGAAGGCGCTGACGTCAGGCGTTTCAGGCATCCACAAGATCAGCCGGTTTCCGTCAGAGGGGCTTTCGACGCGAATCTGCGGAACCGTTGATTTCATTGAAATTCCAGTCGAAAACTCGGTTGAGCGTTCCTACGCCTTTGCCCGCGAAACCACGGCGGAAGCCCTGGCCCAGGCAGGCCTGTCCGGTGACTTCAACGGTCCGCTGTTTCTGGCGGCTCCACCGATCGAGCCGGAATGGAGCGCCCGTTTCGAGCTTGCCGACCGTGCAAAGCCGTCTGAAAAGCCGGGTGATGCCTATGATCGTTTCCTCGCCGCCATGCGCGAGCGTGCCGATCCGGCTTTCCACGAAGCCTCGCTGTTCGGCGCCATATCCGAGCGCCTGTCGGACCGCTTCGGAACACGTGGCCTGCCGGTGACGCTGTCGACCGCCTGCGCCTCCGGCGCAACCGCAATCCAGCTCGGCGTGGAGGCGATCCGTCAGGGACGCACCGATCGCGCATTGACGGTCGCGACGGACGGTTCGGTCAGTGCCGAAGCCCTGATCCGCTTCTCCCTTCTGTCCGCTCTTTCGACGCAGAACGATCCGCCGGAAAGAGCATCCAAGCCATTCTCAAAGGACCGCGACGGCTTCGTCATCGCCGAAGGCGCCGCGACCCTGGTGCTCGAATCGCTGGAAGCAGCCGTCGCGCGCGGCGCGAAAATCTACGGCATCCTGAAGGGATGCGGCGAGAAGGCTGATTCCTTTCATCGTACCCGCTCCTCGCCGGATGGCGCCCCCGCGATCGCGACGATCCGCGCGGCGCTTGCCGATGCCGGTCTGAACGAAAGCGATATCGGCTATATCAATGCGCACGGCACCTCGACGCCTGAGAACGACAAGATGGAATATGGCGCGATGCTGTCGGTGTTTGGCGAGGCCTTGCCATCCATTCCGGTCTCGTCCAACAAGTCGATGATCGGCCATACGCTGACAGCCGCCGGCGCGGTCGAGGCGGTCTTCTCCTTGCAGACGATGTTGACGGGGACCTTGCCGCCGACGATCAACTACCAGAACCCGGACCCGGCCATCGTGCTCGATGTCGTGCCGAACGTGAAACGCGATGCGCAGGTTACCGCCGTTCTGTCGAACTCGTTCGGCTTTGGCGGCCAGAATGCCAGCCTTGTCATGGCGGCCGAACCGGCTTAATCGCACAGCCTATTTTGACGAACACGCCTTGGGGCGGGAGACTGTATCATGCGCGCCTTGCAACTGGTCGACGACCGTAAGCTCGAAATCACCGATCTGCCCGAGCCCGAGGCCCCGGGTCCGGGCGAGGTGACCTTGCGCGTCAAGGCCGTCGCCCTCAATCACATCGACGTCTGGGGCTGGCGCGGCATGGCGTTTGCCAAGCGCAAGATGCCGCTTGTGATCGGCGCGGAAGCGTCAGGGGTGGTGGACCAAATCGGCCCCGGCGTCGCCAATGTCCTGCCGGGACAGCTCGTCTCCATCTATGGCGCGCGCACCTGCGGCCTCTGCCGCCCCTGCCGGGAAGGCCGCGACAATCTCTGCGAGCACGTCGGCGGCGTGCATGGCTTTCACCTGGACGGTTTCGCGCAGGAAAAGGTCAATCTCCCGGCACGGCTGCTGGTTCCCGCCCCTCCGGGCGTCGATGCCATCGGCGCCGCCGTGGCGCCTGTCACCTTCGGCACGGTCGAACACATGCTGTTCGACAATGCCAAGCTTGAACCGGGCGAAACGATCCTCATCCATGCCGGCGGGTCCGGCATCGGCTCTGCGGCGATCCAGCTTGCCAAGAAGATCGGCTGCACCGTGATCACTACCGTCGGGTCCGACGACAAGATCGAGAGGGCGAAGGCGCTTGGCGCCGATCACGTCATCAATTACCGCACCGACCGTTTCGAGGGTGTGGCCCGCAAGATCACCAAGAAAAAGGGGGTCGACGTGGTTTTCGAACATGTCGGCAAGGATACCTGGGCCGGTTCGATGTTCATTCTCAAGCGCGGCGGCCGGCTCGTCACCTGCGGTTCCACCTCCGGCGTCTCCACCGACATCAATCTGATGATGCTGTTCCAGCAGCAGCTGAAGCTGATCGGCTCCTTCGGCTGCCGCATGGAAAACATGGCGAATGCCATGCAGAAGATGGCCCGCGGTCTTGTCCATCCCGTCATCGACACCGAGGTCGGCTTCTCCGAGATCGACAAGGCGTTGGAGCGGATGGAGACCCGTCAGGTCTTTGGCAAAATCATTCTACGGATGGACTGATCCGTGCGCATGCTGATCACAAGGCTGGTTCTGAGGCTTGAGCGTTTCCGCCAGTGGTCGATCGCGCAGTTTGTGTTTCTTCTTCTGGGTCTTCTCAAGCTTTTCCCGGCCGATCCGGCCATCCGGTTTTCCGAGAAATTTACCCGCTGGCTGGGACCGAAGCTCAAGCAGCGTCACGCGCTGACGACAACCAATCTGCGCAACGCCTTTCCTGAAAAAACCGCGGCGGAAATCGAGGCGATTGCGCTCGAAAGCTGGGGGAGCATCGGCCGGCTTGCGGCGGAATATGTGTTTCTCGACGAGATTTTCGATTTCGATCCGCAAAACGTGAAGCCCGGCCGTATCGAAGTGTCTGGAATATCTCTGTTTCTTGAATTGCGCGACAATCCCAGGCCCTTTATCGTTTTCACCGCCCATACCGGGAATTTCGAGCTGTTACCCGTCGCAAGCGCCGCTTTCGGGCTTGATGTCACAGTGCTTTTCCGGCCGCCGAACAACCCTTTTGTCGCAGACAAGGTTTTCGAGTTCCGAAAGCAGCGGATGGGCAATCTCGTTCCTTCGCATGCCGGATCTTCGTTTACACTCGCCCGCAAGCTCGAAGCGGGCGGATCGGTTGGCGTGCTGGTCGATCAGAAGTTCAAAAAGGGCCTGACGACGAAATTTTTCGGGCGCAACGTGCGCACCAATCCGCTGCTTGCCAAACTGGTGCGACAGTTCAACTGCGAGGTTTATCCTGCCCGGTCGATTCGCCTGCCGAACGGCCGTTTTCGTCTGGAACTCGAGCCCGCCATTGCCATTCCGCGAAAGCCCGATGGCAGCGTCGATGTCAATGCGACTGCCCAGGTTCTGAACGACAAGGTAGAGAGCTGGGTGCGGGAATATCCGGGCCAGTGGCTGTGGTATCATGATCGCTGGAGCATCAAGCGCAAGCTCAAGTTCTGACCTTGCAGCCTCTGGCAATGGTGAAAGCCGTGTAGGGCATTCCTTGGCAATCTGCAAAAGACTGTTTTCTTGCGCGAACCTCTTCCCCGAGATGGATTTGCAGGTTTCATATTGGGACCAATCTCGTGGAAACATGCGATAAAGTTTACTGTCCAGGAGTTGTATGCAAATCGCGGTAGTGTACAGTTAGAGCTGATATGCATCTCTGGGTGAAGATGCGGCTGCCTTTGAAAGCGGCTTGAGGGGTGGGGGCAGATTTGCAGAAATCGATCGATCTTTTCTGGTTGAAATATCGCCAGTTGCGGCAGGCGGTGAAATCTGGAGATACAGTGCTGGTTAATGTTCTTGACCGCGAAATGCTACCCCTGCTCAATGCCATACATCAGCAAGACGCTTTGACGGCAACCGACGCGCGGTTACAGTTCCAGTTCATAGTGGATCTCCTTCAAAAGGAGGCAGACGACATGTCGAGCGTGCTTCGGCAATGCGAAGCATTGCAGGCATTGGTGGACCGCTATTTTTCCGCGGACCACGGCGAGAAATTCGAAAATAGCCGTGCGACCGTGTCTGCGCAGTGCCGGCAGAACAATCCTTGGGATGAGGGCTTTCTCAACGAGGCTATCTTGAACTGCATGCCGGATCGTATCGCGGTGATCACGACGGATTACCGTTATCTCTACACCAACCCTGCCAATGCGGAGCGCCTCAACGAGCGGCCGATGGATCTCGTCGGTCGCCATATCGTCGAGTTCGTGGGCTTCCGGCGCTTCGAACAGCGAGTAAAACCGAATCTCGACAGATGTTTTTGCGGAGAAATGATCGACTATACTTTTGCGAAGGACCTCAACAGTCATACGGTCGTGGTGCGGTGCCGCATGACCCCCTGCAAGTCGAATACCGGAAAGATTATCGGCGCAATTCTCACCCTGCAGGAAATCGCCGACCGCCGCCGCATGATCGCTGCCTGATGGACGTCAGGATCCGGCCGCTCTGCTGCTGCTATCGGTCAGACCATACGGCGAGTTCGTAGCCGTCCGGATCCAGGAACTGGAACCGGCTACCACCCGGAAAGGAGAAGGTTTCCTTGACGATCCGCGCGCCCGCAGCCTCAAGACGCGCCTGCGTCGCGGTGAGATCATCGGCGTAGAGAATGACCAACGGTCCGCCTGGCTTTGCCTCGCCCGTCGTGAGGCCACCTGTCAGCCGGCCATCGCTGAACTCGCAGTAATCCGGGCCGTAATCGGTGAACGACCAGCCGAAGGCTGCGCCGTAAAATGTCTTGGAGCGCGGGATATCGGCGACGGCAAACTCAATGTTGTCGATCTGACGATCGATACCCTTCTGCGCCATTGTGTGACCTCGGTTAGAGCTTCCTGGTTTATCTCGGGGACATGCTTCAGGCTTCCAGAAGGGCCTTCAGCGTCTTAAGGTCCTTCAGGACCCAATCCGAATCCCGCCGGAACTGTTCATCATCCATATCCGGCAATTTCAGCACTGTGAACATAATCTCGGCGCCGCTGCCGTTTGGCACGACGCGGAAGGCATTGTTGACGTTGAGCCCTGTTTCCATGGTGACGGTATGGTCCATCACGCCGAAATCATTCTCTTCTGCAAAGCGGACGCGAACCACACCGAGGGGGCCCCGCGCGACCCAATGATCACCCTCGCGTTCCAACCCGTCGCTAAGCCCTGAAGCCCAGAGCGGCATGTTTTCCGGCCGGCAGGCGAAGGCGTAGACCTCCTGCCAGGTCTTTTCTATGCCGAGATGGACGATTTGCGCTTCCATGACGCTCATTGCGGGATTCTCCGTGTCAGCAGTTCCGGCAAGCTTGCCGGACCTCGTTCCCATTGCAGTATGCGTCCCTGCAGGCGTTCCGTCACCACCGCGCCTGCATCTTTCTGCGAGGCTCCGGACGCCATTCGGAAAAGTCTCGATTTCAGCAACAATCCCTTGTCGTTAATCGATTTGAGTGCCAAAACTCCCCCGGCATCCGCAAGGTGTGGTCCGGCTTCCCAAGCGGGGAAAACGTCTTGCTTCAATCAATCTGGTGAAGCGGCTTTCGTGTCAATGGGCAGGGCATCTTCACCGTTCAACGGAGGCACATACGTGGCACAGGCAGAAATCGGCCTTATCGGTCTCGGCGTCATGGGATCGAATCTGGCGCTCAACATTGCGGAAAAAGGCAACACGATCGCGGTCTTCAACCGCACCGTCGATGCCACCCGCAAATTTTATGCCGAGGCTGGCGCCCTGCAGGGCCAGATTGTTCCCTGCGAGACGATCGAGGAATTCGTTGCCGCCATCCGCCCGCCGCGCCCGATCATCATCATGATCAAGGCTGGTGATCCCGTCGATCAGCAGATGGAACTTCTCAAGCCTTATCTCGAGACAAACGACATCATGATCGATGCGGGAAATGCCAACTTCCGCGACACGATGCGCCGTTTCGACAACCTCAAGGATAGTGGCCTGACCTTTATCGGCATGGGGGTGTCCGGGGGCGAGGAGGGCGCACGTCACGGCCCGTCGATCATGGTGGGCGGCAAGGAAGAGTCGTGGAAGCGTGTCGAGACGGTGCTGACCTCGATCGCCGCGAAATACGGAGACGATCCTTGCGTCGCATGGCTCGGTGAAAACGGCGCGGGCCATTTCGTCAAGACCATCCACAACGGCATCGAATATGCCGACATGCAGATGATCGCCGAGATCTACGGCATCCTGCGCGACGGCCTCAAGATGAGTGCGACGGAAATCGGCGCGGTCTTCGGCGAGTGGAACAAGGGACGGCTGAATTCCTACCTGATCGAGATCACCGAGACGGTTCTGAACGCCGCTGATCCGATCACCGGCAAGCCGATCGTCGATCTCATTCTCGACAAGGCCGGCCAGAAAGGCACCGGAAAATGGTCGGTCATCGAGGCGCAGAACATGGGTGTTCCCGCAACGGCGATCGAAGCCGCCGTTGCCGCTCGCAGCATTTCTTCGGTCAAGGCGGAGCGCGAGGCCGCGGAGCAGGTGCTCGGCCTGCCGGATGTCGGCGAGTTCCGGATAGCGGACAAGGCGGCTTTCCTCAAGGATCTGGAAAGCGCTCTGCTGGCATCGAAGATCGGCGCCTATGCGCAAGGGTTCGCGGTGATGTCTGCGGCATCCAGGGAATTCGGCTGGAACCTGCCGATGCCGACGATCGCCCGTATATGGCGTGCCGGCTGCATCATCCGTTCGCAGTTCCTGGATGAAATCACCACCGCCTTCACCAAGGATCCGCATGTTGCCAACCTGATCGTCACCCCTGCTTTCGCCAAGATGGTCAAGGACAGCGACGGCCCTCTGCGCCGTGTCGTCTCATCCGCAGTTCTGGCCGGCCTGCCGGTTCCGGCTCTCGCCTCGGCGCTCGGCTATTTCGACAGCTACCGCCGCGCGCGCGGGACTGCCAATGTCATCCAGGCGCAACGGGATTTCTTCGGTGCCCATGGCTTCGACCGCACCGATGGCGTTGATGCCCATCATGGCCCCTGGGGTAGCGGCCTGAACGCCTGAGTGCAATCAGACTGGAACGATCTTCAAGCCGCGCGATAGGTTCGCGCGGCTTTGAATTCCGCCGGCGGATGTCAGAGTGCCTTGCTCAAGCTCTGAAGTTCGACGGCGGGCAGCCCGGCAATGCGGCCGATTACGGCCTTTGCAAGCTCCCTGCCTGCATGGCGAATATCTTCGTTCATGGTGATGAGTTCCGGCCGCAGCCAGCTCAGGAAATCGCTCGGCACTTTTGAGACCATGTCGACGTCGCGTTTCAACTTTTTTCCAGCCGATTCCAGCCCGGCCACGACCGCAATCGAGCCGGCGCCTGAGCCTGAGACGATGCCGTCCGGCGCGTCCTCAGCACGCATCAGCGTCTCGAAGGCGGCCCGTATCTCCAGAAGGCTGCTGTCGAGATCGACGATGTCGAGCGCGACGGACTCAAGGCCGAAATCGCGTATGCCGCGATCAAAGCCGCTGCGCATGTGGCGATGGAAGGTGAGATGCGGCGGTGGTTGCAGAAGCACCAGTTTCCTTCGCCCGAGAGCGGCCAGCCGCCGCACGGATTCATAGGCGAAGCCCTCGTTGTCGAAGTCGTGGTATGGATGAACAAGTCCCATATCGGTCCGGCCATGGGTGGCGAAGGGGAAGTTCCTCTCCATCATCAGCGCAACGCGTGGATCTTTCGGCTCGGTACGGGAAATGATCACGCCGTCGGCGGCACTTGTGTCGAGAACGTACCGAACTGGCTGAAGGGCGTCCTTTGATGTCCGATAGGGCGTAATCACCAGATGGTAGGGCGTCGATGCGAGGATTTCCGAAATGCCGACGACGATAGGGCTCGTCAGTCCCATGACCTCTTCCTCAAGCGACAGTACGAGGCTG
The DNA here is from genome assembly GCF_029223885.1 of Pararhizobium gei. Lineage (NCBI taxonomy): Bacteria > Pseudomonadati > Pseudomonadota > Alphaproteobacteria > Hyphomicrobiales > Rhizobiaceae > Pararhizobium > Pararhizobium gei. The sequence goes on along the minus strand of NZ_CP119409.1, from coordinate 2,669,187 downwards.
ATGACATTGGTCTTGCCTGTCCGAAGGCGGACGCCCGCCCGGTTCGGCTGGTAACCCACCTGCTGCGCCACAAGCCGGACACGCTGTTTGGTTTCGGCACCGATATCGGACGCATCCTTCAGGGCGCGCGATACAGTGGTAATGCCAAGCCCCGTCATAAAGGCGATCGTCTTCAAAGTCGGGCGATCCTGCAACGATGGCGGCAGGGCCGGCCTCCTCGTGGTCTTGTCATCCATGCCCGATGCCTCTTCTCCTGCGCTCTATGGCGACCTATGCCCTATATGAAAAATACGGCCAAGTGAAACTCGTCCTGCGCTCGTATGATTTCGCGAAACTGTAACGATGCAGGAAGATTGTCGAGTGCTTTTTTTGACGCCCGATACTAAACTTAAACACGAAGTTGAATATTGCAGTGCAAAAAAATTTTGTGCAAACGCGAGATTTTTTGACCGAAGAAATAAGGAGGAAAGCACAATAATCATCGAATATCTTGAAAAAAAAACGGATAACAGCCGGATCTGATCAAGACGTCTCGATCTTCTTGCATACGGATATCTTGTAACCTTAGATTGTACTTGACCTTTTCCCAAGAAAATTTTAGCGCTGACTGTTGCGTCTCGAAATCCTTTCAACTAAGTTTTTACGGTAACGTTACAGTGAGGGAGGAAAAACTCATGAAATTGCGTTTGTTGGCTGCTGTCCTGGCGGCGACTGTCGTATTTCCGCTTGGTGCGGTCCGTGCTGCCGATCTTGAGGTGACCCATTGGTGGACCTCGGGTGGTGAGGCTGCGGCCGTCGCCGAGCTGGCCAAGGCTTTCGATGCGACCGGCAATAAATGGGTCGATGGAGCCATTGCCGGCGGCGGTAGTACGGCGCGGCCGATCATGGTCAGCCGCCTCACAGGCGGTGATCCGATGGGGGCAACCCAGTTCAATCATGGCCGTCAGGCAGAAGAACTGGTTCAGTCCGGACTTATTCGCGACCTGACCGATGTCGCGACCCGGGAAAACTGGAAGGATATCATCAAGCCGATCAGCCTGCTCGACTCCTGCACGATCGACGGCAAGATCTATTGCGCGCCGGTCAATATTCATTCCTGGCAATGGTTGTGGCTTTCGAATGCGGCGTTCAAACAGGCTGGCGTCGAGGTTCCGAAAAACTGGGACGAATTCGTTGCGGCGGGTCCGGCTCTTGAAAAGGCCGGGATCATCCCTCTGGCTGTCGGTGGTCAGGCCTGGCAGGCCAATGGCGCTTTTGGCGTTCTCATGATCGCGATCGGCGGCAAGGATCTGTACCAGAAGGTTTTTGCTGACAAGGACGCCGAGGCGGCAGGCGGCGCCGAGATGGCAAAAGTGTTTAAGGCGGCCGACGATGCGCGCCGCCTGTCCAAAGGGAGCAATGTCCAGGATTGGAACCAGGCGACCAATCTCGTGATCACCGGCAAGGCTGCCGGTCAGATCATGGGCGATTGGGCACAGGGCGAGTTCCAACTGGCGGGTCAGAAAGCCGGCACGGACTACACCTGCCTTCCGGGTCTCGGTGTGAACGAAATCATCTCCACCGGTGGCGACGCCTTCTATTTCCCGCTGCTGGAGGACGAGGAAAAGGCAAAGGCGCAGGAGGCGCTGGCATCGACGCTGCTTGATCCAAAAACTCAGGTCGCCTTCAATCTGAAGAAAGGCTCGCTTCCTGTTCGCGGCGATGTCGATCTTGCCGCTGCAAACGACTGCATGAAGAAGGGTCTGGAAATCCTTGCCAAGGGCAATGTCGTGACCAGCACCGACCAGATGGTCTCCGCCGACACGCAGAAGCAAACGGAAGATCTTTTCTCCGAGTTCTTTGCGACCGCGTCCATGACGCCGGAAGATGCGCAGAAGCGCTTTGCGGACATCATCGCAGCCGCCGATTGACCGATCTCACGTGTGATGCCGGCTCCGCAAGGCGGGCCGGCAGAACCCAGGCTCAACCGTCGCCGTGTCGTCGATGCGGCGGTGGCGTGAGCGAGGCAGGGTCGTAGCACGATTGCCCCGGGGCTTACCCGATAACCGATCCAGCAGAGGAGTGATCCATGACGGGCCAAGCGCATGCCGGCCGGCCGAACCAGTTGCTGCGCAATCTTAATTCCAAGATTGCCTCCATTCCCATGATGCTGACCGCTGTTGTTATTTTTCTCGGCGGGACGCTCTGGACGGTCTTTTATTCTTTCACGAATTCCAAGTTGCTGCCGCGATTGAATTTTGTCGGTCTCGACCAGTATGAGCGCCTCTGGTCCGCGCCCCGCTGGCTGGTGTCGATCGAGAATCTTGCGGTCTACGGTGTTTTCTCGCTGATCTTCAGCCTCACGATCGGTTTTATCCTTGCCGCGTTGATGGACCAGAAAATCCGCTTCGAGAACACGTTTCGCACAATCTTTCTGTATCCTTTCGCGCTGTCCTTCATCGTCACAGGCCTTGTCTGGCAATGGGTTCTCAACCCGGAATTCGGAATCCAGTCGGTGGTGCGGTCGCTGGGCTGGACGAGCTTTGCCTTCGACCCTCTCTATAATCAAAGTATCGTCATTTATGGCATCCTCATTGCCGCGCTCTGGCAGGGAACGGGGCTTGTCATGTGCCTGATGCTCGCCGGCCTGCGCGGGATCGATGAGGACATCTGGAAAGCGTCCCGCGTAGACGGGATTCCGATGTGGAAAACCTATCTGCTCATCGTCATTCCCATGATGCGCCCGGTTTTCATCACCACGCTCGTGATCATCGCCAGCGGTATCGTCCGGGTCTACGATCTCGTCGTGGCGCAGACCAGCGGCGGTCCCGGCATCTCCTCGGAAGTGCCCGCCAAATATGTCTACGATTACATGTTCCAGGCACAAAATCTCGGCCAGGGTTTCGCGGCATCGACCATGATGCTGATCACCGTCGCCATTATCATCGTGCCATGGGCCTATCTGGAATTCGGAGGACGCAAGCGTGGCTGATACACGAGCTTTTGGAGGTCCGGCCGGTTCGGCCTCAAGACAGGTGCAAGGACCGAGCGGCAAGAAGCCCCGCCCGACATTTTCGCCGCGGAACATCATGATCTACGGCACGCTGCTGCTGTTCGCCTGCTACTATCTATTGCCGCTTTACGTGATGGTCGTGACATCGCTCAAGGGCATGCCGGAAATCCGACTCGGCAATATCTTCTCGCCACCTGTCGAAATCACTTTCGAACCCTGGATCAAAGCTTGGTCGAGCGCCTGCACGGGCCTCAATTGCGATGGCCTGTCGCGAGGCTTCTGGAACTCCGTACGCATCACCATTCCCTCAACGCTCGTCTCGATCGTGATCGCGTCGATCAACGGCTATGCGCTGGCAAACTGGCGCTTCAAGGGCGCGGATTTCTTCTTCACGATCCTGATCGTCGGTGCCTTCATTCCCTATCAGGTCATGATATATCCGATCGTCATCGTGCTGAGGGAAATGGGCCTCTACGGTTCGCTGACCGGTCTGATCATCGTTCACACGATCTTCGGCATGCCGATCCTCACGCTGTTGTTCCGCAACTACTTCACCTCGCTGCCGGAGGAACTGTTCAAGGCGGCGCGCGTCGATGGCGCCGGGTTCTGGACGATCTACTTCAAGATCATGCTGCCGATGTCTCTGCCGATCTTCGTGGTGGCCATGATCCTGCAGGTCACCGGCATCTGGAACGACTTTCTGTTCGGCGTGGTCTTCACCCGCCCGGAATATTACCCGATGACCGTCCAGCTCAACAATATCGTCAATTCAGTCCAGGGCGTGAAGGAATACAACGTCAACATGGCGGCAACCATCCTGACCGGTGCCGTTCCGCTGTTCGTCTATTTTGTTTCCGGGCGGCTTTTCGTCCGCGGTATCGCCGCCGGCGCAGTGAAAGGGTGAGTGCATGAATAACGTCAGCGTTTCCGTCAAGGATCTGTCGTTGAGTTTCGGCGCGGTTACCGTGCTCGATACGTTGAACATCGACATCAAAGACGGTGAATTCCTCGTCCTGCTTGGCTCGTCCGGCTGCGGCAAGTCCACGCTTTTGAACTGCATCGCAGGTCTTCTCGACGTCACCGGCGGCCAGATCTTCATCAAGGACAAGAATGTCACCTGGGAAGAACCCAAGGATCGGGGCATTGGCATGGTGTTCCAGTCCTATGCGCTCTACCCGCAGATGACCGTGGAGAAGAACCTTTCCTTTGGCCTGCGCGTCGCCAAGCTGCCGCAGGCGGAAATCGACAAGCGTGTCGCGCGCGCTGCTGAAATCCTGCAGATCCAGCCACTCCTGAAGCGCAAGCCGTCGGAACTGTCGGGTGGCCAGCGTCAGCGTGTGGCCATCGGCCGGGCGCTGGTGCGGGATGTCGATGTCTTCCTGTTCGACGAGCCTCTGTCCAATCTGGACGCCAAGCTGCGGTCCGAACTGCGTGTCGAAATCAAGCGTCTCCACCAGGCGCTGAAGAACACGATGATCTATGTCACCCATGACCAGATCGAAGCCTTGACGCTTGCCGACCGGATTGCCGTCATGAAAAGCGGCGTCATCCAGCAACTCGCCGATCCCATGACGATCTACAATTTTCCCGAAAACCTCTTTGTTGCAGGTTTCATCGGATCGCCATCGATGAATTTCTTCCACGGCGAGATCAGGGAGAAGGCTGGGCGAAAGGTAATCGAGGTCAAGGGCGTCGATTTTGGCATGGAGACTTATCCTGCCCGCGGTCCGTTGGAAGCCGGCCGCAAGGTCGTGCTCGGTGTTCGCCCGGAACATGTCAAAGTGGATGAGCGTGTGTCGGGCTTCGAGGTTCACGATGCGGTCGTCGATATCGAGGAGCCGATGGGAGCCGACAACCTGCTGTGGCTGAAACATGCCGGGCAGACCATGTCGGTCCGGATTGCCGGATCCCGCCGCTATACGCCCGGTACGGCGGTGAAAATCAGTTTCGACATGGCAATGGCCTCGGTCTTCGACGCCGTGACAGAGGACCGCATCTAGTCGGGTGAACGGTTGTTGTGGGCTTACCCCCTGTTCGCGATGCTGGCATCTCGCCCTCAAGAGGCATGGAAGCTGCCGCCATCGCACGGCATTCTAGCGGCCGATACCGCCCCATGAAGGGGAGATTCGCCGGAAGGACAGAGGGGCATATACCTCCTCGGACACGAAAACATATCGGGTATTCAGCATGACCACGCAAAACATCATTGATCTATCCGGCGACTGGCTGCTCGCATCGCTGGACAACAGCCACGCGCTGACAATGGCCATTCCGGGCGATGTGCACACCGCGTTGCAGACGGCGGGGATGATCGGTGATCCCTATGCGGGCCGTACCGAAGACGATGTGCAGTGGGTGGCACGGAAGGACTGGGTGCTGGAGCGAACCTTCGATCTGGATGGCGGCGATCTCTCTGGTGCCTGGTATCTCGATATAGACGGCCTCGATACCGTTGCATCCGTCTATATCAATGATGAGCTGGTGCTGGAGGCCGACAACAGTTTTCGCCGGTACCGGCCATCGGTCGGTTCGGTCCTCGTGGCCGGTGGCAACCGGCTGCGGGTCGTGATCCACTCTTCCATTGCAGCGGCAGCGGAACGCCAGGCGGCGCAGCCTTTCTACGTTCCTTATTCCACAGGCAATTCACCGATTGCCAACGGCAATATGCTGCGCAAGCCGCAATGCCATTTTGGCTGGGACTGGAACATCGCCATTGCGCCGCTCGGCATCTACGGGGTCGTCGCTCTGAAGAAGCTCGGCGCTGCGCGTATCGAGCATGTGCAGACGCGACAGGTACCGCAGCCGGGCGGTGCTGTGGATCTGCAAGTCACGGTTTCGCTTTTTGCGGAAGAGCCGGGTGTCGTAGGCCTGGATTTCTCTCTGAACGGGATGAGAGAACATCTCGATTGGGGCGTCAATCCAGGCCAGACCGAGGTCACCCATGTCTTTGTGGTCGATGAGCCCAGCCTCTGGTGGCCGGCGGGCAGCGGCGAGCAGGCGCTCTCGGAACTCACGGTTTCGCTTGCCGGCGACAGCATCACCCACCAGATCGGTTTTCGCACCGTCGAGCTTTTGACGGACAAGGACGAGGCGGGCAGCCGTTTTGCCTTTCGGGTGAACGGGCGCGAAATCTTCTGCCGCGGTGCCAATTGGATTCCGGCCGATGCGCTGGCCGGGCGGGTGACGCCGGAGGCCGTCGAGGATCTGCTGCGTTCGGCGGTCGATGCCAATATGAACATGATCCGTGTCTGGGGCGGCGGCTTCTATGAGCCGGACTGGTTCTACGATCTCTGCGACCGCCTCGGGCTGATGGTTTGGCAGGATTTCATGTTCGCCTGCAACCTCTATCCATCGACGCCGGACTTCCTCGACAATGTCGCCGTGGAGGTCGATTATCAGGTCAAGCGGCTTTCGTCCCACCCGTCGATCGTCCTGTGGTGCGGCGACAACGAACTGGTGGGCGCACTGACCTGGTTCGAGGAAAGCCGCAGGGATCGCGACCGCTATCTCGTGTCTTACGACCGCCTCAACCGCGTCATCGAGACCAGCTTCAAGGCCGCGGCACCTGACGCTATCTGGTGGCCGTCGAGTCCGTCGGTCGGCTATCTCAACTTCGGTGATGCCTGGCATGCCGATGGTTCCGGCGACATGCATTATTGGTCGGTCTGGCACGAGAACAAGTCGTTCGACAACTACCGTACGGTGCGGCCGCGCTTCTGCTCCGAATTCGGCTTTCAGTCCTATACCTCGATGCCGATCGTCAGGCAGTTCGCCGAGCAGAAGGACCTGAACGTTGCGTCTCCCGTCATGGAAGCTCATCAGAAGAATGTCGGCGGCAACGAGCGTATCGCCGGCACCATGTTCCGCTATTTCCGATTCCCCAAGGATTTCGCCAGTTTCGTCTATCTCAGCCAGATCCAGCAGGGGCTGGCGATCCGCACGGCCGTCGATTTCTGGCGGTCGCTGAAACCCCATTGCATGGGCACGCTCTACTGGCAGCTCAACGACACCTGGCCGGTCGCCTCCTGGGCCAGCCTCGACTACGGCGGGAACTGGAAGGCCATGCACTATATGGCGCGCCGGTTCTTCCAGCCGGTCGCCGTCGCTGCCATCCCGTCGGACGACGGCGAGACGATCAGCCTCTCCATGGTCAACGACACCGCTGAACCGGTCACCGTCGAACTGCAAACCTTCCTGGTGTCGCTCGCCGGCGAAAAGCAGCCGCTGACGGCGGCAGCCGGAACCTGCAGCCCCGACCGGGCCGCACCATTGCTGACGATCGCTGCCTCCGACATATCCCCCGACATGCTGCTCTTTTGGTCTTTCGAGGCCTCGAACGGAATGCGCGGCGAGGGGCATCATGTGCAGGGAAGCTATAAAGCCCTGGATCTTGAACCGTCCGGCCTTTCCATCTCGGCACGTCCAGCGGGCAACGGCACCTACGATGTCGAGGTTTCGGCATCCGGCCTTGCTCTGCATGTGATGATCGAGGCCGATATCGAAGGCCGCTACAGCGACAATGCTTTCGACCTGACGGCAGGAGACAGCCGCATCATCCGCTTTACCCCGAAGAATCCACCCGGCAACGTTCCGCGCTTCGTGGCCTTCGATCTTCAATCCTGCCAGGGCAACGGCTAGCCCATCCCAGCTTACAAGGAGAATCCCGATGAAAGACATCAGTTTCCAGCTCTACAGTGCCCGCAATTTTCCGCCGCTTTCCGATGTTCTCAAAACGGTGGCCGCCGCCGGCTACACGCAGGTCGAAGGGTATGGTGCACTCTATGCGTCGCTTGATGACGTGGCGATCGAGGCGCTTCGCTCCGATCTTGCAGCAAATGGCTTGACCATGCCCTCTGCCCATTTCGGCATCGACCTTCTGGAGGCCGATCCGGTGCGCGCGCTGCAGATTGCCAATGTGCTGGGCATCAAGTCCATCTATTGCCCGCATATCGCAGCTGATCAGCGTCCGGGCGATGCTGCCGGCTGGCACGCTTTCGGCGAGCGACTGGAAGCGGCCGGCAAGCCGTTCCGCGAGGCAGGGATCGATTTCGGCTGGCACAACCATGATTTCGAATTTGCGGCTCTGCCGGATGGATCGGTTCCGCAGGATCACATCTTTGCCGGGGGCCCCAATCTTTCCTGGGAAGCGGACATCGCCTGGGTCGTCCACGGCGGCGGCGATCCCTTTGGCTATATCGAGAAATACGGCAATCGCATTACCGCGGTTCATGTCAAGGACATCGCCGCAGCCGGAGAAAATACGGACCAGGACGGCTGGGCGGATGTCGGTCACGGCACCGTCGATTGGGCGAAGCTTTTCACGGCGCTGTCGGCAACGCCCGCCAGATACTATGTCGTCGAGCACGACAATCCCAAGGATTTCAAAGCGACGGCCGAGCGCTCGATCGCGTCGATCAAGACCTACTGACAGAAAGATCAGGCCATGACACAGGACAACATCGCCGGGGAGCTGGGGGTCGGCATCATCGGATGCGGCAACATCTCCACCACCTATTTCAAGCTCTCTCCGCTCTTCAAGGGCATCAAGGTGCTTGCCTGCGCGGATATCAATCCGGCAGCCGCCGAAATCCGCGCCTCGGAATATGGCGTCGAGGCACAGACGATCGAGGAACTGCTCGCCAATCCGGCCATCGATATCGTCGTCAACCTGACGATTCCGGAGGCGCATTTCCCGGTCTCGAAGATGATCCTCGACGCTGGCAAGCATGTCTATTCGGAAAAGCCGCTGGTTCTGTCTCTGGCGCAGGGCGAGCAGTTGCGCGGCATTGCCACGGCCAACAATCTCAAGGTCGGCTGCGCGCCGGATACGTTTCTCGGCGGCGCGCATCAGCTGGCGCGCGACTATATCGACCAGGGCAGGATCGGCCGCGTCACATCCGGCACCTGCCACGTGATGAGCCCCGGAATGGAAATGTGGCACCCCAATCCCGACTTCTTCTTCCTGCCGGGCGGTGGGCCTATCCTTGATCTCGGGCCATATTATATCGCCAATCTCGTCAACCTGATCGGCCCGGTCAAGCGTGTGGCCGCCCTGACCTCCATGGCCAATACAACCCGGACCATTACCAGCGCGCCACGCAAGGGTGAGGTCATTCCGGTGGAAACCCCGACCAATATTCATGCATTGCTCGAATTCCAGAACGGCGCCACCATCACGCTGTCGGCAAGCTGGGATGTCTGGTCGCACCGGCACGGCAATATGGAACTCTACGGCACCGACGGCTCTCTCTTTGTGCCCGATCCGAACTTCTTCGGCGGCACGGTGCTGGCAAGCGGCCGCGACAAGATCATCGAGCCCGTCGAAATGTGGGATCATCCCTTTGCCGTCGCCAACCAGGAGCATCCGCAGGGGCCGATGGCCAACTACCGGACGGCTGGCCTTGCCGACATGGCGCTCGCCATCCTCGATGGTCGCGACGCACGTTGCTCGCTGGAGCGGGCGTTGCACGGCGTCGATGTGATGGTGTCGATCCTGCACTCCGGTGAAACCGGCCAGTTTGTCGAACTGACAACCACCTGCACACAGCCGGCCGCGCTCGGCATCGAAGAGGCGAAAGCGCTCTTGCGCTGATGGACTGGAGAGGCGGCGCGATACGCTTGCGTGGGCCGCCGCGGAAATATAACGATCGCACATCCGCCAATCCCGAAGCGCTGCTTCGGGATTGGCATTTTTCAGGGCAAGGCAGGACGAAACATGAGCTGGCAACCGGCAGAGACCCGTTACGACACCATGAAATACAATCGCTGCGGCAAAAGCGGATTGAAGCTCCCGGCGGTCTCGCTTGGCCTCTGGCACAATTTCGGCCATGACACACCGCATGAGCGCAAGCTGGACATGTGCCGCACGGCGTTCGATCTTGGTATCACCCATTTCGATCTGGCTAACAACTACGGCCCGCCCGCCGGCTCAGCGGAAACTGCCTTCGGCGACATCATGCGCACCGATTTCGCCGGTTTTCGCGATGAACTGATCATCTCCTCCAAGGCCGGATATGACATGTGGCCCGGCCCTTACGGCGAATGGGGCAGCCGCAAATACATGATCGCGTCCTGCGACCAGAGCCTGAAGCGCATGGGTCTCGACTACGTCGACATCTTCTATTCCCACCGTTTCGATCCCAACACGCCGCTTGAGGAAACGTGCGGCGCGCTTGACCAGATCGTCCGGTCGGGCAGGGCACTCTATGTCGGGATTTCCTCCTACAATGCGCAACGGACACGCGAGGCGGCTGCGATCCTGAAGGAACTGGGCACACCGCTCCTGATCCACCAGCCAAGCTATTCCATGCTGAACCGTTGGATTGAGGATGACGGTCTGGTTGATGCGCTTGACGACCTCGGGGTCGGCTCGATCGTCTTTTCACCGCTGGCGCAAGGTATGTTGACGACGAAATATCTGGGCGGCATCCCGGCCGACAGCCGCGCGGCGCAGAATCACTTCCTCAAGAAGGACTTTATTCGCCCCTCCATCATCGACAACATCAGGAAGCTCAACGAAATTGCCGAAGAGCGTGGTCAGACGCTGGCCCAGATGGCCATAGCCTGGGTTCTGCGCGAGGGCCGGATCACCTCGGCACTGATCGGCGCCAGCCGTTCGAGCCAGATCGTCGATTGCGTCAATGCGCTGAAGAACGACAGCTTCACGGCGCAGGAACTGGCCGAGATCGATCTCTACGCCAAGGAAGCCGACATCAATCTCTGGACCTCGTCGGCCGAACTCGAATAGGCGCAGGCCGTTGATTTGCCTATGTTTTAGGCGGTTTCGATATTTTTTGCCGTCTTAGACAAAAGTAGTGGGCGGGGCGAAAAAGCCCTGCTGGACATGAGTAGGGCAGCGTGTAAGCTGCCCGTGCGGAGGAGAAGGCCGGGGTTTCCCGTGGCTTGCCGCAGTTGAATTCAAGAGGAGGAACTATGGATCGCCGTTCATTCATTACGCGCGCAGGCCTTGGCGGCGTCGGAGCCGTTGCTGCCACCACGCTGGCCGCGCCCGCAATCGCGCAAACGACCCCGAAGATCAATTGGCGTCTAACGTCGTCATTCCCGAAGTCGCTCGACACGATCTATGGCGGCGCAGAAGTCATCTCGAAATATGTGTCCGAAGCGACGGACGGTAATTTTCAGATCCAGGTTTTTGCCGCCGGTGAAATCGTCCCCGGCCTGCAGGCTGCGGATGCGGCCGCCGCCGGCACCGTCGAAGCCTGCCACACCGTCTCCTACTACTACTGGGGCAAGGATCCGGTCTGGGCGCTTGGCGCTGCTGTTCCCTTCGCGCTCAACGCACGCGGCATGAACGCCTGGCAGTATCACGGCGGCGGCATCGACATGTTCAACGAATTCCTGGCGACACAGGGTCTCGTTGGCTATCCCGGGGGCAATACGGGCGTGCAGATGGGCGGCTGGTTCCGCAAGGAGATTAAGACCGTCGCCGACATGCAGGGCCTGAAGATGCGCATCGGCGGCTTCGCCGGCAAGGTCGTGGAGAAGCTTGGCGTCGTTCCGCAGCAGATCGCTGGCGGCGATATCTATCCGTCGCTCGAAAAGGGCACGATCGATGCGGCGGAATGGGTTGGCCCCTATGACGACGAAAAGCTCGGCTTTTACAAGGTCGCGCCCTATTACTACTATCCTGGCTGGTGGGAAGGTGGCCCGACGGTCCACGCGATTTTCAATAAGGCCGCCTTCGATGGCCTGCCAAAGGCGTACCAGTCCCTGCTGCGCACGGCCTGCCAGGCCGCCGACGCCAACATGCTGCAGAAATACGATTTCCTCAATCCGTCGGCGATCAAGCGTCTTGTGGCTGGGGGCGCCAAGCTCAGCCCGTTCAGCCAGGAAATCCTGTCGGCCTGTTTCGACGCGGCCAACACGGTCTATGCCGAAATGGAAGCCTCGAACCCGACCTTCAAGAAGATCTGGGGATCGATCAAGGCTTTCCGCGGCGAGTATTTCCTCAATGCGCAGATCGCCGAATACAACTACGATACCTTCATGATGATCCAGCAGCGCAACGGCAAGCTCTAAGCGCTGCCTGACCTGCCCGATCAAAAAAAGCCTCGGAACAGTGATGTTCCGGGGCTTTTGCGTTTATCTTTGAAGAGAATAGCGGCCGGTTTTGCCGGCCGCTGAGCTTCAATTAAACGAAGGCGGTGTGTTCAGATCATTGGCCGGCTTGGTTTCCGGCTGCTGGTTTGCACCGTCCGCAGGCTTGGCGTCGAGCGGATTTCCCGCCGGAAGTTGCAATCCGCCGGGCAGGCCAAGACCGCCGCCATTGTCGGGCAAACCAAGGCCCGGCGTCCCATTGCCGGCGCCGAAACCGGGCACCTCGATCTTGATGGTGTTCGGATCGATGCCGGTGCCTTCGCCCTTGTAATGCATGACCATCTGCGGGAACATGATCGTCAGTGCCACCATGAGGATCTGGATGCCGACGAAGGGTACAGCACCCCAATAGATCTGCCCTGTCGTCACCGGCTGCATGGTCTTGCCCGTCACCTTGTCGAGATAGGGCACCTTGGCAGCAACGGAACGCAGGTAAAAGAGCGCAAAACCAAAGGGCGGATGCATGAAGCTCGTCTGCATGTTGATGCCGAGCAGGACCCCGAACCAGATCAGGTCGATGCCGAGCGCATTCGCCGCCGGCGCGAGCAGTGGCACGATGATGAAGGCAAGCTCGAAGAAATCGAGGAAGAAGGCCAGGAAGAAGACGAGCAGGTTGACCGCGATCAGGAAGCCGACCTCGCCGCCGGGCATGGAGGTGAGCAGGTGCTCGACCCAGATATGGCCGTTGACGCCGTAGAAGGTTAACGAGAAGACGCGCGCGCCGATCAGGATGAACAGCACGAAGGACGACAGCCGCGTGGTGGACGCCAGCGCCTGCTTGATGACGTCCATGCTGAGCCGTCCCTTGGCCGCCGCCATGACAAGCGCGCCGACAGCGCCCATGGCGCCGCCTTCGGTCGGCGTGGCGATGCCGAGGAAGATCGTGCCGAGAACGAGGAAGATCAGCGCCAGCGGCGGAATGAGGACGATGATGACCTGCTGGGCCAGCCGCGACATCATGTTGGTCTTGGTTGCACGATCGATGATCGCGACGATGTAAATGACGGCGATGCCCACTGTAGCACCAAGAATGTCGGCGTTGTCGCCCTGGGTCGGTGAGAAGTAAACATGGGCAGCATACGCAATGCCTGCGGCAACCAGCAGCGCGACAAACAGGGACGTGACACCATGTCCGAGCGTGCGCGCCTCAAGCGGCAGGGCCGGCATGGAATCACGCCGGATGAAGCTCATGAGCAGGATATAGCCCATGTAAAGCCCGGTCAGGATCATGCCCGGAATCAGCGCGCCTGCATACATGTCGCCAACGGAGCGGCCGAGCTGGTCGGCAAGAACGATCAGCACCAGCGATGGCGGGATGATCTGGGCGAGCGTGCCGGAGGCGGCGATGACGCCCGATGCGACGCGGCGATCATAGCCGTAGCGCAGCATGATCGGCAGCGAGATCAGGCCCATGGCGATGACCGAGGCAGCCACCACGCCGGTGGTTGCTGCAAGCAGCGCGCCGACGAAGATGACGGCATAGGCAAGGCCTCCGCGGATCGGACCGAACAATTGCCCGATCGTGTCGAGCAGGTCTTCCGCCATGCCAGAGCGTTCCAGCACGATGCCCATGAAGGTGAAGAAGGGGATGGCGAGCAGCGTATCGTTCGACATCACTCCCCAAAAACGTTCCGGAAGCGCATTCAGCAGCGGCCAGGACAGGTTGATTGAGTCGGAAAAGGGGGCAAGCTCGACTCCGATGATGAAAAACACCAGGCCATTGGCCGCCAGCGCGAACGCCACGGGGTAACCGATTAGCAGAAAGACGATAAGCGAAATGAACATGATCGGCGCCATGTTCTGGGCAATGAATTCGATCATGTGCGCTTCTCCCCTACGGTCGCATCCGTAACCGTATCCATGTCGAGGGGGGCATGGGTCGGCACATAGGGCGTCGGATCCTCCATGTCGCCGCGCATGATGGCAATCTTCTTGATGATTTCCGAGACGCCCTGCAGCGCGAGAAGCAGGAAGCCGGCGAGCAGGATGCCCTTGGCCGGCCAGATGATCAGCCCTCCGGCGCTCGAGGAAACCTCGCCATTGCGATAGGACATGAGCACATAGGGAACGAGATAGTAGATCATCAGCGCCACGAAGGGCATCAGGAACAGGCAGTGTCCGAGCAGGTCGATCCAGTGTTGCACCCGCCGCGAGAACGCGCCGTAGACGACGTCGATGCGGATATGTTCATTCTGACGCAAAGTATAGGCGGCAGCGAGCATGAAGGCCCCGCCGAAAAGGTACCATTGCGCTTCGAGCCAGGCATTCGAAGACATGTTGAATGTCTTTCGAATGACGGCATTTCCGGCGCTGACCAGAACGGCGATCAGGATCAGCCAGGAAACGGACTTGCCGATGGCTTCGGTGATGGTGTCAATCAGTCGGCTTATGCCGAGTAACGATGTCATTCGGTTCCTCCCCGCAATGGCTGGTTCTTCGTGTTTTTTGCCAAGCACGTTCACACTGCCGATTTCAAGTGGTGATTCAAGTCTGGATCGTGATTTTCCCGGTTCGCCGCCAAGCGTCGTCCGAAAGTCGAATATTGGCTTTGCGAATATGCTCAAGTCTTGGGCAGAAACGGACGAGGCGAAGGTTGCGCAGCTGCGTTGCGCCGGGCAAAACTGCCAGCGGCACGATTCGATTCCTGCGCGTAACAAGGTGGATTCACACGATGACGACGATTCGCAATCCCATCCTGCCGGGCTTCAATCCGGATCCTTCGATCTGCCGTGTCGGTGGCGATTATTATATCGCTACCTCCACCTTCGAATGGTATCCTGGCGTGCAGATTCATCATTCGCGGGATCTTGTGAACTGGAGTCTGGTCCGTCGGCCGCTGGAGCGGGCAAGCCAGCTCGACATGCGCGGTAATCCCGACAGCTGCGGTGTCTGGGCGCCTTGCCTTTCTTACGCCGACGGCCTGTTCTGGCTGGTCTATACCGACGTCAAGCGGCTGGACGGCAACTTCAAGGATGCTCACAACTATATCGTGACCTCGCCGACGATTGAGGGCGCATGGTCCGATCCGATCTACGTCAATTCCTCGGGCTTCGATCCCTCGCTCTTTCACGACGATGACGGCCGCAAATGGTTCGCCAACATGCAGTGGAATCACCGCACGGAAAGCTATGGTGGGTCGCCGAAATCGCCAGCTTTTGATGGCATTCTGCTGCAGGAATGGGATGCGGCGACCCGGCAGTTGGTCGGGCCGATCCGCAATATTTTCCCTGGCAGTTCGCTCGGTCTGGTCGAAGGGCCGCATCTGTTCAAACGCGACGGCTGGTACTACCTGACCACCGCCGAGGGCGGCACGGGTTACAATCATGCCGTCACGATGGCACGGTCACGTTCCATCGAAGGCCCCTATGACATGCACCCGCAGACCCATCTGATCACATCGAAGGATGCACCGGACGCCGTGCTGCAGAAGGCAGGGCACGGACAATATGTCGAGACGCCGGACGGACAGGCCTACCATACGCACTTGACGGGCAGGCCGCTGCCGCCGCACCGCCGTTGCACGCTCGGCCGCGAAACCGCCCTGCAGAAATGCGTCTGGGGCGATGATGGCTGGCTCTATCTCGAACAGGGCGGCGTCGTGCCGGCGCTCGAGGTTCCGACGCCCGGTGAGGCTGCCGTGGTGGAGAAGCCTGCGAGAATCGAGACGACGTTCGACAGGCCGGATCTGCCTGCCGAATTTCAGTGGCTGCGCACGCCGGTGCCGGAACGCATTTTCTCCCTGACGGAGAAGCCGGGTCGTCTTCGCCTGTTCGGCCGCGAAAGTATCGGCAGCTGGTTCGAGCAGGCGCTGGTCGCCCGCCGTCAGGAACATCACGCCTTTCGCGCGGAAACCGCGATCGAATTCGAGCCCGACACCTACCAGCAGGCTGCCGGATTGACGCATTACTACAACCGCCAGAAGTTTCACGCGCTGGTCGTTTCCTTTCATGAAACGCTTGGCCGCGTCGTGACCGTCTTTTCCTGCCCGGGCGATTTTCCGAATGGTCGCATCATCTTTCCGGCGGGCAGCGGGATTGCTGTTCCGTCCGGTTGCATTGATCTGGCCATGGAGATCCGCGACAACGACCTGCAGTTCTTCTGGCGCGCGGAAGCCGAGGAGAGCTGGAATCCGATCGGTCCGGTGCTTGACGCCGGCGTCGTCTCGGACGAGGGCGGACGTGGCGAACACGGGTCCTTCACGGGGGCCTTTGCAGGCGTCTTTGCCTTCGACATAACAGGCCGCAAACAGGTGGCCGACTTCAGCCGTTTTGCCTATGAGGTGCTGTAATCGCCAGTTGAATGATAGTGTTGTTTATCAGATTTTTCTTATAATTAGCTGATATGATTACAATTTTGTAACTTTTACTTTCAGGTTTCATTCATCTTCGCAACCATAGTTTCGGGGTGTCAAACACGAAAGGACACCCCGATGAAACGTCTTATGATCGCCTTGGTCGCAAGTTCCTTCCTCACTGCGCCCATGGCCTATGCCCAGCCGGCAAAGCCGTTCGAAGTTGCTCAGTCGAATGACCGTCATGTTGAAAAGCGCGTGTACAAGCACGGCAACAAGAAAATTGTAGAAAAGCGCGTTTACAAGCAGGACAACAGAAGAACTGTCGAAAAGCGCGTCGTCATCAAAAAACGCTGGGCACGTGGCAACCGCCTGTCGCCAGCCGAGCGCCGCCGCATCGCCGCCGTCAACGATTATCGTCGCTACAAGCTGCGAGCCCCGCCACGTGGCCAGCAGTGGGTTCGCGTCGACAACGAGTTCCTGCTGATCACCGCTGCCACCGGCGTCATCGTCGGCCTCGCATCCCGCTGAGTCCTGCTCTCGAAAGGCGGCATCATCCTGCCGCCTTTCGCATTCGGTGGGCATTAGCCCATCGCGACCATGTCAGCTTGGCGAAGACAGGCAGGTTTTCAAAGATGTGCCAATAGTCTCCATCAGCTGGAAATACAGATCCGGCCCGGCTGCGAGCGTCGCAGCCTCGGGATCGAGCGTCCCGGATTTTGCAACCGTTCCTTCCAGTACGACATTGACCAGTTTCGGTTCGAACTGCGGTTCTGCAAAGACGCAGGTCGCGCCCAATTCCTCGATCTTTTTGTGGATTTCCGACAGGCGCTCCGCTCCCGGCAAGGTCTCCGGGCTGACGGTAATCGAGCCCGCGACCTTTACCTGATAGCGATGTTCGAAATACTGGTAGGCATCGTGGAAGACAATGAAGGGCTTGTCCTTGATCGGCGCAACCGTCTCGGCGAGCGTTCTGTCGAGCGTATCGAGCCGCGCATTCAGCGCGGCGAGATTGGCCTTGTAGGCTCCCGCATTGTCCGGATCAGCGGCGGCGAGCGTCTTTTCGATCTCCGCCGCCATCGCCTTGGCATTGGTCGGATCGAGCCAGAGATGCATATCGAACGCGCCTTCGCCGTGATCATGTCCTTCAGCATGCGCATGATCGTCGGTGCCCGCCGTCTCTGCCTTGTGCTCGTTGCCATCGTCATGGACTTCGAACGCGCCGCCTTCGCGGAATTTCAGCTTCTTCAGTCCTGGGGCATCGTCGAGCTCGACGATCTTCGCACTGCTCCCGAGTGATTGCAGCGGCTTTTCCAGAAACGCCTCGAGCCCATGCCCGACCCAGAAAACAATATTGGCGTTCTGCAACGCCAAGGCGTTGGAGGGTTTCATGCTGTAGGTGTGGGGGGAGGCGGCGCCCTCGACGATCAGATTCGGTTCGCCAACACCCCGCATGATCGATGCGACCAGCGAATGAATGGGCTTGATCGAGACGACCACCTGCGGCGCGGCCGCGTGGGAGACACTGGTGACCAGCAGGAAGGCGAGGGACGAAAGAACGGACTGTTTGAGGGTCATGTGGGGCTCCTGTTTTAAAATCCGGGCTTGAATACCGATGTAATGTTATTACATCAATTGCGTTATGCTATAACGTGTGGCATAGCGGCTGGCAACACCGAAATCCGGATTTCCCGATGCTGAATGTCTCAAAGCCCCACGAGGCGCCGCTGGTTTCTCTGAACAATGCGGGCGTTCGCCGCAACGGACGCTGGCTTGCACGGGGCATCGAGTTTTCGATCCGGCGCGGCGAGATCGTCACCCTGATCGGCCCGAATGGTTCGGGTAAATCGACCTCCGCGAAAATGGCCATCGGCGTGCTCAAGCCGGACGAGGGTTGGGTGGAGAAGGTTCCGGGTCTGAGGGTCGGCTACGTCCCGCAGAAGCTTTCCATCGACTGGACGCTACCGCTGACGGTCGAGCGTCTGATGACGCTTACGGGCCCGCTGAAGGCGCGCGAGGTTGAGGAGGCGCTGCAGTCCACAGGCATTTCTCATCTCGCACGCGCCGAGGTCCAGCATCTCTCTGGCGGCGAGTTTCAGCGGGCGCTGCTTGCGCGTGCCATTGCCCGCAAGCCGGATCTTCTGGTTCTCGACGAGCCGGTACAGGGCGTCGATTTTTCCGGTGAAATTGCCCTTTACGATCTCATTAAGGCGATCCGCAATCGTACCGGCTGCGGTATCTTGATGATTTCGCACGATCTTCACGTCGTTATGGCCGAGACGGATACAGTCATTTGCCTGAATGGCCATGTCTGCTGCCGCGGCACGCCGCAGGTCGTCAGCCAGAGTCCGGAATATCTGAAACTGTTCGGCAGCCGCGCCGCGCAATCGCTGGCCGTCTATAGCCATGATCACGACCACACGCATCTTCCCGATGGCCGGGTGGTCCATGCCGATGGCAGCGTCACGGAACACTGCCATCCGGACGACGGCCATCACCCCCTTGCGGATGACGACGAGCACAAGCTTGACGGCCATGCGCATGGTCCGGATTGCGGCTGCGGCCATCACAGCCGGTTGCAGGGTTACGACAATAAGGATCGACACCGTGCTCGATGATTTCTTCGTTCGCGCCCTGATCGCCGGCATTGGCCTTGCCATCACGGTCGGCCCGCTCGGCTGCTTCGTGATCTGGCGGCGCATGGCTTATTTCGGCGACACCATGGCACATTCGGCCCTGCTCGGCGTCGCGCTGTCGCTGCTTCTGGATCTCAACCTGATGCTGAGCGTCTTTCTGGTGGCGGCCGCGGTTTCGCTCCTGCTCCTGCTGTTGCAGCGGCGCGGCGCCCTATCCACTGACGCGCTGCTGGGTATTCTCTCGCATTCCGCCCTGTCGATCGGACTGGTTCTGGTCGCCTTCATGACCTGGGTACGGATCGATCTTGTCGGTTTTCTTTTCGGGGACATTCTGGCTGTTTCCAGGGCTGATATTGACCTGGTCTGGGGTGGCGGCATTCTCGTTCTCTTCGCAATCGTCTATCTCTGGCGTCAGTTGCTCGCATCGACCGTCAACGCCGAACTGGCAGAGGCCGAAGGACTGCAGCCGGAAAGGGCGCGGCTCTATTTCATGCTGCTGATGGCGGTGGTGATTGCGATTGCCATGAAGATCGTTGGCATCCTCCTCATCACGTCGCTGCTGATCATACCCGCTGCCACCGCTCGGCGTTTTGCGGCGTCGCCCGAAGTCATGGCCGTGCTTGCCTCCGTCATCGGCGTACTCGCCGTCACCGGCGGATTGTTCGGCTCGCTGCATTTCGATACGCCCTCCGGCCCTTCGATCGTGGTCGCTGCCATGGTGCTGTTTGTGTTGAGCCTGCTTCCCTTGGGCCGCAAGGGGGGAAGCGAAGCGGTTACTCACTCGACGCGGGGAGGGGGTCACTGATGGTGCGACAACTGACGAAGAACCAGTCGCTTGTTTTCGATGCGCTGACCCATGCCGAGGGACCGCTCAGCGCCTATACGATCCTCGACAAACTGCGCGACCATGGATTTCGCGCGCCGCTGCAGGTTTACAGGGCGCTCGACAAGCTGCTTGAGTTCGGCCTTGTCCACAGGCTGGAAAGTCTCAATTCCTTCGTCGCCTGCACCCATCCGCACGACCATGACCACAGCCATGGCGTCACGGCCTTCGCGATCTGCGACGATTGCGGTCAGGTGACGGAGATGCACGACACCGGCATGGAAGAGCGGCTGTCGGCTTTGGCGGGCAGGCAACACTTCAAGACGGAAAAGACGACGATCGAAATTCGCGGACACTGCCAGAATTGCACGGGCGATTAGGCTTTATGGATGTCGGCGAAAACATCCTCCATGCGTTCATGTATCCTCTGAATTCAGCAGAGCATCAATGTTGACGTAATGGAGCCTGCGCCGAGCTTCCGAAGACGCAAGCCTTACATCAGGATTTTCTTCAACGGCTCGTCCGTGCCAGTATTTCGCGGCGTACACGTCGCCGATCTTTTCGTAACATTCCCCTAATTGCCATCCCAAATATCCGCCGTCCAGGGACTGATCGCCATCTACCATGAAAAGATAGATCCTGATGGCATCCGCGAACGCGCCCTCAGCGATCAATTGCCTTGCGCGACGCTCCAGGTCGTTAAAATCATACATGGATCGTCTCCGTCACGTGGAGTGGAAGCTTGGACAGGCTCGAACCCGACAGGAGCTAGTTCGCGCGGAACTCACACCACCTTCACGTCCAGCGCCGATACGCCGTCGATGCCGCACGATACGATGTCGCCGCGGACGACGGCACCGACGCCCGATGGAGTGCCTGTCATGATGACATCCCCCGGGGCGAGGGTGAAAAGCTTGGACAGTTCGGCGATAATCTCGGGTACTTTCCAGATCATCTGGTCGAGACTGCCGTCCTGTCGGCGCTCGCCATTGACCGAGAGCCAGATCCGGCCTGTCGTCGGATGGCCCGCGATATCGGTAGCCACAAGCGGGGAGATCGGAGCGGAATGCTCGAAGGCCTTGGCTGCGGCCCATGGCTTGCCGGATGCCTTGGCTTCAGCCTGAAGGTCACGACGGGTAAAATCGATGCCAACGGCATAGCCATACACGCATTCCAAGGCCTCTTCCGGCGAAATATCGCTGCCGCCCTGTTTCAGTGCAACCACCAGTTCGACCTCATGATGCACATCGCCGGACAAGGGTGGATATGGAAAGTCCAAGCCGCTTAGCACAAGGTTGTCCGGATTCTTCTGGAAAAAGAACGGTGCTTCTCGGTCTGGATCATGACCCATTTCTATCGCATGAGCCGCATAGTTGCGACCGACGCAATAGACCCGGCGCACCGGGAAAAGCCGGTCGCTGTCAATGATGGGAAGAAGAACAAGGCCGGGAACAGGGACGACGTAAGACATATCAAACCATACAGATGTTTCTGGGACATCTGACGATAGCACTCCGGCATCTCACCCGAAAGCCGTATCAGCTGCAGGCATAGGCCTGAAGTTGATCGCGCGTCAGGAAACGGCTTCCCTGGCGCGAATTATAAGCTGGATCACTGTATTCCAGGCTTGGGACATTCGGCAGTTCCAGCGCCTGCCGCACTGTCATGATGCCGACATCACGGCGGTCCGCTCCGCGTTTGACACTGACTTCGACTATTCGATAAAGGTGGTCCTCAAGCATGTTTCCTCTCCCAATTCGTTTCTTATTCAAGCGGATGCATTGACTGCGTCGAACTTGTTTTTATGAGGTGTTTTTAACAACATGCCACACTATAAGGAAATGTGACAGCAGTTTTTATAGTAGAACGCCGATTTAAAAGGCAATTTGCCCTTTAGACGATCACGACATTTTGCTTCCAGCATATGACCGGCGGCTGGGCAATTTCTCCGGCATGGAACTTTCTTGCTTTGTCCGCGTTTGTTGCGAAAGCGAAAGGAGCGGATAATGGCGAACGTAAAAAATCTGCGAACTGGTTTTACCGGAGAACTCGACGACGCGAGCGGCCTCGCGTCCAAGGCACGGCAGGCAGCGACTTACGTAAAAGATGAAGCGAGCGCGGTAGCCCGGACTGCTCAGGATCATCCGTCCGCGACAAGCACTGCATTGCTTGTGTTCGGCATTTCGGCCTTTGTCGCCGGCTATTTGATGGGATCAACGTCGAATCCGCCGCAGCGCGGCCGTTATTGGTAAGTGTTGTGCTGCGCACAAAAAGTCTACTTAAATATGTGCAATGCAGCAAATAAATAATATTTACCGCAGCCATCGTCGTGCATATAAAGATGAAGATGATGACTGGTGACTTCATCCCGGCTGTACATTGCTTTCAGAGGCCTGCCGTATCTCTCACTCGGCAGGCTTTTTGTTTTCCGGTTTGCCCATGGGGAACCAAATCTGTTATGCTGTGTTTGGTCTGGCAAGACAATCGGAGGAGAAATTCATGCCACATGCCAAATGGTCCCAGCCTGTAGAAGTCGGATTCGCTCAGGAAGGAGCCCAGGTCGTCCAGGGACCTGCCGAGGCACTGACCTGCCTTCTGAACACATGGCCAGATCTGCGCGGCCCGCGCTATGTCGCCGCACGAAGCCTATGCCGCGCGGCAATTGATGGACGCCGCTCGCCGGAAGAGGCAAGAGAGGTCTTCATTTCCGCTGCCCAGGAAGCGCGATTGAGCGCACACTAAGTCGCCGTCGGCGGTGCGTGGTGAGCCGCGGATGGGTCACTATTGCTTCAAACGACTTGACCGATGCTCGCGCCGACCCATGCAGACCGCGGGCACGTCCGGAGTATTCTGGATATGATAAACAGTGTCCGAAGCAGTGATCGGGAACCTGTTTCGATGATCGAGTTTTTTTCGCGATCAACCTATCGGTTGCGGCTACCCGGCATCGGCAATGCCGTTTGCGCTTGGTAAGATCGGCTCAACCCTCATCGCGCCAGCGCATTTGGGCTTGCAAGCCCGGCATATCCACTGATTTTCAAGGCATCACGGCGATAAACGGGCCTTTTTATCGCTGCATCTGGTATTTAAGGTTGACGATCCTTATGTAACTAGCTCACGGCCCAGCGTCGGTATGCCCTTACACGCCGCCCCCTTCAGGAGACATTCATGACGAACGAAAAGCCGGTAGCGGCCCCTAAAGACGTGAAGACGTTTGCAAACAAGCACAGAATCGACATTGAAGATGCCCAAAGGATCCTCGCACAGCATGGTGATGACCGTAAGGCTGCGGATCGGGAGGCACGCCGCGTCGCAGTTTAATTCGAGCGACAGTAGGTTACTCGCGCCTTGCGCTGAAGAACGTCTACCCGTGCCAACCTCGAGTGTTGCGGCAATTTGGACCTCCAGTGTCGATCAGGATCTCGCCATGACGCTCATGAGCGGCTCCAGCAGCTTGGTCGCTGGCGTTGCTTGGGGCAGGCGAGCAGCACAGGCTAAAACTTGCCGTGATTGATTAACTCGACGTTAACCATATCGGTGCACCCTCCAGCTATCGCAGTTTATCTCCCTTGCTGCGACTTCAGCGGGTTCCTCCCACCCACGTTGACAATTTCGGCCTGCTCTACACCTGAGCAGGCCGTTTTTTTGGACCCACGTCCTATCTCTCAAGATGTGTGAGAGGCCCGGCCCATTCTTCCCGTCAGAGGTCTTGTTTCTCACGAGACGACAGAGCACCGCCTTTCTTTGGAATGGCTAAAGAAAGCCTCTGCTGCGGCCGCCTGCCGCCGAATGACGATCAGGGGCCGTCAATAGCATCAAGCCTGACGGCGAGGGCGGCAGTCGCCCCTCGCAACCGGAGTGGCTCCAGTTGGGCTGGAAGCGTGAGCGGAAAATATGTTCTCTCATCGACGTCAATGCCTTTTGCCCCTGTGCGGCGCTTATTCTTACCGACCCGCTGAACCGACAAGATCGGAGCGCCCGATGCAATCACCATTTCGCGCGGCCGACATGGGAGAGTAAAACGACGGGAATGATACCGATCAGGACGATGGCAAGGGCTACCACCGAGGCCTCTTCATAGGTCCCGCGAGCTGATTCGCCATAGAGATGGGTGGCGAATGTCTCAATGTTCAACGGTCGCAATAGCAGTGTGGCGGGCAGTTCCTTGACACAGTCCACGAAGACCAGCAGAGCGGCCGCGGTGATCGCCGCCTTCGACATTGGCAGGTGGATGTAGCGGAGCGTGCCGCTAGCGGTTTGGCCGAGCGTCCGTGATGCTTGATCCAGGGAGAGGGGAATGCGTGAAAGGCCGGCATCGACGCCGCCCGCCGAAATGGCGAGGAACCGCACCGCATAGGCGTAGAGGAGCGCCGCTCCCGATCCCATGAACACGAGGCCTGTGGAAACGCCGAACCATTCGATCGCTGTCCGGTCGATGAAGCGATCAAGGCTGGCCAGCAGGATCAGGACACCGATGGCGACCACAGTGCCGGGGGCAGCGTAACCCATCGTCGCCAGGCGATAGAACCACGTGGAGAGTGCACCCGGACGGAGGCGGATGGCATAGGCGGTAACGATTCCGAAAACGACGGTAAGAATCGTCGCTCCCGTGGCCAGGCCGATCGTGCTCGCGGCCTCGCTGATCAGCCGGGGCGACACGCCGGCGAACTGTATGCGCGTCCACGTTTCGTTGGCAAGATAGATTGCTGGGCCGATAAAGCCGATCAGGATTGGAGCGAAACCAATCAACAGCAGCAGCATGCCCCTGCTTCCGCCGACGCGGCGTGGTTCGAAGCCCCGATTACGCTGCGCGTTGGCCGAATACCGCTGTTCTCGCCTTGCCCAGCGTTCTGTTGCCACCAGCGCAACGACGATCAGCAGCAGCGCCAGCGCTATCTGCGAGGCACCGGGTAGATCGGTGCGGGTGATCCAGGTCGTGTAGATCGAGACGGTGAGCGTGCGCACGCCGAGAAACTCGGCGGCTCCCACATCGTTCAGGGTTTCCATCAATGCCAGACTGACGCCGACTGCGACCGCCGGGCGTGCCAGCGGCAGGACCACAGTCCAGAAAATGGCGCGCCGGGACACCCCGAGGGTTCGTGCCGCATCGATGAGATTGGCCGATTGCGTCATGAACATCGCCCGAGTCGGGATGTAGACATAGGGATAAAGAACAAAGCCGAGCAGCAGGATACAGCCGGTCATCGAGCGCACATCCGGCAGGCGAAATTCCCGCGGGCTGGAATAGCCAAGCAGCCATCGGATCGCCGCCTGAACCGAGCCGATCGGGTGCAGGATATCGAGATAGGCATAGGCGATGATGTAGGTGGGAACGGCCAGCGGCAGCAAAAGCGCCCATTCCAGCAAACGCCGACCGGGAAAGCTGTAGGCGGTCACCAGCCAGGCCGTCATCGTGCCGACGATCGCCGTCACCGCGCCAACACCACAGAGCAGGATGAGCGTATCGACCAAGGCGACCGGCAGGATGGTGGAAATCAGATGGGTCCAGAGGCCGGGCGAGCCCTGGATCGCCTGCAGGACCAGCGCGCCGACGGGCAGGGCGACCAACAACGCGACGACGCCGGAGGTGATCAGCCATAGACTGACGTCACGTCGGCGAGGCTTGGAAATCGCAGCAATATGGGAAATCACGTCCGGCACCGGCAGGCCTTGGGAAAAGGCGCTCGCGGGGTCGCGGCGCCGTTCCGTGTCTTAGTTGTCGAAGCCTACCTTGTCGACAAGCACGCTTGCGTCCTTGCGGTGGCCAACGATTTCAGCCAACGGCTTGGAGTCGATCTTCAGCGCACCGAAGGAGGCGATGATCGGATCGGCAGCAACGCCCGCCTTGACCGGATATTCGAAATTGGCTTCGGCATAGATTTTCTGGGCTTCGTCGGAGACGAGATATTCCAGGAGCTTGACGGCTTCGGCCTTGTTTGGCGAATGCTTGGCAACGGCCGCACCGCTGATATTCACCTGGGTGCCGCCATCCTTGAAGGTCGGGAGGATAACCTTGATGGCCTCGCCCCACTTAACCTGGTCTTCGCCGCCCTTGCCGGAGCGCATCAGTCCGACATAATACGAATTCGCGATGGCGATATCGCAGATGCCGCCAAGGATATCTTTGGCGCCATCACGATCGCCGCCGCCGGCCTTGCGTGCCAGGTTCGCCTTGACGCCGGTCAGCCACGTCTCGGTTTCCTCAACGCCGTAATGGGCGATGTAGTCGGCAAACAGCGCGGTGTTGTAGGGATGTTGGCCAGAGCGTATGCATACCTTGCCCTTCCAATCGGGATCGGCCAGATCTTCGTAGTTGAAGGCGGCGAGGTCGAGATCCTTCGCGGCGTAGAGCACGCGAGCGCGCATCGAAAGGCCGAACCAGTTGCCGGCGGGGTCGCGAAGTTCGGCCGGGATAGCGGCTTTCAGCACGTCGGATTCAATGGGCTGGGTCACGCCCTTTTCCGTGAGGTCGACAAGGTTTCCGGCATCGACAGTCATCAGGATGTCTGCAGGCGAGCTTGCGCCTTCGGTGGCGACGCGTTCGGCCAGGCCATCCTTCAGGAACACGGTGTTGACCGTCGTGCCAGTCGATTTGGTGAAGGCGTCGAGCAACGGCTGGATCAGGCCGGGTTCGCGGGTCGTGTAGATATTGATCTCTGCGGCAGAGGCCGCAACAGCGCCCAGCAGAAGCGAAGTGGCGAGAAATGTGGTCGTCGTGATGGCGTATTTTTTCATATGTCCCTCCAATTGAATACGCCTTGCTAGCAGCATTTCATGACTGATTTCGTCAAGTTCTTACTTCATCTCAGCGTTCGTATCACGGAATCTTGATCGCTATCTGTTGTGGAAATCCAATTCCTGGATGCTTCCGGGAAGAACAATACCCCTTCATCGCCAATGGAAAGCTGCACCGAGCGCGTGCTTTCCGGCAGTCGGCGCGTCGTTTTCACGCGTAGCGGCGCTTCGAGGCTGGCGACGCGGACGAGAAACTGCTCGAATTCGCCATGAAAGCTCCGCGCCTCGATCGCACCTGGAATATTGCCCTTGTCCGGCGAAATCGAAATCCCCTGGGGACGGATATAAACCACCGATCGCTGGCCCTCCTTCAACTGCAGCGGATGCGGAAAACTGCCGATCGGCGTTTCGATTCGGTCCGCCCTGGCAATGCCGGACACCTTGTTGAAATCGCAGAAGAATTCCGCGGCGTAGGGACTTGCAGGCCGGTCATGCAGGTCGTAGCCCGAGCCAATCTGCACTATCTCGCCGGCGCGCATAAGAACAACCCGGTCGCCTGCCGACAGGGCTTCCTGTGGATCATGAGTGACCAGGATCACGGTCGTGCCAAGCGATTTGAGCAGTGAAAGCGTGTCGTTGCGAACCCTATCTCTGAGGCCTTGGTCGAGATTGGAGAAGGGCTCGTCCATCAGCAGGAGATCAGGCTGCGGCGCAAGGGCCCGTGTCAGCGCCACGCGCTGTTGCTCGCCACCGGACAGCATATGGGGAAAGCGGTCCGCCAGATGGGCTATCCCGATCAGTTGAATAGCGTCGGATGTCCTCCTGGCGGCCTCGGCCCTGTTGCGACGCTTCAGGCCGAAGAGGATGTTCTGTTCCACGGTTAGATGTGGGAACAGGGCATAATCCTGGAAAACAAAGCCGATGCGGCGAGCTTCGGGCTCAACAAATGTCGCCGGTCCCGACACTTCCCTGCCATGAAGCAATATTCTACCCGTATCAGGCGTGTCTACCCCGGCGATCAGTCTGAGCAAGGTTGATTTGCCACAGCCGGATTGACCGACGAGGCAAATAATCTCGCCTTTGTCTACGGACAGGGAAACATCGGCCACCGCGGCCGCCGATCCGAAGCGACGTGTCAGATGCTGGATCACAACGGCGCAATCTCTGGTGTTTGTAACCACAATTCATATCCTCTTGACGGAACGGCACCGCCCTGCTGATGTTGATACCCAACTCCCGGCAAGGTTCGCAACTCGCGTCGGCTGACAAACGCGTCTACTCCGCTCACCTGAGGGTATCGTAGCAGTGTCAAATGGGCGGTTCTGGCACCAGCGGGCGACCCGACGCGCATGCTTGGGAGCACGGCTTTAACGACTGTCCTGATCTGGAAAGTTCCCGTTCGCGTGTTTTTGAGCCAAGCCGCCTCCGCGGGGCGTCTGTCAAACGTTTCCGTCTCGTGATAAGGCACACCATCCTGCATAATCGGCACTCGCGCCCGGTAGACCACACTGCCGTCCTTTCGCTTGTGCGCACTGATCGCTTCCCAATTTGATCCACGGATATTGCTGGATTATTGGAGTTGGTCCAAAATGAGCATCAAAAATACGGAGAAGAACTTGCTGCAAGAGCCTGTACCAGAAAAAAATACCGGATATTTCAAGGCTCCCGTCTTCGCCGTTGCACCGATGATCGACTGGACGGACTAGGCCGCAGGGCAGGGGATTGCGGGGTCGTGTTGTACTTTTTGTTGTACCGGTCGATGCAACACGAGATGCGGGGTAGGTACCCATGCAAAGGAGCCGCAGTGTGAATGAAGATGGTTTTAGGATTTGGCGACACGCGTTGGGTAAGCAGGATTTCATCGATATTTCCCTGGAGGAATATGAAGCTTTAAAAAACGCTCGATATGTTCTGACTGAA
Source organism: Pararhizobium gei (assembly GCF_029223885.1). Lineage (NCBI taxonomy): Bacteria > Pseudomonadati > Pseudomonadota > Alphaproteobacteria > Hyphomicrobiales > Rhizobiaceae > Pararhizobium > Pararhizobium gei. The sequence continues at coordinate 2,640,673 of NZ_CP119409.1, read as the reverse complement.
ATGACATCTTTTGAAGAGAAGTTTTTTGCCGTAAGCGAAAGCTATAAAACGGTGGAGCAATTCATACATGAGGCGACCCTCGACACGCTTCTCGGTCGCCAGATCGACATTCCAGGCATCCGCGGAGTAGGAGCGGAATTCGGCCGGGTTACATCTTTGCTGCTCTCCTCTATCCGAATGTATCAGGACACGATGGGCAGCCATTTTCGAGAGATAACCGGCAGCGACAAAGCGCTGGAAAAGGCCAAATCTTTAAAGTCCGACAAGTACGACACAAGTTTCGAATACCGCTTCATGGAAGCAGTTAGAAACTACTCGCAGCACCGCTCCTTCCCTGTCCATAGTTCAAAGTACGGCGGAAATATGAATAAAGAAATGTCAGAGATTACATATGAGACGGAATTCACTTTTGACGTCTCTAAAGTGGTTGACGACAAATTTAAGACAGCAATTAGATCAGAAGTTGCAGATCGCGGCGGCACAGTTAGCCTAAAATCTGCGGTACGTACATATTTTGCAGACATTTGTGACATTCACAGTTCCGTTAAAGAACTTGCAAAGCACGAAGTTGCCGATGCCGAGACAGTGATGAAACGTTGGCAAGAAGAGTGGACATCCGTTACAGGGAGCGAACGCCTAGTCGGAATATGTGCAGTCCGCTTCGAAGGAGAGATTCTGGACAAAGCTTTTCCGATTATTTATATCGGGCCTCAGTTGGATGAATATCGTCTGCGTCTAAGGCAAAAAACCGACCCATTGACCAATTTGCACATAAAGCGAGTGAAGCTCTGACGCATTACTTTGCGGATTTCATTGATGTTGTCTGCATTAAACCGCCTTGCGCAACGTCCTCCGCCTAGTACCCCCCGATTGATATTTTTTCTATCTTTTCTCTCTCGATTCGAGGTAATTTTAAGAAAAGATTCGGCCGCCCCCACGTCGAGCTCATTTCCCCCAATTGTCCCATTTCTCAAACCGCTTGAGTTCTGCACGACCTTCCTTCGTTATGGACCATTCCTGCTCGCCCTTGCTGCTTGTGCCGCCGTTTATGACAACACCAATTGCGCTTAGCTTTTCCATCGTCTTTAGACCTGCTCGCGGAATCTGATCGATAAGCTTCCGGCGTGGATGTTTTACCATGTAGCGCAGAACGTCCATCTCGCGACCGTTAAGGCCGAACAGCGGCCTATGCTTGGCTCGCTCCTCAGCTTGCCACGTGAAATATTCCAAAGTGCCTGGCGTTCGCGCGGCTTCGTCATGCTTCTCTTGGCGCTCCTGGTCTTCCACGTCACGCCAGAATTTCGTTTCGTCTAGCCATTCATCTGTGACGTTTAGCATGAGGGAGGAGGCGGCAGTGGCCCGCACTATGATGGCCCACCCCTCGTCGCTGTCGGCACTGTCTATGAACATTCGGCGCTGTACGTTGTAAAACTTAAAAGCTTCAGCCAGTACGTCGTAGCGGGCGATTGTATCGCCAACGTTAGGGCAGGAGCCGCCATAGCTTGTGATTTCCCCACCACCCAACGATTCGATTGAGCTGTCTTCAACAAGCTCATACAGACGGATGGTGTATTTCAGGCTCACTTCGTGCCGTCCCGCAGACGGACGCCATTGTCGATGAATTCCACACCGGCCGCCTCAAGGGCGGATTGGAGGGCAGCAAGCGTCTTGCCGTTAGCGGAGAAGAGCGCCCCTTCAATTTTTTCTAGGCGTTTTACAGTCTCAACTGACACTCCAGCCTTCTCGGCAAGTGTCGATTGGTCCATCCGTTTAAGCGCCCTAGCTGCGCGAAGCTGCGCTGATGTAATCATATTCCACCCCAAGTATAAAAGAATGCACGTCAGGTGTTGACACCCCAGGGGCATTCGAATACCCTTAGAGTGTATTCGTGATTTGCACAACAAAGGACGCACCCACCATGCGAACGACCACCCATGCCCTGCCCACAGACAGACTGGCGCTGCCAAGACGTTTGATTCCAAGAAGACCGCGGCAAGCAGCCCCCTTCGTCCACCCCATCACCAGCGACACGATGGCACCAACCTACATCGCGCACAACAGCAGCGTCATCTGCCTCCCGGTCGATGCCTATGTCTGCGAGGGCGTTTACCTCATCGACGGAGAGCTATTCCGCTGCCAACGAGACGGCAACTATATCGAAATGTGGCGCGACAATCCGGCATGGACCCGATACCGGATCCACCTCGACCTGTTCAACGAACGTGCCTTAGCGCTCGTGGTTGCCGACATCACGGCTCGCAACGCAATCGGCACCGATATGCTCAGGGCGGTGGCAGCATGAACGCGCTCAATCATTCCAAATTCACGCTCTCCCTCGCCAATCTGATCCAAGCCGATAATGACGCGTGCGCCGCAGTGGACGAGGCGGATGCCGCAGGGTTGCCTATCGGCCAGATCACTACGCACCATGCCATCATGGCCTTCCGCTGCCGGACGCTTCCTGAGATACGCGCCAAGCTCGCTTGGATGACCGAAAACGGCACAGGCTTAGACGGCGAGCAAGAGGCCTTTCGCATGTTGGTGAATGACCTCGACGCCCTGATCGCGGGTGCACGGCAATGAACATCTCCACCGAACGCGCCGTCCTCACCGCATCGCTTTTCCTCAAATTCGCGAGAATGACCGAGCCGCAGAAGGTTCTCGCCCGGCAGGTCATGTGCTGCCGCTCATGCGGCGCAGAAACGACTTGTCGTGCTGGTCAGTTATTCCTTGAGGAATTGCGCACGCTGCCCGTCTGCCCGCGTTCCACAAGGGGGGCGGTTCAATGACGCCTTCCACAGAACAAGCCACTCGGAACGCAATGCTTTTCGCCAAATTCGCAGCGCTCACCCCGCCGGAGCGGAAACTGGCGCTCCGAGCGATGGAATGCCTCGCTTGTAAAAACATCAGGACCTGCGACATCGGTCAAGCGTTCTGCCGCAAACCCCGCACCTTTCCAGATTGCCCCCTGAACAAATAGAGTTTCCCGTCGGCTGTTGACCGCATGTCCGGCCGTCGGGGTTTTTCTTTACCAGTGGCCAGCGCGATACCGCCGTCGCCCACAAAAGACGCGCGCTGCCAGCCGTCACTTCGAAAGAGGTGGCGGCTTTTTTGTTGTGTATTAGGATGAGGTTGTGTGGCATTCCCATAGACTTCGCACGGCGTGAATGAGAGGATGCTGTGATGAGCGGAAGTGGCAAATTTTACATTGCTGACAATCATATATATGGCCCTCGCCACAGCGGTCGATTTTATATCGACGGCAACCACATCTACGGCCCCAAAAACAGCGGACGCTTCTATATCGATAACAACTACATTTTTGGGCCGCATCAATCTGGCCGATGGTACATCAGCGGCAACTACATCTACGGCCCCGGTCCCGGCGATCCGCCATTCATGGAAGACGCCTAGCTGACCCCTCGCACGTGACGGACAACTTGTCCGTCACGCCCTATGTACACCCACATCAACTAACCGTGACCCTAACCGGCCCGCTCACCGGTCCGGGATAGCCGTAGGTATTGGACGGCACCGCGAAGAAGTCCCATGTACCTGCCGGCACTAACGTCGCGTTGCCGTCGGTCAGCGAATACGTCGTCGATGGCGTTGCCGCGGTTGAAGTTGACAACACCGCTTTGTTGGAATCGAAGTCTTCGCCTTCCTCCATGCGCCATAGGGTAACCAGGGCGTTTTTCGCATTCGCGCTGGTCGTGGCTGAAAACGTTGCATGTCCGGCCGTCTTGCTGGTGAACGTAAAAGCGGTCAGCGCAGTCGGGCCGGTTGTAATCGTCGCCAGCGATGCAATGACAGAACCAACTGCCGCCACATACGACTGAGTTTGGGCCAGAACCGGGAGGTTTTGCTCGACGTACGCGTCGAACTTATTTGCGTCCGCGTCGAGCTTGGTGGCGTCGGCCGTTAGCTCTGCCAAAACAATTGGATTCGAAATCGTGCCGCCCGCGACAAGAGCCCGAATGTTTGTGGCCGCTGTCCGCTTGGCCGGCGCCTGCCCGTTTCGCAGGGCGATACTATCGGCTGTGCTGGTGATAGAGGCACTGCCTTTGGCTGACTTAGCATTCAAATCGGCCAGCATGCCGTCGAGCCATCTGACTCCGTTTTGCAGTAGTTGTGGCATTTGTAAGCCTCACAAAGAAGCCCGCGCGATGGCGGGCTGTGTTGGTGGGTGGGTGGGTCTAGGCGGCCTTTCTGTCTGGGTTGATCTTTTCGCCGACGACATCGGGCCATGTGCGCAGCGTTTCGGTATGAGCGCCCTCTGCGGTGACGGTTGTCAGATCACACTGGCCGCCGATGCCGTAAAATTGCGGCCAGCCAGCAACGCTTTTTCCGAGGTGACTACGGAAATGCTCCATCATCTCCAGGCCTTGGGTGCGGATCCAGGTTTCGGGGTTTTCGCCGTGCTCGGGCATCCGAATCCATGACAAATCGCCACCGTCGAATGGGCCTGCATAGTCCGCAAGGTCAAGAGACACCATCTCGAACGCGTCATCCCCTTCGGTAGAAAACCGCAGGCAAAAACCCCCACGTTGCTCAGTCCAGCCGGCAAGTGTGACTTCAACCATATTCTCGCCAGAAACAGCCGCGCGAAATTCTTCACTCTTGCGCCACTGCGGCATTTTTGCCGACAATGCGGCAAGGATGTCTTCAATTCCAAACCGGTCTGCACCTTCGGAGATCCAGGCGTCAAATCGGTCGCCCTGAGCTTTGTCGCCGCGCGTGGCCACCACGAACGGTACGGTTCGGGCTGCTGTAACCTTGCAACTGATTGAATGAACGACGCCGTCCCGGTCATAGGTTGCACCGTCCGTCAAAAGGTACACCGCCTCGGGAGTGGCAACGGATAAGATTGCGCTCATTTTAGAAACTCCAATTTCAATACAAAGTGGCCGCCAATCGCTGCATCCGCAATCGCACGCCCGATTTTTTCACCGTCAACAGCGGCCTTGATGCCAGCCATCAGGACGCCGCTCACGGCTTCGCCTGCCTCCTCCGCCTTGTCGCGAACCTTTTGCTGCTGCTCCGCCAACCGCTCCGCGGCCGATGTGGCGCGGGCATACGCTTCGGCTGCCGCGTCTATCTCAGCGGCAAGTGCTGGCGTGTTGGCCTTACCGGCAGCCATAGCGGCGGCCAGCAGTTCGTGAGCAGCCGCTGCCTTGTCGACTGCAAAACCGTAATCATCGACGAGCGGGTTCAGCGCAGCCTGTGCGGCATACGCGGCGTTGAGCGCGGCCGTGCGTTCCTTGATTTGCGCTAGTTCACGAGCAAAATCGTCCAGCTCGACTTTCTTTTCCTTGCCCGGCTTGGACTTCGCGTCGTCAACGGGATAGTCGGACAGCTTCACCGGCTTTACAGGTACAGTTGGCACCGCGGCGGGCAAGCGGCTGGTTTTTGGCGCTGCGCCAGTCCCTTCAAAGGCGCCTTCTATGCGACCCTGAATCGCGTCTTCCGTAATTGCGGTGCCAAGAGGCTTGCCGTTGAATAAATCGTGGTTCAGCTTTCCCAGCTTGTCGAAAATGCCGGGAATGCCGCCCATCATTCTCTTGAATTCGGACGCTTTGTCGACGCCTTCAGAAAGCCAGCCAACGAAAGTGCCCAATTCCGAATCCGACGCTTGAACAACGATCTTGCCAAAGCCTTCGATCGTTGAGGCCAGTTCTTCAATGGTGCTGCCGAAGCGATCGGAAGCACCCGTAGCCGTATCGATCTTGCCGGCCGTATCAACAAGCACATTCTGCAGTCGGACGAACTGTTGGGCTGTCGTCGTTGCGGCTCCGGCGACCTTCTCGTCTAGCGTCTTTGAGCCTTCAAGAAATGCCCTGAAAAATGCCTCGCTCGAAACCTTTCCGTCTTTTACCAACTTCGTCAGGGCGGCAACGGAGCCGCCAGCATCCTCCAATCCAGCGGCTACTGCCTGAAGGATTGGCCGACCACCATCCAACAGACTGCCGAATTCCTCCATCTGGACGGTGCCGCCACCAAGGAGCTGTGACAATTGCAGCAAAGCGCCGCTTGCCTCGCCAGCCGATTGGCCGGACACCTTCAGCGCGACGGCCACTTTGTCGCTGAATTTCAACAGATCCGCCTGGCTGGCACCAAGCTCGCGCGCAGAGCCGGAAGCACGCGAATAGAGTGTCACCAAGGCCTCTATTGGTGCCGCGTTACGCTGTGCCGAAGCAAACAACTTGTCGTAAACGTCAGTGAGTGCCGCGCCCTCTAGCCCGGCCACTTTCAGTGCGTTCTGGGCGTTCTTGGCAGCATCGGCCAAACGGCTTGCCGCCTGAAGGGATGCGCCGGCCGCGAAGACACCAGCGATGCGGCCAGCCGCGGCGCCAGCAACGCCACCAAGCCGGTTGATTGCGCTGCCAGCCTTGCCCAGCGATTTCGACATCGAGCGGTCGATGTCCTGGCCCAACTTGTCGAACTTCCTGGCCGCCACGCCCGTCGTGTCGCCGATCGCCGCTTCGACCTTTTTCAAGGATCGGCGGAGGGTGGCAACGTCAGTGCTGATGGAAAGAATCAGGTCATCTGTCTTGTCGGACATTACATCTCCCCATCGTCGAAGGTAGCATCCTCTGGTGGCACGCCAGCAAGGGCAGCGGCGAGGATCAGGCCAGCGAGCCCCGCGTATCGGAGCGGGCCGTTGGCAGCGAATGCATCATCTATCCACGACGACGCGCCCCGACGGCGGGTAGACGACGTCATGAACATCATCTGAAACGTTTCTGGCGTGTCTTCCGGTTTTGGGCGCGGTCCGGTCGAGAATTCAAGGACGGATCGGACGAGTTCGGAATCCCATCCGTTTTCGCGAATTCGATTCAAGTTATACAACGCTGGTCCGAACACGCGTTCGAAGTGCCGCAAGTCGGAGCGATGAATCTCGCAATGATATGTCTCGCCGTTAATCTTGGCGCTAATGCCCGTTGCGAGCACGGCTTTGCTGTCCGCCGGGGTGGCGATGGAAGAGTTGGTCATTTTGAATGTCCTGTTAGTTGGGCGCCGCAACCAGAAGTTAAAATGCTGGACACGCAATTATAAGCGAGTCATGATATGCTGCGGTCAATGGGGGTTGGGAAACATGGTTTCGCTGATTGTGACAACGTTAATTTTTACTGCTGATCCTAAGACAGCGCTTGTTCAAAGCTCGCAGGTGAATACTGTCGCACAGTTCTCAACGATGGAAATGTGCACGCGTGCGCTCGGAGCTGTCAATTTGCGTTGGCGGAACATTGAGCGCCGGGGTTGGTGTGTACCGACATCGCAGCCAAATTAACGTCGATGACAGCCGCCGACCTCAACATTTCAATCAAAAAAATGCGTGCGTTTGACCACGACCGGTATGCGGTTTGGGAGGCGAAGGGGATCGTTGACACCCCTCCCACCTGCGTTTCCAAATTTCAAATTTTGCGGACGCAAGAATCTGCTTGGGCCGACGGTAAGGAGGCAGACGACGGTAGAGCGGCGATGTACCCCCGGAGGGGTGCATCAAATCGCGCAAACCCGCCCCGGTTGGGTATCGGCGTTGGACAAGAACACACGCTCCCGCAATTGAGAATATGACCCTTGGCTAGTTCGAAGTTGCCGGCCGCATCCTAGACAAGATGCCTATCGTGGTCGCATGCGCCCCGCGGTCGGCTATTGATACCTCGCCAAGGTTTGCCTTCGCAATGATACGGAGCGGTCTGTGGCCCGTCCTATCCCATCTCTGGTCGATTGCCCCGAACGATATCGACCATGCCTTGAAACGCCCAAGGCGAGCGCCCTGCAGCACGTCATCGCCTATGTCAGTGAACGGGCAGTCGTATTCGACCCACAGCCCCACTTCATCGCACCGAATGCGAAACGCCTTGTCCTCAGTCGTGGTGATAGTCTGGCCCTTGTCATGGTTGATGCGCAATGGCACGGGACGTGGAAAGGCTAGCGACCGGGGGCGAAAGACCTCGTCATAGTCGGGCCGCACAGGTGAGGGAACACCCCAACGAAGCGCATAGCCGCAGACCGTTCGGCTGCCAGGTGTAGGCGGCCGGCCGCTCTCCGTCAGCCACATCAGAGCCCGCGAGCCTTGGCTGCCGCCTGCATCTTGGCCTTGGCTCTCGCGGCCGGCTTGTTGCGGCGCTCGCGAAGAATGGCGACGACTTCATGGGGGTCGGTCGGCAAAAGCTCACGCTTTCCGTCCACAAAGGTCCACCGCTTATCGGCACCGTTTTCGCGGCGGTCTGCGTGTTCGATTCTGCTCATTGCTGCAGTTCCTTTGGAGTTTCGGACTTTGAGATGAAGCCGCCGTCAGCGGCATCCTTCAACCAGATAGCCAGGCGGTCGGAGCGATGTCCGAGGATCCGGTCGGCATGCATTGGCGCCATGGCGCCGGTCCAGGCGATGTCGTTCGTGTTCAGCTCGTCGATCAGCACCAGCAGTTCGGAATGAGCGTCGTGAGCCGACAGCAGGGCGTCAGCAACCGCTTTGACCCGTGCCGCGTAGACGGGCCGCACCTCGTCGCAGATCGTCTTGCTGGCCCCAAAGCGGGCTGTGGTTAGGCGCTGTTGCGCGATGTCGATGGCAGCGCGGAGGTCGACACGTTCAGCGGCGATTGCCTTCAAGCGGCTTCGGAGACCATCGGGCGCCTCGTCGTCATCTGGCAACGCGTCGCCTAGCAGGGCGGCAACGCGACCGGTTTTTTCCGGTATGGCAGGACGGTTTGCAAGTCGGTGCATTAGCTCCGACTCTTCCTGGTCAAGCTTCGAACTGGCGGCACGGAGGCGAGCAACGAGGTCTTTTGCGGCGGCATAGCCAGGGTCGGCGTCGGCGAGGCTGCGGACAATTGGTGCAGGCGCTGGTGTTGGTTTCTTCAACATTATGGTTCCTAAAATTTGACTGCGGTTTCGTATCGCTCCGACAGCCGACGGCGGCCGGCGCGGACTTCGGGCGCATTGCGGATCGCGTTGGCCAAGCGGACAAAGATTTCCGGGCCGACGCGGATTTCTCGATCGAAGGCCGGCCGTGCGTGCCGCTCTGCGGTGGCGAAGGTGCTGGTTCGAACACCGTTGTCATCGCCGCGGAAGGTCAGCGTTGCGCCCGGTGCCGCCGCGTCAATCCGAAGCTCTAGCAGGTCGTTCGGTGCATCGATGAAGTTGGCAAGCGTTTCGGCGAATGCCGTGCCGCGCGAGATAGGTGTCATGGCCAGATACGGCCGAATGTTAGTCGTCCCTATGAGGACGGCCAGCAGGAGGGTCGCCGTCTCCGCGCTGTCGATTTGCTCTGGACGACCTTGTATTCCCCGCAGCAACCCTTCGCCGCGAAGTCGGTCGGCGTGCCAGCGGCTAGTGTTTTCCGGAAGCCGCAAAACATCATCGATGATTGCACAAGTTTGCTTAGCGGTGGCCATTAGGAGGCACCGCTTTTCATATGTGGCATTGGAGCCTCCAAATTTTGAATGGATGTTTTGGGAAAGAAAATGCCCTGCAGAGGGGCAGCCTCATGCAGGGCGGGTGCGCTGTCGTTGCACCGAAACTGGAAAATGACTTCGCGCGTGAAACTAGGAATTTGACGGCGACTACCTTTGTGGGATTAGGAGCGCCGAAGGCTGTGATGCGACACAGCCGAAACTAAAAAAGGACCGCCGTTAAGCGATCCTCCCGTGTATTACCTTGGCGGTGTGTTTTAGGTGTACCTATGCGGCACGACCCAGAAAGCGTGCTTGATCTGCAGCCAGTTCGGCCCGACGTCGTTCTACATTTCGGTCGGCTTGGGCTTCGGCGGCCCGCTGCTCTGCCTTGATCGAACCCCACTCTTCGCGGACAGCATCAAGCGCGGCATAGACCAAGGCCTTGCCGGCCGATTCCGCCTGCTTTCCCTTGAAGCTGCGAGCCTCGCCGATTTCACCCATAGTGAGCCCGCCAAGTACAGCATCTTCGAACGGTGCGACGAGCGGACCCATAGCGCGCTGCAAACGAGGCAGCACTTCCCGCAAGTCGATCTGCGCGATCAGAACTCGCTCGTTGAACCTGACGCCCATGCAGCGCATCCGGACAACCGTTTTCTCGCCGGCCTGCTTGGCCTGCCCAGAGGATCCCGCAAACTTCGAAAGTTGCCGCGTTCCCTTCCGGATCAGATCGCCCCCAGCGACCTGATCGTCCGGCCACTCATTTTCGGCCGCCTTGTCGATGTCCTTGTCTGTCACGGTCGATCGCTGTTCGACCTCTATGCCATCCGCTGCCGTGGTCGGATCCTGCCCTTGAAGAGGGTTCGCTTCCATGATGGCGACGAGGCCGCGGTAATGCTCGATCATCTGCGCATCCTCGTGCTGACCGTCACGCCGTAGCTTGTCGAGGAAGGGCCAGGATACCGGCTCGCGGTTATCGTTGGCTGGCTTAGGGCTTGGCTTCCATGCGCGCTGTACGGGCCGCTCGGTGGGCTTCACGACAGTGATAGCTACCGACGTGGCGGACATCGCTTCGGTAAGGAAGGATCGGGCTTCCTGTTTGTTTGCGGGGATCTCGTTCGGGAGGCGGAAATCGAATTCGGCGTTATCATTTGCTACGTCGAAGATAGGTTTTTCCAAAGGTCGCACCCTTTCGGAAAGAGGAAGATGCCAATGCGGCGGGCTGCTAGAATTTTGACAATAGTTTAAATTTACAAAATTGTCAAGATAGTATTGCGTTTGAATATGAGATGTGATAAAAGCCGCGCCTTTTTTTTGGGAGAACCTAACGGGCCATGGAACCGCACTGCCGATTGAAAGTTCGAGTGGCGCTGCGACAACCCCCCTGAACCGCAGCCGGCCGCAATCCCCGCGGCCGAACTGCCCGGTCGCGCCTCCTGGCGACCGGGCTTTTTCCTAAATTATGTAATGATTTCTCGCGCGCGCGTTACGCGCGATCGCGTGCGCGCGATGGAAAAACTGTATTTGGGTTAGCGCTGTTCTTCCCGACCGGTATGGGGTTTTGGAAGTGAGGAAGTTTGGATGCCCCCGGTGGGTTCAGTTGCATTCTGCAATGGATAGGATAATCTCAATGGGACAATTACTTTCAAAATGCGGTGGGTAAAATGCGGATTTTTTTGGTGGCGATCGCAAGCATTTTTTTGTTAACCGGGTCGATACCCACCAGCGACGCTATGGATCCTTGCGCCGGATGCCCTCGCTGTTGCAACAACAGTCACTGACGTAGTTATGTGGATCACCAGAACTGTATTGAACGAATACCTTGATGTACTCACGAAAATATTAAGTATTGCAGCCATTCTCCTAGTTGCCGCACAGTTCATGTTCGGGGTGACGATCTTCGCGAATCGTACTGGTGAACTAACCGATCGGTTCACGGACAACGTTCTCCCTCTGGTTGTGATTGCCGACGCTGGCACGGCCGAAATGAATCAAGCCATCGTGTCGAACGATCCGGCGGCTTTCGAATTGTCGGTCGAAAACTTGGTCGAAACAGAAAAACTATACGGCAAATTGATAAGTGGCGTAGATGCTGCGGAAGCTCTCATTCGATGCCATAGCAGTTACTTTTGCACCGTTGACAGTTATCGAGACTTCGAGCAGGTGATACGCCGGTTTTGGTATACCTTCCGTATCGCCATCATCAAGCAGCGCGGAAATCTTTTGCCAAAACAATTCGGGGCTATGATCGAGGCTGAAGCTGCGCGGATTCTGAATGCCGAACGCGAAGCTGGACGCCTGCCTAAATAGGTGCTGCTTTCTATCACCGCCTGCTGCATTCCGTGAGGTCGTTGTGGGTCGTGCATTGGTACCGGCCGGCGTCGCTTTGGCAGCCGGCGAGCAGGACAAGCAGAAGAAGAACTGGCACTCTGTCTTCCTTCCGAGTGGCGCCTAATCTTTCGTTAACCATTTCGGCGCATCTTTTAGGTAAGCGCAGCGTTTTCCCCTCCAGCGGCGCTTTCCGCGGGGTTTCTCCCACTCGCGATGAATATTCGGCCTGCTCACAAACCGAGCAGGCCGTTTTTTTTGGGCTACTTGTCTCGGCTTGGCGCCTTCAGGCCCTCGCACCGGAATTGCTCGCTACCCGATAGATAACGGCGTCTATCGCCGCCCCGCATATCCTTATGACGGGCGCAGGCTCCGTTGGTTTTATGCGGTTTGCACAGTCCGCACGCCGCGATGCGAGGGCGCTTTCGTTTGTGATGCATTGATGTCTCCGACATTTGCCGGTGCGGCCCGATGCCGCCCGAGCGTGTGTCGGAAATGAAGAAGATGGTTGCTCATAAGCGGGATTATAGCATAGTTGGGGAAGGAGGGCGTTGCAGAACGGTAACAGCATGTTGGACAATCGTGCTGTCCGAATGCATTTCTAACGTAGACAGCGTGTAGAAAATGCTCTGAATAGGAAGTCTCAACAACAGGAGACGAACATGAACACCAATACATTTCAAGGCACAATCAAAAATATACTGATCGCGGCAACCAAACGCGGTGCTAGTTCTGTCCGAGTCAATTCCGGAGAAGTACACCGGGAGGTCGGTGGCTACCCAGGCACTAATCACAGGATGCCGATGTGCTGCGATGCTATGTACTCATTTCAAAGGTCAGGCGATCGCGTCATTTCCACACCACTCAAGGGCAAGGGTGCCTCTCTGACAATCGAATATATGCTGCCGCGATAATTTGCGTCACCCCGATTTTGCGGCACCACTATTTTTGATACAACACACTGCGGCACACCCCCATCCTCAAGGGATTGGGGGGTGGTGCCGCAAGTATTTGTGAGACCTGCGGCACTGCTTTTGCGTCACCTCAATTGGGTGGTGCCGCAACCGGTTTTACATGCGGTGTCACGCGGCGGTATGCGTCCTGCATCTGGACGACCTCAAGTTCGCCAGCATCTATCCAAGCGGCCAGCATTTCCTTTGCCTTTCGTTTGTCCGCCCGGTCTCTGACGTCGAGGTCAAAGAACTCACCGACAAGCTTACCGGCCCAGTTGGCAGCCTGCTCGCTGGCTTTGTAGTCGCTCCCAGCCAGTCGCATTTTGAAGCCGGCAAACGTGTCCGCGGGCACCTCCTCAACAAGGGCGGCCCGGTCAGCAGCCAACCTTTCGGCCATGGCGTCCTTCGATGGCCAGCGCTGATGCGTGCATCTTGCTTCTTGCAAACGAAGCAGTCTAGGATTGCATTTAACGATTAAAGGAGAAGGTAGATGAGAGGTTTGTATCTGCTAAGTATGTTGTCGATTTGTTCGACATCATTCGCTCAAGAATTAAAGCCAACCGATCTTTCAAAGCTCAATTTTGACCGAAAAGCGTTTAGCATTTCCACGCTTATGCCGAAACAGTTCCCGAGGCAGTGCCCTAGAGTAGACATAATCCGCATACGGAAAGATTTTAGTGCCATCAACGTAAATGGCTACACCATCGGTCACGCTTCTGGACTGCAGTTCCCAACCAGCGGTGGCCCGATGTTTGTTGGCAGGGAAGGCCTTTCAATCGAAACCAAAACCCTGCCTGACAGCCCAATTGTCGATTGCAGAAAAATTGATGTGGATCTTTCCCTGAACGGCCAAACCGGGAAGTTGGCAATTCAGGGTATACCGTTGGGAACATTTGACAGGTTTGTCTGGACCGAAGACAATTTGCGCGCAATACTTGGCGCGGGATCTGTAAATAACGACCTCTCAGATATCACAATTTCTGAGTCTGACTCGGGTCTATCTGGGCGTGTGACCAGCGGCCCAAGTCGCCCGCAGCCTAAAGACGATGGTGGAAACGGAGGCCCTGATACTGGTCAACCTACGGAAAATCCATTCCCCGGCCCTAAGACAACCCCAGACTGCTGCAGAGGGGGCGCGTAGCATTTGGTGTTACTGCTGCACCTGTTGGGCAAGCTGACTGCGACATTTTAGTCCGTCGATTTCTTCCGGTAGACACCGCCGGCCGTTGTTGGGTATATTTCGCCATCACCGTCCGGATCTTCACGGATGACGACGAAGTCCAGGCCGGTGCTTGAGTTGATGACGCCCACCACCCGCACTGGCTCGTCGAGTTCATTGAAGGCATCAAACGCCTCAATGGCCGTCATCTGAGGATTTTCTATTTCCTCGGCCTCATGCTTTGAAAATGCTTTCGAGACTGCATCTTCGACTGCATCGTAAATATCTTCTCTTTCCATTTCAGATTCCCATCTGCTGACGGGGCGCATCGTTACGTGTTACGTTACTGATACCCCCCCCCTAAAGGGTGGGGGAGTAACGGTAACAGTGGTAACGCGTGACGCCGAACCCCGTGGTAAAAAACGTTACGTTACCAAGAGCGTTACCATCACACCGTTGGTAACGCGGTAACGGTCCACATTTCATTTTCGTCTTTGCTAATTAAACCCTTGCTTTCGAGTTTGGGTTTGCCGACTGAAAAACGCTTGCGGTGTGCGCCTGCAGTTATGTCGGCATCTCGGAATCCATCGAACGCTTCACGCCATGCGGCTTCCGTTGCCGGCTGGTCGATACTGGCGAGCGCGTCGAGGACGGGCTTCTCACTGGCGCTTGCAGCCGGTGCGGCTGCAGCTACCTTTGCCTTTGCCGCTACCTCTTTCGGTCCAGCCTCTTCGACCAGAACCGGCGACGGAGCGGTGCCGATGTAGTCGCCTTCTTCATCGTCCCATAGCTTGGTGTCGAAGCTCTTGAGCGAGTAGTAAAACTTCGGCCGGTCGGGATTGTCGCTGTTCTTCTTCACGCTGGCGATACGCTGGCCGCGCTTGTTGGCGACGTGGATGCTCATGTCGATCGCGGCATTCAAGCTGCCATAACCACGCATGCGATCATCGCCGCTAACCGGGCTATGATGGATCAGCATGATGTGGCTGCCCGTCAGGCGGCGCGCTGTGTGCAAGCTGCGCAGGGCGGCGCCCATGTCTCTAGGGTCGCTGTCGCTGCCGTCCTGCAGTGCCATGGCCAACGTGTCGATGATAGCCAGATTGAAATCCGGCTGATAGTCGCACACCCCCACTCCAGACGGATCCGTGCACATGTAAGTCCCTTTGCGAGCATCGAACATTGTCTCGGCAATCAACTCGCCAGCGTCTGGATCGCGGATGTCGAAGACTTCTTCGCAAACCGCAATGGCTGGTTCGAATTCAATTTCGCGTTCCTGGCGATAGGCATAAATCCGTCGCTCGACCTGTGCAGGGCGCTCAAGTGCAAAGTAGACGACACCAGCCGGCCACCACTCGCCGTTTGACTGTAGCATGCCAGCGTTGCGTCCGAACCACGGTTGCGCGGTAGCGGCGGCCATAGCCATGTTCAGTGCGAAGTTTCCTTTGCCTGCATCGGGGTCGCCATAGACAACGCTCAACTCGTCCAGTGCCACGAGACCGTCAATCACGAACTGCTTCGGGCCACGCGCCTCGAACAGATCTGGCGAGCGCCAGGCCATCGCGGGCTTCGGCTGGCGCCAACCTGGCGTGAATGGGTCGTACTCCTGGCGCGGCTTCATACTGCCGCCTCATACGCTTCGAGGGCCAAAGCGGTGAGTTGTTCGGCCAGTGGCTTGCCGAAGCTTGCGGCCTGTCGCTGACCGCATTGCGGCGCGTAGATCATGTGGCGGCCATCGGGGTGCCGTATAAGTCTAAGTCCATATAGGCGCAGATCGTCGGTCATCTGGACATCGACGAACGCGATGGCGTCGCGGGGCTTGGCGTCGGCCAGGCGGTGGCAATAGAGTATTTTCATATTTGTCTCCTGTTAAAGCGCACGAAGGCGCGCCCGCCGGGTTGTCCGGCAGGTGGTCGGTGGTGGTGGGGTGGAAAGGGTTAGGCGGCCGCCTTGGCCGCAACGGCGGGCAAATATGGCGATATGCAGTCAATCACTTCGTCTTGCTCAAGGTAATTACGTTCAAGCAATGCCAAGGCTAGGATGTCGATTGCAGTCCAATTGTCGAGCACCAGGCGGCGGGTCCGCTCTAGCAGTTTCACCCATCCGGCTCGCCTTCCGGCGAGAATGCGCAGATCCTCGAAGATGGCTTCCGCTGCTTCGAAATCGCTGACGCCAACCCGCATCAATCGGGATTCCCATCGCATTGCCAGCAAGCTCCTGCATCCTTGCGAAAGCACATCCGCAAATGGTCCCGCTA
The DNA here is from genome assembly GCF_029223885.1 of Pararhizobium gei. Taxonomy (NCBI): domain Bacteria; kingdom Pseudomonadati; phylum Pseudomonadota; class Alphaproteobacteria; order Hyphomicrobiales; family Rhizobiaceae; genus Pararhizobium; species Pararhizobium gei. Next base: position 2,624,582 of record NZ_CP119409.1, on the reverse strand, counting down.
TACAGGACACGATTTCCCATTCGGCGGCTTTGATGCGGGCAGGAACAGCTTCTGGAGTGTGTCTGACGTATGCTTCCGCGATCTGTCGGCCAACTCCACCGTAGACAGGGATGGACTCGCAGAGCCCCCAACAGATAACAGGTAGCGCCTTCCGACCGAAGACCATGTTCGTCCGACCGGGCCTGATTTGCAAACTGTGGACACTATGAGGATTACCGAAAATTTCGATGGCAGCGAGTATGTGTGCGACAGCATGGGCTGCCTCATGTCTCGCGACATGTTGCCAAACTGGATCGTTCGGTGGCGGGCACATCCTGATCGTTTCCCGCGTCACTCGGATGCCCTCGCGGCAGCGCGGACATTGTCATTGGCGTGCGCATATACCGCGGTGCGACGCGTACCGGTCAGCCAGTTGTCAAGATCGCATGAGGCGTACAGGACGCCGCCGCCAACCTTCATGTAAACCGGCCCAGTGCCGGTAAGGCGGGTCTTATTCAGCCAACTAGGTGACTTGCCGATATATGCCGCCGCTTCGATTGTTTTCATTTTAACGCTTGACAATTGATTTTTCCTCCGATAGAACTTGACCACGACATTAAGATTTTCGCTGTGCGTTTATGCAAAGCCGTAGGTGTATAGTTTATTCGGCTGCGGTTGTCAATGCGTGTCACTTCCTTTTCTTTGTTGGCAGATTTTCTCTAGCCAAGGCCAGTCGGCGAATTTGTCGCCTTTCTCTCGAATGTCCGTATAGCGCTTGAGGCTGTTCCAGCTTCGATGCCCGCTAACGCTTGCAGCGAGTGGGATAGTCCGGCCCATTTCAAATAAACGGCTGACACCTTCATGGCGAAGATCGTGAAAGTGCAGGTCGTCAATCTGCAAGAACTGGCATGCGCGGGTGAATGCAGCGCTAATGGCGTCCGTGGTGTATGGGAAAATCTCTGATTTCGATTTTGGCATCGTCTTGACGATGCGCAACGCTTCCGGCGGCAGTTCAACCCACACGTTGTTGCCCCGCTTCTGGCCGGGGTGCTTCATGTCGCGAACAAGAATGCGGCTATGGGGTTCATCAAGGTCTGCCCACTCAATTCGCGTTATCTCCTCTTGCCGACGCGTGGAGAACATAGCGAAAGCGACTATCTTGTGCATTGGGGCCGACAGCGGAGCGCGCTCTTGTCGGTCGACGAAGTGCTGCATGATCTTGTCGAGTTCGGCGAGGGAAGGGCGCCGTGTCCTTTCGGAAGACTTGCTGATGTCGTTGCTGGCGAGCAGGGCTTGCTGCGCATCACGCATCTCCTGCAAGGGCAGGGGCATGCCCAACAACGGCCTTCCGGCGCGAAACACCGCGGATAGGTGGCTTATGTAGTTTGCGACTGTTTGTGGCTTCCTGCCGCCAAGGCGAAGGCTATGCGCGAAGTCGGAAATGTCTTTTGCCGTGATCGACTCGCATGCCTTCGACGCTATCGGATAGTCCTTGATGGACTTGAGACATTGCGTCTTTGTACGCCCGATATCCGTTACGCGAGCCGTGTATGCGTCAATTGCCTCGGCAAGCGTGGCGGACGTCCTTGAGGCGCGCTCTAGGCCGCCGGGCTTATCAAGTTCGGTCTCCCGATGAACTATCCAAGAGTTCGCCTCGCGCTTGCTGTCGAAGGTCTGCGCCTCTCGCAAAACAATCTGTCCGCCTTTCTTGCGGAGGATTTGCGCGGTATAACCCGTCGTCCCGTCCTTGCGCTTGCGAGCCGTGATCGTTCCCATGGTACAACACTCCTTTGCCGAGTACGACAATGTTGTACCTCACCATGAAAAATGGTGCAACACGTGGAAAAAGCCTGACAAAACTTGACACAACACGCGACACCTAACGAATTGAATTTCTACAGAAAAGCCCGCGAAGCAGGGGCTCCCGTCTTCGCCGTTGCCCCGATGATCGACTGGACGGACCGTCATTATCGGTTCCTGGCGCGGCAATTGTCGAAGCACGCGCTGCTCTACACCGAGATGATCGTCTCGGAAGCCATCCTTCGGGGCGACCGGGATCGGCTTCTCGGGTTCGAGACCGCCGAGCATCCCGTTGCGTTGCAACTCGGGGGCAATAATCCAAGCCGGATGGCCGAGGCGGCTGAGATCGGCGAACAATTCGGCTATGCCGAAATCAACATGAATGTCGGCTGTCCCTCTGACCGCGTGCAATCCGGTACGTTTGGCGCCTGTCTGATGCGACAGCCATCGCTGGTCGCTGAATGTGTGGCGGCGATGAAAGCTGCGGTCTCGGTCCCGGTGACGGTGAAATGCCGGATCGGGGTGGATGATCAGGATCCAGAACAGGCGCTTCGCGATCTGGTCTCGCTGGTCAAGGACGCCGGCGCGGATGGGGTCTGGGTCCATGCCCGCAAAGCCTGGCTGCAGGGGTTGTCGCCGAAGGAGAACCGCGATGTTCCGCCGCTGGACTACGGCCTGGTGCATCGCCTGAAGGCTGAAAATCCTGGTCTTTTCATCGGGATCAATGGCGGTCTTGCGACTTTGAATCAGGCTCGTGAGGAACTGCATCACGTGGATGGCGTCATGCTGGGCCGGGCGGCCTATCACGATAGCGGGCTGCTGACGGGGGTGGACCGGTTTTTTCCGCATCCGATGACGGGAGCCTTACCAGTCGATGCGGATGAAGAGGATTTTACCGCGGCCGGTCACCGGCAGTCGCTGGAATTCTGGGCCGATGTTCGTGACGCGATGATGGGGTATGCGGACCGGCATATTGCTTCGGGCGGGCGGCTTGTTCATGTGACACGGCACATGGTCGGACTGTTTCAGGGCTGGCCGGGTGCACGGCGGTTCCGGCAGATCCTGTCGGCGGATGCGACGCGGGCCGGGGCGGGGCCGGCGGTCATCGCGGCGGCCTTCGAGGCTGTTTTTGCCGCGGCGGAGGCGCGGCAGGCGGCGGAGTGACTGTCGGCTGCGACCTGCGGCATAAAAAAACGGCGCCCGAGGACGCCGTTCAATGGGGTGATCGCCAAGCGATCCGATCCGGCTTAGTCAGCCTGGATGTTGACGGCCTTCGGGCCTTTGCCCATGCGATCCGGCTCGGTGTCGAAGGTGACCTGCTGGCCGTCCTTCAGGGTCTGGAGGCCGGCGGCCTGCAGCGCGGAGATGTGAACGAACACGTCCTTGGCGCCGCCTTCCGGCGTGATGAAGCCAAAGCCCTTGTCCTGGTTGAAGAATTTTACGGTGCCCTTGGTGGCCATGGGAGAAGTCCTTATTTCCCTTGTTGATGTGTCCTCACCCCTGCCAGGGTGGAGACCTTTTTTCCCTCCGGTTTTGTCTTTATTCCGAAAGGCCAGTCGGAGTAGTCGATATCGGGGAAAGAACGTCTACAGTGCCGTTTCACGGGCACGCCCGGTATTCCGGGACCATACAGCCAGTCCAGTCTCCGGGATGCAAACGCCCGAACGCTGTAACAATTGGCAGCAATTCGTGAAAATTGCAAGCGAATATTCCCCTTGAATGCGACGCTTCGTCGCGGCTGGCGGTCGTGCTTTGCAACCCGTTTCCGGCGTCCCGAAGCGGCACAGGCCGCCGGGGAAAGGCCATTTTTGCCGCGCCGTCTCCACAATTTCGTCCCGGCAATGGCGGAAGAAGGGGCGGCGCTTCGCCTTGTCCCTTGATGGCGGGCTTGAGAGGCGGTAGGCGAGGGCAATGCAGGCGAGGGCAACGCAGGTGACGGCAATGCGGGTGATGGGCGGGGTGGCGCGGTGATCGACCCTTACGAGACGCTGGGCGTGGAGCGCGAGGCCGACGAGGCGGCGATCAAGGCCGCCTGGCGGAAAACGGCCAAGACCGCCCATCCCGACCAGGGCGGCGATGCCGACGCCTTCGGCCGGCTGCAGGCCTGCTACGACCTGCTGCGCGACCCGGTGCGCCGCAGGGTCTATGACAGCACCGGCTACGACCCCGAGCTTGCCGATCCCCGCGACCTCAAGGGCATCCTGATGCTGGAAACGCTGGTGAACGACTTCATCCTCGACGAGCGCGAGCCCGGCAGCTTCGATCCGCTCTCCGCCATGCGTCGAAAACTCTCCGACGATATCGTCAAGAGCCGCTTCCACATTCTCGAACTGGAGCGCCACCGCGCCCGTGTCCGCCAGCATATCGACCGGCTCGGCCGCCGTCCGGGCGCTGACGTGCTGGGCTCGATGCTGCGCACCCGCTCGCAATCCATTGCCGAGGCGATCCGCAACGCCGAGGCGCAGATCGAGGCGATCGAGCAGGCCTATACGATGCTGGAAGGCTATTCCTACGAGCTGGAAGCGCTGCCGCAGGTGAAGGCGGCGGAGTAGGGTTTTTGTGGCCCGGCTGGTCATCCCAGGTTGGGCGGCGCGGACGCGGGCGAGGCGATGAGGGAGGGCGTAGGCGCAGCCGGAGCCACAACGAAGCGGCCTTCGGCCCCCCCTCATCCGGCGCTTTGCGCCACCTTCTCCCCGGTGGGGAGAAGAGGGTGGTTGGGGCGGGCTTCTATCCATCATGGCTGTTTCGGTTGTCGGGGGCGTCGCGGTTGGCCCAGAAGGGCAGGGCGCGGTGCAGCCAGTGGGTGCGGGGCTGGATGCGGCGCAGGCATTCGGCGACGGCGAGCGCAAAGACGTCCTGCCGGGCGGTGGCGCCGATATGGGCGGTGACCAGGGCCGACAGGCGCGGGGCATAATACCGGGTTTTTGCCAGCAGCCGGTCGTAGAGCTGCCGCTCCGGCGGCGTCAGCAAAGCGAGGCAGGGCGGCGGCGCGGCCGACCCGACGCTGCAGCGCCGACGCCGGCGGCACCGGCGGCGCGGGCAAAACGTGCCGGGACAGCGGATCATCTCGATGCAGGAGCGCTGCAGCGCCTCGTCCAAGCGTGCGTCGGGCATGATACCTCCTCGGCTGGCACGGTTTTGCGGTCGCGCGGCCGGTTTTTTGGCCCGCGATTTCGGTTCTGGTGTCCTGCCGCGCCGGGCAGGTCGGTCGGGGCGCTCGCAAGAGCCTTATGGTGTGTGGGTAATGGCTCTCGCCAGCGCCCCGTTCGGCGGTTTCTGCCCGCAATTCCGGCGTCTCTGAGACCTGCTTGTTCAGCGGGTCCTGTGTGCCTCACAGGCACGCCCGGAGCCGCTTCTGCCTCCGGGGGGACGCCATTTTCTGCGAACCCCGGTGATGGGGACGTCCGTCCTTCCCCCACCCCCGGCGCCGGTCCCGCCTCGCTGCCACGGCTGGCAGTGTATCCGTGGCGGGACGGGAAGAGTGTACGCGGGTTTTCGGGGGCGCCGATGAAATTGAGGGGGAAAAAGTTTTACACAGGAATTTTTGAAGTGGGGGAATGGGGAAGGGGTTGTTTTGGTTGGTGATCTTGGCGCGGGGGGTTGGTGGGGAGGGGGATCACGCGAATGTGATATGCGCGGTTTGGGCGGGTTTTCGCGGTTCAAGACGTGCGAGTGCAAGAGGTACGTATTGGCGATTGCCTCCGGGCAAACCGAGTTAATGGTGTACTTGGCCGTTGTTGGATTGTGGGTACGCATTATGGGTACCCCGGCGCGCTCTTGCAGGCTTCAAGAAGCAAGGGCCGAGGCCCAGCCTCCCCATGTCGCCGGAGGGAGACCATTTTCCCCAAACCCGGCGCCGTCTCCGCCTCGCTGCCACGGCTGGCAGTGTATCCGCGGCGGTATGGGGGATTATGGCATGGGTGATGGTGGCGGAGAAAATGATGTGTGAAATTTCTCATTATTGCGCGGTTAGTATAACGTTCGGAGAGTGCCCGTGTTAAACCGGAACTTAGCCGTCAAATTTTTGGAGGGCCGTTAGCTGGGTGAATTCTTATGCTCGAAATAGTTTCTACAAGTAAATTAAGCGCGCAGCAAAAGCGGAATCAGGTGTATCCTTATTATGCCGGATTTAGCTCGAAATTTGTTGAAACAATTTTGGAACACCTGTGTATTACCAAAAGAGATGTAGTGTTGGATCCATGGAATGGATCTGGTACTACTACGAAAGTATGTGCAGATGCTGGTATAAATTCGATAGGTGTAGATATAAATCCGTTTATGAATATTGTTTCAGATGTGAAATCATTGTCATTGTCCGAGATATCGAATTCTTGTTTTTCTGTAGAAGCTCTTTTGAATTCTTTTCAAGATATAGTCGGTGATGAGAATATTGCCCACAAAGCGGCTGCGACCTTTACGAGAGAGGTTTTGCAGAAAAATAACTCAAATGAAAATGTAGTTAAGTTTTTGTTGGCCAACTCTGTTCGCCGGGTCTACAAGCAGGCCAAAACGAAAAATCCAACCTGGTTTTCATCGGACATAATAACAGGCATTCCACACTCCGGCGAGAAACTGTTGGATTCTATAAAACTCGAATTGAAGCAAACGCGTGATCGGTTTTCTCAATTTAAAAAAGAACCTGTCTTGATGCGGCCGAAGCTTGAAACTGCCAATTTTAAAGAATGGCTTATTCCAAGCGAAGTCAGCCACATCATTACATCGCCGCCATATCTAACGCGGCTTGATTATGTTAAAAAAACTCTTCCGGAACTTCTTTATCTGAATGAGATGGTCGGTGTCGATATTGCGGCGCTCCGTGAAAGCATGACAGGAAGTGTGCTGACAGGACGCTACTCAGTCGATCATGAAGTCGTGTATATAGGCGATAGCCTTACGGCAACTCAAATATTGAAGCAAATATCAGGTCATCACTCTAAAGCGTCCAAGGGTTATTATCTGAAATTTTATAAAAATTATTTCGAGAGCATGCAGGATTCTATACGTAAAATAGCCAAATCGAAGGTAAAAAGTGTTGTCTGTGTCACGCAGGCTTCTTACTATAAAGAAATTTATGTTGATCTTCCTTTGGTGATTTCTGAATTTTTCCTTTCTTGTGGATTTAAGGAGCAGAGCAGGTTATCGTTTACCCCGCTGAATTCGATTGTGACTGTCAACAGATCTAGTTACGCGTCGGCACAAATTTTGCCGGATGAGACTGTTTCTATATTTGAGGTTTCTAAATGAAGGCCACGTTATCTCCAACGTCAGTTGCCGATTTTTGCCAGGATCTTATAGCTAACAAAATAACTGTTAATAGGGATTATCAAAGGGATGATCGTGTCTGGAGTTCCTATGTAAAATCTTACTTTGTCGAAAGTATACTTCTTGAGTATCCGATACCAAAGATATTTTTATATGTCCGCTACAATCTTAAAACAAGGACTAGCACAAAGGAAATCGTGGACGGGCAGCAGCGCAGTCAAGCGCTAAGGCTGTTTTATGAAAACAAGATGCGGATTTCAACAAAGGTTGAGACTGAAGAACTTCGAGGAAAAAGATACAAAGATTTAGACGATCGCCTGCAGGGAGTATTTTTGTCTTACTCTCTTGCTATAGATGAATTTACTGGTGTAACAGAAGACGAAATTCGCGAATCGTTCGCAAGAATGAATGTCCATAATGCTACACTAAATTCTGAAGAGTTGCGGAACGCAAAATTTCAGGGCCCTTTCAAAATTTTTATTTTCCGAATGACGCGGGCGTTTAGAGAATTGATGCTGGATGCTGGAATTATATCGCGTCGCGATGTTATTCGTATGGCTGATACGAGATTAATTTCCGATATAGTACATATTATACAAAAGGGTTTTTTTACTACAAGACCGCCTGATATTGACTCGCTTTATAGGGAGTTCAATACAGATTTCCCTAGTGAGGAGTCCCTTGAAAAGACTTTGAGATCCTCGTTTATATATTGGCACGAGAATAAGCTCGTAGAATTTCGAAGATTTAGTAGTAAGCATGTGTTTTACACACTGTTATGTGCCGTAGCAGAACGTACTCATCCTGGATTGGTTGTGCAGCATATGAGTGCAGACCAGAGAGCTATCTATGAGAAAATCATGGGTACTCATGTAACACTAGACCAGCTTGATGCTAGTCTAAGGTCCGAAATTAGTACTGAGGATGGTGATGAAGATGTAGGTGCGCTCACGCCCGATCCATCTCTGTCTGAATTCGTCGCTGCTTGTGCGGAAAAGACCAATGTTGCGCATCAAAAACTCATAAGATTTTCATATTTTTCATCGGCGTTGCAGGAATATGACTCGGCCATATCTTGATATCAGTGCGTTTCGAAATCATTCGCAGCGCCGAGCGAAGCGTTTGCTAGACACTTACAATGATAATCGCTGGCGAACGGAAGCATATCGAAGCTTCCTAATAGGAACACTTGTCCTTGAGTTGGATAATTTGCTTATTCAGTCATTGCGTGCGTATGCTTTTTGTCGAATTTGGCAAGGTCAACGCTCTGGCATAGTTGCTAAAATTGACCGTAAATTTATGAGTAGCGCCGAATACACCGCCCACTTCGTCAGGATTTTAAGCCCAGCAAAATATGTTAAACTTCACAGCCCGACCGTTTTGAGCCGGGAGCATGAGTGGTCTATTCGTGACCCCAAAGATGTAGCCAAAATTATTCAAGGAGTTTGTGGAGCAGTTCCGGTAGAGTTAAATAATGCAATAGCACTAAATTGTCGTGTATTTTATGAGACAAAAATAGTTAGGCATTTTTACGCTCACCGTTGCGAAGATACGATGTTGAAATTAAAGGCAGCGCTTCCGATATTTAGCTCCGGTATTATTAATCATCCCGATGATTATTTAGAAAATATCCTACCGGGCTCGTCGGAGGCAAAATTTATAACATGGTGGTCTGAATATGATGACTTTTTTTCTGTAGCCTAAGCTTTGATTTGTTGATTTTGATGTCTTTGTGTTATTGCCCCGCCCCCTCAAGCGACCCTCGCAAACTCCACAGATACTCGCCCTACTGGTTGGTGATATAATCGACTTTCCAGCTGCCGTGTTCCTTGACCGGGGTGTAATAGAGCGTCACGGGGTCGAAGTTGCGGAACTGGACTTCGAGTGCGGCGGTCTTTCCGAGGATGATCTGTTCGCCGACCTGGAGTTCAGGGGGGCTGTACGCTTGGCTGGATCTCCGGTGGTTGGCTTGCCCCTCACCCTAGCCCTCTCCCCGCTTGCGGGGAGAGGGGACGACCGTGGGTGTCGTCTCTGGTGTTTCTGTCCATCTTGATCTTTGAAGGGACGAGAGGGTGCGGCTTGTCCCTTCTCCCCGTCTGGACGGGGAGAAGGTGCCCGACAGGGCGGATGAGGGGCGGGGTGCATGAGAGGCGCGCGCTTAGTTGCGGCGTTTGCGGCGGCACCCCCTCTGCCAGCTTTGCTCCCCCACAAGAGGAGGAGATCGGGTCCTTGGGTGGGGTTGGCCGTTACGCCAGATCGGTGCGCGTGTTGCCGTCAGGGCGACGGATTACTTCCCCGGCCGCCCCGTCTTGCCCTTCGTCTTCTTCTGCCGTTTCACATCCCCCGCATCCTCATAGGAGCCGACGCCGGCCTTGGCGCGGACGAGGGGTCTGGGGTCGTCGCGGGCTTCCCCCTCATCCGCTCTTCGCGCACCTTCTCCCCGCTGGGGAGAAGAGGCGCGTTCGGGCTGGCCCTCCATGAGCGGCGAGAAGCGTTTCGCGCTTTTGGCGGCGTCGGGTTTGGCGGGCAGGGCCCCCGTCGTGTTCAGCGGTTTTTCGGTGCGGCCGACGGTCATTTCGTCGAGGCTGTTCTTGCGGAACAGGGAGCGGGCCGGGCGGGTCATGTCTGTGCCGGGGCCCATATTGTCGAGATCGGGTTTGGCGAAGAGGCTTTTTGACGGGCCGGGCTCGCTCGCTTGACCGGTTGCTCCGTCCAAGGCGTTCGGACCATCGGATGATCTCCCCCCTTGTGGGGGAGATGCCCCGAGAGGGGCAGAGGGGGCGGCGGGTTCGGAGGTCTGGGTGGGCTTCCCCCCCTCTGTCCTGGCGGACATCTCCCCCTCAAGGGGGGAGATCGACTCGCGGCTGGTTTTGCTCTTCTTTGCAGACCCTTCCATCGCTTTCGCCTCTTGCCGTGCCATCGGATCGTCCATGACAGCCAGTTCGGCGGCCTTGAGGCGTTTGATTTCGTCGCGGAGGCGGGCGGCGGTTTCGAAGTCGAGGTCGGCGGCGGCGTTGCGCATCTGTTTTTCGAGGGCTTCGAGATGGGCGGCCATGTTGTTGCCGACGAGGTCGGTGATGCCGCCCTTGACGCCCTTGATGCCGATATCGGCGCGGACATGGTCGCGTTCGTAGACCGAGTCGAGGATGTCGGAAATGCGGGCCTTGACGGATTCCGGGGTGATGCCGTGTTCGGTGTTGTAGGCGACCTGCTTTTCGCGGCGGCGGGCGGTCTCCTCCATGGCGCGGGTCATCGACCCCGTGATCTGGTCGGCATAGAGGATGACCTTGCCGTCGACGTTGCGCGCCGCGCGGCCGATGGTCTGGACCAGCGAGGTCTCCGAGCGCAAAAAGCCTTCTTTGTCGGCATCGAGAATGGCGACGAAGCCGCATTCGGGGATGTCGAGGCCTTCGCGCAGCAGGTTGATGCCGACGAGGACGTCGAAGGCGCCGAGCCTGAGGTCGCGGATGATCTCGATGCGCTCCAGCGTGTCGATGTCGCTGTGCATGTAGCGGACGCGGACACCCTGCTCGTGCAGGTATTCGGTGAGGTCCTCGGCCATGCGCTTAGTGAGCACGGTGACCAGCGTGCGGTAGCCGGCGGCGGCGGTCTCGCGGATCTCGCCCAAGACGTCATCGACCTGGGATTTGGCCGGGCGGACTTCCACCGGAGGATCGATCAGGCCCGTGGGGCGAATAACCTGTTCGGCGAAGACGCCGCCGGCCTGTTCCATCTCCCAGGCGGCGGGGGTGGCGGAGACCGCGATGGTTTCGGGGCGCATGGCGTCCCATTCCTCGAAGCGCAAGGGACGATTGTCCATGCAGGAGGGCAGGCGAAAACCGTATTCGGCCAGCGTCGCCTTGCGGCGGAAGTCGCCGCGATACATGCCGCCGATCTGGCTGACGGAGACGTGGCTCTCGTCGATGAACAGCAGGGCGTTGTCGGGGACATATTCGAACAAAGTCGGCGGCGGCTCGCCGGGCTGGCGGCCGGTGAGGTAGCGCGAATAATTCTCGATGCCGGCGCAGGAGCCGGTGGCCTCCAGCATCTCGATATCGTAGCGGGTGCGCTGTTCCAGCCGCTGGGCTTCGAGCAGGCGGCCGCCCTTTTCCAGCTCGGCGAGGCGGAGTTTCAGCTCCTCCTTGATCGATTTGATCGCCTGGTTGAGCGTCGGGCGCGGGGTGACATAGTGGGAATTGGCGTAGATTTTTACCGATTTCAGGTCGTCGGTCTTCTGGCCGGTGAGCGGGTCGAACTCGGTGATCGAGTCGATCTCGTCGCCGAACATCGAGATGCGCCAGGCTGCGTCTTCCAGGTGGGCCGGGAAGATCTCGATCGTGTCGCCGCGAACCCGGAACGAGCCGCGCTGAAAATCCATGTCGCGGCGCTTGTATTGCTGGGCGACGAGGTCGGCGAGAAGCTGCCGCTGGTCGAGCCGGTCGCCGACCTGCATCTGGAAGGTCATGGCGGTGTAGGTTTCCACCGAGCCGATACCGTAGATGCAGGAGACCGAGGCGACGATGATGACGTCGTCGCGCTCGATCAGCGAGCGGGTGGCGGAGTGGCGCATGCGGTCGATCTGCTCGTTGATCGAGCTTTCCTTCTCGATGAAGGTGTCCGAGCGCGGCACATAGGCTTCCGGCTGGTAGTAGTCGTAGTAGGAGACGAAATATTCCACCGCATTGTCGGGGAAGAAGTTCTTGAACTCGGAATAGAGCTGGGCGGCCAAGGTTTTATTGGGCGCGAGGATGACGGCGGGGCGCTGGGTGGCCTCGATCACCTTGGCCATGGTGAAGGTTTTTCCCGAGCCGGTGACGCCGAGCAGGACCTGGGTGCGATCGTGGTGGGCGAGGCCCTCGACGAGGTCCTTGATGGCCGTCGGCTGGTCGCCGGCGGGCTCGAAATCGGACTGCATGACGATCCGGATGCCGCCTTCGGATTTTTCCGGGCGGGCCGGCCGATGCGGCGTCCACAGCTTGCCGTCCTTGAACAGCGGATTGCCGCTCTCGATCAGCGCCGACAGCGCCTCGACGGTCGCGGTGACGCCGCCGGATGCGAGGCTTTCGGCGTCCTCCAGCGACGTGTCCATGCCGGAGACGGGGTTGAGGCCGGCCGCCGCGCGCGCTTTCGGATCCGACGTTCCGCCCATGGAGGTGCCGCGGGCGCTTCTGCTTGCGGCAACGCCGTCCTTGGACTTCGCGTTGGTCTTTTTGTTTTGCGCGCCTTCGGCGTCGCGGGCCTTCTGCGCGGCGATCTCGACCTTCTTGCGGTGCTTGCCGGCCTTGGAGGCGACGTCGTGGCGGGTCTCGATCGTCTCGGCTTCGGCCATGCGCTGCAACTCGTTGGCCCAGTCGGAGACGGAACCTGACAGCGGTGCGCCCTCGAACGAGGCCTGCGGGGCTTCCTCGAAGCCGCCTTGGTCGGGGCGGGCGGATTTTTTCGGTGCTTTCGACATGCCGGGAATATGGAGAGAGTCCGGCGGAAAGGGAAGGGGGAATGAGTACAAAAAGGCAACGGTATCCGTCGTGGCCGGCGCGGAACCGGCGGCCACATGCAGATCGCGCGTCAGTCGCCGATCGACTCTTTCGTCAGATGCGGCCTGCCGTTCTCCGGTCCCCGATGCCCGGCGATCCAGGCTGGTATGTCCTCCAGCGGCATGGGCCGTCCATAGTGATAGCCCTGGACGATGCGGCAACCGAGCATGCGCAGGATCTCGGCTTCCTCGGCGGTCTCGACGCCCTCGACGACGATTTCGATGTGCAGCGCATGGCCGATGCCGATCAGCGCGGAAATCAGCGCCTGGTTCTGGCGGCTGGCGGCGATGCCCGTGACGAAGCTGCGGTCGATCTTCAGCCGGTCGATGCGCAGGCTGACGAGGTAGGCGAGCGAGGAATGACCCATGCCGAAATCATCGACGGCGATCCGGTAGCCGGCCTGTTCGAGGCGCGCCAGCTCCTCGCCGGCGATGACGGCGTCCAGCGTCGCCTCCTCGGTGATCTCGATCTCGAGTTTCGACGGATGGATGCCGAACTCGGCAATGATCGGTTCCAGCATGGCCGAAAGACTATAGCTGGAGAATTCGCGCGGTGACACGTTGATGGCGACGGCGGTGTCGGCAAGGCCGAAGCCCGGCAGGCGCCGGATCAGGTCGGCGGCGGCGGTGGCGATATGGCGGGTCAGCCGCTCCGACATGTGCAGCGCATGGGCTGCCAGCACCACTTCCGGCGGGCTGACCGGCCCCAGCGTCGGATGGCTCCAGCGCAGCAACGCCTCGAAGCCGACAATATGGCCGTCCGAAAGCGCGACCTGCGGCTGGAAAAAGACCCGGATGCCGCCGGTTGCGATCGCATCGGCGAGGCCGGTTTCGATGAGTTGCTGGCGGTCGATCTGGGCCTTGAGGTCGGGGTTGAATATTTTCAGCCGGCGCCGGCCGCCCTCCTTGGCGGCGTAGAGCGCGATGTCGGCGCTGGCGAAAAGCTCCTCGGCGGTCTGCCCATGATCGGGAAAGAGGGCCAGCCCGGCGCTGGTGCCAACGGTGGTGGGGCGGCCATAGATGAAAATCGGTTGCTCCGCCGATGCAAGGATGCCGGCTCCGATGGTCTGCGCACGCTCCGCTGCGTCCACGCCATGGAGAATGACGGCGAATTCGTCGCCGCCGAGCCGGACCACGCAGTCGCCCGGACCGGAAAGCTGCGACAGGCGGACGCCGATTTCGACAAGCACCTTGTCGCCGGCGCCATGACCCATCGTGTCATTGATCGCCTTGAAGCGATCGAGGTCGATGATCAGCAGCGCGATCGGATGCGGCTGTGCACCCTGGTCTACGACGAGCGCATGCAGTCGGCCGTTGAAAAGCGCGCGATTGCCAAGCCCCGTCAATGGATCCAGCCTGGCGAGCGTCTCAAGCTGGGTGTTTGAAAGCTTGATTTCGTGATTGGCATTGGACAACGAACCGGCCAGCGTAACTGCCTGCAACCGATCCTCCTCGCTGCGGATGAAGCTCGCCTGGCTCAGGCCGCTGGCGCGCACCATCATGACCATGAGCAACAGAACATCGGCTGCGATCACGCTCGACACCAGCGTTCCCTGACTGACCATCAGGCAAAGCGTGGCGGCAAGCGGCGGGCCGCCAAACAGCAGGGCTGTCGGGGAGTAGGCGGTATTCTGCATCAGGGCGCCGGCCGAAATGCCGGCAACAATGAAAATCACATAGGCATTCGCGCCATCGGTCGCAATGCCGCCGGGAAGAAAGGGTGCAAGTGCCCAGAGCACGCCGGCAATGAAGGCGGTAACGGACAGGATGAGGAGCACTTTCTCCGGGTTTCTTTCGTGCACCTTTTTCCGCTTGATATAAATCACGGCAATCAGCCGGACCAGATTCAGCGTGATGATCGCCGCAAGCCAGATGACGAGGCTTCCGTCCGGCTGGTAGAGCCAAAGCACGATTGCAGTCGTAATCGCGATGAAACAGTTTGACGCGAGCGACAGCACGATGCCGCCCAGCACGGAGACGGCCTGTGCGGTCTTTATCTGCCTAGCGATGGTCGTATCGTCCGGCATCATCCGGATCATTTGCACCATGGTCGCTCCGTGTCGTACCGGCACCTGCCGGCCCGCCCGTCGCAATATGCTCCCGGTCCTCTAATTTTGCTTTAACCGAAATATCGAGCCGGTCGGTCGCTCATCCCGACGACGGCGGTGCGACCTCGTTCCGCCAGATCAGGAACGGGACCAGCGCCAGCACCGCGATGCTGCCATGGACCCAGTAGGCAAGCCAGAAACCTTCCGTCTGAACCAGCCATCCGGCAAAAACATTGCTGGTCGATGCGCCGATGCCCTGTACTGTCATGACCGCCGCCAGCCCGACGTTGAAGCGGCCCGACCCGGAGAGGATGCGTTCGGCGGCGATCGGCGTTGCAATGCCGATCAGGCCCGCGCCGATCCCATCGAGGATCTGGACGGGATAGATCATCCAGAAGTCGGAAATGCTGCCGGCGATAGCGCCGCGCAGCGGCAAAGCCGACAGCGAGATGATGAAAACGGCAGCAAGCCCGAAGCGGCGGATGAGCCAGGGCGTGGCAACCGCTGCGGCGATCATGGTCAACTGGGCGACGCCCGTGATCAGCGCTGTGGTCCGGAAGGGGGTGCCGAGCTGGACGGAAAACTGCTGCGCGACCAGACGGCTGATCGGCGCGTTACCAAAATGAAACACCAGCATAACGACTGCGAGAACAATCAGGCCCCGCGTGTTCAGCAGCACGGACAGCCCAGACGGACCGGGCGCGCCATCGTCATGACCGAGGCCGCGGGCGACCTTGTGGTCGATCCGTGCCGGGTCGATCATCAGGGCGGCTACGACCGCGCCGATCGCGGTGACAATCATCAGACCGATGATACCGCCCATGCCGAAGAAAACCGTCGCGGCATAGACACCGCAAAGCGATACGACATTGCCGGCATGATTCCAGAATTCGTTGCGCGAAACCTGTTCGGGAAATGCCGCTTCGCCGACGAGGCCCAGTGTCAACCCATCAGCGCCGGGCCAATCACCGCCCCGACAATCGCGGTGACGGTCTGCCCGCCGATGACGATGGCGACGCTCGGGATGGCCAGCGTCAGAAGAGCGGCCGTGGTGACAAGGACGACCGGAACGACGACAAGCAGGCGCTTGTAGGGCGTGCCGTCGACCAGCGCGCCGAACAACGGCGTCGAGATCATGCCCAGAATACCGCCAAAGGTGGCGATCATGCCGAGAGAAAACGGCGACCACCCATTTGTGGCGAGATAGGCATCCAGAAAGGGGCCGAGACCATCGCGGGCATCGGCAAGAAAGAAGTTGAGTGCAGCAAGAGCGACGAGAGGTGTTCCCGCCACGGCAGAAGAGGATGATCGCTGCACGCATTTCTCCTAACGATGTTGACCCGAAATGCTGCTGAAACCCGTCTGCCGGGTTCATGTGGGCGAGACAACGGTTTTTACGATGGGTTGATCCTGAAGAGCAGTTTGTGGGCGGACACCCGTAACGGCAAGCCTGCGAAAAATGTTCCCGTCCAAACTCCGTTTGATAAGTTTGCAACGCCTGTCGTTTGATGTCTTGCAGTCTCTTGAATGAACGGTAAATGCTTCGCGCTTTCTTTCATCCTGTTCAAGGAATCGCCTCATGCCTTTTGCCATCAACGCGGCTGCAGTCTGGCCGATCGTGCTTTTGGTTTTCTCCAATGTCTTCATGACTTTCGCCTGGTATGGACACCTGAAATACACGTCGTCACCGCTTTACATGGCCATCGTCGCCAGCTGGGGCATCGCGTTCTTCGAATATTGCCTTGCCGTACCGGCCAACCGCATCGGCCACACGGTTTATTCCGCTGCCCAGCTGAAGACCTTGCAGGAGGTGATTACCCTGATCGTGTTTGCCGGTTTCTCGGTGTTCTGGCTGAAGGAATCGCTGACCTGGAACCATGCGATCGGCTTCTGCCTGATCGCCGGCGGCGCGGCCTTCGTGTTCAAGGGGTAGTTGCGGGTAGGTTATCCCTCTCCCGCGATCGTTTGGTTTCCTGGAAGGGGTGATTTTCACCGGCCTGAATTTACGCTATCGTCTGATTCAGGCGGAGCCCACGCCTCCTCCCTCCACGCGGGAAAGTATCATTTCATACGGGGCTGTCTCCATCCACCGAACCCACCGTTCGAGCATTCAGCACAAGGAGGGACTGCAGAACCTGCTCGCGACGGGAGGTTGTCGATGAAACTGTCTGAATCTGTTTTCCGCCTGAAGCGCAAGGCAAAGCTTCTGTCGCGCTCCGAAAGCATTCGGCTTCATGAAGCTTTGCGGCGTGTCGCCGTGGAGGAGGGATATACCGATTGGAGCCTGCTCGTGGCGAAGTCACGCGCCAGCTCGCATGCCGAGTTATTTGCTCGATTGAAACCCGGCGACCTCGTCCTGGTAGCCGCACGTCCGGGCCAAGGAAAGACACTGTTAGCCCTCAAACTGGCTCTGGAAGCGATGAGGTCCGGCAACCGGGCTGCCTTTTTCACACTGGAATATACCGAGCGGGATATCGCCGACCGCTTTCAGGCAATCGGCGCTGATCACGCTCAATATGCCGGATTGTTCGCTTGCGACTGCTCGGACGACATACATGCCGATTACATCATCCGGGTTCTCGCGTCTGCGCCACCCCGAACGCTGGTCGTCATAGACTATCTACAGTTGCTCGATCAAAAGCGCAGGCATCCAGATCTGGGGGAGCAAGTTCGTGCGCTTCGTACTTTCTCGCGCGATCGGGATCTGATTATGGTCTTCATTTCCCAGATTGATCGTTCTTACAATCCGTCTTTGAAGCCGTATCCCGATCTCAGCGATGTGCGGCTGCCGAACCCGCTCGATTTGCGGCTCTTCGACAAGACGTGTTTCCTCGGCAATGGTGAGGTTCGGTTTCAAGGCGCAGACTGACGTGGCGGTCTACCGCATTGCAGGGACTGAATTTTGTGTAGCGGGTTTCCCAAACCTCCGTCATCCCTCTGACGAACACAGGTATGACGGGAGCTTGTTGTCGGCTTTGTCAAAGCAGCATCCCGATTGTTTTCACGTCTCGGGAGGAACCGCCTTCGGTTTTCCATTCTCGTCCAAGGCCACCATGACGAACAAGGCGTCGGTGACCTTGTCCATGCGGTCGGAGAGATAGCGTTGCGCCCAGGCCTCGACCTTCAGCGTCATCGAGGTGCGGCCGACCTTGACGACGTCGGTATAGATGCACAGCGTGTCGCCGATCTTCACCGGCATTTCGAAAGCCATTTCCTTCACCGCCGCGGTGACGACACGGCCCCTCGCGCGTTCGGCGGCGCGGATGCCGCAGGACAGGTCCATCTGGGCCATGACCCAACCGCCGAAAATGTCGCCGGCCGCATTGGCGTCGGCCGGCATGGCAAGGGTTCGCAAGGTGAGGTCGCCGTTCGGTCTGGACATGATCAGTGCTCTCCGTTCCCTAAGCATGTAGCCCGGCCTTTGCCGATGGAAAAGGGTGACCTGCACATAATTGACATGCAACTGCGGCCGCCTTCGCGTCGCCATCGTCATGAACGAGTAAAACCCCGGTCGGAATTTAATAGTCGCGCGTTAGGAAATTAGAAAATGCCCCACGCTATCGTCTTTTCAGACAAAGGGGATTTTTTCAATGAAGCATCTCAGTATTTCGGTGCGCCTTTACTTGCTGGTGGCGCTGGCGCTTGCCACGCTGGCTGCCGCCATGACCTTCGGCCTGTTTCAGCAGCAGGACAGGCTGGTCACGGAGCGCAAGGCCATGCTGGAGGCCATGAACGAAAACGCAATTACGGTGTTCGACGCCTTCTACAAGCAGGAGCAGTCTGGCCTTCTCAGTCAGAAGGACGCGCAGGCCCGCTCGATCGAGGCGATCAGCGCGATGCGCTATCAGGACAGCGGCTATTTCTGGATCAACGACATGCATCCGACAATGGTCATGCATCCGATCAAGCCAGCGCTCAACGGCACGGACCTGACAGCCAACAAGGATCCGAACGGCAAGCATCTGTTCGTCGCCTTCGTCGACGAGGTGAAGGCCAATGGAAAAGGCTTCGTCGATTACTACTGGCCGAAGCCGGGCGCCGAGGAGCCGGTGCTGAAATATTCGCATGTGGCGGGCTTCAAGCCCTGGGGCTGGGTGGTCGGCACTGGCGTCTATGGCGATGACCTTGCCGCCATGTTCCGCGAGGGGCTGATCCAGGTTGCGGTCATCTGCGGTTTCGCGGCTCTTCTCATCCTGCTCGCCGCCTTCTCCATCGTGCGCAGTGTCGTGGGTCCGATCGAACGGTTGAAAACGGCCATGCGGGCAATCGCCGACGAAAATGTTTCGGCTGACATTCCCGAGACGGATCGTGGCGACGAAATCGGCCAGATGGCCGGTGTGCTGGAAATCCTGCGCGGCTCCGTCAAGGAGCGCATCGAGCTTCGCCACCGCGAGACCGCGCAGCAGATGCAGATGGACGAAGAGCGGCGCATCAACGAACATCGCACGCAATCCGGTGCGCAGGCGCAGGCACAAGCGATGGCGGTGGTCGGCGTGGCCCTGGAAAAACTGGCGAGCGGCGACCTGACGGCAGAGATCGATCACATCTCGCCCGAATATTCCAAGCTTCAGGACGACTTCAACACGGCGGTCGCCGCGCTGCGGGGCGTCATCCAGTCGATTTCCCAATCGACCGAGGTGGTGCATGACAGCGCCGGCGATATTTCGGAAGCAGCGAACAACCTTTCGCGCCGGACCGAACAGCAGGCGGCGGCGCTCGAGGAAACGGCGGCCGCGCTGGACGAGATCACCTCCACCGTGCGGAACTCGTCGGAGCGGGCTGCGGAAGCGCGCAACATGGTGACGCAAACCAAGGGCAGTGCCGCGAAATCCGGCGACATCGTCAGCAATGCGATCTCCGCGATGAGCCGGATCGAGGGCTCCTCCAGCCGGATCAGCCAGATCATCGGCGTCATCGACGAGATCGCCTTCCAGACCAATCTTCTGGCGCTGAATGCCGGCGTCGAGGCTGCACGCGCCGGGGAGGCCGGCCGTGGTTTCGCCGTCGTCGCCCAGGAAGTGCGCGAACTGGCCCAGCGATCGGCCAACGCCGCCAAGGAGATCAAGGAGCTGATCCGCAATTCGGCAAAGGAAGTCGAAACCGGCGTAACGCTGGTACGCTCGACCGGGGACGCGCTGAAGGAGATCGAGGATCTGGTCAACCGCGTCAACGACCACGTGGTTTCGATCGCCACTGCCGCACGCGAACAGGCGACAGCGCTTGCAGAAGTCAATACGGCCGTCAACAGCATGGACCAGATGACCCAGCAGAATGCCGCAATGGTGGAAGAGACGACAGCGGCAAGCCAGACACTGGCGCAGGAAAGCCGCGAATTGCGCAGCCTGCTTCAGACGTTCCAGCTGACTGCTACGAACCGGCAAACTGGATACAGCCGCGCCGCGTGATTCGATTTGTGACGCATTGCGCTTGCCCGCGTTCGAAAGGACGCGGGTATTTTTATGCCGAAGGGACATGCCGCAGCCGTTCGCGCCAGTCTGAGCCGGGCAGGGCGTCGCGAGCAGACAATCAGAATTTCTGCGTGGCGCAGGCCGAGGGATTCAGGGTGTCCGGCAACGGGGAGTGCCGATAGGCACGGCGGTCCCACCTCTTTCCTCGCGCTTTGTTGCCGTGCTGGCCGAGCGAAAGGCTTCGTTTACCCTGTTTGCATAGAATCCCGTTTCAGGACAGGCAGCCGGGTCCGTGCCCGCCTTTTGACACAGGCGGATGGGAGCTTCGGCTGCAGGCTGGAAGCGCGTGGTAGCGCAGCGCAATCGCGGGCGGTTTTCCGGCGGGCGGAACCTGCGGCATGGCGAAGGGCGGCAAAGAGTATGGCGTATGGTTTCCCTTTCACGCGGCAGGTGCTGGTTCTTGCGCTGTCGCTGCCGCTTGCGGCCTGCTCGACGGACGATCTCAGCCCCTCGGCACGCATGGAGCCCACGGCGCGCGTCCGTGCCGTCGCGCCTGTGCGGCAACCGGTCGAGACAGCCGCTGATACAGAGATGGATACCGGACCTGTCGAGCCCGTTCGCCAGGCCGAAAAGCGGCTGCCGATGATCGACAGCGAGCCGGATACGTCCTTCCAGACGGCCAGCGTGCAGCCGATGGCGGTGCCGCCGGAGGGGGTGGATATGGACGCCATGCTGGGCGTCGCGCCGGCTGCTTCCGTGACGGGGCTCGCCGAGGAGCAGAGCCGGGAGATTGCTGAGGGCAATGTCGGCCAGCCCGTCGTCGGCGGCATCGGCGGTGACACGGTGCAGCAGCTTGGTACAAGCCGACCGGCAGAGGTTGCCGTGGCCAGCGCAGATCCGGGCTATGATCCCGACCTGCCACCGCTCAGCCCGGAAAAACTTGCCGCGGAGGAAGCGCGCAAGGTGCAGGCGCTGGAGCAGCAGCAGCGGGTGATGTTGCAGAAGAGAAAGGCGGAGGAAGAGCGGCAGGTGGCCTTTCTGCCGCGGGCAGACAATCCGTTGTCCGAGCCTGATTTTACCGGGCGGATGCCGGCCGACGAGGCGGCATGCCGGCAGCGGCTGAAAAAGCTGCGCGTCGAATTTCGCGATGTTCCAAGGATCTCCAACGGTAAGGCCTGCGGCATCGATCATCCGATCGAACTGTCCGGCCTCTCCGGCGGCATCGACGTGAAGCCAGCGGTCAAGCTGAACTGCGAGGTCACGGAAGCTTTTGCGCTCTGGGTCAAGAACGAACTCGCGCCCTCGGCCCGCTATCGCTATCTCTCCGGCATCAAGACCATCAAGCCGCTCGGCGGCTATTCCTGCCGGACGATGAATTCGCGGCGCGGCAATCCGATGTCGGAGCATGCGCGCGGCAATGCCATCGATGTCGGCAAGTTCGTGCTGAAGTCCGGCAAGGAGATCGACGTGCGCAAGCCCGGCTTCTTCGCCTTTCGCGAAAAGGGGCTGTTGAAGGCGGTGCGCAGCGACAGTTGCAAATATTTCAACACCGTTCTCGGCCCCGGTAGCGATCCTCAGCACAAGGACCATTTCCACTTCGATCTCAGAGACCGCAAGTCCGGCTACCGGCACTGCGATTGACACTACCGCTCCAGTTCCGAAAGAAGCCAGTGGCGGAAGGCCTTCATCGAGGCGGTCTCGCCGCGTGATTTCAGCCGTGTCAACCAGTAGCTTCCGGTCAGCGCAGTAATCGCGAAAGGCCGGACGATCCGGCCGGCGTCCAGATCGTGGCCGAACATGGCGACGGGCACCAGCGCCACCCCGACGCCGCGGGCCGCCGCCTCCACAAGGGTCAGGGACGAATCGAACACCCAGCCACGCCGGCCCGGCGGGTCCATTCCGGCTGCCCGGAACCACAGCGACCACTCATCCAGCCGGTAGGAACGCAGGAGTTCGACACTGGCGAGATCCGCCGGGGATCGAAGGTCTGCGGCGATCGCGGGTGCGCAGACGGCCGAGAGCGGTGCCTCCATCAGGTGGATCGCCTCCGTGCCATGCCAGGCGCCGTCACCGAATCGGATGAAGAAATCCAAGCCGTCAATGAGGATGTCGGAACGATTGTTGTTGGTCTTGAGGCGCAGGTCGACATGCGGGTGCAGCACCTTGAAGGCGGCAAGCCGGGGCAGGAGCCAGCCAATGGCAAAGGTGCCGACGACCCCGAGGGTGAGGATCTCGTGGAAATTGCCCTCCTCGAACTGGCTCAGCGTCGCGCTCATCCGTTGGAAGGCATCTGTCAGCACCGGCAGCAGCGCCTGTCCTTCGTCGGTCAGCGTCAGCCCGCGCGGCAGGCGCTTGAACAGGGTGACGCCCAGCACCTCCTCCAGCGATTTCACCTGATGGCTGATCGCGGTCTGCGTCACCCGCAGTTCCAGTCCGGCGCGGGTGAAGCTGGTATGGCGGGCGGAGGCTTCGAAGGCGCGTAACGCATTCAGCGGTAGCTGGGAAATGTCCATCGATCCTCCGAGGCCAAATTTTTCTCATGTCTGAGCCCAGAATTGATCGTTTGTCCAGGGACTACGCGGGGCCCATAGTCCAGGCCGGGAGATGCGCCGACGCCCGGAACCGGCGAGGCGGCACGGCTTCTCCCGGCCCGGACGCTACCGGAAGCCGGTTCCCCCGCAAGAGGATTTCCACCGCTCATGAAGAACATTCTTTCGATGTCGCTTTTTCTTGCAGCCCTACCGCTTGCCGGCGCTGCCTATGCCGAAGACAGTGGTGCAGCACTCGCGAAGGTCGTGGAGCAGGCCGTCGTCCCACTGATGAAAGAGCACAACATTCCCGGCATGGCCGTGGCGGTGACGATTGACGGCGAGCGTCACTTTTTCAATTTTGGCCTTGCTTCCAAGGAGAGCGGTCAGAAGGTCAGCGAAAAGACGATCTTCGAGATCGGCTCGATCAGCAAGACTTTCAGCGCGACAGTCGCTGCCTACGCTCAGGTGCAAGGAAAACTGTCTTTCGACGACAAGGCCAGCCAGTCCATGCCATCCCTGAAGGGCAGCAGCTTCGACAGGATCAGCCTCCTGGAACTCGGAACCTATACGGCAGGCGGGCTGCCGTTGCAGTTTCCCGACGAAGTCGGCAATGAGAAAGAGATGATCAACTACTTCAGCAATTGGCGTCTGGATTTCGACCCCGGCACCCATCGGCGCTATTCGAACCCCAGCATTGGCCTCTTCGGGCATCTTGCGGCCCAGAGCCTCGGCAAGCCGATGAAGGAGCTGCTGCAGAAAGAGATCTTTCCGGCATTCGGTCTCAGCCACACCTATGTCACGGTGCCCAAAAGCGAGATGAGCCATTATGCCTATGGCTACAACAAGAAAAACAAGCCGGTACGGGTGACCCCCGGCATGCTCGACATCGAGGCCTATGGCGTCAAGACCACATCGGCTGACCTCATCCGGTTCGTGGAAGCCAATATCGACAGCAGCGAGCTGCCGGACCCCATTAAGCGCGCCGTTGATCTGACCCAGACCGGATATTACCGGGTGAACGGGATGACGCAGGGGCTGGGGTGGGAAATCTATCCCTATCCCGCCGATATGGACGTGCTTCTGGCCGGAAATTCACAGGATATGGCGCTGAAGCCGCATCGCGTGGAAAAGCTTGAGCCGCCGCTGCCGCCGCAAAGCGACGTGCTCATCAACAAAACGGGGTCAACGGGCGGTTTCGGCGCCTATGCGGCTTTCGTCCCGGCAAAGCGGATCGGCATCGTCATGCTGGCCAACACGCCCTACCCGAACACCGAGCGCGTTAGGGCGGCCTACAGCATCCTGAGGTCTTTGGACGAGAGCCACTGAACGAACGGCAAAAAAAAGAGGCCGGCGAGAGCCGGCCCAAAGGAACCGTGCCGAAAGGGGATTGGGACGGTTCGTGCAAATCATGCGAGCGTGGAATGTCCACGGCGCGAAAATGATTGAAGATGGTCACCGTTTCATGACAGGAACAGGCCTTTCCAGAAATCCGGCAATCGCCGGATCTCCACAGCACCGCCACGGTTGTCATGCCTCCTATTTCCGAACTCCTGCCCTTTATTCTCACGCTTGCAGCAGCGGGCGTTGTCGCCGGCGTGCTGGCAGGTCTCTTCGGAATTGGCGGTGGGGCGATCCTGGTGCCGGTATTCTACCAGGTGTTCGGCCTGCTCGGGGTCGATGATTCGGTGCGCATGCAACTGGCGCTCGGAACCTCGCTTGCGATCATCGTACCGACCTCGATGCGCTCCTTCCTCTCGCATCGCAAGCGCGGTGCGGTTGATATGGCGCTGCTGCGCAGCTGGGTGGTGGCCGTGCCGCTCGGCACGCTGATCGCGTCCGCCATCGCCGCCTATGTCTCGGGCGAAACGCTGATGACGGTGTTTGCGGTGATCGCGCTTCTGATGGCGCTGCGCATGTTCTTCAACCGCGACAGCTGGCGGATCGCCGACGATCTGCCGCGCAATCCGGTGAAATGGCTGGCAGGCGTGGTCATCGGCATCCTATCGGGGCTGATGGGCATCGGCGGCGGCGTGCTCAACAATATCTTCATGACGAGCCATGGGCGCACGATCCACCAGGCCGTCGCGACGTCTTCCGGGCTCGGTGTGCTGATCTCCATCCCCGGACTGGCCGGTTACATCTGGGCGGGATGGGGCGATGCGGGTCTGCCGCCTTTTTCGACCGGGTTCATCAACTGGATCGCCGTGGTCCTGATCATTCCGATCACGCTCCTCACGGCACCGCTGGGCGTGCGGCTGGCCCATGCGATGAGCAAGCGTCAGCTGGAAGTCGGCTTCGGATTGTTTCTCACACTGATTTCCCTGCGCTTTTTCTACGAAATCCTTGGCTGAACGATCTGTTTGCTGATTCCGGCGATTTAGCGGATGAAATTTTCGGCGCGACGCTCCATATAGAGCGTCTCCTTCCGCATCAGTTCTCCCGGAACCCACTCCATGGCGCCCATTGTTTCCGTTTCCAACCTCGTGAAGACCTATGCGAGCGGTTTTCAGGCGCTGAAAGGCGTCAGTCTCGACATAGAAGAAGGCGAGATTCTTGCTTTGCTCGGCCCGAACGGGGCCGGCAAGACGACGCTGATCTCGATCATCTGCGGCATCGTCAATCCTTCCGGCGGAACCGTGCTTGTCGGCGGCCATGACGTCGTCAAGGATTTTCGCCAGACCCGGTCGCTGATTGGGCTGGTGCCGCAGGAACTGACGACCGACCAGTTCGAAACGGTCTGGAACACAGTCTCCTTCTCGCGAGGGCTGCACGGCAAGAAGCCGAACCCGGCACATATTGAGAAGGTGCTGAAGGACCTGTCGCTCTACGACAAGAAGGACAATATGCTGCGCGAGCTGTCCGGCGGCATGAAGCGGCGCGTCCTGATCGCCAAGGCGCTTTCCCACGAGCCGCGCGTTTTGTTCCTCGACGAACCGACGGCGGGCGTTGATGTCAACCTGCGCAAGGACATGTGGCAGGTTGTCGAGCGGCTCCGGGAAACCGGCGTGACCATCATCCTGACAACGCATTACATCGAAGAAGCCGAGGAGATCGCCGACCGCGTCGGCGTCATCAATGGCGGCCGGATCCTGCTGATCGAGCAGAAGAGCGCATTGATGAAGAAGCTCGGCCGAAAGCAGCTGCGCGTCGAGCTGCAGGATCCTGTTACCGTCATTCCCGAGACCCTGTCCGCCTATGATCTCAAGATCGAGGATGACGGATCTTTCCTCATTTACGACTACGACACGGCCGGCGAACGCACCGGCATCACCACGCTTTTGACGGCGCTGGCGGAAGCCGGGATCCGGCTCAAGGACATCTCGACGCGGCAAAGTTCGCTCGAGGATATTTTCGTGGAACTGGTGGGAGCCGACGCATGAATTTCGAAGCGGTCAAGTCGATCTATTTCTTCGAGATGGCCCGCACGCGGCGCACGCTTCTGCAGAGCGTCGTCTCGCCGGTCATTTCCACCTCGCTCTATTTTATCGTCTTCGGCGCGGCGATCGGGTCGCGCATCCAGGAGATCGAAGGCGTGTCCTACGGCGCTTTCATCACCCCCGGGCTGATCATGCTGACGCTGTTGACGCAGTGCATCGGCAACGGCTCGTTCGGCATCTATTTTCCGAAATTTACCGGCACGATCTACGAGCTTCTGTCCTCGCCGGTGTCAATGACGGAGATCGTGCTCGGCTATGTCGGGGCGGCGGCGACCAAGGGCATGATGATCGGGCTGATCATCCTTGCGACGGCCTCGCTCTTCGTTGATTTGTCGATTGCCCATCCCTTCGTGATGCTGCTGTTCTTCGTGCTGACGGCGGTGACCTTCAGCCTGTTCGGCTTCATCATCGGCATCTGGGCGAAGGATTTCGAGCAGTTGAACCTCATCCCGATGCTGGTCGTTCCGCCGCTGGTGTTTCTCGGCGGCAGCTTTTACTCCGTCAACATGCTGCCGCCCTTCTGGCAGGCCGTCAGCCATTTCAATCCGGTGCTCTACCTGATCAGCGGCTTCCGATGGAGCTTCTTCGAGATCGCGGATGTCAACCCGGTCGTGAGTTTTGCCATCATCGTCGCTTTTCTGGCGCTGCTGATGGGGCTGCTGACGTGGATCTTCAGGACGGGTTACCGGTTAAGGGCGTAGGGAGCGGTTAGCGAATAGTAGGTGGCGAACTATTCGCTGTTCGCCACCTTTACTACACCGCCTCCTCCAATTCGCAATCTTTCGTGCCGATCGTCATGGCATTGCCGCGCCAGACAAAGGCGCCGCTGCCCCAGCTTCGGATCCAGACCAGGGGCAGCATGACGTCGCGAACGATGATGGCGGGCAGGGACAGGAACGAGACGCGCCAACCCTTGGCAAGGCCGAGCGCCAGTTCCGGCAGATAGATCGCCGCAGTGACGGCGGCGGCGACCGCATAGGCATTGACGCCGAAAAGAATGGCGGCGGTGACGGCGAAAAGAAGCGGGGGCAGGGCTCCAAGCAGAACTTCCGGTGCGAAGAACAGCGGGAAGGTGACGCGCCGCAGGCGCGCCCAGCGGGCCTGACGCGACCAGACCTCGTGACGGCTGCGGCGGCCAAGCGGCTGGTCGAAGGGCGAGGAGACCAGATGCACCTTGTAGCCGAGGCGATTGACCAGCTTTGTCGCGGCGGCATCCTCGGCGATTTCGTTTGCCAGCGCCTCAATGCCGCCATTGCCGTCCAGCAGCGGCTTGAACCAGAGCATGCTTTTGCCCTGCGCGAATCCGAAGCCAACGGCTTCACCGGCATATTGCCATCGGGCCTGCTGCGTGTTCAGGAACATGCATTCGACCTCGGCCCAGAAACCTTGCGGTCGCGCGCCGATCGGTGTCGAGCAGACGAGGCCGGTATTCTTGCGCCGGCCTGCCATCAGATGGGCCACATAATCCCTCGGCATCAACACGTTCGAATCGGCAAGGACCACCCAGTCATGCCGTGCAGCCTTCCAGCCCTTGACGCAGTTGTTGAGTTTGGGATTGGCGCTGATCCGGTCCTCGCCGGTGAGGATGCGGGCGTGAACCGCAGGATGTGCGGCCATCGCCTTGCGCATCTCGGCGATGACCGGATCGCGCGGGCTGGCGACGCAGAAAATCAGTTCATATTGCGGCCAGTCGAGCGCGAAAGCGCGCGCCAGGGTTTCCGTCGTGAAAGGCTCGATCCCGTTAGATGGAACCACGATCGAGACGGGCGAGCGCTCCATGACCGGCGGGGCGGGGGTTCCTGTTCGCACCATTCGCCAGCCGGCGATGATGATGCTGAGAAGATTGATGGCGATGAGGATGGCCGCTGCGGCGGCGAAAGCGATAGCCATAGGCATGTCCTTGCTCGCGCCGCCACCTGAAAGGAATGCGCGGCAGCGCATGATGGCCCAAGAGACATCATTGTCACATGACAGGCGGATGACATCGGCGCTTGCGCACAAAGCCATCAGCAGCAATGAACGGTTTTCCTGTGGGCTAATCCCGCAGCCGCAGCTCGTCCGTCTGCATCTGAAGAAAATCCAGCGTCGAGAGAAAGCTCATGCCAAGCAGGCTCTGGTCGAGCTTGCCTTCTTCCGCGACCGTGGCGCGGACATCGGTGCGGACGATGGGGCCGATCGATACCCGCGCCAATGTGACGGGGGCTGCAAGCGCCATGCCGTTGGCAGTCATGACGGTCTGGGTAAAGGCGAGGCTTGCCGGGTCAAGGCCGAGCGTCTCGGCATCCTCGTAGGACAGGGCGACGGTGCTGGCGCCTGTGTCGACGAGCATCGGCACGGTTTTTCCATCGATCTCGACCGGTGTCTCGAAATGCCCGTTCATTACCTTGTGCAGAACGACTTCCTGTATGCCTTCATTGTCCGTGAAGACGGTTGCGCGGCCGGGAACGAGGCCGGCGGCAAGGCGGCTGCCGAAGGATTCCAGATCGCTGCGGTAGAGATAGGCGGTGACCAGGGCGAGGACGATCAAAGCCCAGATTGCGAACTGAAGCAGGCTCTCGCCAATTGTGCGGCGGCTTCGCACGATACCCGCGCTTAACAGAACTCCCAGCGCTCCCAGTGTCAGCAACCGGCCGAAATCGTCATTGACAATTCCGAAGGTGCGGCCGCTGTCATGGTTGAGGATGAGAAAGATGAGCCCGACGGCAAGCACGCCGAGAAGAACGACCAGCAGTCTCATTCGCCACCGACCCTTTCGCGAGCCATGCGGGTGCGGCGCGTTTCGCGGCGGGGCTTTCGTTCCAAGGTTTCCATGCGGGCGGGGAGGCTGTCCATGATGCTGCGGCGCTCCTCGGAGGAGTACAGCGTCCATGCGCCGATTTCAGCGCTCGTGCGGCCGCAGCCGAAGCAATAGCCGGTCTTCATGTCGATCGAACAGACGAGGATGCAAGGCGATTCCATAGAGGGTGTGGCGTCCGTCAAAATGAAGCTTGAATTTATATCGGCGTTTCAGACGGTCAGCGCAAGGGCGGCGAGAACGGCGATTTCTGTTAACTGCTGGGTCGCGCCGATCGTGTCGCCGGTGTAGCCGCCGATCTTGCCGTCGACGATCGGATGGAAGGCGGCGACCGTTGCAGCGGAGGCGGCGATGGCCAGGACGACGGCCAGCAGGGGCGCGCCGGAGAGAAGCAGAAGCAGGGCCGCCGAGACGATGCCGAGCCCGAGGGCGACATTTGCAGCCGTGGCGTCCGGCTCGCCGGCCGAGGCGGCGACGCCGTCGCGGCGGGCGGGCGGCAGCTTCGACCAGTGCCAGACCATGGCCGTGCGGCTGATTGCGGCGACTGCCAGCACGAGCAGGCCGGCGCCGCTGGGCGAAAGCAACGGGATGACAGCGGCAAGGGCGGAGCTTCTGAGGCCGAATGAGAGGATCAGCGCGACCGCGCCATAGGAGCCGATGCGGCTGTCCTTCATGATGATCAGCGCGCTTTCCCTGGTCCTGCCGCCGCCGAGCCCGTCTGCCGTATCGCCGAGCCCGTCCTCGTGCAGGGCGCCAGTGATCAGAGCCTGCACGGCGATGGCGGTGAAGGCGGTGAAGAGAGGCGATGCACCGATGGCGCTGAACACGGAAACGAGGGCCGCGGCCGGCAGCACGATCAGTATGCCGGCGAGCGGGAAAGCCCGGACGGCGCGGCTGAGACGGCCGTCGAAACCGACGAAATGGCGTTGCGGCATATGGATGCGGCTGAGGAACGCCACGGAGCGCGCCAGATCGTCGATGAACTCGCGGATATCGAACATAGTGTCTCCCCGGCGATCCGCCCCTCGCGAATCGATGTGATGCTGCCGATCATGCGCCAGCGACCGGAGAGGGCGCAAATGCCGTTGCCCGATTCAATGCGGGCCATTATGAGAGGGCAGCTTTGCCGGGCGCAGCGCCCGGACCGATGATGATCAAGAGGATGACGACATGAGTGCCAGCGGTCTGCCGTTTGACGATTTCCGCGCATTGCTGCGCAGTCTGCCCGGTCCCGATGGCGCAGCCCTTGCGGCGGCGCGCGAGCGTGACGCGCAACTGACCAAGCCGCCGGGCGCGCTTGGCCGGCTGGAGGAGATCGCTTTCTGGCTGGCGGCCTGGACGGGCCGGGCACCGGCCGTCAACCGGCCGCTGGTGGCGATCTTCGCCGGCAATCACGGCGTGACCAAGCAGGGCGTCACGCCGTTCCCGCCATCGGTCACCGCGCAGATGGTCGAGAACTTCGCGGCCGGGGGTGCTGCCATCAACCAGATCTGCGTCAGCCACGATCTCGGGCTGAAGGTTTTCGACCTGGCACTGGAATATCCGACGGCCGACATTACCGAGGACGCAGCCCTGTCAGAGCGCGACTGCGCAGCGACCATGGCGTTTGGCATGGAGGCGGTCGCCGGCGGCACCGACCTCCTGTGCATCGGCGAAATGGGGATCGGCAACACGACGATCGCGGCGGCGATCAACCTGGCGCTCTATGGCGGCACGGCGCAGGACTGGGTCGGCCCCGGAACCGGGTCGCAGGGCGAGGTTCTCTCGCGCAAGATCGCGGCGGTGGAGACAGCCGTGGCGCTGCATTCGGCGCATCTGTCCGACCCGCTGGAAGTGCTCAGGCGCCTTGGCGGACGCGAGATCGCGGCCATGGCAGGCGCGATCATCGCCGCAAGGATGCAGCAGATTCCGGTGATCATCGACGGGTATGTGGCGACGGCGGCGGCCGCGATCCTTCAGGCTGCCAATCCCGCGGCGCTCGACCATTGCCTGATCGGCCATGTGTCAGGCGAACCGGGGCACATGAAGGCGATCGAGATGCTCGGCAAGACGCCGCTTCTGGCGCTGGGCATGCGGCTCGGCGAGGGGACGGGGGCAGCCCTTGCGGCCGGTATCGTCAAGGCGGCGGCCGCATGCCATTCCGGCATGGCGACCTTCGCGCAGGCGGGCGTCAGCAACAAGATCTGATTGCGCTTTCCATTTCAAAGGCCGTGGACACCGTAAACCCGCCGATCAAAAGGCCGCACCGGACCTTTTGGCTTGATAGGACCTGCCTTCTCGCCTATTCCGGTGCGGCGATGTTTGGCCGGGTCTTCACCGGCCAATATTCACGCCGTATTCAGGCTGGCGTCAGTATCGCATGTTCCCTGGCGCTCATTGAAAACGCGTGGAGCAAACATGTATCTGGACGAGGACTATCGCGGGATGAGCAAGCCGGTAAAGAAGCTGACGGGGATCGCGCATTTCTTTGCTGCAGCCACCTATTCGATTGGCGGTGCCCGGCGCCTGCTCGGCGAAGCTGCGTTTCGCCACGAACTGGGGGGCTTCGCCGTCGCGATGATCGCATTCATCGCCGTCGGCGCGACATTCTTCCAATATGTCGCCATGCTCGTGCTCTTCCTGCTGATGGTCGCGTTCGAGGCGCTGAACACGGCGATCGAGGAGATCGTGGACCGGGTGTCGCCAGAAATTTCAGAGATGGGCAAGAATGCCAAGGATCTCGGCTCGCTCGCCTGCCTGTGCGTCATCCTCGCCAATGCCGGCTATGCCGGCTACGTGGTGATCGTGTCGCCCTTCTTCGGTATCTGAGACCGACAGATGCGACGCCGTCGGCGCTCAATTTAATGTGAGCGCAGCCCGTTGCTCTTGGCGCATCCAAAGTTGACCAACCGCATCATGATTCTGTAGGGGTGCAGCCGGACTGCCCGAACCCTTTAAGAAATCGATGAGGCTTTCATGACCATTCCCGTCTCCCGCTCCGCTGGCGCCGCCGTCCTGGCTGCCGTGTTTGCAACCTTGCCCGTGGGGGCTTCCATCGCCCTGGCGCAGGATGACATCGGCATCGTGGTCTACAATGCCCAGCATGAAAGCCTCGGCGTTGCCTGGGCGGAAGCCTTTACCAAGGAGACGGGCATTCCCGTGACGCTGCGCAAAGGCAGCGACATGGAATTCGCCAACCAGATCGTTCAGGAAGGCGCTGCATCGCCGGCCGACGTTTTTCTCACCGAAAACTCCCCGGCCATGGCGCTCGTCGACGGGGCAGGGCTCTTCGAACCCGTAGCAGCCGAAACGCTGGCCCAGGTGCCGAAGGATTTCCAGCCCTCGAACGGCCACTGGATCGGTGTCGCTGCCCGCTCGACCGTCTTTGCCTATGACAAGACCAAGCTGACCGAAGACAAGCTGCCGAAGTCGCTGCTGGACCTTGCCGATCCAAGCTGGAAGGGCCGTTGGGCCGCATCTCCAGCCGGCGCCGATTTCCAGGCGATCGTCAGCGCGCTTCTGGCGTTGAAGGGCGAGGAAACGACCGCGTCCTGGCTGGCGGCGATGAAGGAGAATTTTACCGCCTACAAGGGCAACTCGACCGCGATGAAGGCGGTCAATGCCGGTGAGGTCGAGGGGGCGGTGATCTATCACTACTACTATTTCGGCGACCAGGCGAAGACCGGCGAGAACAGCCAGAACATCGGGCTGCATTATTTCAAGAGTCAGGATCCGGGCGCTTTCGTCAGCATTTCGGGCGGCGGCATACTAGCCGCCAGCCAGCACAAGGAACATGCCCAGACATTCCTGAAATGGCTGACCGGCAAGGGCGGTCAGGCGGTCCTGAGGGAAGGCACGTCCTTCGAATATACGGTCTCGAACGGCGAAGCGTCCAATGCGGCGCTGACCCCGCTGGCGGATCTGAACTATCCGAAGGTCGATCCGGCATCGCTCAACAGCGCCAAAGTGACAGACATGATGACGGCTGCCGGTCTGCTGTGATAGGCAGAACGCAAACCTGAACGGATTTGTCCGCTTAGGTCATGTCATCCGGGCAACCGGCGACATTCGCAGCCTTGCCAAGGGTTGCGAATGTCAGTGTCCTGAAAGCAGAGACGTTGAGTGCTACCGCGTTTTCGAGCGATTCTCATAACTCCGTCCGGCGACTGATCGCGGTGGCGCGGGGCCGCGCCCGCATTCCCTATCTCTGGATAACCGTCGTTGCGGCGCTTGTGTCGATCGTGAGTTTGCTGCCGCTCGGCTTCATCGCCTGGGTTTCGGTCCAGACCGGGTGGGATACCGCAGCGAGGCTGATTTTTCGCGGCCGCGTCGGGGAGTTGCTGATCAATACGGCGCTGCTCGAAATCGCCACTATCCCGATCGCGATCATCCTGTCGGTCGCCCTGGCCTGGCTGACGGAGCGGACGGACCTGCCTGGTGCGCGGCTGTGGGCCTGGCTGGCGGTCGCGCCGCTCGCGGTCCCTGCCTTCGTCCACAGCTATGCCTGGGTCAGCCTGGTGCCCGGCCTGCACGGACTTCCCGCCGGCGTTCTGGTTTCGGTCATCGCCTATTTTCCCTTTCTCTACCTACCGGTAGCGGCGCAGCTTCGCCGGCTGGACCCGGCCATCGAGGATGCGGCGGCTTCGCTCGGGCTCAATCCGTGGGAGGTCTTTTTCCGGGCGGTTCTGCCGCAGCTGCGGCTGGCGATCTGCGGCGGCTCGCTGCTCGTCGGACTGCATCTCCTGGCGGAATACGGGCTCTATGTAATGATCCGTTTCGACACGTTTTCAACGGCGATCGTCGATCAGTTCCAGTCGGCCTTCAACGGGCCGGCGGCGAATATGCTGGCGGGCGTGCTCGTTGCCTGTTGCCTGCTTCTGCTTCTTGTCGAAGTGTTGCTGCGCGGCGGCGAGCGCTATGCCCGGGTCGGCTCCGGGGCTGCGCGACCGGCGGACCGGCGGCGGCTCGGCCGGATGCGCGTGCCGGCGCTTGCGCTGCATATCACGGTCGCGGCTCTTTCCATCGGTGTTCCCTTCGTGACGCTGACGCGCTGGCTGTTCATCGGCGGCGCGGAGATCTGGCGGCTGGACCTGGTCGGCGGCGCGTTCGGGCAGACGATCTTTCTCGCCGTGGCCGGCGGCGTGCTGGCCACCATTGCGGCCGCACCCATGGCCTGGCTTTCGGTGCGGGCTCCCGGCCGGCTGCAGCGAGTCTTCGAGGCCTGCCATTATTATGTCGGCTCCCTGCCGGGTGTCGTCGTGGCGCTCGCCCTGGTCACCGTCACGGTGCGGCTGGTGCTGCCGCTTTACCAGACATTTGCGACCCTGTTCCTTGCTTATGTGCTTCTGTTCCTGCCGCGCGCCATGGTCGGATTGCGCAGCAGCATCGCGCAGGCGCCTGTCGAACTCGAGCGAGCGGCCATGGCGCTTGGGCGCACGCCGTTCCAGGCTGTGCGCCAGACAACCATGCGGCTGGCAGCGCCCGGCATTGCAACGAGCACCGCTCTGGTGGCGCTCGGGATTACCAATGAACTCACCGCAACCCTGATGCTGTCGCCGACGGGCGTGGAAACGCTGGCGACGAAATTCTGGTCGCTGACCAGCGAGATCGACTATGTCGCGGCAGCGCCCTATGCCGTAATGATGGTGGTTCTGTCGCTGCCCCTGACCTTTCTTCTCTACAGCCAATCCAGACGGACTGCCGGACAATGACATTTCTGACCATCGACGGGATCAGCAAATCCTACGGTCCTGCCGTGGCGCTGGATGCTGTTTCCATGGCGCTCGAAAAAGGTGGCCGCACGGCAATCGTCGGCCCTTCCGGGTCTGGCAAATCCACGTTGCTGCGCATCATCGCCGGCTTCGAGACGCCGGATCGCGGATCCCTTTTTCTCGACGGTCAACCACTGGCGGGAAGCGGCTTCTTTGTGCCGGCCCACAAGCGCGGCATTGGCATCGTATCGCAGGACGGCGCACTGTTCCCACACCTCACTGTTGCCGAAAATATCGGTTTCGGCATTGCAAGGCAGGCGAGCGATCGTGCCCGGCGCATCACCGAGCTGATGGAAATGGTGGAACTGGAAACCGTCATGGCCGGACGCAGACCGCATCAGCTCTCCGGCGGCCAGCAGCAGCGTGTTGCACTGGCGCGGGCCTTGGCCTTGAAACCACGCTTGATGCTGCTCGACGAGCCCTTTTCCGCGCTCGATACCGGGCTGCGTGACACGATGCGGCGAACGGTCGCGCGGGTTTTGCGGGCTGCCGGCACGACGGCGATCCTGGTGACGCATGATCAGGCCGAGGCGCTGTCCTTTGCCGACAAAGTCGCTGTTCTCAGGCAAGGCCGACTGGTGCAATTCGGCTCGCCACGATCGCTTTACGGCAGGCCGCGCGACCGCGAGACCGCCACCTTTCTCGGCGAGGCGGTGCTGCTCGATGCGACCATTGCTTCCGGCCTGGCAAGCTGCCTGCTCGGCCCGGTTCCGGTTGCGTCGGCCTCGAAAGCCGGGCCGGCGACCATCATGCTGCGCCCTGAACAGATCCGCCTGGCAACGGCGCCGGTCGAGACGGTCTCCGATGGACCGACCGGCCATGTCGATGATGTCGAGTTTGGCGGCGGCAATTGCATGGTTCTGGTGCGCATCGACCGCAAGGATCGCGCCATGCCCGACTTCCTGTCGATCCGCTGTGTCGGCTTCGATATCCCGCAACCCGGCGACCGGGTGCGGATCAGCGTACAAGGCGAAGCGCATGTGCTTGCGGACTGACGAATGCCACCGCGAGCCGCCGGGGGTTACGGCCGGCCGGTGAACACCTTCGCTGCCTTATGCCGGTTTCAGGAACAAGGGTGACCGTGATGACGAAAGCAGAGCTCAGCGACCTTTACCGCGGCTATATTGGCTGCCTCAACCAACAGGACTGGCCTAACCTGCGGCGGTTCGTCGGGGAGGACGTCCATTACAACGGCAAACGGATCGGCCTGTCGGGCTATCGCGCCATGCTGGAGGACGATTTTCGCGCTATTCCGGATCTTCGTTTCGATATCCGCCTGCTGATTGCCGATCCGCCCCATATAGCGAGCCGTCTGAGCTTCGATTGCACGCCGAAGGGGCTTTTGTTCGGCCTGCTCGTCAACGGCAAGCGCGTCTCATTCTCCGAAAATGTCTTCTATGAATTCCGTGAGGGTCTGATCGCATCGGTGTGGTCGATCATCGACAAGGCGGCGATCGAAGCGCAGCTTTAGCAAACGACTGCAAGTCCTTGCCGAGATTGCCTGAAGGTCAGGCGAAGCTTCGTCTGCGGCGCTCGATGGTCGGAGCATCCTCGACGGCGGGGATGCTTTGCAGCACGCGCTTGGCGGGCAGAATGGCGATTGCTTCAGTGCCTTCGCGCAGCTTGGAACGCAGGATGAAATCGCCATTGTGCTTGGCAAGGATCGCCTGCACGATCGGCAGGCCGAGGCCGGTTCCCTGTTCGGCGCTCTTTATGGCGATCGAGCCCTGGCCGAAGGCCGAGAGCACGACGGGAATTTCGTCTTCGGGAATGCCCGGACCATTGTCCTTGATAGAGAGATACTGACCGCCGCCTGCCGTCCAGCCGACCTTGACCGAAATCTCGCCGCCGGAGGGGGTGAATTTCACCGCATTGGACAGGAGGTTGAGAGTGACCTGACGCATCGCCTTTTCATCGGCCCAGACAGCCGGCATGCCGCGCTCGAACTGTTCGCTGATCTTGATATTCTTGGTGCGGGCCCGCAACTGCACCATGCCGATACAGTCCTCGGTGATCTCCGCCAGATGGATGGCCTCTTCGTTCAGATCATATTTGCCCGCCTCGATGCGCGAGAGGTCGAGGATCTCGTTGATGAGGTCGAGCAGATGCTGGCCCGAGCGATGGATGTCGCCGGTATATTCCTTGTAGATCGGATTGTTGAGCGGTCCCAGAACCTCCGTCGACATGACCTCGGAGAAGCCGAGAATGGCGTTCAACGGCGTGCGCAGTTCGTGCGACATGGAGGCGAGGAAGCGGGATTTGGCGAGGTTCGCCTCTTCCGCCCGGCGGCGCGCCTCGTCCGACATGGATTTCGCGACTTCGAGCTCGGCGATCAGGTCGTCTTTTTCCGACTGCATGGACAGGATATGGATATTGGCCCTGTGCATGCGGTTGGTCATGAAGATCAGGAAGACAAGCGACGTGGCGATGACGGTCGTCAGGGCGTAATAGGCCGGGCTTCCCGTCCTTAAGGCGAGCGCGCAGAGTGCAACGATAACAGGCGAAAAGGTGACGAGCAGTGCATCGCGCAACATAAAGGTGCCGGTCGCAGTGACCGCGAGCGCGATCAGCAGCACGGCGCCCTTGTAGAATTCATATTCCATCTGGCCGCAGCGGTCGCAATCCTGGAACAGGAAGGCTGCCCAACAACAGCCGAGCAGGGCCTGGACAATCAAGAAGCGGCGGCGCCAGAAGACGATCTTTTCCGCCGTGATATCGCGGCTTGCGGCGCGGCGCGCCAGAAGAATGCCGACAGCATGGACGCAAAGTGTCAGAAGACCCCAGGCGACAACGTCGAGGTGTTGAGAAAGATAGATGCTGACGCCGGTGATCAGCGCGAGAAGTATCGGCATGACGATGGCGCCGTGCAGAACCTGATCGACGTGCAGGCCGAGCATTTCCCTGGCGAAACCGGATGCGGTCGATCCGCCGGCCTGCAACCGCTCGCGGGTCGTGCGGACAGCCTTCGACACCGCCTTGTTGCGGTGGCTGCGCGACTTGTCGACAATGATCTTGTCGGTCGAGGTGCTGACGCCCGTGGTCATAATCTTTTTACGCTTTAGCGGAATCCATTAAACACTAGAGAGGAATCCTTAAGAAGTTGCTGCGTTTCCCGGCGGCATCGACAAGAGCGGCGTTCATGGGGACGGCAAGGGGAACGGCAGGATCAAACATGGGGCGTCTGGTGCGCATTCTCCGCAATGGTCTGCTGACGGTGACCCTGCTGCTGCTCGCCGGGCTGATCGTGGTCCGGCTTGAGGATGCCGGGCAAAGGCGGCTTGGCGGCGCGGCAAGGGTGATCGACGGCGACACCATCGTTGTTGCGCGGGAGCGGATCCGGCTGGCCGGTATCGATGCGCCCGAATTGCTTCAGGTCTGCCGGAAAGACGGCGGCGGCTGGCCTTGCGGCCGGGAGGCGCGGGGCAGGCTCAGCGCCTTGATCGCCGGTGCTGCGGCAATGTGCCGGACAAACGGGAACGACCGCTACGGCCGCCTGCTGGGTGTGTGCGAGGCCGGCGGGCGCGACCTCAATGCGGCAATGGTTGCCAGCGGCTATGCCGTCGCCTTCGGTGACTATCAAGCCGAGGAAGCCGACGCGCGCCGCATGCGGCTTGGTGTGTGGGCCGGGCCTTTTGACAAGCCGCGCGTCTGGAGAAAGACCCATGGCGGCATGGAGGACGGGCCGCACGGACAAGAGGGACCGGGGGAGGTTCTGGCGATGGCAGTCCGGGACTGGCTGACGCGGTTGTGGTCGTGGATTGCCAATGGATAGGGAGCCTGAGCTGGAGGCCCTGCGCCGGGCGATCGCCGCATGCCGGGTTTGCCGTGATACGCCGTTGCGCGGCACGGCGTTCCGGTTGCCGCACGAACCGCGGCCGGTGGCGGTGCTCTCCGGCTCGGCCCGGATCCTGATCGCCGGGCAGGCTCCGGGCCTGCGTGTGCATGAAAGCGGCCTGCCGTTCGACGACGCGTCCGGCGACCGGCTTCGCCAATGGCTCGATGTCAGCCGCGATCAGTTCTACAACCGCGATCTATTTGCCATCGTGCCGATGGGCTTCTGTTTTCCGGGCTATGACGACAAGGGCAGCGACCTGCCGCCGCGACGCGAATGCGCGCCACTCTGGCGCCGGGCGGTGCTGGAGGCGATGCCGCAGGTCGAACTGGTGCTGGCGATCGGGCACTATGCGCAGGCCTTTCATCTGGGCGGGCGGCAGGCGGCGACGATGACCGAGACCGTGCGCAACTGGCGCGGCTTTTTCGGATCCAACAGCCGGCCCGCCATTCTGCCGTTGCCGCATCCAAGCTGGCGCAACACGGCGTGGCTGAAGCGCAATCCATGGTTCGGGGACGAGGTTCTGCCGGTCCTTCGGCAGGCTATCAAAAACCTGACGAAGTGAAACAAAATTCTTTTAATGAAATATTTTTTCGCTATAAACAGAATAATATTCGAAGGGGAGCCCTATGGACCGTCTTGATCGCAAAATCCTGCGCCTGTTGCAGGAGGATTCCACACTGGCTGTTGCCGATCTCGCCAAGAAGGTCGGCCTGTCGACGACGCCATGCTGGCGGCGCATCCAGAAGATGGAGGAAGACGGCGTCATCCGCGGCCGGGTTGCATTGCTCGATCCGGCCAAGATCAACACCAAGGTCACCGTCTTCGTCTCAATCCGCACAAACACGCATTCGATCGAATGGCTGAAGCGCTTCTCGGAAGTGGTGGGGGAATTTCCTGAGGTCGTGGAGTTCTATCGCATGAGCGGTGACGTGGATTATCTTCTGCGCGTCGTCGTGCCCGATATCGCCGCTTATGACGCCTTCTACAAGCGGTTGATCGCCAAGATCGAAATCCGCGATGTATCGTCATCCTTTGCGATGGAGCAGATCAAATATACGACCCAGCTGCCGCTCGATTACATGCAGATCGACCAGGCGAAATCCGGCGAGGATTGAGCAGGGAGAGGCTGATCTCGCCCCGCTGCAGTTCTGATGCCTATTTTTCCAGCCGTGCCAGAAGCGAGGACGTGTCCCAGCGGTTGCCGCCGAGGGACTGGACATCGGCGTAGAACTGATCGACCAGGGCCGTCACCGGCAGGGTGGCACCATTGCGGCGGGCTTCGGTGAGTACGATGTCGAGATCCTTTCGCATCCAGTCGACGGCGAAGCCGAATTCATACTGTCCTGAAGCCATGGTCTTGTGGCGGTTTTCCATCTGCCAGGAGCCGGCGGCGCCCTTTGAGATGACCTCGATGACGGCTTCGATGTCGAGGCCGGCGCGCTTGCCGAAATGGATGCCTTCCGCCAGCCCTTGCACCAGGCCGGCAATGCAGATCTGGTTGACCATCTTGGTCAGCTGACCGCTGCCGGCCGGGCCCATCAGGCCGACCATGCGGGCATAGGCGTCGATCACGGGCCTGGCGCGCGCGAAAACCTCGGGATCGCCGCCGCACATGACGGTCAGCACGCCGTTTTCGGCGCCGGCCTGGCCGCCGGAGACCGGGGCGTCGATGAAATGGGCGCCTCTTTCCCGTGCCGTCGCATCAAGCTCGCGGGCGACCTCGGCCGAGGCGGTGGTGTTATCGATGAAGACGGCATCTTTTTCCAGCGTCTCGAAGGCGCCGTTGGCGCCTGTGGTCACCGAACGCAGGTCGTCGTCATTGCCGACACAGCAGAAGACGAAGTCCGCACCGGCGGCGGCTTCGGCCGGGGTTGCGACCGCGCGGCCGCCGAACTCCGCAGCCCAGGCCTGTGCCTTGGCGATCGTGCGGTTGTAAACGGTGAGATCATGGCCGCCCTTGACCTTCAGGTGCCGAGCCATGGGGTAACCCATCACGCCCAGACCGATAAATGCAACTTTCGCCATCCCGACACTCCCGGTTTGCTGTGTTCATGTCGAGCCTTAGCCGATGTGGCGGATCGGGGGAAGTCTTCCCCTGCAGCATGTCCTTTCTATTGCTCGCGACGGGCCATCCACGGCGCTCAGGGCCATGAGACGTGGTCCTATCCGATG
The DNA here is from genome assembly GCF_029223885.1 of Pararhizobium gei. Taxonomy (NCBI): domain Bacteria; kingdom Pseudomonadati; phylum Pseudomonadota; class Alphaproteobacteria; order Hyphomicrobiales; family Rhizobiaceae; genus Pararhizobium; species Pararhizobium gei. Next base: position 2,584,033 of record NZ_CP119409.1, on the reverse strand, counting down.
TTGGCGTTGGCCTGGATCGGGACGGGAAGCGGGACCGGGCGCGGCTTCGGAAGCACCGTATCCGGCAATCTTTCGGCGTCCGGCCCCAGGCTTGCGGAGATGTCGAGCCAGATCCGGCGCAGGCGGCGTACATGGAGATCGTCGGCGATCCATCGCAAGACATGTTCGGCAGCCTCCGAAGGATCGTCCGACTGAATACGGCTGCGGGCCCAGAGGCAGAATGCGTCGCCCGTCACCTGCTTTGCCTGTCCGTCCTCGAAGACCATCGGACTGATCTTGCTGATATCGAGCGTTTTCCTGAGGTTGCTTGTCGAGGCAAAGAGAATGCCGGCGCAGATTTCGTCGAATTCCTTGGGCGAATGTTCGCTGCCGATCGCACGCTCCAGATCGAAGATAGTGCGGATGTTCAACTCGCGGAAGATCATGAACTTTTCCGGTCCCAGGATGTGACATAGCTGGGCCTGGGCCACCCAGTCGATGGTCTGGTAGATGCCGTAAGGCGATTCGATGTGCAGCATGATCGGATTATAGGTCGCAAGATTCTGGACGTCGTAGATGCCGCATTCCTCAAGCCTGAACCGCGTCTCGTAGTCGATTCCGTCGATGATATCAGGCGAGGTGATCTTGGTGACCTCTATGAAGCGATCATCTGTCGTCTTGATCCAGTTGATCAGCGACTGGAACTTAACCATCGCGAATTTCGTCGCGCTCTGCGGCAGGAGCCCGAGCAGAGGTGCCAGACCGTACCAGATGACGGGAATATTGGCGTTTTGCTGTTCGGCTGCAGACTGTCCGGTGAAGGTGGCGACGGGATCGCGGAAGGCAGCAAACAGGAAGATGGTGAAGATGACCGATGCCACGATCTCCGCCGTGTGCCGCAAAAAAGTGTAGGGCGACAGATCAAAGACCGCAACGGCACGCACGAAGGTGCGAATAGCGGCGACATAGGCTCCGGCAAAGGCGAGAGAGCCGATAACGACCAGTTGCACAGCATAGGCATCCCGTCCGACGGCCGCAGGGCAGCTTTGCATCCCGAAACCGCAGGTCAGCGTATCCTGAAGCGCCGAGAAGCCGAAATAGGACAGGAGGATGAGACCAAGCGATGACAGGAACATTTTCCGGTCCCGCCCGGCGCCGAAAGGTCCGATGGTGTCGATGATGCGGTCGATCTGTTCGACGTGGTTCAACTCCGTGTATTTCCTGCCGTCCTTCGGGTCCTCAACACGGATGTCGGAGGTATATTTTGATTTGACGAATTCAAAGGAGGGGTTCGACGACAGCCGGACGTCCTTGTCGCGTTGAGGAGACTGCTGCAGATTGGCGTCGGGCTTGGCCGCCGCATTCTGCTCGCCGGCACCTTTGTCGTCCTTGCTGGTTGCCATCTGCGCTTCGGCCTTGCTGCCGAACGAGAGCAGAAATTCCTGGATGGCACGAAGCCGGTTGAGGCGCACTTCATGCCGGCCGTAGAGCAAAAGGGCCGGGGTGAGCAGTGCGATCAACAGGGGTACGGGTTGCAATCCCAGCGTTTCCCTAAAAAAGCTCGACAGGGCGCCGACGAGCCCGCCAGCCGCGATAAGCCATGAATAAAATTCCATTGCCGTTCCCCCTTAAGTTGTGTGGGCAACGTAACGGGAATAACGAGTGTTCTTCTACAAACCTGATGCTCGTCAGGGTGGTGAAATCTATTTCCGGCTGCATTTCGAAGACGTATTTGATACCGGCTTGTGATATCTTTTCGCGTTTGCGCCCGTGCAACCGGAGACGCGGATCAGCCACGATATCGGGCAATGACCAGATGGCCCGCGATCGGCGCACCGTCCTCCATGCGCACGGTGATCTCCGTCAGTTCGACCACGTCGAAGTCGATGGCATCGAGGCGCTGGCGGACATAGGCCTCGTGATGGGCGAAGCGCTGGTGCGGGCCCACCATGAAATTGCGGCCGGCAAAAGTCTCGTCCGGCAGTGTTTCGCTCGAAAAAACCAGCAGACCGCCCGGGTTCATGTTTTCCGCGGCGCCAAAGAACAGGGCCTCGAGCCCGCCGAGATAGGGCAGTACGTCGGTGGCGGTGATGAGGTCGAAGGGCGCGTCGTCATTGTCCTCGAGAAAATCGACCACTTCGGCGACATAGAGCGTATCGTAGATATCTTTTTCATGGGCGATTTCGACCATGTTTTCCGACAGATCGATGCCGGTCAGATCGGTGGCCATGTCGCGCAGCGCGCCGCCGGTGAGTCCCGTGCCGCAGCCAAGGTCGAGCACGCGCTCGAAGGGACCGAGCTTCAGTGCCTGAAGGCGCTGGCGCACCATCATCGGCACGTGATAATTCAACTGCTCGACCAAGACGTCCTCGAAAACCCCGGCATGCTGGTCGAAGAGGGTCGTCACATAGGCGTCCGGCGCTTTGTCGGGCGTTTCCCCGTGTCCGAGGGATGCGATGCGGACCGCTGCACCGCCGTGATCCTCGGGATCGATGGCGAGCACCTCCGCATAGGCTTTGACGGCAGCATCGACGTCACCGGATTTCTCCAGGGCGAGCGCGCGGTTGTAGGCTTCGGCGAGGGCTTCTTCATCGATCTTCTGCATGGCCGCGCTTTTACGAGGCGGCTCGCGGTTTGGCAAATCAAAAACCGGCAAATCCGGAGTGGCAGCTTGAAAACCGGTTGTCGCGACCGAGATTCGGCCCATGATGACCAAAAGAACAAAATGACGGGAGAGACATCATGGCGACGGAGTTCAGCCCGCTCGGGCTCTTGACGAAGAACAGCGAGCCGAAGGGGCCGCCACTGCCTGCGACGTCTTCGGAGGCGATCACGGCACTGATTCATTATTATCGTGGCGAAATGGCCCGCATGGCCGGCTGGCGCGACCGGATCGACAGGACCTCGAACTGGGCCATCACAGTGGTTGCGGCTCTTATGTCGGTGACGTTGTCGGCGCCGGCCTCGCATCATAGCGTCATGCTGTTTGCCATGTTGCTCGTGTCACTGCTGCTCTACATCGAAGCGCGCCGCTATCGTTTCTTCGATGTCTACCGGGCGCGTGTAAGACAGTTGGAGCGGGGATATTTTGCGCAGATGCTTCATCCACAGGATTCGTTTTCCGCCGCATGGGCCGTGCCGATCGCCGACAGCCTGCGCCGGCCGGCATTCCTGATGAGTTATCGCGAGGCGCTTTGCCGTCGCCTCAGGCGCAATTATTGCTGGATGTATTTCATTCTGCTGCTTGCCTGGTGCCTCAAGATCTCTTCACAGACCATGCAGCCAGACGGTAGCGACGAGGCGCGTCATGGCAGCTACCTGTCACAGGTCGCCTCCAACGCGGCGCTTGGCCCCGTCTCCGGCTGGGTGGTGATCGCCCTTATCGCGATTTTCTATGCCTTCATCGTCTACGGCGCCGTGCATCGGGAGCCTGGCGACGGGGAACTGGCGCATGGCGAGGTTCATGTCTGACGCGCGCCTTCAAGGATTGCCGCTGATATCATGTGCAGTATTTCTCGATTGCCGCACGCCGATTCGGCTGATTGTATCGCGGTGACAACCAAGAGGGAGACAGACGTGACGGATCAGAAAGTGGCGATTATTACGGCGGGCGGGTCCGGCATGGGCGCGGTGTCGGCGAGAAGGCTCGCGGCGGAAGGGTTTTTTGTGGCGATCCTGTCCTCGTCCGGAAAAGGGGAGGCGCTGGCACAGGAACTGGGCGGTATCGGGATTACCGGCTCCAACCAGTCGAATGACGATCTGAAGCGGCTGGTGGACGCGGCCTATGACAGATGGGGCAGGGTGGATGCGCTGGTCAATTCGGCCGGCCATGGCCCCCGCGCCGCTGTTCTGGATCTGACGGACGAAGACTGGCACAAGGGCATGGAGGTCTATTTCCTCAATGTCGTCAGGCCAACGCGGCTGGTGACGCCGATCATGCTGGAGCAGAAATCCGGCAGCATCGTCAATATTTCAACCTATGCCACCTTCGAGCCCGATCCGCTGTTTCCGACCTCGGGCGTTTTCCGATCGGGGCTTGCCGCCTTCACCAAGCTGTTTTCCGATCGCTATGCCGGCGACAATATCCGCATGAACAATGTCCTGCCGGGCTTTATCGACAGCCTGCCGGAGACGGAGGAGCGTCGCGAGCGCATCCCCATGAAACGCTACGGCACGTCAGAAGAAGTGGCCGAACTGGTGGCGCTTCTGGCGTCCGACCGCGGCGGCTATATCACCGGCCAGAACATTCGAATCGATGGCGGCATCACACGATCCGTTTGATGCCCGGAGCCTGCAGGGCCAGCGGTCAGTTGATGACGAACTCGCCCTGCAGCGCGCGCCAGTCCGTTGCGGAAATCAGCTTGCGGTGGACATAGCGCACCGAATGCAGCGGGCCTTCCAGCGTTTCCTGCCAGAATTTGAGAAAGCTCTTCATTTCCGGAAAATGCGGCTCAAGATCGTAATGCTGCCAGATATAGGTCTGCAGCAGGCTTTGATGATCGGGCATCCGATAGAGGATCTGGGCGGTCGTCAGGCCGTAGCCCTTGAGCTGCAATTCCATTTCAGTATGCATTCCGGGACCTCATCTTTGTCGGTGATGGTCCTTGCAAGTGAAACATTCACTTGGTTAACGCGACATTAACAAAACTGCGGAAAAACCAGAAAAATTCTTAGAGAAACAAAGGGTTAGCAGCCCATACAGATGAGTGCTGCCAGGATTAGCGCTTCAGGTGGCGGGTCAGCCGGTTTTCGATGTAGGCCCAGAGATTGCGCAACAGTTCGACCATGATGAGATAGAGAATGGCCGCCCAGAGATACATCTGGAAATCATAGGTGCGCGAGAAGGCGCGGCGGGTTTCGCCCATCAGGTCGAAGACGGTGACGATGGCGACGATGGCCGAGCCCTTGATCATCAGGATGATCTCGTTGCCATAGGGGCGCAACGCAACGATCAGGGCCTGCGGCAGAATGACCTTGAAGAAGGCGATACGCTTCGGCAGGCCAAGCGCTGCCGATCCCTCGTGCTGGCCGCGCGGAACGCTTTCGATGGCGCCGCGCAGGATTTCGGCCTGATAGGCGGCGGTGTTGAGCGTAAAAGTCAAAAGCGCGCAGAACCAGGCATCCCGCAGGAATACCCACAGGCCGACGGCTTCCAGATAAGGGCGGAAACTGCCCAGCCCGTAATAAACGAGGAAAAGCTGGGTCAGCAGCGGCGTGCCGCGGAAGAAATAGACATAGGCATAGGCGATCCAGGAGAGAAGCCGGTTCTTCGTCATGCGGCCATAGGCGATCGGCAGGGAAAGGAGGCTTCCCAGCGCGACGGATATAACAACGAGCGTCAGGGTGACGCCGAGCCCGGAAATCAGGCTTGGACCGTATTTTGTGAATTTCTCGACGCTCCACGATTGGACAATGAAGAGGAGGATGCCGACTGACACGGCAAGCCAGATGCCGAGCGCGGCGCTGCCGACGAAGCGCGACAGCGTGTACCGGCGCAGTGCCTCCGGCGGTGCGGGCAGGGCGGGGAGCATGGTTTCGCGGTGGCTCATCGGCCCATCTCCGAACGCTTGGTCCAGCGTTCCAAACCTGCAAAGACGATGGAAGACACCATGGAGAGCACCAGGAACAGCAGGCAGGCCAGCGAGAAGAATTCGAAGGCGTGCTTCGTGACCCGCGCGGCGACCCCGGTCTGGCGCAAAATATCCGGCAGACCGATGACCGAGACGAGGGCCGTGTCTTTCAGAAGCGCCATCCACAGATTGCCAAGGCCCGGAAGGGCGATACGCAGGAGTTGCGGCAGGATGATCAGCCGCATGGTGCGGCCGCGGTGCAGGCCGAGCGCGTCGCCCGCCTCGTACTGGCCGCGTGGAATGGCCTGGAAGGCGGAGAACAGCACCTCCGAACAATAGGCCGAAAAGACCACGCCGAGCGCGATCATGCCGGCGACGAACGCATTGATTTCGACCGGCCCCTCATAGCCCAGCGAGGCCATGGCCTGCTGGGCGAGAATTTGCAGGCCGTAATAGACGATGAACAGCGTCAGCAGTTCCGGCAGCCCGCGGAAGACCGTCGTGTAGATGTTGGTGGCGAGCCGCAGGGATCGTTCGTCCGACTGCTTTGCCAGCGCGATGAAGAAGCCGAGAACCAGCCCGACCGGCAGGGTGCAGATGGCGAGGCTTACGGTGATCAGAAGACCGTAGGCGACCTCGTCGCCCCAGCCGGTATCGCCGCAAGCGAGCGTGCCGGATGCAAAGAGCCGGAAGATCCCGACCGGCCCGCACAACGGATCGATGATCGCCGCGAACCAGGACACGGCGGAAGAGAGCGCGGCAAACGCAGCCTGCATATGTCTGTTTTCCCCTGCGACCGATTTTTACGGCACGCATATTCTTGGGCAGCATTTGTCAAACAAAAATGGCGGAAGGGCAAGCCTTCCGCCATCGCATTTCGATTCTATCCCGAGATCAGCCGCCGTAGACGTCGAAATCGAAATATTTATCGTTGATCTTCTTGTATTCACCGCTGGCACGGACGGCCTTGATGGCGGCATTCAATTTTTCCCGCAAAGCATTGTCGCCTTTACGCACGGCAATGCCAGCGCCTGCGCCGTTGATGACAGGATCGACCGGCAACGTTGCGAGCAGCTTGCAGCAAGCGCCATCGGCTGTTTTCAGCCATTCCGACAGAACGACAACGTCGTCAATGGCCGCGTCAATGCGACCGCTGGCGATGTCGAGCTTGTATTCGTCCGCTGTCGGGTAGAGCTTCAGCTCCGCGTCTTTCATATGAGCTTCGGCGTAGTTGGAGTGCGTGGTTGAAGATTGGGCGCCGATCGTTTTGCCTGCAAGAGCAGCTTCGGTCGCTTCTGTGATCGCCGAATCCTTGGGCACGACGATTGCCGGGGGCGTGTTGTAAACTTTGTCGGTGAAGTCGACTTTTTGCAGCCGCTCTTCCGTAATCGACATGGACGATACGATCGCATCGAATTTCTTGGCGATCAGTCCGGGAATGATGCCGTCCCAATCCTGGTTGACGAAGGTGCATTCAGCTTTCATCTCCGCACACAATGCCTTGGCAACATCGATGTCGAAGCCGACGATCTCGCCCCCGGATCCGGCGGACTCGAAAGGCGGGTAAGTTGCATCCGTCCCGAAGACGATTTTTTCACCCTCGGCCATGGCGGAGCCCGCCATGAGTGTAAAGAGTGCTGCCGAAGCGGCCATGGCAAGACGTTTTGAAATAAGCATTGTGATCCTCTCTGTTGGCATCCAGCCGGTTTTTTCTTCTGTTCGACTGACGCGATGCCGACCGTCGCTGCGGTCGGGCTGCGCTGATATTCCTATGCCTTCTGCCAAGAAATCAACAGGAAAAGCATCCATGTCCTCATGAAAACACGCGTCATGCCTGTACGGCGCGTTGCGGGGCTCATGGCCGCATGAACGGAGCATTCATCGCGGGTTAATGCAGTTTTCGCTAATCCACGAGGAACGTTTCGACCGGATTGCCATATTTGAACCCCTTTTTTCGCCTTGCGTGTAAGGCAGAGGCAACAAAAGAGGCTTGGCGGCGTTGCAGGCCGGGACGACAAACAGGACCTCTGAAGGAGGAAGATAAAATGACCATCCGATCCAAACTTTTCGCGACCGTGGCGCTGCCTGTGTTGTCGTTGTCTATCGCCATCCAGCCGGCGCTGGCCGACAGCCTGATGAAGCCCTTCGAGGTCGCACAGGAGGGGAGCAGCGCGCAGCAGGGCGAAGTCGCTCCGGAAGAGCTGCCCCGCAAGCGCAAGCAGCGCGCCGAGCAGCCGGCGGAAGAAGGCCAGTCCGGTCAGGAGCAGGAACCGAGCCGCGCCGAGCGCCGCAAGCAGCGTCAGACCGAAGAGCAGCCTTCCCAGGAACAGCAGGAACCAAGCCGCGCCGAACGCCGCAAGCGTCAGGCGGAGCAGCAACAGGACGCGCAGCCTGCTGAAGAACAGCAGGAGCCGAGCCGGGCTGAACGCCGCAAGCGTCAGGCTGAACAGCAAAAGCAACAGCAGGAGGCGCAGCCTGCCGAGGAAACGCAGGAACCGAGCCGGGCTGAACGCCGCAAGCGCCAGGCCGAGGAAAAGCAGCGGCAGGAAGCGCAACCTGCGGAGGAACAGCAGGAGCCAAGCGGCGCTGAACGCCGCAAGCAACAGCAGGCCGAGCGGGACAAGCAGCGGAAGCAGGAACAGGCAAAGCCTGCAACGGATGCCGAAGCGGAAAGGGCTGCCGAGGATCGCCTCAAAGCCCGCGCCGAGCGTCGCAAGCGCCAGGAAGAGCAGAAGAATCAATCCGCAAAGCCGGCTGCCGAAGAGGCAAAGCCGTCCACCAATGACGAAGCGGCAAAGACAGCCGAGGAGCGGGCCCGGATTCGTGCCGAGCGGCGCAAGCAGCAGCAGGCCGAGGGGCAGAATGAGAAGCCGGCGGCCGAAGGAGAGCAACGTCCGGCGGCCGACGGCGAGGCCGCTAATCCGGATCGCAAACGTCCGGATCGTCGCAAGCCGGCGCCGGAAGTGGTCGACAAGCGTAGCGAGCAGCAGAAGGAAGAGCTCGCCCGCGATCCTGCCAGATCGGACGAAACCGTCGTTCTGCCTGTCGATAACGGTGCGGCTGTTCTCGACAGCGACAAGGATGCCGACAACAGCGATGGCAACGCACGCGAAAAGCGCCGTGCGCAGCGTGAACGCGCCCGGGCAGAAAACCGGAATGTCGAAGTGCCGAAGAGCGACGAAGACGCACAGCGCGGCCGCCGGGATCGCCGTCCGAGCCGCGATGAACTGGACGCCGCCAATCGCGAGGAGGGCCGTCGGGTCGAACGCGTGCCGGAATTCGGCGTCGAGGGGCTGATCGATGCCTTTACCGGCAATGATCGCCGCCGCCCGCGCGTCGAAGAATCGCGCGACAACCGGGTCGTGCTGGACTTTGGCGACCAGATCATCGTGCGCGGCGACGACCGGCCGCGTCTGCGCCGCAACGCGCAGGAGACCTTCTACGAGGAACTGCCGCGCGGCCGTCACCGCGAGACGATCGAGCGTCCGAACGGCGTGCGGATCGTGACGATCTACAACCAGTACGGCGATATCGTGCAAAGGACGCGTATCGATCGGGAAGGCGCGGAATATCTGATGATCTACGCGCCGGAGGTGGATGAAGGTCCGCGTCCGCCTGCCTATGATGTCGGCGACGACCTGCCGCCGATGCGCCTGCAGGTGCCGGTGCGGGACTACATCATCGACACGTCGAGCGAGCCGGACCGGGACTATTACGAGTTTCTGTCCGAACCGCCGGTCGAGCAGGTCGAGCGCACCTATTCGATAGATGAGGTCAGAAGCTCCGCCCGTATCCGAGACAAGGTCCGCCGTATCGATCTCGACACGATCACCTTCGCGTCGGGCAGTGCCGAAGTGCCGCTGTCCCAGGCGAAGACGTTGCGCAAGGTGGCCGATGCCATGCTGCAGGTCATTGAAAAGGATCCGGGCGAGACCTTCTTCATCGAAGGCCACACGGATGCGGTCGGCGGCGACCAGCCGAACCTCGTCCTGTCCGACGAGCGGGCCGAATCGGTGGCTTCGCTGCTGACGGAAGTCTATGAGATTCCGGCCGAGAATCTCGTAACCCAGGGCTATGGCGAGCGCTTCCTCAAGGTTCGCACAGAGGCGGCGGAACAGGAAAACCGCCGCGTCACGATCCGTCGCGTCACACCGCTGGTGCGCCCGGTGGCTCAGAACTAAGCCGGCCGGTCCTCGGCAGGAGAGCGGTTCGTTAGCTGCTCCAGAACTTGAAACGGCGGGCGAAAGCCCGCCGTTTTCAATTGCGCTCCTGATAATCAGGCTTTCGATAGCAACCGTGCGAGGCTATCGGGGTTTTTCGGCCCTGTCGCGCGTCATGCCCTTTTCTGCGAGGTTGCGTTCATAGGCTTCGAATTGCGCGCCGCCGGTCTCGCCAAGTTCGCGCAAAAAGCTCCAGGTGAAGATGCCGGTGTCATGGCCATCGTCAAAGCCGATCCGCACCGCATAATTGCCCGTCGGTGCCATCGAGACGATCGCCACATTGCGCTTTCCCGGTACCGTCAGTCCCTGGCCGGGGCCATGCCCCTGCACCTCTGCCGAAGGCGACAGCACACGCAGCATTTCAGCCGACAGATCATAAGAGCCGCCGTCGTTGAAGGCGACCGTCAGCCGGTGGCGATCCTTCGACACGCGCAGTTCGGTGGGCCAGATATCGCTCATGGTGTGCTCTCCTGCTCGGCCGATCCCTAGCGCAATTTCCCCAGAGAGGGAATTCTTCTCTATCGAGCAAGCGGCAACCAAAGACCAGACAGCGCCTTTTCGCTGTCATCACGACCTTTCGTCTTGACGCTGCCGGATTTGGCCCCGACAAGTAGGGCAGCAGGAGAATGTCTTTGAACGATGTGACCATCAACAGGAGCGGCGCCAGCGGGCTGATCGACGCGAAAGCGCCGATGGTCGATCCCTTTGGCCGGAACGTGACCTATCTGCGGGTTTCCGTGACGGATCGCTGCGACTTCCGCTGCACCTATTGCATGGCGGAAAACATGACCTTTCTGCCGAAGAAGGATCTGTTGACGCTGGAGGAACTGAACCGGCTCTGCTCCGCCTTCATCGCCAAGGGCGTGCGCAAGCTGAGACTGACCGGCGGCGAGCCGCTGGTGCGCAAGAACGTCATGTTTCTGGTCCGGGAACTCGGAAAACATGTCCATGCCGGAACGCTGGACGAGTTGACGCTGACGACCAACGGCTCGCAGCTCTCGAAATTTGCGGCGGAACTTGCCGATTCAGGCGTGCGGCGGATCAATGTCTCACTCGATACGCTCGATCCGGTCAAATTCAGGCAGATTACCCGCTGGGGTGAATTGTCACGGGTGATGGAAGGCATCGACACGGCGCAGGCAGCCGGCATTCACGTCAAGATCAACGCCGTCGCGCTCAAGGGTTTCAACGACCTGGAAATTCCGGACATGCTGCGCTGGGCGCATGGCCGCGGCATGGATCTGACGCTGATCGAAACCATGCCGATGGGCGAAATCGACGAGGACCGCACCGATCATTACCTGCCGCTCTCGGAAATGCGCGAGCGTCTGGCAAACGACTTCACTCTGACCGACTTGGATTACAAGACGGGCGGTCCGGCCCGCTACCTGCGTGTCGCGGAAACCGGCGGGCGGCTTGGGCTGATTACGCCGATGACCCATAATTTCTGCGAAAGCTGCAATCGCGTCCGGCTGACCTGCACCGGGACGCTCTATATGTGCCTCGGCCAGAACGATGCCGCCGATCTGCGCACCGCGCTGCGCGCGTCCGATGACGACGCCTATCTGTCGCGCGTCATCGACGAGGCTATCAGCCGCAAGCCGAAGGGGCATGATTTCATCATCGACCGTACGCGCAACAAGCCGGCTGTCGGTCGCCACATGAGCGTCACGGGCGGGTGAACTCGCCCGGAGGGAAGGGTGCCCTGTCGAAGCGCCCGATGCCGCCGCGCGGCTGATCGAACGCAAAGGCTTCTGCACGGCGACAACGCTTCGCCTTATGCAAAGTTGAGCGGGAGTGACAGGCACCGGCAATCAATATTTCACCAACGAAATCGGCAACAGAATCTCATGCGGCCTCTTTCCAGCATGGGTGGATCAGTGATGGTTGTTGCATAAGTTCGATGCCGATGCTTTAGAGTTGGGCAAGAAGTGCGCTCGCGAACCGGCGACCGTCCATGCCGTGGCTGACGATCGTGCCGCGGCGAAACGGAATGAAGAAAAAAAGAATGCAGCGCTCCGGCAATTTTCGCGGTTCCCTGTTCATGTGTCTCGCCATGGCGGGCTTTACCTGCAACGACGCGCTCGTGAAAGCCGTCACCGGCGTCATGAATCTCGGTCAGATCATGATGGTGCGTGGGGCTTTCACCTCTATACTGGTGCTCCTGATCGCCCGGCATTTCGGGGCGCTTCGCCCGCTTCGGCTTCTCATGAACCCTATGATCGGTTTGCGTATTCTCGCAGAGGTCGGCGCCTCCATCACCTATATCTCGGCACTTGGACAGTTGCCGCTGGCCAATGCGTCCGCCATCCTGCAAGCCCTGCCGCTGGCCGTCACGCTTGGCGCGGCGCTATTCCTGTCGGAGTCCGTCGGATGGCGGCGCTGGCTGGCGATCCTGGCGGGCTTCGCCGGCGTGCTTGTCGTTTTAAGGCCCGGGCCGGAGGGATTTACACTGGCGGCGCTGAGCGTGGTTGCCTCGGTCCTCTGCGCGGCCTTGCGCGATCTTTGCACGCGGCGCATCGATCCGGCGGTACCGTCGCTCTTTATCTCGTCAATCACCGCGATCGCCATTACCCTGATCGGTGCCGTGCTCATCGTGCCATTGGGTGGCTGGGAGCCGATGACGCCGGTCTCCATCGGCTACCTTGCCGGGGCAAGCCTGCTGTTGCTGGTGGGTTATCAATGCATCGTGCTGACCATGCGCAACGGTGAAATCGCGGTTGTCGCACCCTTCCGCTATACGAGCCTCATCTGGTCGATCGGCATCGGCGTCCTGTTCTTCTCCGAAAAACCCGATGTCTGGATGATCACCGGCGTCGCCATTATCATTGCCTCCGGGCTCTATGCATTTGCCCGCGAAAACAAGCGGCGAACCGCGGCGGTGGCGCAGACATCGCAGACCTTGTCGCCGAAATGAATGAAGGGATACCGGAAAGCGATGGCTGTCAATCCGCAAACAAACGGACCGCCTGCCGTTATCCTCGCCGGCGGCCGCTCTATGCGCATGGGACGCGACAAGGCGGACGTGACATTGGGCGGCGTCCCGCTTATCCGTCGCATCGCCGCGCGGCTCGCGCCACAGGCCGGCCTTGTCGCCGTCAACCGCAACAGTGGATCGTCTCCTCCCGGAGTGGCGGTTTTCGAGGACACTCTCCCCGGCCAGGCCGGCCCCATGGCCGGAGTCCTGTCGGCGATGCGGCATGTCGCGATGCGTTTGCCCGGGGAGAGCCATGTCGCCACCGTCCCCACGGATACTCCGTTCCTGCCGCTTGATCTGCTTGCCCGTCTGCAGAGTGCCGTTTCGCGGCAGGATCAGATCGCCGTCGCCTTTTCCGTCGGCATCATGCATCCTGTGTTCGCGCTCTGGCCCGTTGGTCTGGCCGACGACCTTCAGGATTGGCTGGCGACAGACGCAAAACGCCGCGTGCGGGCCTTTATCGGAAAGCACCCCATGGTCGCCGTCGATTTTTCACTGCTGCAGACGGCGGGGGGGCCGGTCGATCCGTTTTTCAACATCAACACACCGGCCGATCTTGAAACGGCGGAAGGCTGGCTTCCCTTGGTCGAGGAGATGGAACGATGACGGCACCCAGAATCTTCGGCATTGCCGGCTGGAAGAACAGCGGCAAGACCGGGCTTGCGGTGCGCCTCGTCACCGAACTGACGCGGCGCGGCTACAGGGTCTCGACGGTCAAGCATGCGCATCATGATTTCGACATCGACAAGGTGGGCGCCGACAGCTTCCGCCATCGCGAGGCGGGGGCGCACGAGGTCGCGATCGTGTCCGGCGCCCGTTATGCGATCATGCACGAGTTGCGCGGCGCGGCGGAGCCGTCATTCGAGGACATTCTAGCGCGTCTGGCGCCGTGCGACCTCGTCCTGATCGAAGGTTACAAACGCGAGCCGATCCCGAAGATCGAGGCGCGACGCCTTCAGGCGGCCAACCGCGAGCCGCTTGCCCCCGCAGATCCGCATATTCTCGCCATCGCCGCCGACCATCCCGTCGACGATCGAGGTCTTGCGCTGTTCGATCTCGACGACACCGCAGCCATCGCCGATTTCATCGAGGCGACGACCGGCCTGCGCACCTGAATTTCCTCCGGGTTTCGGAAGGTTGACGAAGGCCAGGTTACTGTTCGCCGATACTCGTCCTGATCAGTCGCGGACGATGACTTTCGTGCCGATGGTGACATTGGCATAGAGATGTTCGACATCTTCGTTGGCCATCCGGATGCAGCCGGACGACATGGCCTTGCCGATCGAGGACGGCTGGTTGGTGCCGTGGATGCGGTAGATGGTTGCGCCCAGATACACGGCGCGGGCGCCGAGCGGATTGTTGATGCCGCCCTTCATGGTGACCGGCAGGATATGGCCCTTTCTGGCCTCACGGACGCGCATCTGCTGCGGCGGGTTCCAGGTCGGCCATTCGGCCTTGCGGCTGACCGTGTTGCTGCCGGTCCAGATGAAGCCGCTGCGGCCGACGCTGACGCCGTAGCGCATTGCAAGGCCATTGCCCAAAACATGGTAGAGGCGGCGATCGGAGTTATCGACGATGATCGTGCCGGGCGCCGCATTCTCGGAAAAGGCAATCAGTTCACGTGGGATCGGCGATGTGCTGATGTCCTTTTGGACGGCCTTCGTCTTTGCCGGCTTACCGTCCGACAAAACCTGCAGCCAGCCGGTCTTGGCGGTCGACGATTGCAGGGATGCTACGTCATAGGCGCCGTTCCTGTCGGCGGCGTTGGCGGCAGGTGCGAGGATGGCTGTTGCGATCAGCGCTGCAAGGATGGTCTTCATGAGAATATCTCCCGGTTGTCATGGGGGAGATGGTCCGGTTCGTCCGGTGGGCTCCCTCTTGTGGAGCCTTTCTAGGCAACCGGGAGCGCTGCCGCTGTTTCCCTGGGAACGGGACGCAAGACGAAAATCGCTGGCGATCCCATGCGGACCGACCGCTATTTACGATAAATGAGCCAGCTGCGACTCGTGTCCTTCTTCATGCCGTCCTCGAACACCATCGAGCGATTGCGGCCGGTGTTCTTGGCGCAATAAAGAGCGATGTCGGCCTTGTTGTAGAGATCGACCGGATCGTCGGCCTGGACAGCCTGACAAAGGCCGATAGACAGCGTGATCGGTCCGTAATTGACACCGGTCTTCGAGTTTTTGAACGGCGTGCCCGACAGCGTGTTGCGGATGCGTTCGGCGAGATGAAAGCTTTCCTCGAAGGTGGTATCGTTGAGGATGATCGCGAATTCCTCGCCGCCGGTACGGGCGACGAAGGCGTCGCGGCGCAGGCTCGTGCGAATGACGGTGCCCACGGTCGCCAGGATCTTGTCGCCGACAGGGTGGCCATAACTGTCGTTGATCTTTTTGAAATGGTCGATATCGGCAACGAGCAGGCTGCTCTGTGCACGCATATGCTCAGAATTGTAGACAGAGGCCAGTTTTTCATCGAAGGCACGGCGATTGGCGAGCCGCGTCAGGGAATCGGTATTGGCAATGCGCTTGTATTCGTCGAGCTCCTGGCGGATCACGTCCATTTCGAAGGACTTGAGCGAGACGCATTCGACGCGTTCCTTGCCCTGCGTCATCGTGTCGGCGGTGGCCTCGGTGAGGATGGTCACGGCCTGGCGCAGAAGCTCGACGCTGGTGGTGCTCTTGCTGGTGATGTGCTGGTAGGTTTCGCCCAGAAGCCGATTGTAGTTTTCGAGCGCAGACTGTTCATCCTGCAGCAATCTCAGGAGATCGCCGAGTTCGCGGGCGAGGTGGCTATGGGCACGATCGACGCCGGCGGCATGGTGGATATGGGCAAAATAGCGCGATGCGATCCCGTCCAGCTCTTCCTGCGTCGCCTTGCTGCCGAGCGCGGCCAGTTCCTTGGTCAGCTTCGGGTTCGAGCCGAGATAGGCCTCGTAGTAAAGCTCGTAATTGCGCGGGAGCGGCGCGATCCCCATGATACGCATCGCATAGGTCACCTGCGCTGCAATATCCGGCACCTTGCTTAACGCCGCTTGCATCGCGGGCTCCCGTTCCGTTGTTTCCATCACCAGTTCTAGGGGTAAAAGATTTTGGAAGACTTAACGTTTTGCAAAATCGAACGGTCGAAGTCGAACGATATACCGCAGGCCCGGATGAGCAAGGCAGCCTTCTGCCGCCTTGCCCGCGCGTCCTGTCAGGAAGGATGGATCATGGTTTCGGGGCGCACCGCGGCGTCGAATTCGGCATCGGTGACATAGCCGCCGCCAACGGCTTCCTCGCGCAAGGTCGTGCCGTTCTTGTGGGCGGTCTTGGCGATCTTGGCGGCATTGTCGTAGCCGATCTTCGGGGCGAGCGCCGTCACCAGCATCAGCGAGCGATCGAGTGCCGCCTTGATATTGTCTTCCCGCGCCTCGATGCCGACGACGCAGTTGTCGGTGAAGGAAACCGCCGCGTCGCCCAGCAGTTGCACCGACTGCAGGAAATTATAGGCCATCAGCGGATTGTAGACGTTGAGTTCGAAATGGCCCTGGCTGCCGGCGAAGGTGAGGGCGGCATTGTTGCCGAAAACCTGAACGCAGACCTGGGTCAGCGCTTCGCACTGGGTGGGGTTCACCTTGCCGGGCATGATGGACGAGCCGGGCTCGTTTTCCGGCAGGGACAGTTCGCCGAGGCCGGAGCGGGGTCCGGAGCCGAGCAGGCGGATATCGTTGGCGATCTTGAACAAGGCGGCGGCGGCCGAATTGATCGCGCCGTGACTGAAGACCATGGAATCATGGGCTGCCAGCGCCTCGAACTTGTTCGGGGCGGTCACGAAGGCGATGCCTGTGATCCCGGCAATCTCTTCGGCAACCTTTTCTGCAAAGCCAATCGGCGCATTGAGGCCGGTGCCGACGGCCGTGCCGCCCTGCGCAAGTTCGCACAGGCCGGGCAGCGTCATTTCGATGCGCTTGATCGAGGAGGCGACCTGCGCGGCATAGCCTGAAAATTCCTGGCCGAGCGTCAGCGGCGTGGCGTCCTGCGTATGGGTCCGGCCGATCTTGATGATGTGGTCGAAGGCTTTCACCTTGGCTTCCAGCGCGACGTGCAGATGCTTCAAAGCCGGCAGGAGATGGTGGACGACCTGTTCGGCGCAGGCGATGTGCATGGCCGTCGGGTAGGTGTCGTTGGACGACTGACTCATGTTCACGTGGTCGTTCGGATGCACGGGCTTTTTCGAGCCCATGACGCCGCCGAGCATTTCGATCGCGCGATTGGAGATGACCTCGTTGGCGTTCATGTTCGACTGCGTGCCGGAACCTGTCTGCCAGACGACGAGCGGGAAGTGGTCGTCGAGCTTGCCGTCGATGACCTCCTGGGCCGCAGCGACGATGGCGTTGCCGACTTGGGGGTCGAGACCCTGCAGCTCCATGTTGACGCGGGCGGCGGCCTGTTTGACGATACCCAGCGCACGCACGATGGACAGCGGCTGCTTTTCCCAGCCGATCTTGAAATTGCCGAGGGATCGCTGGGCCTGCGCGCCCCAGTAGCGGTCGCTGGCGACTTCGATCGGGCCGAACGTATCTGTTTCCGTGCGTGTTGCTGTCATCGCAATCCTGCTTTCGTCACGCGGCATGGAAAACCGCAGATGGATATTGCGGCCTTCGAACCGGTGGCCAAGCCGTTGATACGGTTCTCTCTGGCCCAGTTGCGCGGTGCTTGTAAAGAGGGCGGCTGGGCAGGCAGCATGCTACAATCGTTTAAAATACCGGTGATGGGCTGCACTGCCTCCAGAGGTCGCGGGAAGGAGATTTTGCAAGGCCCTCGACGGCCCGGTTGTGCCTTTTGTGACACATCATGCGTCATTGTTTTTTCGGTTGTGCGCTTGAATTTTCGACAGGTGCAGGTTTTTTCGGTGGGTGGAAAAAAATAACGAGGGAAATCAAATTTTTCACCGGCCTCAACCGTATGATTTCGCAGATATGCTTGCTCGTTGGCAAGCTTGGGAGCGGTTAAGGCGGGGCGGGCGTTTGCTTTTCATTCACCATCCTTTCTTATAAGGACAAGAGTTCGATGACATGATGGGCATCGGGCGCGGACTGCTTCGGCGGCAAGGCGATACGAGGACGTGTGAGCATATGAAATTGATGAAAACTGCAGCGATCATGACGCTCTTGGCCGGATGCGCGATCACGTCTTTCGGTGTGCAGCAGGCGGAAGCGCTGACATTGATGGATTACTTCCGCAAAAAACGGGAGCCGGTTTTCGAAGAGCTGCAGGAAATGCCCCGCGCCAGCGTGCCGCAGGCTACCGTACAGCAGAAGCCGAAAGCGCTACCCAGGGTTTCCTCGCCGCAATACTACACCTACAAGGCAGAGCCGCTGCGCCGCATCGCGACAGAAAAGCTTGCCGATCCGGTGGTCACGGGATCCGTGACTGCAACGGCGACAATGCCGGCCATCCCGGTGTCATTTGGCGGTGCCCGTCAGTTCCTTCCCGAAGTCTCCGCCACCGCGACCGGCAATGTCGCAGCGGCGGTCGAGGCATTTTATCAGGGGCGTGACCGCTTTATCTGGGTGGAAGGCGACGCGCCGAATGCGGCAGCCCGTGCGGCGCTTGGTGTGCTGGCGCAGGCCGAAAGCGTCGGTCTCGACCCGCAGGATTACAGCGTGGCCGTTCCGGACTTGACCGGCAACGGGAACGATCCCGTCGCGCGCGTAAAAGCGCTGCTCGACTTCGAAATCCGCATGTCGGCGGCGGTGCTGACCTATGTGCAGGACACGGTGCGCGGCCGGATCGATCCGAACAAGATTTCCGGTTATCACGACTTCAAACGCAAGCCGGTCAACCTCGCCGGCAAGATGACGGCGATTGCGCTGAGCCACGATGTTGCCGCCTATCTCAAGGCGCAGAGTCCCTCGAGCCCCGCGTTCCTGGCGCTGCAGCGCGAGTTCCAGACACTGCAGGCAAAGACCGGCGAGGCTCCGCGCATCGTCATTGCGCCGGGCACGCTGCTGAAGCCGGGTATCGCCAATCCGGAGCTTGCCAATATCATCGCGGCCGTTCGCGAGAAGGGCTCCGAGGCGCTGAAAGCCGAACATGCGGCGACGCTTGCGGCCTATCAGGGCACGCCGGATTACACGCCGGACCTGGTGGCGCTGGTCGAAGGCTTCCAGAAGGAGAACGGGCTGAAGCCCGACGGGGTTGTCGGCAAGGCGTCGATCCGGATACTGACGGGTGGCGACACGACCCAGAGCAAGATCGAGAAGCTCCGCGTTGCGATGGAGCAGGCGCGCTGGCTGCCGGCCGACCTTGGCGATCGCTACGTCTTCATCAACCAGCCGGCCTTCATGGTCTATTATCACGAGCAGGGTGCCGAGCAGTTCTCGATGCGCGTCGTGGTCGGCTCGAAATCGAACCAGACCTATTTCTTCGAGGACGAGATCCAGACCGTGGAATTCAACCCCTATTGGGGCGTGCCGCAGTCCATCATCATCAACGAAATGCTGCCGAAGCTGAGGCGTGACCCGGGCTATCTCGACCGGCTTGGCTATCAGGTCGAAGTCGGCGGCCGGCCGGTTTCCTCCTATGACGTGAACTGGGGCGGCTCGACCAAGGGCGTGGCCGTGCGCCAGCCGCCGAGCAGCGACAATGCGCTGGGCGAACTGAAGATCCTGTTTCCCAACAGCCATGCGATCTACATGCATGACACCCCTTCGAAGAGCTTCTTCAAAAAGGATCAGCGGGCGCTCAGCCATGGCTGCGTCCGCCTTGCCGATCCGCGCAGGATGGCAGCGGCGGTGCTCGGAACGACCGTCGAGGACGTCGCAAAGCAGATCGCCGACGGCCGCAACAAGGGTGTCTCGGTGAAGGAGAAAATCCCGGTTTACGTCGCCTATTTCACGGCCTGGCCGAACAAGGACGGCGTGATTGAATATTTCGACGATGTCTACGAGCGCGACATGTATATGGGCCGGGCATTCGAGGCGACGCGGGCCGCGCGGCGCGCCGAAGGCTGAGCGTTCGTCTCAGGTTTGATTGTGTTGAAGGCGGCGTCGGTGCCGCCTTTTTCATGGCCTCGTTATGAGCTGTTCGATCAGGTCCGGCGTCAGTTCGCTGAAATGGCTGATGATGCGATCGGGCGACAGGCTTTCCACAGGCACGTCCGAATAGCCGAAGGGCACGCCGATCGACCTGACGTTGGCATTGCGCGCCACCAGGATGTCGTTGAGACTGTCGCCGATCATGACCGATTTTTCCGGCGCGCCGCCGGCGAGCCTGATCGTCGAGAGAAGATGTTCGGCATCCGGTTTGCGGACGGAAAATGTGTCGCCGCCGGTGATGGCAGCGAAATGTCCGGTCAGTCCCAGGCTGTCGAGCAGCGTCCTGGCCAGACTTTCGAGTTTGTTTGTGCAGACGGCGAGTGTGTAGCCGGCCCCGGCGAGGCGCTCCATCGCCGCCACGACGCCGGGATAGGGGGCTGAGCCTCCAGGCATGGATCCCTGGTAGAAATCGATGAATTCGCGCATCTGCCATTCGAGGTCGACGGCGTCGAGAGACTTGCCGCGCAAGGCGAAAGTGCGCTCGATCATGGCTTTGGCGCCATGCCCGACGAGATGGGTGAGGTCGTCATAGGTGACGGGATCAAGGCCTGCCTGGGTGACGGCATGGTTAAGGCTGGCCACCAGATCCGGTGCGGTATCGACCAGAGTGCCATCAAGATCAAAGACAACGACGGAATCGGACACGAAAAATCTCTCTGGCACTGGATTGCAGTCGTCCGGGTAGGGGAAGGCGCAGAAAAAAGCAATCGTGACTTTTTTCGCCGAAAAGGCCTCGTTCCCGCGGACAGGGCGAGGTTTTGCGCGTCATGTTTCCAATGGGGCTTTCGTTTGCTGCGGCAGATGTGTAAACGTCTGCGCGAAAGGCGGACCGGTCGCGTGCGACGGGTCGTCGGATAATTGTCAGGGAGAGCGTGGCGCATGGACGCCCGTGAAATGAAGATCAAGGCCGCGGCGGTGGCGCTCGACTATGTCGAAGACGGCATGCGGCTCGGCATAGGGACAGGTTCGACGGCCGAGGAATTCGTCCGGCTGCTTGCCGAAAAGGTTGCGGCCGGCCTGCGTGTCCAAGGCGTGCCGACATCGGAACGCACCGCGCGGCTCTGCCTCGACCTCGGCATTCCCCTGAAATCGCTGGACGAACTGCCTGAACTGGACCTGACCATCGATGGGGCCGACGAGGTGGACGCTTCGTTGCGTCTGATCAAGGGCGGGGGCGGGGCGCTTCTGCGCGAGAAGATCGTGGCCTGCGCTTCGTCGCGGATGATCGTGATCGCCGACGAGACAAAGGTTGTCGGGACGCTTGGTGCGTTCAAGCTGCCGATCGAGGTCAATCCGTTCGGTCTGACGGCGACACGGATCGCGGTCGAGAAGCTTGCCGCCCGCCTGGGGCTTTCGGGAGGGATTGCGGTGCGGTCATCGGATGACGGCCCATTCATGACGGACGGAGGTCATTTGATTCTGGATGCATCTTTTGGCCGTATTCCTGATGCAGATGCCCTTTCATGCGAACTGAACGCCATTCCCGGCGTGGTCGAGCATGGGCTGTTTATCAATATCGCATCGCTTGCGATCATCGCCGGCCCGGCAGGCGCAAGGGTCATGACGAAATAAGACCATTCTCCGGACGGCTTTGCCGTTCTGCAGGCTGGCGAAACGATCATCACGGCGTTACAACCGGGCTGAGGGCCTTACCGGTGGTAGCGTCTTGGACATTGGACCATATGCAGGCCCGTCAGGCGCGAAAAGCCGGTGAGGCCGGCGTCAACTGACAGGAGCATTTCGGATATGATCAATTTTGCAGGTCTCGGCCGCACAGTGGCGGCAAGCGCGATTCTGCTTTCGACCGTCATGATTCCCGCGTTGCAGGCTCAGGACGTGTCGGACGAGCAGCTGAAGGCAGCCCGTGCCGCGATCGCCGCGGTCGGTGCAACCAATAATTTCGACAATATCCTGCCCAATCTCGCCGAGCGTCTGAAGACGACGCTGATCCAGTCATCCCCGAACCACGAGGACCTGATCAGCACGACGATCGATGCCAAGGCGCTGGAGCTTGCGGCACGTCGTTCGGATCTGGAGCGGGAAGCCGCGACCATCTACGCCAAGACCTTTACCGTCGAGCAGCTCAATGCGATCTCGACCTTCTACAATTCCGATGCCGGCAAGAAGCTCCTGAACGACGGACCGATCGCATCGCGCGAAATGCTCAAGGCAGCCGACATCTGGGCCGCAGGTATTTCCCGCGATTTGAACGCGGCGGCAAGCAAGGAACTGAATGCGACCCTGACCGCCGGCCAGCAGCCGGTTCCCGGCACCGTCACGGAAACGCCGGCGCAGTAAAGCGCCGCCGGCGACATCGGAACGAATCGAGAGCCCGGATCATTCCGGGCTTTTCATTTGGCGGCAACCGACACTATATCAGCGGCAGATGGCGGGACACCTCTCCCGCCATCCCGTCTTTTCTCCCAATGCCCATTCCGGAGTTTCAGCATGGCTTCTTTCGATTATGACCTCTTCGTCATCGGCGGCGGGTCCGGCGGCGTGCGCAGCGCGCGCGTTGCGGCGTCCCTGGGCAAGAAGGTGGCCGTGGCGGAGGAATATCGCTACGGCGGCACCTGCGTGATCCGGGGATGTGTGCCGAAAAAGCTTTATGTCTACGCCTCCCAGTTTCCGGAGCATTTTGAAGATGCCGAAGGATTTGGGTGGAGTGTTGGCGAGCGCAGCTTCGACTGGAAGGCGCTGGTTGCGGCCAAGGAAAAGGAGATCACCCGTCTGGAGGGGCTTTATCAGAAGGGGCTTGCCAATGCCGGGGTCGAGATTCTCAATACGCGGGCCGAACTGACCGGGCCGAACAGCATTCGCCTCGTTGCCAGCGGCAAGACGGTGACGGCCGAGCGCATCGTGATCGCCGTCGGCGGGCATCCGACGCCGCATGAGGCACTGCCCGGCCATGAGCTTTGCATCACCTCGAACGAGGCTTTCGATCTGCCGGAACTGCCAAAGTCAATCATCATTGCCGGCGGCGGCTATATCGCGGTGGAATTCGCCAATATCTTCCACGGCCTGGGCGTCGAGACGACGTTGATCTACCGCGGACGGGAAATTCTATCGCGTTTCGACCAGGACATGCGCCGAGGCCTGCATGCAGCGATGGAACACAAGGGCATCCGCATCCTGTGCGAGGACCTGTTCCAGTCAATCACCAGAACGGCGGACGGCCGGCTGGCGGCGGAAACGCTGAAACATGGTCTCCTTGAGGCAGACCAGATCATGCTGGCGCTCGGCCGCGTGCCGAACACCCGTGGACTGGGACTGGAGGCGGCGGGTGTTACCGTCGACGAGCGCGGCGCGATTGTGGTCGACGCCTTTTCGCGCACCAGCGCGCCGGGCATCTACGCGCTCGGCGACGTGACGGATCGGGTGCAACTGACACCCGTCGCGATCCACGAAGCGATGTGCTTCATCGAGACAGAATACAAGCACAATCCCGTTTCTCCGGATCACGACCTGATCGCAACCGCAGTCTTCTCGCAGCCCGAGATCGGCACGGTTGGTCTCTCCGAGGAAGAGGCCGCCAAGAAGCATGACGAGATCGAGATCTACCGGGCGGAATTCCGGCCGATGAAGGCGACGCTGTCTGGTCGCAGCGAAAAGACCATCATGAAGCTGATCGTCAACGCTGCCGATCGCAAGGTCATCGGCGCCCATATTCTCGGGCACGAGGCAGGTGAAATGGCGCAGTTGCTGGGTATCACCCTGAAGGCCGGCTGCACGAAGGATGATTTCGACCGGACCATGGCGGTGCATCCGACAGCGTCCGAAGAACTGGTGACCATGTATACGCCGACTTACCGCATCAGGAACGGCGAGCGTCTGTAGCGGCGAGAGATGGGCGGTCGCCAGAAAACAGGTCCTCGTTGCGTCTTAGGAGGTCAGCGAGCCGGTCCATCGTCAGCCGCACCTCGGGCAGTTGGCGATCGTCGTCGTTGACGGCAAGCCACAGTGGATGCGCAAGCTCATCGATCGGAACACCGTCGCGTTTGAGCGACGGCACGGCGTCGCCCATGAACGTCGGCAGGACACCACGGCCCGCGCCGGCCGAGAGAAGGTGAGGGAGCAATTCAGGCGCATTGGTCCATGTGTGTATTTCGGGCTCGTGGTTGCGGAATACCCATGTTTCCGCTGGCGCATTTGCCACCTCCGTGCCGATCGAGACCCAGGGAAGCTCGTCTTCGATCCCATCGTCTGCGGCCCGGTAGGTGCAGTAGGCGACGGATACGGATTTCCGAACGGCAAAATTGCCATTGGCGGGCCGCGCCGACAGCATCCCGATCATACCACGCCGGAAGGTGAGATCCTCCTCGGGGAGCAGAAGCTTGCAGCAGAGACGGAACCTGTCCTGCCTGTTGCGCAACGCACCCGCATGCCGTGCCACGAACCCCGTCGTCCAGATCTGGCCGCCGATCGAGACGATCGGCAGCGAGAACGCATCGCCATGCCACCGGCTGATATCGGACACGGTCTTGCGCATCGACTGGACGTGATCGAACAGCACAAGGCCGTCGGGTGCGAGGCGGTAACCCTGTTGACTGCGGATAAACAAGGTCCGGCCCATGGTGCGCTCCAGAGCCAGCATTCGCCGCCCGATCGTCGGCGGGCTGATGCCCGTCAGGGCCGCGGCCCCCGCAAGGCCGCCCTCCGACGCAACTTGAAAGAACAATTTCAGATCGTCCCAATCGACTTCGTTCACGCGGCGGCTCCCTTTGACCCCATCATAATTGAAAGATCGACCTTTCGCATCGACTACGGATGAAAGACGCGTTTCATCCATAGCTCTACGACGGAACGGCAATGGCGCTTATCTGCAGTGCACGTCCTCAAGAGAAGGAGTGCAGATGATGAGCCTGGAATGGATCATGGCTATGCCGACGAGCAAAGGCCGAAGTGCCGTCAGACGAAGTGCCGTCAGACACGGGGAAAAGAGTTTTGCCGATCCGCTGGAGTCGCCGGAGTGGGATGGTCTGATCGGGGTGTCGATCTGGTTCGCGGGCCTTCTGCATCGGCCTGGATCGCCGAAGGGAAAGAAGAGGCATGCAAAGGCTGCCGCGCAACCGCGGATGAGCCTGCGGTTGCCTGTGCATCGGTGAGTTCCCTGCTCGGCGCCGTGCGACTATACAAGCCTGCCGACAAGGTCTATAAGCCCAGCACTTTTGAGGCAGGTGCGTCCGGCTTTCACGGCCGGCCGATGAACAGGTGAGTATGATGGCACAGAATTGGACACCCAGCAGCTGGCGGCACAAGCCCATCCAGCAGGTTCCGGACTATCCGGATCTGGCGGCGCTGAGCGCGACCGAAGCGCAGCTTGCGACCTTCCCGCCGCTGGTGTTTGCCGGTGAGGCGCGCCGTCTGAAGAGCCAGCTTGCCAAGGTTTCCGAGGGCAAGGGCTTCCTGCTGCAGGGCGGCGATTGCGCCGAGAGCTTTGCCGAGCACGGTGCCGACACGATCCGCGACTTCTTCCGCGCCTTCCTGCAGATGGCCGTCGTTCTCACCTTTGGCGCGCAGCAGCCGGTCGTCAAGGTCGGTCGCATCGCCGGTCAGTTCGCCAAGCCGCGTTCCTCGAATATCGAGAAGCAGGGCGAGGTGGAACTGCCCAGCTATCGCGGCGACATCATCAACGGCATCGAATTCAACGACAAGGCCCGCATTCCGGACCCGGAACGCCAGGTCATGGCCTACCGCCAGTCAGCTGCGACGCTGAACCTGTTGCGCGCTTTCGCGATGGGCGGCTATGCCAATCTCGACAACGTGCACCAGTGGATGCTCGGCTTCGTCAAGGATAGCCCGCAGGCCGAGCGTTACCGCAAGCTCGCCGACCGGATTTCCGAGACGATGGATTTCATGAAGGCGATCGGGATCACGCCGGAGACCAATCCCAACCTGCGCGAGACCGATTTCTTCACCAGTCATGAGGCGCTTCTGCTCGGTTACGAGCAGGCGCTGACGCGGGTTGATTCGACGTCCGGCGACTGGTATGCGACCTCCGGCCACATGATCTGGATCGGCGACCGCACACGTCAGGCCGACCATGCCCATATCGAATATTGCCGCGGTATCAAGAACCCGCTTGGCCTGAAATGCGGACCGTCTCTGACAGGTGACGGCCTGATCGAACTGATCGACCTGCTCAACCCGCAGAACGAGGCCGGCCGCCTGACGCTGATCTGCCGCTTCGGTCACGACAAGGTTGCCGAGCATCTGCCGCGTCTCATCCGGGCTGTCGAGAAGGAAGGCCGCAAGGTCGTCTGGTCCTGCGATCCGATGCATGGCAACACGATCACGCTCAACCACTACAAGACCCGCCCGTTCGAGCGGATCCTGTCGGAAGTCGAGAGCTTCTTCCAGATCCACCGCGCCGAAGGCACGCATCCGGGTGGTATCCACATCGAGATGACCGGCAACGACGTGACGGAATGCACGGGCGGCGCCCGGGCCTTGTCCGGCGCCGACCTTGCCGATCGCTACCACACCCATTGCGATCCGCGCCTCAACGCCGATCAGGCGTTGGAGCTGGCCTTCCTGCTTGCCGAGCGTATGAAGGGCGGACGCGACGAGAAGCGCATGGTCGTCAATGGCTGATCAGCGGCGCTGATCCACGCTTGAGGCGATTGCATTTGACGGAGCCGGGCCACTTATCTCATGGTGGCCCGGCTTTTTCGTGCCCGATGATGGCAAAGCCAGATGGAGCCTCGATGACTGACATGCATACCGGATCGTGCAATTGCGGCGCTGTGCGATTCTCGACGCGCGGCGTGTTGCGGGAGGTCGTTGCCTGTCATTGCTCCCAGTGCCGACGGCAGACCGGCCTCTACTATGCCGCGACCAATGTTCTCGACCGCGATCTGGAAGTTACCGGAGCCGGCAATGTCACATGGTACCGGTCAAGCCCGGAAGCGCAGCGCGGGTTTTGCAGAACCTGCGGCTCGGCGTTGTTCTGGAAGATGGATGGGCAAGACTATACCTCGATCATGGCAGGCGTCTTCGACCTGCCGACTGGCCTTGCGATCGGTCGCCACATATTCTGCGCCGACAAGGGTGATTTCTATGCGATCGAGGACGGGCTGCCTCAGTTTGCGCAATCGGACCTCTGACCCTCGATTGCTGCCAGCGCTTCGTGAAAGGCGTGATCGAGCGCGCTGAACTTGACCGATTGCCAGCGCTTGTAATCCTCGATGAAGCTTTCCGTCGCCCAAAAGCTCCTGCCGCGCGTGCTCTTTTCATTGCCGCCGAGATGGCCGAGTTCCAGCGCACGCGAGAACAGGCGACGGATATGGGTGGGCGACAGGGAGTAATGGCTGGACAGCTCTGAAAAGTGCAGATCGCCGATGCTGTAGCGACCCTTTGCGGGCGCAAGGTGGGTGATGCGCGAGACGAGATCGTCGAGGATCATGCCGCCATATTCGGTCCAGACAAAGCAGGAAACGCTCGGCGGCGGCTCGCGCCACGAACTGTCGGCGATCAGCTTTCGAGCGGCACTCGGTTGGGCATAGGAAAATATCGCGGGATTGGCCTCCAATCTTGAGACGCGGCCGCCGTCGTCCAACAAATCCAGGCTGTGCATCTGGCCGCGAAACCAGAGCTTCATCGCTTCGTGGCCGGTCTCCGTCGGCTCCAGCGGCCGGCTGCGACCGCTTGGTAGTCCCGGTATATCGCGGACCAGCTTGTAGGCAAGCAGTTCGGCAAGGAAGGCGGTTGTCGTGTTGCGGCTGGCTGCGCCGTATTGCGAAATCCAGTCGAGCAGTCGCGACGCCGTGATGCCGGACGAAGGGTCGGCGGGGTCGCGCTGGAGATGGAGTGCATAGGTGGCCTGCGTGAGAAGCCACTTCTGTTGGGCGGAAGTCAGCCGCGCAACGCGCGGGAAAAGATCGAATATCCCGATCATGTGCCGCGCGTGCACCTGCAGAACCGCAAGCAATTCCGGATTTGCCAAAACGGTCGCGACGTCCATCGGGGAGCCGGGCTGCGTATTGTTGATCAGAATTCTTAGCTTGCCTGTCATGCGTTCAGTCACTGCCAGCGGTCTGAGTCGAGAAGAATGTCAGACAATGACCATAGTTGAAGAGGTTTAAAAAATAAGGTTCAGTAAGTGGCGGTGCAAGTTACGGACGTGGTCGTCGCGCACTTCGGATTCAAGTCCCGGACGGGCCGGAATTCCGTTCGCGTTCCAACTGGGCGTGCAGCCTGCGGACGTCGTCGCGCAGTTCGGCGATCTCGCGCAAGAGCACCGTATCGATCTTGTTGTGGAGCGAAATCAATTCGACCTCCGACTTCAGATTGACCTCATAGTCCTTTGCAGCATCAAAACGGTCCTTCGTCGCCTGCCGGTTCTGGGACATCATGATGATCGGCGCCTGAAGGGCCGCGATCATCGACAAAAGCAGATTGAGGAAGATGAACGGGTATGGATCGAATGCCGTGCGGGAGAGAAGGATCGTATTGGCCGTGGTCCAAACGGCAAGAAAGGTCAGGAAGGCTATGATGAAGCCCCAGGATCCGCCGACGCGGGCGATGCTGTCTGCCAGCCGATCGCCGACGCCCTGATTTGCCACGAAAGCCGCATTCGTATCCTGGGAAAGTGTCTTTCGCTCCTTGCTGCGGTGAAGCACAAGCCGCTCGACGGCACCGAGTTCGCCGCTGGGCTTGCCGAAAAGAATATGGGAGATTTCATCGAGATGCGGCATGGGCTGGCTCCGGCTGACAATGCCGGGCTGTTCTATCCCAAGCCGACGCATTGCGGAAATGCCAATACAGACGGTTTCACAGCGCTCCGGCAAAAAGATCGGCATGCGACTGGAAAAACCGCTCTGTGCCGAACCGTTCTCCGAACATCATGTCATGCTGCAGGAACCGGTAGTCGCGGATGAGGGCCGGCGTCGTCTTCTGCCGCGACCAGGAGGGCGTTTCCTTACCGGCGGCGTCGATCAGCATGAAGCGGTCGATGACCGGATATTTCTGGAAGACGTTGCCGAGAAAGCCCGTGTAGTAGGGATGCTCGAAGCCGCCCTGCTTGAGGATCTGGTAGGAGAGGAAAGCCGGGCTGATCGTGCCGATATCCTTCACGGGACCGGTCCTGTTGGACCAGACGACAAGCGGCGTCTCATGCTGGGCTTTCATCTGCTCCATCGGACCTTTGCGCGACGCGGTGACGTCGTTCATGAAACCGGTGTTAGGATAGACGGTGTTAAGCGGCGGCAGGTGATCGCCAAAAAGCACGATGATCGTTTCGCGGTCACGCTCCCTGGCCCAGTCCATGAGCATCTTCAGGCTGTCATCGGCTTCCTTGATGCCCTGCGCATAGGTTGCAAGAACCTGACGGTCGGCTTCCGGCAGGTTGCCCTCTACCTTGATCGTGTTCTTCGCGTAGCGGTTGGCTTCGTAAGGACCATGGCCCTGCAGCGTCACTGTGAAGAAGAAGAAGGGATCGCGCAACTGGTCGGCCTGATGGATGATCTCCTTTGTCAGCGATTCGTCCGATGCGAAAATGCCGCGCTTCTGCATGACGGGCATGTTCTCTTCCGACTTGAACTGCTCGAAGCCGAACGCCTTGTAGACGGCGCTGCGGTTCCAGAACCAGCGCTGGAAGGGATGCACGGCACGCGCCACATAGCCTTCGCCGCGGAAGAAGGTGGCGAGCGAAGGGATCGGGTTGCGGATATATTGCTGATAGGGGATGCTGCCATAGGGCAGGAAAGCGTTCGAGAAACCGGTCAGGGCTTCGAATTCGACATTCGCGGTCATGCCGCCGAACTCGGGCGAGAAGACGTTGCCGGATTGCATCTCACGGATCGTCGGCATCGGATCGGGCGACAGCTTGACGTTGGGCAGGCGGGTCGGATCCCAGAAGGATTCGCTCATCAGCACGATGACATCAGGCTTGCCACGATGGGTTGTCCCCGCGGGGACGGGCTCGGTCGGGATCTTGTCGATCGCGTCGGACATATAGCCTGTCGGAGCCGTGATATTGGCCATCGGCAGGTTCAGCGCGAATGCCATGATGAAGCCGTTATGGCGATAGTTTTCGGTCTGATCCCACATGATGGGGATGACGCGAAGCCGATCCCGCACCCAAGAGAAGGTGTTGTAGTCCATCATGTGGTAAAAGGAGGCGAGCAGCGGTAGCGCCACGACAAGCCGTGTCAGTCGCTGCCGGCGGCTCATGAGGGGAAAGCGGCGCCACGCAAAGCGCAGCAGCCAGGCAAGCGTGAGGACGGAGGCGACGAGACCGACCGCCATGCCAACGGCTGTCCAGGGGCGATCGCGTACCAGGGCCGGCATGAGTTCCATGATCTGGCGGCC
The DNA here is from genome assembly GCF_029223885.1 of Pararhizobium gei. Taxonomy (NCBI): domain Bacteria; kingdom Pseudomonadati; phylum Pseudomonadota; class Alphaproteobacteria; order Hyphomicrobiales; family Rhizobiaceae; genus Pararhizobium; species Pararhizobium gei. The sequence goes on along the minus strand of NZ_CP119409.1, from coordinate 2,553,898 downwards.
AAACAGAAAGTCGGTGGGATAGAGCGGATCTGACAGAAAAATCTGCTTCTGACGGCTGATCAACGCCGGGACGAGCGCCAGCGGCGCAACGAGAATGGCGCCGTAGTTCTCGCGCCCAAATGCGGCATCAAGCGCAAGGAACAGCAGGAAGAACACGCCCACGGTCGTCCAGCCTGGACGCATGGGATCGAGAAAATAGGCCAAGGCTTCCGGCGCCGAATCCCGTGTCATCCACTCTACGGAAAAAATCAACAGGATCGACAGGATGAGCGACACAGAGAGGCGGCCGGCAATCGATATGGTCTTGCTGCCGCGAACACCGATATCGGCCAGCGGGCGATCGGTGGCTGTGACGGCCATCACCGGCGATTCAAAACTGGCCAAGGCCATCTCCAAATTTTACAAAACTGTCGTCCTAGTGTCATACAGATGTCATCTTGAATGGAAGATGAATGAGCCGGATAAGGGTTTTCCCCCGCTTTTTTGTTTGGTTCGTGAAAGAAGGAAGCCGAAGCGCGATGCTGCGTGGCAGCGCGTTGGAAATATCCGGGCAGGGCAAGATTTTTTGCCGTCTGCAGGCACGGACATGATGTTTTCGCTGTGAAATACGATACATCTTTCGGCGAAATACGACTGCATCCGCGATTTGATCCGAACACAGGCCTGCCCATGACCGAGCAACAAACCCCACCGACCACGCTGCGCATCGCCGTCGCGCAAATCAATCCGACGGTTGGCGATGTCGCCGGCAATCTTGCCAAGGCGCGTGAGGCGCGGGCGGATGCAGCACGGCAGGGGGCGGACCTGCTGCTTCTGACGGAGTTGTTCCTTTCCGGCTATCCTCCCGAGGATCTGGTGCTGAAGCCAGCTTTCCTGAAGGCCTGTGCCAAGGCGGTCGAGGATCTGGCAGCGGACACGGCGGATGGCGGGCCGGGTGTAATCGTCGGTTTTCCGCGCCAGGGCACGGCCGGGCGCCATAATTCCTGCGCCGTGCTCGACGGCGGCAAGATCCTGGTTCTGCGCGACAAGATCGACCTGCCAAATTACGGCGAATTCGATGAAAAACGCGTCTTCGTGGCGGGCGCGATGCCGGGGCCGGTGAATTTTCGCGGGGTACGCATCGGCGTGCCGATCTGCGAGGAAATCTGGAACGACATGGGCATATGCGAGACGCTGGCGGAAAGCGGCGCTGAAATCCTGCTGGTGCCGAACGGGTCGCCTTACTACCGCGGAAAGGTCGATGTCCGCTACCAGGTCGTGCTGCGCCAGGTGATCGAAAGCGGACTTCCGATCATCTACGCCAATCAGGTGGGAGGACAGGACGAACTGGTGTTCGACGGGGCGAGCTTCGCCTTCAATGCCGACAAAAGCCTGGCTTTCCAGATGAGCCAGTTCGAGGACGCGGTCGATGTATCCACATGGAAGAGGACCGATAGCGGCTGGGTCTGTGCCGCCGGCCCGAAAACGCATATTCCGGAGCGGGAAGAGGCCGATTACCGGGCGTGCCTTCTGGGATTTCGCGACTACGTCAACAAGAACGGCTTCAAGAATGTCGTGCTCGGCCTGTCCGGCGGCATCGATTCGGCGATTTGCGCCGCGATCGCCGTGGATGCGCTGGGTGAGGAACGGGTGCGCACGGTGATGCTTCCCTATCGCTATACCTCGTCGGATTCGTTCAAGGATGCCGAGGAATGTGCGAAGGCGCTCGGCTGCCGTTACGATATCATCCCGATCGAGGAGCCCGTGCGCGGCTTTCTCGGCGCCCTGTCTGAAACATTCGAGGGGACGGAGCCGGGTATCACGGAAGAAAACCTGCAGAGCCGAACGCGCGGCACGATCCTGATGGCGCTGTCGAACAAGTTCGGTTCGATGGTGGTGACGACAGGCAACAAGTCGGAAATGTCGGTCGGCTATGCGACGCTCTACGGCGACATGAATGGCGGTTTCAACCCGATCAAGGACCTGTACAAGATGCAGGTCTATGCGATTTCACGCTGGCGCAATACCATGGTGCCGCCCGGCGCGCTCGGCCCCTCTGGGGAAGTGATTCCGAAGAACATAATCGACAAGGCGCCTTCGGCCGAATTGCGGCCGGACCAGACGGACCAGGATTCGCTGCCGCCCTATCCCGTCCTCGACGATATCCTTGAATGCCTCGTCGAATTGGAAATGGGCACCGAGGAGATCGTGGCGCGCGGCCATGACATCGCGACGGTGCACCGGATCGAGCATCTGCTTTACATCGCCGAATACAAGCGTCGGCAGTCGGCGCCGGGCGTCAAGATCACCCGGAAGAATTTCGGTCGCGACCGGCGCTATCCGATCACCAACCGGTTCCGGGACCGCTGATCGCAGGAAGGTAGAATCATGCGCAGTTCCGTGGAAATCCATACACTCGCGACCGGCGAGAGCCGCGTGGTGTGGCAAACGGACAAGCTCGTGGAGGCACCGAACTGGTCTCCGGACGGACAGTCGTTGGTCTTCAACGGCGACGGGCTGCTGTACCGACTGTCGGTCAGCGGCGGCGAGCCTGCGACGATCGACACGGGCTTTGCCGCGCGCTGCAACAACGACCACGGCATCTCGCCCGATGGCAAGACGATCGCCATCACCGACAAGACCGAATTCGGCATCTCGACGATCTACACGCTGCCGGCAGAGGGCGGCACGCCGACCCTGATCACCCAGAACCGGCCGTCCTACTGGCATGGCTGGTCACCGGACGGCAAGACGCTGACCTATTGCGGCATCCGCAACCAGGTTTTCGACATTTACACGATCGGCGTCAGAGGCGGTGACGAGACCCGCCTGACCTTCGGCGAAGGCCGCAACGACGGGCCGGACTTTAGCGCCGACGGTCAATGGGTCTATTTCAACTCGAGCCGCACCGGCCGCATGCAGATCTGGCGCGTCCGGCCCGATGGAACCGAGGTGCAGCGCGTCACCAACAGCGACTATGGCGACTGGTTTCCGCATCCGTCTCCGGATGGGCGAAACCTGCTGGTCATTTCCTATGACGGGGATGTCTTCGATCATCCGCGCGACCTGACTGTGCGGTTGCGGCTGATGGACCCTGACGGCGGCAATGCGCGCATTCTCTTCGAGTTGTTCGGCGGGCAGGGGACGATCAATGTTCCGAACTGGTCGCCTGATGGAACGGCATTCGCCTTCGTGCGATACGAGCCCGAGTCGTCATAATCTAACGAATGCGCTAGGAGGGCATTAACGATATCCCGCCAAGGTTGTGTCTCGATGCTTGCGCGTAGTTCATGCTCTTCCCAGTGTAATCGTTGCAATGGGGAACAGGATCATGCAGGCTCGGGTCGCAGTTTTGATTGATGCGGAAAATCTGTCCGCTGCTTGTGCGAAACAGGTTTTCGACGCAGTAAGCGCCCATGGCGCGACGACGATACGGCGCGCCTATGGCGACTTCGCGGGCGGCTGCGGCATCCGCTGGCTCGGAATGGTCCCATTGCATGCGATTGATGCGGTGCAGGTCTGCAGCCCGACGAAGGGCAAGAATTCAGGCGACATGCGTATGACCATTGATGCGGTCGAGCTTTTGATAGCCGACCGCGCAGACACGTTTTGCCTCGTTTCCGGAGATGCGGACTTTACGCCGCTCGCTGTTCATCTGCGGGGTGCTGGGAAGCGTGTGATCGGTATTGGCGGCGAGCGCGCGTCGGTTTCGTTTCGACAAAGCTGCACCGCGTTTCATGTCGTGAGCGCCCCGAACAAAACACCGTCGCAGGCAGTTGCCAAATCCCCGGTCAGGCCGGCATCGGTTCACGCCGGCTCTGACCTGTTGCCGCTTGTCCAGGCAGCGATCGGCAAACTGAACGGGAATGGCGGCTGGATTACGCTCGGCAGGCTCGGTGCCGCCCTGCGCGTCGTCGAT